>CAVPQE010000028.1:0-285320 GCA_963707205.1 uncultured Acidobacteriaceae bacterium
TAGGGACAGTCGGGAGGTGGTTATGACCGAAACTGCCGTCACACTGACACTCAGCGATGAGGAGAGAGAGATGTTGTTCGAGATTCTTGAGGAGCGCCATCGAGCTCTGCTTCGGGAAATCTGGCACACCGATCATCGCGACTTTAAGGCTTCCCTCCAGAAGAGAGAGAGAGTTCTAGAGTCGCTGTTGAGCCGGTTCATGGCGCACACTTAGCCCCCTTGGATTCCCAAGGAAGTCGGGCCCCCGTCCAATGTAGTTCCATTCGGTGACTGGTAATACCTGTCGATCAGACGTACCGGCCTCGCCGCAATTCGACACCCATGCCAAAAGGAAGTTCTCTCGGCCCGAGGAGAATTGGCCGACTGGGGTCAGTGAACGCTATGGGGATTTTTCAACAACTACGCCGTTCTTTGCGGTACTCGAAGTGACACCAGTCACGGCGGTCCATGAAGTTTCTGGTCATACTTGCATCATGCAACGCGTGGTTGATGAATCGGAGTACGTGCTAAGGGTTCTGCGCAGCATGAGAGACGAGGCTTCCGCAAACCCGGGATTGTATGATCCCGACGCTCGGAAGCGAATGGACGAAGCAATCGCTCGCGTCGAGGACGTGCTACGCTATGCTCGGTCGCAATTGATGGTCGGCAGCGCGGAGCAAAATCAAAAAGCTGCCTGACTGAAATTGGCTGAGTTTCCCCAGTGCTCATTGATCTGTGGGTAGGATTTTGAGCGCAATGGGGATGTTACGACAGTTACGGGGCAATCAACTCTTTCCTGTCCCTCCGCGTTGCGCTATGCGAAGCTCTGAACATGCGAGGAAAACTCGTTTTGTGTGCCATTCTCGCCATCTTTTGCACTCAGCCAGTCATTGCCCAATCACAGCATGGCTGCGCTTTGCCTGATGGCCTCAGCCAGTTGATTGCCAGCAAGTATCCGAACGCGCACGTTGTCACTCTGTCTGATCTGAATCAGGACGATGAAAAGCTATTTCAAACAGAGCATGGCTCAGACTGCCCGGGTCTCGCAAGTGTTAACTTCTACGGCGATGGAAAGCCCACAGTGGCCGTAGTTCTATTGCGCAACGAAACACAGGGTCAAGAGACGCAACTCATCGTGGCGCATGAACTCCAGAGTGGCTGGGAACTGAGGTCGTTAGAGCAGCACATCACTGGCCCTGCGCCTGTAGTTTGGCGTGAGCGACCGGGAAAGTACGACGATGTATACGGCGAGAAAACAATAAAGGCGATCAATCCTGCCATCGTATTGTGCGGCTACGAGTCGTGGGCAATTCTCTATGCGTGGGTCGGCAATAGAGTAGAGAAGATTTGGCTTCGAGACTAGAGTCCGCGTTTCTGCACAAGAGCAGGCTCCCCCTACTGTTGAAACCAGGCGATAGCGCTCATTGAAAATTGTCCGCTCGGCGTCGATTGATCCCGCGTCCGGCAAATACCGCTGAGGCGATGCCCACGACTACACCGACGAGAGACACTCCGATGGTCAGTACCCAAGCAGGCCACACGATTGTTGAAAGCCCGTAGTCGTTGCGGTAGAAGAAAGGCCGCGCTAGGCGTTCGCCCGCCACAAAGCCACCGATCAGCCCTGTTATTCCGAATAGCGGGACAAGAGCGGAGTATGCCGCAAGGTATCTAAGGCGTGGAACAGAAAGGAAGAACAACCCCGCTACGATGCCGCCCAAGATCGGCAGGATAACCAGAACAGCCACGATCATGCCGAGGCCCGCCACTCAAACCTCCAGACTTGGTGCCTAGTTTACAGCACGACTGTCGCAGAGACTAAAGTCATAACTGTCGTTATCAGGCGATTTCACTCAAAACCCCTGCGGCGGCACGATGAGGGACATGGGGATTTTACGCCAGCTAGGAGTGGGCGGGAGCGTCAGGATCACCTCAAGACATTCACGAGATAGATGATCCCACAGGAGGTAACCGCCCTCTGGGCCGATCCGGCCCTGTGTGCTCTTGGTCACTGCGGCACAAACGATTCCCGGCAATGATCTCAAGTCAAGGAGTGTAGCTTATGCCAGGCAGAAGTGCTGGAAAAACCAGCCGCGGCTGAAGGCGCATTAGACCGTCTTTTCAGGATGCGCATGATCCCGTGCGCTTTGCCATCTCATCCTTGACGCGAATTGAAAACACACTCATCAAAACTCGTTCCGGCCGGCGTGGTTTTGCTCTTGGCTCTCATGGCTGTGCTTGCGGACGGCGCTGCGCGGCACGAATCTGTCACCTTTGACGAAATAGCGCACATTGGGGCGGGTGTGAGCTATCTGCAGAAACTGGACATGCGGATGAACGAGGAACACCCTCCGCTGGCGAAGGTGCTCGCCGCCCTGCCTCTCGTCGTTCGCGGCGTGTACGCTGACTATTCCCAGGTATCTTGGACGTTCAGCGGCAGTGGACTGTTCAAGCAGTTTCTCGGCGAATGGATCTTCGGCCACTGGCTGATTGCCCGCTGGAATGAACCTCTGGCAACAGTCTTCTGGGCGCGGCAATCCATGTTGTTTCTGACACTCGTTACGGGGATTGTTCTCTTTGTATATGGCTCCCGCCTCAGCGATCCTTGGGGCGGACTGCTCTGCCTTTGCACCTATGCCACCATGCCCGCCATGCTCGCGTTCGGGCCTTTGGTCCTGACCGACATGGCAATCACGTTGTTCGTCATGCTGACGTTGTGGACTTTTGCCGGCATGTGGCGATCCCCGTCGCGCGGGACAATCCTGCGATTCGGCCTCGCCCTCGGCGGGGCATTGCTTTCCAAGTTTTCTGCCGGACTTCTGTTCTTCTGTTTTCCTGCATTTATTCTCAGCCTGCGCTGGCGTCCGGTCACGGGGCAGCCGACGGACAAGGCGGAGCTTCGGGCATGGCGTCGTTTCCGATGGTGGAGTCTCACCAAGGGTGTCTTATTCGCGGCCCTAGTCGTTTATGCTGTCTACTTTGTTCTCTCATGGAACGAGCCAACCGATTCGCTGGATTTTCTTGGACACAACGTGGCGGCCCTGTTCGTTCGCAGAATACTCATGCCACCCTGGATCTTCCTGCGTGGCCTGGCGCTGTTCGCCTTCACTGGGAAGCCGCCTGCGTTCATTCTGGGTCACTCGTACCCACACGGCATTTGGTTCTACTTTCCGGTCTTGTTCTTGCTGAAGTCCCCGTTAGCCTTTCTCCTTTTGCTCGTTCTTGCGCTGGTCGTTAGCCTCGTTGCAAAGGTTCATCCAGTACGCCTCGCCCTAATATCTGAAGGTCGGGAATTGCACTGGCGGGCTGTGTGGGTCTTCCTCATGGTCTTCAGCGGGGCATGCATCCTGAGCCGATTCCAGATCAGCATCCGCCACTTCTCTGTTCCCTTAGCGCTGCTGATACTTTTGCTGGCGCCGCTGCCGCGAGCACTGAATCAACTGCGAAGTTCAGGCTGGCCTGCCGCCCGCGCTGGCCTCTGGCTCACGGTGGCGTTGGCGCTGGCATCGGTTGCGACGGTAGTGCGCGCCTATCCCTACTATCTTCCATTCTTGAACTCATTGAGCGCCGGCCGCCCCGGCTACGCTTTGGTCGCTGATTCCAATCTCGACTGGAATCACGGCCTCCTTGAGGTGGAGAACTTCGTGCGGCAACGCGGTCTGACACGAATCTGGATCGATGAGTACGGGTTTTCGGACCCCACTGTGTATGTCCCTGAAGCGCAATTCTGGAATTGCCAGGAGGCTGCTCCAGAGAACGGTGGCCAGTGGGCCATTGTCTCCGCCAACCTGATTCAGGAAAGTCACAACTGCGTGTGGCTCCTGCGCTATCCGCACGAAGCCCTGGCAGGCGGCAGTATGTATGCTTTCCAACTCCCGGCCATGATTCCTCCGGCGGGAAGTCCTGGCGGTCCACCGTTGCCCGCGGACTATCACAAATTCGCAGGCATTCCTTTTCCCGGAGACAGCCGGCTGATTTGGATCAACTGCATTCGTGACCCACAACAACTTCGCCCGACCTGGGACCGCTTGATGGCACTGGGGGCCGAGATGCAGAAAAGAGAAAAGAGCGCAAAGAGCAAGAGATAGAGTGCAGTCCGTAACGGAACGCTGGCGTAGAGTTCCTGCGTGCGGCGACGCGATCTACTTCTGCTAGGGACAGGTGGACTACCGGACAGGGGGCCTTGACGCAGCAAACCGGGTTCGAGGTCAATAAGTGTTAAGGCGACGATAGCGCTCATTGAAGTTTTCGAGTTTGTGATTTGGGCTTGCATATAGGACAGTCCTGCAGTCGGTGCATGAGCCTTTTCCAGAACGGCCAGCCTTGCTTTTCGATCTCGTGTTCCCATCTTGGTCCGAACACCTTCTTTTGAATCTCGGGATTACTGATGCCCATGGTCTTACTCCGATGTTTGCTGGCTTTGGGAACCCAGAAAAATGCGGTTCCGTCCCCCGTGTGATCCGAGCTTGCCCGCGAGGCGAGCTTACCGTATTCCGACTGCTGCGGCACTGGAGGCCGTCGTCATGGGCAAACCGAGAGTCAAGCCGAACTATCGTCGCCGAGTGCTCCGCCTGCCAGACCTGGATCATTGTAAAACGGCAGTTCTCAATAGCCTCGGCTCGCCCGCTTCGCGCCGAGTCTACGAGTACGCCATCGACCAATTCATCGCCAGGTACTGCTCCGAACCTCGGCTGGCCTTCAACCGCATCGTCGTCGTGCGCTATCGCATGTACCTGGAATCGCGGCATCTGGCCGCCAACACCATCAACCAACAGCTTGCAGCCGTGCGTCGCCTGGCTCACGAAGCCGCCGACGCGGGCTTGCTGAGTCCCGAGTTGGCCGCGGGCATTAGCGACTGCTCGGAAGATTTTGCCTTCTCTGACCCTGGCTGCCTCATTCCGAACTGGGTCAAAGCGGTAAACGACCTTTTTAAACCTTAGAAGCGACGTCCAACCTCAGGAAGCTGACTCGTAGCTGAAGCGCGGAAAGGATTCACCCCCGTAGAAACAGTGTCTCGCTCAGAGATAGAATGTCGGGACGGAGGATCAGCCCATGAGCAGCCCATCCCAATCTCCCATCCATTACGGGTATGCCAGCGCGAGCGATATGACATGGTCGAGGTCAGAGAAAGCGATCGCGCGCAAAGCCTTCGACGTTGCTCTGAAACGGGAGCTTCACGAGTTGATGCAGCAAGTAAAGGAGATCGCCGGCCAGATCAAGCAGCCGTCGGACCTGTGGGACCTGGAGGAATACCTAACCCAACGACGTAAAGAGATCGACCGCAAGTACGACTATCGGTACTCGCACCTGACGCAAGTGTTTGGGAGACTCTTGTACGAGACCCGAGTCAGTGAAGAAGAGCTACGCGGTTTCAGTGAGGACAAGCTGAAGACGATCCGTTCTTTCGCCCAATTCTTGGCGGAGGACACGGCCGCTTGAGCCAACCCGAAACCCGCGTGAAAGTGTATGCCATCAAAGTGACCCTCCTCGGCACAAGCCCGCCGGTCTGGAGGCGCATTTTAGTTCCTCGTGATATTACGCTCCGCAATTTCCATCGGACCTTGCAGACTGTAATGGGGTGGACGAATTCCCACCTCCACCAATTTGTTCTCCCGCGACAAATGTCCTCTGAGCTGAGATTCAGCGTCGGGACCAAAGTTGCAGACGAGAACCGGACCGAGCTCGGTGACTTGATGCGGACGGCGGGGGCAAAGTTATTTTACGAGTACGATTTCGGGGATGGCTGGCAGCACGAGCTTCTTCTTGAAGAAGTCTTGCTTGGAGACGAAACGTTTCAGCAGACATGCGTGGCGGGTAAACGATGTTGTCCGCCCGAAGACTGTGGAGGGCCGCAAGGACTTGCAGAGCTTCTCCAAGCACTCCAGGACGCCAATCACCCGAATCACGATGAGGCCTGTGAGTGGCTTGGCGATTTTGTCCCTGAATCCTTCTCTGCAGATGAAGTTAACCGACGACTATGCCGCAGGAAACACTGACGCACACAAAAGCCCGGTCGATGAGCGCTATGGCCTGTTCTATATAAGGGGATGTCAAGAACATTTTTCTCCCTCCGCCGGAGGCGCGGGTTTGGTTCGCGACATCCAGCCCCTCTGACCATAGAAGACGCTCGTGTGGTGTCGTGCCCTGGGTTATTCCATCTCAGCAGCTGCATCTTCGTTTAGTAGCGACGACGCCAATCAGTTTCGAAACTGAATCAAGCCGTGCGGTTGTACGGTGTCAACCATGGGTCTATCTGAGGCTCGGGGCCTAGTGCTTTTTCGGGTTATCCGAGGGGGCATAGGGGTTACACAGAGACTGGGTGCCACAAGCACCGTGTCGTCTACAGGCCATAGTCATACTCACCCTCGAACCCGAGCGTCTCAAGAACCGACTGGCCACCACCAGAGAAGATCACCGGAGATGGAGGGGCTCTTCACCCGAGACGCTCAAGCGGCTTGCGATTTCAGTTTTTCTGCGTCGAAGTTTTCTCCCTTCTTCCACAGAGTCAGCGTAATCGCTGCAATCTTGCGCGCTAGCGTCAGACGCGCCATGGTCGGCTTGATGCCTTTGGCCAGCGCAGCTTGGTAGAAGTCCTGGAACGGTCCGGGACGCACACTGGCCATGGTGGCCGCTCCTTTGAATAAACCTTTCAGATCATGGTTGTGGTCTTTGTTCAGGCCTCGAATGGAAAGCAGTTTCTTCGAACGCCGCACCTGACCTTCGACTAAGCGGTATTCCGCACTGATGCGGGTTTCCAAGGCCAGTCCGCTATAGGCCCACAGTTGTCGCTTGCTGCGGAAACGATGCGGAGTCTGCATCAGCGCCACGGCCAGCACCGAGCGAATCGGGCCTAGATAGGGAATCTGTCGCAGCTTCGCGGTGATGGCATGCTTGCGACCCTCCGCCAACAGTTCCCGCCGCGCTTGCTGACGCAAGTGTTGCAACATGTCCAGTTGCTCATAGAGTCGTTCGGCCCGACGCCGCACGCCGGCTTCCCGGATCTTGTCCAGCCACTGCGCTCGATGCCGACGATAGTAGACATCTCTTCCCGCACAGGGAATCGCCCAGCTGCGATACACCGCTTTCAGCCGGTTCATTACCCGAGACAGGTCTTTGACGATCGTCAGATAACTCCGGGACAACTCCCGTAGCATCCGCACGCCGGTCTCGCCGTGGTAGACCGATTTGAGTTGATTGCCGCGTAACAACTCCGCCAGCTTGCGGGCATCGATCCGATCACTCTTGTTCCCGTCCTTGAGCAACGCGTTCTTCCGTGGATTGCACACCACTAGTTTGTCGACGTGCGGGTTGAGCAGATCGTACAGCCAGACGGACCAGGTTCCTTCTTCGAAGGTCACCGACAAAGTTCCGCGCAAGCCTGCGAAGAACTGAAGAATCGTCGCCGCTTCGGTCTCGAGAATGGACTCCATCACTAACTTACCAGTGGAATCCATCACCGCGACCACGATGGTTGCTTGATGAACGTCGAGCCCAATATACTTTTCACTGCTCATAGGGTGCTCCTTTTCGTAGGTGGTGGTGCGAACAATCACAACCTACTCCAAGAGGGGCGCCCTTTTATAATGCGGTTTCGTCAGCGACCACCGCTCCGATCCCTTTTGTGTCTTACAGGCCCTTGCGTGATTCCAGTCACTGACGACCCTCTCCGCGTTCGGTACGTTCGCGTGTTCGGACTGACTGAAAGTGCAAATTTCCCCGGATTCTAAAGTAGTGAAACGTTGAATTCCAGGGTACATTGGGAGCCTCCCATGAGTATGGCATTTGCTAGATTCGGGGCCAGCATCCGTGTCACCCTTGTCATGCTTTTCCTGGGCGGCCTGATGCTCGTATCAGGTTTCAGTTTCCCGCGCGAGTGGTCCGCTCTGCAACCTGCACTGGCAGTTCTCACCTCAATATGGATCGTCGCGGGGTTGATCGCTACGGGATGTTCTTTGTGGCTCCTCAATCGGGGTAGCGACCGGCGGCTTGTATGGTCCGGCGCTGCAGCTGCCATGGTTGCTGGAGTGAGCCTCGGTGTGGGCGTGTTGATCCACATCGTGCCTTGTCCTGGGCCGACTTGCGTGCGCAGTCGGCTAATCACTGCCGCGGGATTGATCTTCTTTGGGTTAATCGCACCTAGAGTTACAGCGCGCTGAGGGTACACTTCTCCCGATTACTGCCTGTTGAAAAATCCCTATAGCACCTCAAAACCCTCAATGCGAAATCGCCTGGTTTCGTCAGTTGGGTTTTCGCCAGTCGGGTCGCTACTCAAACCGGGCCTGTATGCTTGGCCCTCAGAAAAATGAAGCGTAGCAATTCCTCATCGCATGGCAGTCAAGGCGACATAGGCCAAGCCCGCGATTCGAAACGGCAACCAACACGTAACGCCACAGCTCGAAAGCACGCCTCAAATCCGATCTTGATGATGGTAATTGCGTTATGGGTCTCCGCATGACACCCGTAAAAACTCACCCAATCTAAGTCACAGACCCTCGTCAACCGGTTGGCCGCAATGGCGATCTACTCCGGCATAGACCCGGAGTCGAGGCGCGCAGGTAGGCTGGTCGCCGGTGATCAGCAAGCCGCTCTCTTTGGCCAGCGCTGCACCAGCCCCGGTATGACAAAGAACACCTATGGCACCGGATGTTTTATGCTGCAGAACACGGGTGCTCGTGCCGTCGTCGAACCGGCTGGTCACTACCGTCGCGTGGAGAGTCGGCGACGCCACCGAGTACGCGCTCGAGGGCTGCGTCTTCGTAGGCGGCGCGGTCGTGCAATGGCTGCGCGACGGCTTGGGACTAATTCGCAAATCCAAAGAAGTGGAAGCGCTGGCAAAGTCGGTTCTGGACAATGGCGGAGTATATTTCGTTCCCGCATTCGTTGGCCTGGGCGCTCCCCACTGGGATTCCTATGCGCGCGGCTCGATCTTCGGCCTCACGCGCGGCACCACGGCCGGTCATCTCGCTCGTGCCGCCGTGGAAAGCATCGCGTATCAAGTTGCCGATCTGCTCGACGCCATGCGCCGCGATTGCGGCCATGCGGTTCGCGAGTTGCGGGTTGACGGAGGAGGCGCCGCCAATGACAGTCTCATGCAATTTCAAGCGGATATTCTGCAGGTTCCTGTCGTCCGCCCTGCCGTCACCGAGACAACCGCGTTGGGAGGAGCGTATCTGGCGGGCTTGGTCGCGGGTTTTTGGCAGCGCGACCAGGATCCGTCCGACGTAAAGAGGGATCGCCGATTCGAGCCGCAGATGCCGGAATCAAAAGCGCGGGTGCTCCGTGACCGCTGGAACGAAGCCGTCTCCCGCGCCAGAAATTGGGAACCAGTAGCGCCCGCCAAGTAGCGCGCATCCCGAACACCCGTAGCGCCGCCGTCCTCGGCGGCTGTCGTGGCGCGTCTCGCCGCCACAGGCCAGCGCCACAGTTTTATGGTTCGTACCAGAAAACCGCGCCCTTGGTGATCGTTGGCAGAGTGAAGTCGACGGAATCTCCGTGGCGCACTCCCTGAACCGGCTGCATCTCCCCGAGGAACGGCAAATAGAATCCTTTCCCCTCCGACTTCGACGCGACGCTCACTCGGACTCCATTTTGCGGAGTCTGGACCGGATTCGATCCGCCGCGCAGCCCGGCGAAGTTCGCCAGGAAGCACTGGATGCGGCCATCTGGCCCTCGCGAAATCGAAGTCGCAATTTCTGTCGATGCCTGGATCTGCACTGTCTTCCCGCCCTGCAGGCCAGCGAGAAATTCTGCCTGCGAATCCGGCGAAGCATGCTCGAAATCTTTTTCCAAAGCCGCGCCATAGGCCTTCCCCGGGCAACTCGGGAACCGCACCACGTGTTGCGCATCACCGAGTTCGGTTGAGTCAGTCCCGGTCACCACCACCGTTCTCCCATCCGCCACAAACTTCTTCAGCCAATCCCGCTCGCTATCGTTCAACACGCGGACGTCCGGCAATACGAGCGTCCGCCCGTGAAACTCAGCCAGCGTCCGCGGCGTCACAATCTGAAACTCAAGATGCTTCTGCATCAGCAGGATTAAAATCCCTCGGTACGAATCGATAAACTCCTTCGCGAAAAAGTTCCGCGTCTCCGGAGAAAAATAAACTCCAACGGGATCCACCGGCGTGCGCGGCAAGTAGAAAGTCTTCTCATGCGCCGCAATCCATTCGAAGATCTTCTTCCTCGTCGGCAGGTCGTTCGATCCCGCCATCGAGTGGCCGGGCGCATCCCAGAAGTTCGCGCCCGCCATCACCTGCGACATCGCGAGGTTCATCATCGCTTCCCGCGCATCGACTTTCTTATCGCCGTCCCACGAGTAATTCAGAATCCAAGTCGCCTTGCCCTGCGCGAAGGCACGGAACGAATGCATCCCCACCTGGTATCGAAACCAATCCAGCGGCTTGCGCGACGAGGCCATATGATCGCCTTCGCCAAATTCATATTCATGCGCAATCGCGTCCACCACCGCATACAGGCTGTAGACATCGGCGCCCACGCGCACCGCCTCTTCTTCGATCCCCGGATAAATCTCTGGAATAATCTTGATCTGCGGATTCACGCCCTTCGCGTTTTGCGCAAGCTCCGCTAGGAAATCGGTGAAAGTACGAATTCTGAATTCCACCCATTTGCGAAACGCCGGATCGGAGAAATCTCCCAGCTTCAAATCGTGCTTTGCATCCAGCCCGGTCTCCCGCTTGAACGCTGCCACCGTGAAATCATCGAAGCTCGCCCACGTATTCTCCCAGCCCTCGAAGTGCGTCATCCAGTAAGGAATATCGATGTAAATCCCGTCGATGCCCGTGCCCGCAATCTGCCGCACGCGCTCCATATAAATCTTGCGCCACTCCGCAGCGTAAGGACTCACCCACACATCCTCGTCGCCCTGACGAATCCAGAACGCCGTCCCGCCTCCGAAAATTGCCGGCTCTCCCGTAATCTTCCGCTGCAGCCAGTCGGGATGATCTTTCGCCAGCGTGTGCGCCACTTTATCCCCGTGCGCCGTGATGCATTCCGTTCCTGCAATGTAAACGAACGCATGATTGCCGACTTTGTGCGCCGCTTCCGCCACCGCCCGAATCGCCTTCAGTTTCTCTTCCGGATGGACAAAGCTCTCGTACCGCCCGGGGATATCGTTGTCGACTTCAATCCCAAAGACATCGCTAGCCTGCGCGCGTTGTACGATTTCGTTCGCGTCGCCGCCTTTCAGGCTATACGCGCCGATGCGCACGTAGTTCGTCCAATCCTGTCGGGACGAATCTGGAATGGAAGCAGAGTTTTGTGCGAGCACGAAAAGACCGCACACGCAAAGGATCAGCGCAGAGAACAGCCCAAGTATGGTTTTCATGAATAGAGTGGCCCGAAAACGCGAGTTCCGCAGCAGATCAGAACTCAAATCTCAATCCAAACTGGAAGGATCGCGGCGGCTCGAGTACAGTCCCGTTCACGCTGTCACTGGTAACTGTCCCGAAAAGCGGATCTCCCACGAACGAATTCGGTTGCGCAAAGCGCGGGTGGTTGAAGAAGTTGAACATCTCCGCCCGCACTTCCACCCGCATGCCTTCTTTGGGCACGAACGACTTGTAAATATTCAGATCCATGTTGTGGATGCCGTCGGTGCGCAGCCCGGAAAAGTATCGTGGAGCATTCCCAGGAACCTGGTCGCCGGGATCGGCAAAGCAGTTGGCGTTGAGATAGGCGGCGGGACTCGCATTCTGCCACTGCAAGGCGGCGGAGTGCATGCTGATCCCGGTCTTAAGTTGGGAGCACACAACCTGGGGGCGCTGGGTGCCGTTCGCCAGACGGGCGTTGGACATGCCGATGGCCATCGGTTGTCCCGATTGCTCGGTGATGATCGTCGCCAGCGACCAGCCTCCCACAACGGCATCGACCGCCCGGTTCATATTGCCGCCGATCCATTGCTTGCGCCCGATAGGCAGATCCACGACCACGGCGGCCGCTAGCCGCTGTGGCGTGTCGTTGCCCCCAATGCTGCGTTCCGCGAACAGGCGATCCAGTTGTTGCGGAATGCCGGCCCCGAGCGCACCTACCCAGTTGTTCCTGCCCGCCGACGAATCGTCGGTTGACTTCGATATCGTGTAGCTGCCCTCAAAACTGACGTGGTGCGTAGTGCGCTTCTGGAAGCGAACCTGCAGAGCGTTGTACCACGAACTCGCTTCCTCGATCATCAGCCCTTCAAAGTCACCGTTGAATTGTGGGTACTGGTTCAACAGAGTCCCCAAGGGCAGCGTCGCATTGCCGTAGTTCGAATTAGGTTCGTTGAAGCAGGGATGGGAAGCGGTCGACGTGCAAGGGGTATTGAACATCGAATAAAACGGGTTGCCCACTTGTGTCTGAAGAAAGTTGCTTACGCAACTATCCGCGGAGCAAGTCGAATCCGTGGGGGTTACCGCCGCGGTGATCTGGGCCAGCAAAGCCGAAGGGATGAAAGAGCGGTTGTTTGTACCGGCCCACGGCAGATGCGTGCTTCGGTTGGCGGAGTAGTCCACGCCGAGCACGATCTGGCTGGGGAGCAGCCGCTCGATTCCCAGATTCCACTGGTAGATGTTGGCGTCTCGCGCCGCCATCGTACCCAGATCGTTCGGGTTCTGATAACCCCAATTCGCAAACTGGCCGTACTGCGTGCCTTGCGGACCGCTAAAGCCTCCGGGAAACGGATTCTCCAGGGTCGCGGATTGGGTGGCGAAATTGTCGTTCGTAAAGAACAGGTTCGCGGTCTTGCGGAACGCTGAGCCGGGATACTGGAAGTTTGTGGCCGGGCTCATTCCGAAATAGATGCCCGCCCCGCCCCGCACCACCGTCTTCTGATCGAGCTGGTACGAGAAACCTAGTCTCGGCCCAACGTCTTTCCAGTAAGTCGGAACCGTCCTCATGCTCGACGTCGGGAATTGCGTGGTGCCGAGCACCTGCATCGACGACGGGTAATTCAATCCGGCCGACTGCATAGTCGCCTGGACGCTCATGGCCCCCGCCGCTTGCGCAGCCGCCGGCAGGCTGGTCAGGTCGAGATTCACGCCACTGTCGGCGCTGAAATTGCTGAACTCGATCTGATTGCCGCGCGACGTGTACGGCGAACTCCACTGGTAACGCAAGCCCAGATTGAGCGTGAGTTTCGGGGTCACCTTCCAGTCGTCCTGGACATAAAACCCCGTCTCCAGCGACCGGTTCGCGACCGAAGGAGTCACCACCAGTTGACTGGAGGCGTTGATATTATCGCCGTAGCCAAAAGCCAGGCTGGCGAAGGGGTTGCCGGTGCTATTGCAGGTATCCGGAGGTGAATTTGGGTCGCAATCGCTGTTCGGAGTCGGCGATGTAGTGTCGTCCGTAAAGGTCATGAAGCCACTCGGATAATTCGGCTGCCAGAAGTTGTTGTAGAAAATTCTCTGCTCGCCGCCGATTTTAATCAGATGAGCCCCTTTGGAAATCACCAACTGCGTGGAGTAACTGACCAGGGTGTGCGCAAAGGTAGTGTTAATGCAGCACTGATCGTAGAGATTCGTCCAAGGGGAACTTCCCTGCATCAGAAACGTCGGCATCTTATCGATCCCATTGGCCGTTTGGAACACCGAAGGCAATCCCTGAACGCCAGCCGGCAGCGAGGCGTTGAAACTGGAGATCGTCGGGATACTCGGGAGCGACAGTTCGTGCACCCGGTCGACTCCTACGTGGCTGGTCCAGATGGTCCGCGGGTTGATGGTCCAGGTATATTCCAGCGAAGCGTTTTGCGCCACCGTCACCCCGCTCGCGATTCCGTCATTATCGAAGCCGTCGCCCAGGGTCAGCGGAGTCGTACCATTGCTCCACCCTCGGCTGTAGCGACCGCTGATGCGGTGCCTGTCGTTGATTTGGTGGTCTATCTTGACGTCGAACTGATAATCTGGATTCTGCGCCAGCGTCGAGTAGTTGTAGTTGTTGAACTCGTTTGCGTTGCTGGGTTTCGGATAGAGATTGAGGACGGCCAGTCCGATGGGATCCAGTTCGCTGGGCGGAATCACGTTCGCTTGGCCGTTGTACTGCACCTGCGGCCTGTTTACGCATGGATTCCCACACCCTTGCGCGGTCGGGTCGTAAATAGGATTCGCTGCTCCCGAAAAGTCGCCTTGGCGCTCCGCCATGGTCGGTACGGTCACAACTCCGCTGGAAGCGCTGGAGCTTGCAACCTTCTCGAAATCCACAAAAAAGAACGTGCGGTTCTTGATGATCGGGCCGCCCAGCGAAAATCCACCCTGGTCGCGACGGCTGTCGGGTTTGGGGTTGGGCGCGGGGTTGAAGAAGTCGCGTGCGTCCAATTGCGCGCGCTGCAGGAAATACCAGGCACTGCCGTGGAAGCGGTCGGTTCCGCTCTTCATCACCATGTTTACGACCGTGCCGCCGTTGTTGCCGAACTCGGCCGAGAAGCTGTTGTTCTGCACCTTCATTTCCTGCATGCTCTCGATCAGGGGCTCGTAGTAGACGTTGGTATTCCCTCCCTCACCCTGTTCCGGCGCGCTGATCAGGGCGCCGTCCAGCCGTATCTCGGCGGTCGCGTTGCGCTGCCCGTTGGAAGTGAAGTTCGTTCCCGATGGATAGTTGTCACCGGTGCCTGACCCTGCCACCTCGGTCACGCCCGCCGCTAGGAACGTCAGGCCAAAGAAGTTGCGGTTGGCCAGAGGCAGTTCGTGCACATATTCGTTGCTGATGTCCGTGCCCAGAGTTGCACTCTCGGTGTCCATCAACGGCGCCGTCTGTGTGACTTCGATACTCTCACTCACGCCCAGCGGATGCATTACGAAATCAGCCGTGGTCTGCTGATCGACCTGCAAAACCACATTCTTCTTCTCGGAGATGCGGAAGCCCGCCTCTTGTACCTTCACCGTGTAAACGGCTGGGCGTAGACCCGTGAAGAAATATTGACCGTGGTCGTCGCTATGCGCACTCTGCGAGATATTCGTGGCGTCATTGGTGATAGTGACGGTTGCGTTCACCACCATCGCCCCACTCTGATCCGTGACCGTTCCGCGCACTTGCGCCTCGTACGATCCCTGCGCGAACCCCGCCGTCACAGCGGCCAATGTGAGCAAAAATGGACCGATGAAGGATGCGACGGACTGCAAATTGCGACGGTGGACACGCATGGCTCCTCCTCTATCAGCTTTCGTATGATTACGAGTCAACACTATTAATTTCGTTTATGTCGAAAGTCAAGACAAAGCCATCCCTGATTTCGAGGAGCCTTCTCCCGCTCAATCGTGACCGGCATGATTAGAAGTGGGTTACCCTCGATCAGGTGCTGGAACACGAAGCCCACCAGTTCGCACTGGAGGTCACTGACGGTCTGACACGGGAATCGAGTCAGGTGGAAGCGCAGGTTGACCAAATTTTGGGAGAGGTCGATCTGGAAGATCCAGATCCGAGTCCGGTGGCGGTGTTCATGTTCTACGACCACCCTCCCATCGCCGACCGCATTCAGTTCGCGCTGCACTACGATCCACGGTCTCACGGCCAAACGCCGGAGTTCGTTCACTGAGGGCTCGCCAGATTTCGTCGGCGTGAATAACAACAGTGGGTAATTCTTGAAATATCCTGTGGGTGTTGAAAAAGGCCTGCGCGCGAAATTAGCAAAAATAAAATTGCGCCAGGGATTTTTCACCAATTGTTAAATAGGACGGTCGTCTTTTTCTCTTTGACATGCCTGATCGCTAACCGCTTCAAGTCGGGGGTGCCGATCGTCACAGTCGAACAGTCATCCATGTAGTAGACGAAAATGTAAATACCGCTCCCGGCGTGTAGGTCTGGTATTCCGCACTTCCTTACAACATCGAGCATCGTGGAGTCTTTCTTGAAGGACGCAAAGCAGCTGACCTGCCTTGCCGTTTTCGGAGCGTCTGGAATTTTGAACTGCTCTGGCATCGGTTGATTGTCAAAGGGGTCACGAGGTGCGTGGCATCTCTCGGCCATTGTTTCTTGGGCCGAGAGTTGGGGCCCTTTTTGCTTCTGGATCAACTCCTCGGGGACATTTCCGACCCAACTTTTTGTACCCGAAATTGTGTCGATCTCCTCGGCCAATGCGAGAACCTTTCCCGGTGCGCTACATCCTTCTAGCACCTGCTTGTGTTGCCCGTTCAGGCTGGCTGTGATTCTCACCTCTGGATAGTCCACGCAAAGGTCCGTCTTCTCTTCCCAGTGAAAGAAGTCCTCATCTCGAAGTTTATGGATGAGCTTGTTAACGTCTGAAACTGGAATTGTCTTTCTGCGGCTGCCTTCGACGTGGACATAAGCCTTTCCCTCGTAATGCACCGATCCGTCGCTAAGAATTGCGACGCTATACCAAGGGCAAAATCCTTCGCAGCCGGTTCGCTCCAGCGTTAAAGAAAAATCGGCGGCGGGGGCATTTGACTGCGTACTCAATTGCAGACTGAAAACGAGAAGGAAGACGCACGACGCAAGGCGCATGTTCTCATTGTAAGGAGATGCGGCGAAACGGAGGGCATGACTGTTGTAACGAGGCCGTTACACTCAAAATCCCCGTTGCGGGGTCAACGAGTGATAAGGGGATGTTACATCAACAATGCTCAACCAGTGACTGGGCGCACTCGTGTGCGTGCAGCGTGCCTTTGGCGAACCTCTATAAATGGAAAAGCCTTCGCGCGTGAGAACGCGAAGGCTTAGGATTTTTATCTGAATCTTCCTAGGCGAATGCCGGGAGTCGCCGCACTCCAGCCCGCGCGGTTTGCGCTGGGGTTGAGAGCTGTCTTTCGGACGACTCCCGGCCTACCTTCTTCTTAGCGCAACCCTCTCCAAATTGCAGTGACTGGGAGCACTGAGTGCCATAGCACTCAGAATCCGCATGGGCTTCCCCCTTCTGCCGCAACTTTCCGCGGCGACAGAACTCTTGGTAGTCAATCTGATCGCGCAGCATGATCCACAGTCGGATGCCCAATTTGCCTGCCGCCGCGATCCTCGCCTTTCCCATTCCCTTCTGGATGAGCTTGCGCCGATAGAAACGCTTTATCTCCAGGTCTTTTCTTACCGCATGCATGGTCGCTTCGGTCCACAGATAGCGCAGCAGCGAGTTGCCTTCCTTGGTCAGTTTTCCTAACCGCTGTCGCTTCCCGCGAGTGTGCTCACACGGAATCATCCCGATATAGCTGGCCACCTGTTGCTCGGCCTCAGCGCATCCCGCCGCAGTGCTTTTCGTATTGCTCGAAGATGAAGTTGTCGGTCATGCCGGCGATGTAGTCGCAGATGACGCGGGGCAAGGAATCTTCTCTGGCCTTTTCCTGGTAGTTGTGGGGGAGGGTTGTGGGATGGTCCATCCAGAAGGTGAAGAGCTCGCCGACGACACGTTCCGCGTCGTCTTTTTCTCCGGCCAGGGATTGACTGAAGTAGAGATTCTCGTAGAGGAAATTCTTGCTTTGCTTGCGTTCGGCTTCGACGGTGGGGCTGAAGGCGGCGAGGCGGTGGGGATGGTTGCGGACGTCGTCGAGAGTTTGGATTTTGGCTTGATCGAGGCGCGATCGCGTGTGGGTGATCAGGTCGTCGACGAAGAGGTTGAGGATGCGTTTCAGCGCCTCGTTGAATTTCAGTTTGTCGGGCGCGTCGGGATAGAGTTGCTCGACTTCGCGGTAGAAGCGCTCGAAGATGGGGACGCCTTCGCGGATCTGGTCCAGCGAGAGGAGATGAGCCTCGTATCCGTCGTCGAGATCGGCGGTATTGTAGGCGATTTCGTCCGTCAAATCGATCAACTGGGCTTCTAGCGGGGGGCGCTGGTTTAGCAGGTACTCGGCGAGTTCGGGATGTTCGCCGGCGTCGTAGTCGTGCGAGTGCTTGATGATGCCTTCGCGGACTTCGAAGGTCAGGTTCAGACCGCGGAAGGCGGCGTAGCGCTGTTCGAAATCTTCGACGATGCGGAGGGCATGCAGGTTGTGATCGAAGATAAGGCCGTGCTCGTGCATGGCGGCGTTGAGCGCTTTCTCGCCCGCGTGGCCGAACGGAGGATGGCCGATGTCGTGGACCAGGGCGAGCGCTTCGGTCAGATCGACATTGAGGCCTAGCGCGCCGGCGATGGTGCGGGAGACTTGGGAGACTTCGAGAGTGTGGGTGAGGCGATTGCGGAAGTGGTCGGAGTAGCGGCGGGTGAAGACCTGCGTTTTGGCTTCGAGGCGGCGGAAGGCACGGGCGTGAATGACGCGGTCGCGATCGCGCTGAAAGTCGTTGCGGTAGGGATGCGGTGGTTCAGGGAAGCGGCGTCCGCGGGAGCGCTCAACCTGCACCGCGTAGGCGGACGGCATGGGAGGAGTTTAGCATTGTTGACTGATGATTGTTGATTGAAAAACAAAAGCAAACGGGTTCAATCAACAATCAGAAATCATCAATCAAGAATCTTCCTAGTGCTTGTCGGATTCTTCTTTGGCTAGCCTTACTTTGGCGGCGTCGAGTTTTTGCTGGACTTTGGCGAAGGCTTCGGTGTCGACCTCGGACGGAACCGTCTTGTTCCATTCCTGGACGGCGCGATCCCAGTGGGCGGCGGCGAGTTTCAGACGGCCGGTTTTTTGATAGAGGTCGCCGAGATGCTCTTGCACCGTGGGATCGGTGCCCATGTGGGCTTCGGCCTTGGTCAGATTTTCTTCCGCCAAATCGTACTTGCCCAGCTTGAAGTAGACCCAGCCGAGCGAGTCGAGATAGGCGCCGTTGGTAGGCTCAAAGGTCAACGCCTGTTTGATAAAGTTGAGCGATTCGTCAAGTTTCACGCCCCGATCGGCATTCATGTAACCGAGATAGTTCAGGGTAGCGGCGGCCTGCGGATCGGTGGGGGCAGTTACGGCCAAGACCTTCTTGAATTCGGCTTCGGCCTGGTCAAACATCTTCTGGCGCTGATACAGATCGCCACGGAGGAAGTCGACGTAGGCCTTGTCGTCAGACTTGGTCGATAGCTGCTCGGCTTTGGCGAGATCGTCTAAGGCATCGTTCCAGCGCTTGGCGCGCGTATAGATGATGGCCAGACGAAGATAGACTTCGCGATCCTCGGGGCCGCCCTTCAGCATGGAGCGAATGTCGGCGACGGCCTTGTCGAATTCGCCGGTGTCGGCCAGTTGCGCGTCGAGCACCATGCGAAGGTCGCGATCGTCAGGCATCTTTTGCACCGCCTCCTTGGCGACGGCGGTGGCTTGCGGCCACTGCTTGGCTTCGCGGTAGGTGTCGATAATTTCCTGATATCCGCTGCGAGCGTTTTCATCGCCCAGGGTCAACATCTTGCGGAAGGTGTCGATCGCGGCAGTGTAGTTTTCCTGTTCGCGATAGACCATGCCGAGGCGCTCGATGAAGATGGCGCGATTGTTGCGGTCGGCCTGGCTCGCTCCGATTTCACTTTTTGCGGTTCTCTTCAGCAAATCCTGCAAGAGCTGGATCGCATCGTCGTAGCGGCCCTGCGCCTGATAAACGGCGGCCATGCTGTAGGGAACGTCCATGGTGTCGGGAACCAGAGTGTCGGCGCGCTTCAGATTCTCAAGGGCAAGGTCGTACTTGGCCTGGCGACGATAAATCTCGGCCATATGGACGTAGGTTTGCGCATCTTCGGGATTGGAGTCGGCGATTACTTTGTACTGCTCGAGTGCCGCATCGAGTTGTCCGTCGTTCGCGAGGTTTTCTGCCAGGCCACGAATGGCGTCAAGATTATCGCGATCGAGAACGATAGCGTGGCGATAGGCGTCGATGGCGCTCTTGTAATCCTTGCGCTGCTCGTAGGCTGCGCCGAGCGCGGCATAAAGCTTGGCGGAGCGCGCGGAGTCAGGGATGGAGGCTAGAACCTTGAGGGCGTGGGCCGTGTCGCCTTCGTCGGTGTAGAGCATGGCGAGCGTGGTTACGGCTTCTTCCGAGCTGGGATCGATTTTAATGGCGGTCTTGAGTTCGCCTTCCGCTTTCTGCATATCGTTGTTCAAGCGGTAGAGGCGGCCGAGCAGCAGGTGATCGTCGACGCTCTCGGGATCGAGCTTCACAATTTGCTCGTACTGGTCGATGGCCAGCTTCAGAATGTTGTCGGAGCCAGAACCGCCGGGCATGTCGCCGAGGGAGCGGAGATAAATGCGGCCGAGAAGTTTGTGGGCTTCCAGGTTTTTGGGATCGCGCTTGATGATGTCTTGCGCTTCTTTCACGGCATCGGCGATGCGGCCGGTTTTGACATAGAGTTCAGCCAAAGCAGAGGTCAGGAATTCCGACGAGGGATCGGCGTCGATGGCGAGGCGATATTCCTCGGTCGCTTTCGTGGCCAGGTCGCTGCGGCCGTAGGCGGTGACCATTTCCTCATACATGTGCGCAAGGGCGTAATGATAATAGGACGCGGCATGATCGACTTTGCGCGGGGAAGACTGGGCCTTGGCGTCGGTCGGATTGGGCTCCGAGGGAGAGGATGGACTGGTTTGGCTCACCGCAGCGGTTGCAGCCAACGAGATCGTCAAAAATGCGCAATAAATTCGATTCATGCTTGACCTGACTGCGCTGGAAGCGCTTTTCCGAAACCTCAGCTTATTTGGATGCAAAGCCGCCGGGGGAAAGGTGCTTTTATTCTAACCCGAGGACCCGGCGAGATGGAAAAAAACACGTCCTGTGGCGCGAAAGCTGGAGGAACCGGAAGGTCAGGGACCGGCGCAATTGATGATTGTTGATTTTTGATTGCTGATTGAAACCCTGGAGTCTGGAGGCTCCAACGGCAGATATCTTTACAATCGGCAATTAACAATCAGGAAATCAACAATTTGCTCAGTGGCGGAAGTGGCGGACGCCGGTGAACAGCATGGCTAGACCCAGCCGGTCGGCGGCGGCGATCACTTCGGGATCGCGCTGGGATCCGCCGGGCTGAATGATGGCGGTGGCTCCCGCCTTGGCGATTTCTTCCACGCCATCGGGGAATGGAAAGAAGGCGTCGGAGGCAGCGACGGTGCCTTGCAAGGGGAGTTGGGCTTTCATCGCGCCAATCTTGGCGGAATCCACGCGGCTCATCTGGCCGGCGCCGACCCCGACGGTTTGGCCGTCGCGGGCGTAGACGATGGCGTTCGATTTCACGTGCTTGCAGACTTTCCAGGCGAAGAGCAGGGCGCGGGTTTCTTCGGGCGTCGGGGCGCGTTTGGTGACGACCTTGAGATCGGCGTCTTGCAGGGGGCGGACGTCGGCATCCTGCACGAGCATTCCGCCGGACACATTTTTTAGAACCCATTTCTGATTGGCCAAGGTTACTTGGACCAGGCGAAGGTTTTTCTTGGAAGCGAACTTGGCTTTGGCGGCTTCATCGAAGGCGGGAGCGGCGATGACTTCGAGGAATAGTTTGTGCATTTCTTCCGCAGCCTCGGCGTCGATGGGGCGATTCACGCCGATCACGCCGCCGAAGGCGGAGACAGGATCGCATGCGAGGGCGCGCTTGTAGGCCTCGGCGAGAGTCTTGCCGGTAGCGGTGCCACACGGGTTGGTGTGCTTGATGATGGCGCAGACCGGCTCGTCAAATTCCTGCGCGAGATCCCACGCGGCTTGCAGGTCGACGATGTTGTTGTAGGAAAGTTCTTTGCCTTGAAGTTGCCGGGCATTGGCCACGCCCACATCCGAGCCGTCGGAGTAGATGGCCGCCTTTTGGTGCGGGTTTTCGCCGTAGCGCAGGTCGAGCGTTTTGTGGAGGGTGAAACGCAGGGTAGGAGGAAACGCGGCGGTTTCCGGCTGCAGTTGAAACGAGTCTGCGGGGATCAGCTCAAGCGTTGAGGCGATCGCGGAATCGTAGGCGGCGGTAGTGGCAAAGGCTTTTTGTGCGAGACGCCACTTGGTTGCTTTCGAGAGCGCGCCGCCGGATCTGGACAGCTCGTCGGCGATGGAGTCGTAGTCGGAGGGCGAAGTTACGACGGCGACGTCGCGGAAATTTTTGGCGGCGGAGCGGATCATGGACGGGCCGCCGATGTCGATGTTCTTGATCAATTCCTCGAACGCCACGCCCGGCTTGGCGGCGGTTTTCTCGAAGGCGTAAAGATTCACGACCACCATATCGATAGGAGCGATGCCGTGCTCGGTTATGGCGGCTACGTGCTTGGGATCGTCGCGGCGATGCAGGATTCCGCCGTGCACCTTGGGATGCAGCGTCTTGACGCGGCCGTCGAGCATTTCGGGGAATCCGGTAAGTTCGGAGATGTCTTTGACGTTCACTTTGGAGTCACGCAACAGCTTGGCGGTGCCGCCAGTGGAGATGAGTTCGACGCCGAGGGCGGAGAGCCTGCGGGCGAAATCGACTAGTCCGGCTTTATCGGTGACGCTGAGGATGGCGCGCTGAATCTTGGACATGAGGGCGTGGCTTCTGAGAAGTCGAAGGAGATTTTAACAGGATTGTCGGGTCGCTTTTCTGCCGCGCGGAGAAGGAGTCTGCGCGATCCCTCAGGGGCTAAAAGCCCGCTCAGATTTCGGTCGCCTTACGCGGCCCTGAAAGGGCCGCTCTTCCACGGCCAGGCACGCGTTTGTGGTACCGCGAGGGGTGCGTTTGCGACTTTTTCCAAAGCATCTAACCTCGTGCTCTTCCCAAACCATTTATGGGACAGGAACTGGTTTTATCTCTCCGACTTGGCGATTGCGGAGTTTTCGGGTGCGGCTTTACGCTGCAGGGACTGGACGATGCGGTTGATCTCAGGCTGCGTAACCCCGGTGGGACTGCGGTAGTCCTTTTGGCAGAACTTGATCTGGACGCTGCCGTCGTCAGAGTAGAGATTCACCAGCAGATTATCCTGCCGAATTTGAGGATTGCCCTGCTGAAAACCTTTGTAGCTTGCGTTCTGAATGTTGAAGATTCCGCTTTCCGCTGGCTCCGCCGGCAAGATGGACTTCAGGGTGAGCATTCGTTGCTCTCGGTAATGAACCCCCGAGGATAGGGACCAATAATGCATTTGGTTCGGGCTGAAGTCGTAGATATCCTTCGCAACAAGGTAGTCGGAAATCGCGGTGCCATCCCCAAAGACTGCGTCGAATTTCTGCGAAGACATTTTGAAGTCCGTGGCAAACTCGTGGGCGAATTCTCGCGCTGGAACCGCCGTTATCATGAGCCGCAACCCGGAGCGGAATGCAAGAACAACCTCGGTCTTGTCAGATTTGTCATTGGGATAAAGCGTGGTCTTCGCGTTGTCGAGATCGCTCCATGGAACTTCAAAGTCATAGCCGACATAGGAGAGACGCATTCCAGAAGCCTGCGATACAGAGTGATCTTTCAGGTCCGTCGGGACGGCTCTGGCAGTGGCGGGGACTTTTTTCGCCGCATAGAAGGAAAGAGCGATGGGGGCGATCCAGTATGCGCCCGCGAGGATGACTCCGCAGGGGATTACTACGGTGACCAGAATGCGTCGAAGGATGCTCATATCGTTCTCCTCTAGGTTTTCGCTTTGGCTTTGAGTTTGACGTGGCCGTTGGCGAGTTCGACGGAATATTCGACGTTCTCGCAGTGGTACTGCTTGCGGATCTGCTCGGTTTTTTTCTGCACGAAGGCGGTGAAGGAGTCGAAGTTACCGGACACACTCTCGCCCGTCTTCTTCTTGGCGGCGACGAGGGTGTTGTAGAGACGCTCGACTTTCTCCCGTTCTGCCTGGTCGACACTGTGCAAGGTGAAGTGTGGGGACGAGACTGTGCCCGCGGCGGCTGCGGCGGCATGACTCACGCCATACACCGGATGATGAGGTTTGCGTTCGTCTTCTGTGGTTCGAACTCCCTGAACGGAAAGTAAAGCGTCCTGGGGACGGCGATAGCCTTCTTCGCGGATGCGGGACTTCTTGCGCCACAAGTCGCTGTAAAGGGCATAGCGCTGGGCCATTTCGTTGTAGCGGTAACGCTGGGAAAAGTTCATGCGGCCGCCATCGGAAAATTTCCGTAATAGGCTTAAAACCTTCCACTCAACGTCGGTGGGAGGCCTCTTGGTCGGGTTGCTGAAGTAAATCTCGTACTCGATCTTCAAGCGGCGCAGTTGCGAGTCGAGAACGTTCAGTTCCTCGTCGGTGGTCACAGATGTCTCCATGCACAGTGTAGTGAGCAGGAGAGGTGGGGGCGAGGTGCCCGTGGGTCACCAAGGGGCATGGAACGAAAGTAAGGGGCAGCTTCTAGCTTCTTGCTACTAGCTGGAACGACAATGTTCCCCGCTGTTTATGAGGTGGTGGGATGGCGCTGAGTGGAGGGTCGTTCTGAAGGGCTTTAGCTAGAAACTAGATGCTAGAAGCTTATTTTCCCGAATTCGACGCCATTTTCTTGACCATGGCGAGAACCAGTTTGCGGTCGCTGTCGTTGAGACTGGTGGAGTAGCGGCGGATCTGGCTGAGGAAGCGGACTTCGTCGTCGGAGAGTTGCGGCAGTCCCTTGGAGCCGTTGCTGTGGCCGGGTTCGGCGAAGAACTGCGATAAGGGAAGTTCCATGGCGCCGGCGATCTTGGAGAGCGTGTCGAGCGAAGGGATGGTGTGGCCGTTTTCGACGCGCGACAAGTAGCAGCGCAGAAGACCGGTTCGCTTTTCGATGTCGCCCTGGGACATACCTTTCTGAAGCCGGTAGTTGCGGATGGTCTCGCCGATATTCATGGTAGGGAGCATGACAGGATGGGTCATAGTAACCAGATCAGTATCTTCTGGCAAGTGGGAAATTCGTGCCATGAGAGGGACAGGAGTGCCATAAGAAAAACTGCACCATCCACGTGCAGAGATGGTCGTTGCTTATACGCTGTATAAGAAATAAGCGGACGAGCTGGATCCGGCGTCGGACGGCCCGTTTCAGACCGGTCGAGATTTCTGCGATTTACTTTTGCAGCGTCAACGCCAGAAAGTCGACGGTACGCTGCCATGCATCGGCTGCGTCGGCGGCGCGGTATCCGTCTTGGTTGTTGGGATTTTCAAAAGCATGGCCGGCATCGTCGTAGATCTTGATCTCGACTTTCTTTCCGAGTTGCTTGAGCTGCTGTTCAAATTTGTGAACGTCGTCGGGGGTGATGCCGCGATCCTGGCCGCCGAAAAGGCCAAGGATGGAAGCGTTAATTTTTTTCAGAGCTTCCGGGTCCGTGGCCAGATGGCCGTAGTTGATGACCGTGGCGGCGAGATCCGGTTCTTGCAGCGCCACGTCGAGCGCATAGCCTCCGCCCATGCACCAACCGATGGAGCCGATGCGGTCTTTCTTCACGTTGGGCTGCGCTTTGAGAAACTCTACAGCGGCGTGGAGGTCGCGTTTGGCGCGGTCTTCGGGGACGCCGCGCATGAGTTCGTGGGCCATGTCAGGTGAGGTGGCGACCTTGCCGCGATAAAGATCGACGGCGAGCGAGACGTAGCCCTGGTCGGCTAGCTTCGAGGCTTGCTCTTTCACCCAGTCGTTCAAGCCCCACCATTCGTGGACGACGACCAGCGCGGGGAATGGGCCCTTGCCCGCGGGAGTGTAGAGAAGACCCTGCACGGTTTCGTCGCCGCTTTTGTAGGAGACGGGCTTGCCTTCGGCGGCGAAGGCGGAAGCGGCGGCAAGCAGAACAGCGAGCGCAAGTAATAGAACTCTCTTCATGACTGGATCCTTGTCCTTTTTGTCAGGGGACATTCTGGCCGAAGTGAGCCGGGAATTACAACTTCAGTTCCATATAGCGTGCGCCGGCGATGGGATTGGGGCGATAGGGAGGGATTTCCTGGAAGCCGATCTTGCGGTACATCGCGACGGCGTCTTTCATCACTGGTTCGACGGTATCGAGGCGGATGCACTGATAGCCGATCTGGCGGGCTTCAGCGATGATCTGGTCGGAGAGTGCGCGGCCGAATCCTTTACCACGAAACTGCGGACGCAGATAGAGGCGCTTCAGTTCGCAGATTCGCGGCTCAAGCTTGTGCAGAGCTACGCAGCCGGCGAGTTCGTTTTCGTACGTGGCCAGCAGAAGTCGGCCGTCCGGAGGTGCGTAATCGCCGGGGAGACTGGCGAGTTCCTGGTCGAAGCTCTGAAAGCAGAGGCTGAAGCCGAGGGACTGCGCGTATTCGAGGAAGAGTTCGCGGGCCTGGGCGATCTGCGGCGGCGATGTGGCTTGGGCTACGGAAAAACCTCTCACCAGAGAGGGCACAGAGACTCCGGAGTATGCCTGGAGACTCTTGCGCTCGGTACTCATGGTTTGCCTGTGAACGTCATCAGAGATACCGCCACATTCTGTCATCCCGAGCGAAGCGACGAATCTCGGTTTTTGCTTGGGGCGGAGTACTCGTCGTGCAAACAGAAGCCCAGGTCCCTCGCTTCGCTCGGGATGACTGGCCGAAATCGGCGAAATTTCTATCCCATCAGCATGCCGCCGTTCACGTTCAGGACGTGGCCGGTGATGTAGGAGGCGTCGTCGGAGGCCAGGAAGGCGACGGCGCTGGCTACATCACCAGGAGATCCCACGCGGCCTAGCGGAATCTGTTTGACGGCGGTCTGCTTGAATTCATCGCTCAGAACCGCGGTCATGGCAGTTTCGATGAATCCGGGAGAGACGGCGTTGCAAGTAATGTTGCGCGAGCCGACTTCGCGAGCGATCGCCATGGTGAGGCCGATCAGTCCGGCCTTGGAGGCGGCGTAATTCGCCTGTCCAGCCTGGCCCATCTGGCCGAAGACGCTGGTGATGTTGATGATGCGTCCCCAGCGTTGCTTGAGCATGGAACCGATGACTTGCTGGATGCAGAGATAGGCGGAGGTGAGATTGGTTTGGAGGACGGCGTCCCAGTCGGCGCGCTTCATGCGCATGACCAGTTGGTCGCGGGTGATGCCGGCGTTGTTGACGAGGATGTCGATTTTGCCGAGCTGAGCGATGGCGGACTTTAGGATCGACTTGACCTGCTCTTCATCGGCGACGTCGAGAGCAAATGCGGTTGCCTTGCCGCCTGCGTCGGTAATTTCGTGGACCAACTCGTTCAGCTTTTCCTGATTGCGTGCGGCCACGATCACAGTCGCGCCATCCTTGGCAAGCTTAATTGCGCAAGATCGTCCAATACCTTGCGACGCGCCCGTGACCAGCGCCACCCGTCCTGAAAGGGACATGAGAATTCTCCCGAACCTTTTGGTTGAATGACTGCGGTGAACGCCGAATTATACCCGCCGCGGGGAGCAGCGTGCCGTCGAGCTTTCGCTCGACGAATCGCATTGCTATTCCACAAGGGTGCCGAGTAACATTCCCACACTCATGCCTCAGACTGCGGCCAACAATGTGATCGTGATGCCCGAGCCTTCCAACAAGAATTCATCCGCGATAGATGCGGTTCCGGCTGGTCCGGGACACCGCTCGACGCAGAGGGGTCCGGAACACCCGGTGCCTCCTGAGAAACCTTCCTCCGACGCGGCATCTACAGAAGTGTTCGCGGTGTTCGGCGTCGAGCCGGAGATCCAGGCCTATGCCATGGCCAAGTATTCGCGGTCGGCGCTATCGATGAAAGAGTCGCTGCGGGAGATCAGCACCCAGAAGGCGGAGAAATTTCTTAACACATTTTATTTTCAGTACGGGCATCGATCGATTGCGGACTTGGCGCATATCGCGCTGGCGGTGGAGAGGCTGTCGATTCTGGCGGCGATTGAGGTGGCGGACGAGCAGCGGTGGGACGGGCAGGAGCGGTCGACGCGGTATCAGGATTTCAAGAAGAGCGGCTATTTCACGCCTGATTTCGGAGCTGACGACGAAGCGCGCAAGCTGTATCGCGAGACGTTGGATTTTCTGTTTGTCGAGTATGAAGCGCTTTCGGCACACATGACTCAGTACCTGATCAGCATCACGCCCAAGCCTGCCGACATGAAGCAGGAGGCGTACGAGCGCACACTGAAGGCACGGGCGTTCGACATCACGCGCTATCTGCTGCCGCTGGCGACGAATACTTCGCTGGGTGAGATCGTCAATGCGAGGACGCTGGAGACGCAGGTGGCGCGGCTTTTATCACATACCCATAAAGAAATACGAATGCTGGGTGAATCGCTGAAGAAGGCTGCAACAGGGGCGGCATACAACGTTAACGGGGAGTCGTTACGGGATTTGGTTTCGCAGATTCGGGCTGTGAGTCCGGAGTTGGGGGCGCGGGCGGAGCAGGAATTGCTGCGCGAAGTTCGGGTGGCGCCGACTTTGGTGAAGTACGCCGATCCGAATGAATATGAGATGGCGACGCGGCGCGATTTGCGGCAGGCGGCGCGGGAGCTGATGGCCGACGAACCGCTTGCGCCATCGAAAGCGATTGTGGACTTGCTCGACGAAGAGCCGCTGGAAGTGGAGATTGCGACCACGCTGCTTTATGAGCACTGCCATCATTCTTACCGGCAGGTGCGGCAGGCGCTGCAGGTTTCAGGCGAGAGATTCCGGAGGGAGATCATCGATCTGGGACTGCGGCATCGCGGGCGGCACGATGAGATGTTGCGCGGCTTCCGCGCGGGACAGCAGTTCCGCTTCGACATCCTGATGGATACCGGCGGCTTCCGCGACATGCACCGGCATCGGCGGTGCATTCAGGTGATGCAAGGATTCACCACGCAGCATGGGTACGAGATGCTGCTCGACGTGGAAGATGCTGGTATGCGGATGCGTTTCGACGCAGCCATGCGGCGGGTGCAGACTGCGGTGGAAAGTTTGGCTAAGCGGGGGACGCCCGAGGCGGAGGAGAATTCGGAGTACGCGATTCCGCTGGCGTTCCGCAAGCGGGCATTGTTCAAGATGGATTTTGCCGAGGCGGTTTACATTTCCGAGTTGCGAACTACGCCAGCGGGGCATGTTTCCTATCGCAACGTGGCGTATGCGATGTATGAAGCCGTGGCGCGGAAGTATCCGGCGCTGGCGAAGTATTTCCGGGTGCACGATGTGACGGCGCCGGTGGA
Source organism: uncultured Acidobacteriaceae bacterium (assembly GCA_963707205.1). Taxonomy (GTDB): domain Bacteria; phylum Acidobacteriota; class Terriglobia; order Terriglobales; family Acidobacteriaceae; genus Sulfotelmatobacter. Next base: position 28,800 of record CAVPQE010000028.1, read on the forward strand.
TTTGCTGCAGAGGTAGGGGCGCGTTGTTACCGTGCCAAGGAAGTGCAATTCTAAGGCTATGAAATACTTCACACCCCAGCTATGGGAGGCCTTCAACAGCCCGCGCCGGGAAGCCGCTTTCAAGACTTATGATCGGAGACTCGTTTCGTATAGGAAACAGCTAGCAGAACTTCTTCCAAAGCTGAGTCCAAAGGCCAGGCGCTTCTTTCGCGAAGTCTGTTGGTTACACGATGGCACTCTAGCACGTCTCGAAGTCGGCGATTCTATAGAGAATCCACATCGTGGACCAGGCCGCGACAAGATAAAAGGACGACGGGTTGCGGTTAGCGCGTTTATTCTTTCGGAAAATGGAGAGTCTTTGTATACGCTGCAGTACACGGGAGTGGCACGCGTAGATTTGAACTGTCCCGGTAAGGTTTACTCTCTTCCCCGTTGGCAAGCATGCTCACTTTGGGGATTGGGGATACGACGAATTGACCGCTACGAAAGACGGCCTATTTCGACACGAAGTACTTTTTGCTTCGGGTTGCACATTTGCGGTTGAATTTAAGAAGTTCTCGTTTCATGAACAGCAGATTGAAAGTTGAAGAGAGATTCTACTTTCTCGGCAACAGAAGTCATAAATAACTACATTTGTAGCAATCTCTAGATTTATCTTGATCCTGCCAGATCCCGGGGCTAGAATCTGAGACAGAGATACCCATGCCACGCAGCGTTAAGATCGCTCCGGAAATTGATGCTAAGCTCTATGCAGAACTCGTCTCGGTGGCTAAGGAGAACGGGCAGTCGCAGCGGTTTGTGCTGGAACGGGCGCTGGAGCATTATCTGCACAATGTGGTCCCTTCGCAACGGCTGGTAAGGCCTGAGGTAATGGCTGCCTATCGGCGTTCGAACGAAAAGTATCGCGAGTTATACAAGAAACTGGCCAAGTAATGGCCGAACGCGTATACCTGACCGTGGCGGAAGTGATCGCGATCCACCATCACCAGATCGAGGAACACGGGGGCTCGCACGGCCTGCGGGATCAGGGCGCTTTGGAGTCCGCTGTTTTCCGTCCCCAGACGGGCTACTACAACGACCTGAGCGAAGAGGCGGCCGCGTTGCTGGAGTCACTGGTCAACAATCTGGACGGCAACAAACGGGTGGGGTTTGCCGCCGCTCACACGTTTCTCCTCGTGAACGGCTTCGATTTGGATCTCACCAGCAAGGCAGCGTTCGAGTTCATGATGAAAACTATGGCGGAAGGCAAGTTCCGCTTTGCTCTGCTCCACGAATGGATCGCGGGGCACCTCGTGCCGATACCTGGCTAGGATTTGCAGATGAAAGGCCTGTCCGTGCCACACGGCCTTGCCCATTTCGGAACGATATCCACCGTTATTTATTAGATTCGCCTTTTATTCGCTTCGGTCTGTATGTATAATCCGGCCAGATTAGATTTCATTTAGTTCGGCACTCATAAAGGAGCCACTCCCATGGCGGATGAACGGGGCAAGGCGATTGAACTGGCGGTCTCACAGATTGAAAAACAATTCGGCAAGGGTTCGATCATGCGGCTGGGGTCAAAGGAAGCGATCGTGCCCATCGCGGTGATCCCGACCGGGTCGATCTCATTCGACGCGGCCTTGGGCGTGGGTGGCTTTCCGCGCGGACGGGTGGTTGAAGTGTTCGGGCCGGAGTCTTCGGGCAAGACCACGATTACTCTGCAGGTGATCGCGGAGGCGCAGAAGGCCGGGGGCATGGCCGCGTTCGTGGACGCCGAGCACGCGCTCGATCCCGGCTATGCGAAGAAACTCGGCGTGGATGTGGACAACCTGCTGGTTTCGCAGCCTGACTACGGCGAGCAGGCGCTGGAGATTACCGAGGCGCTGGTGCGCTCGAATGCCATTGACGTGCTGGTGGTGGATTCGGTGGCGGCGCTGGTGCCGAAGGCCGAACTGGATGGCGAAATGGGCGACAGCCACATGGGACTGCAGGCGCGGTTGATGTCGCAGGCGCTGCGCAAACTGACCGGAACGGTCTCCAAGTCGAGAACTTGCCTTATTTTCATCAACCAGATTCGCGAGAAGATTGGCGTGATGTTCGGCAATCCGGAAACGACCACGGGCGGACGCGCGTTGAAGTTTTATTCTTCGGTGCGGGTCGACATTCGCCGCATTGCCGCGATCAAGGAAGGCGACGTGGTGACCGGGTCGCGGACCAAAGTGAAGGTGGTGAAGAACAAAGTCGCGGCGCCGTTTCGCGAGGCAGAGTTCGACATTCTCTACGGAGAAGGCATTTCGCGCGAAGGGGATCTGCTCGACATCGCCGTGAACAACAACATTCTCGAGAAGTCCGGGTCGTGGTTCAGCTACAAAGGCGAGCGCATTGGCCAGGGACGCGAGAATGCCCGCCAGTTCCTGAAAGACAACAAGGACGTCATGGCGAAGCTGGACACTGAGGTACGGAAGGCGCTGGGATTGACGCAGGGTCCGGCGCATCCGGCGGCCGTTCCTGCCCCCACGAATGGGGCGACGAGTCGCGTCACTACCATGCCGAGCGCTCCGCCGGAGCCGGTCAAGGTGCCGGTGGCGGCCAAGCGCTAGCGCGGCATTCCTTCTTGCCTCCGGGCGCAGCGATCTCAATGCTGCGTCCGGGTCTCCCATCTTCTTCCGCAAGCATTCGCACTCCGCGATTGCCATTGTTGCTGCCGCCCGCATAAAATCTTCTAATTGCTTTGCAATTGGTCAAAGCGCAACGCGCGGCCTTTCCTGTGAGGACGATTGAATAAGGGCATCGCTGTCTATCCCGGTTCGTTTGATCCGCCCACCAACGGGCACCTCGATCTGATTGAACGGGGCAGCAAGATCTTTGAAGAACTGGTGGTCGCGATCCTGCGAAACTCGGAGAAGGTCCCGATGTTCACGGTGGCCGAGCGGCTGGAGATGCTGCGGGAACTGACAGCCGACCTGAAAAACGTCCGCCTGGATACATTCGACGGGCTGATGGTGGAATTTGCCAAGTCCATCGATGCTAAATGCGTGTTGCGGGGCATTCGCGCCATCAGCGACTACGAGTACGAGTTGCAGATGGCGCTGATGAATCGCAAACTCGAACCGACGCTGGAAACAGTGTTCATGATGCCGGCCGACAAGTACTCGTATGTCAGTTCGCGGCTGGTGCGGGAAGTGGCGCAGGCGGGCGGGCCGGTGGGCGGGCTCGTGCCGGATGTGGTGGAGCAAAAACTGCGGGAGAAACTGGAGCCTGCATACAAACTTCGAGACATGCAACTGATGGAAGTTCCGAAGAAAAGGAAGAAGAAGGCATGACCACGGCAACGACGGAAGCGCTGAGATTCACGGAAAGAATCAACCGCATCGAGCCCTCCGCCACCATGGCGGTGGTGGCCGAGGCGGACAAGCTGCGCTCGCAGGGAATCGACGTGGTCGATTTTGGCGCGGGTGAGCCGCACTTCGCGACCCCGCAGCACATTAAAGACGCCGCCATTGCCGCGATTCAGGGGAACTTCACAAAATACACGGCGGTGGCCGGTACGCCCGAACTGCGCGATGCCATCGTGCACCGGCATGCGGTGGATTTCGATTCCGATTACCGGCGCGAGGAAGCAATCGCCTCGACCGGCGGCAAGCATGCGCTGTTCAATGCCATCCAAGTTTTGGTGGATCACGGCGATGAGGTGATTCTGCCAGTCCCGTACTGGGTTTCGTTCAAAGACATTGTGCGCTATGCGGGTGGGAATTGCGTTTTGCTGGAATCGGATGAGGCGCAGGGATTCCGCGTCACGGCGGAGATGGTGGCGAGCCTGATCACGCCACGGACGAAGGTCATTATTCTGAACTCGCCGTCGAATCCTTCCGGAGCGGTGATGAGCGCGGAAGATATGACTGAGGTCATTCGTCTGGCGCACCAGCGCGGAATTTGGGTCCTCTCGGACGAGTGCTATGTGTATTTGAATTACACGGGCAAGAATTTTTCGGTCGGGTCACTGCGCGAATACAAGGAGCGGATGGTCGTGCTGGGATCGCTCTCGAAGACTTATGCAATGACCGGCTGGCGGCTGGGATACGCGTTGGCGCCGACGGCGGTGGTGAGCGCGATGGCGAAACTGCAGAGCCAGTCCACCTCGAATCCGACTTCGATTGTGCAGAAGGCCGCCGTGGCCGCGCTGAAGGGGCCGCAGGCGTGTGTGGAGGAGATGCGGCGCGAGTACATCGAACTGCGCGACCATGTGGTGAAGGGGCTGCGCTCCATCCCGGGCGTGGCTTGTACGTTGCCGGAGGGCGCGTTCTACGCCTATCCAAATATTTCTTCTTTCTTGGGGCGCGGCGGTCTGAAATCTGCATCTGATGTGGCGGGCCGCTTGTTGCGCGAGGCCCACGTGGCTACCGTTCCCGGCGAAGGCTTCGGCACGGGAGATCACATTCGTGTCTCGTATGCCACTTCGAAGGCTGAGTTGGATCGCGGCCTGGAACGCATGCGAAAGTTTTTCGGGGCACTGTAAGCTCGTTCGCACGGTGAATTGGATTATTAGGTTCGGCAAAGGCCGTTCTGTTTGCGAGCGGTCTTTTTTGTGGGCGTAAGTTTGCATGGGAAATCTTTATCCATTGTTGATGCTTCCGGGATTTGATCCGCGTCCGTGGGGTACGCAGGATCTGTCGCCGATTTATCCCAATCACAAGTTCGAGGAGAAGATTGGCGAGGCCTGGCTGAGCGGGGACGATTGCAAAGTCGCCAACGGGCCGTTCACTGGAAAAACGCTGGCGCAGCTCAGTGAGGAGTACCAGCGGGAACTGGTCGGCGATGCGGCCCGGGATTCGACGCGGTTTCCGTTGCTGCTTAAGTTTCTTTTCCCCCACGAGAAGCTTTCGGTGCAGGTTCATCCCGACGATGCACAAGCGCTGCGCGTGGGACAGCCCTGGGGCAAGACTGAGTGTTGGTACATCGCGCACGCGAAGCCGGGGGCACAGATTGCGTTGGGACTTAAGCCGGGTGTTACCGTGCAGCAATTGGAAGAGGCGATTCACCAGAAGCGGGCGGAGGGAGTTCTTAATTGGATCAATGTATACGCGGGCGACATGATCTATGTCGCGGGCGGCACGGTTCACACGCTGGGGCCAGGCTCGGTGGTGGTGGAGACGCAGCAGCAATCCGATACGACGTATCGCCTGTATGATTACGGACGTCCGCGCGAGTTGCATCTGAAAGATGGTATGGCGGCGGTAAAAGAAAAGGTGAGATCGGGGAAGGTGGTGCGCCCGGCGCCAGAGCAGATTCGTGGCAGCAAGAACCGGCATGCGCCGTTGGTCGAAGCTCCTTATTTCGTGGTGGACAGGTTTGAGGCGAAGGAAGCGCTCGAGCTCGCGACGGGCGACGATTCGGGACGGAGTTCGGTGCAGATCCTGGTGGCGGTAGAAGGCTGCGGAGTGATCGAGGCGGCCGGCATGGATTCCGTTACGCTGGCCAAGGGCGACGCGGTTGTCGTCCCTGCCTGTGTTGGCAAATTCGGCGTGCGTCCGCAGTGGGCGTTGGAATTCTTGCGGGCGTATGTGCCGGGAAAACGGCTGCCTGAGCCGGAAACGAGAATGTGACTGCGCTCGAAAGGTTCTTACGTTTTAGAGAAGGTCCTGAGAAAATCCTTGGCTAAGAACTTGAATTTCTATCCCGTGATTCTAGCCGGAGGGCGCGGCACGCGTTTCTGGCCGCTCAGCCGAAAAAAGCGCGCGAAGCAATTGCTGGCGCTCGACGGCAAGCAGACGATGATCCAACAAACCGTGGCACGTCTTTTGCCCCTGGCCCCGTCGAAGAAGTTCTGGATCATCACCAACGAAGATCTGCGTTCTGCTATCGCGAAGCAACTTCCGAGGCTGCCGAAGGGGCAAGTGCTCGCCGAACCTGTAGGACGCAACACCGCCCCGGCCATTGGCCTGGCGGCGTTTCTGCTCTTGCGGGAAGATCCCGACGCGGTGCTCGGGCTGTTTCCTTCCGATCACGTGATTGCCGACGGAGAACGGTATCGCGAAACTCTAGAGCGCGGGATCGAGATCGCAGCTGCTGGCGCGAACATCGTGGTGCTCGGCATCCGGCCCAATCGCGCGGAAACCGGGTATGGGTACATTGAGGCTGGAAGCGCGTTTCAGGGCGCCGCCCTGCGCGTGCGCCGATTCACGGAGAAGCCCGACGCGAAAAAGGCGGCGGAATTTGTCGCCGCCGGAAATTACTTCTGGAACAGTGGAATGTTTTTGTGGAGCGCGCGTACGCTGGCTCAGGCGTTGCGGGAACATCTGCCGAGGACGGCGCCGTTGCTCGAAGAAATCGCCGCAGCGTTTGGCACGCGCAAATTTGCAGCTACCTTTCGAAAGCTGTATCCCAAGTGCGAAAACATCAGTGTGGACTATGCGGTGCTTGAGCCGCGCTCGGCCAAGGGCGAACAGGCGGGAAACATTTTCTGCCTGCCGGCCGATTTTGGCTGGAACGATCTGGGTTCCTGGACGGCGCTGCACGAGCACCACACGACCAAGAGCAGTCCGCCTGAAGGCAATCTGGTAGCGGGTTCTGGCGTTTTTCTACTGAATGCGCGCGGCAACTATATTCATGCTCCCGGGAAATTTGTTGCGGCCGTGGGCGTAAGCGATCTGGTTGTGGTCGAGACTCCGGACGCCCTGCTGATCACGTCGCGGCAGCACGCACAGGACGTGGGCAAGGTTGTGAAGTATCTTGACGAGAAGAAGCTGCATAAGCTGACTTAGTTTCAAGTTTCGCGGTTCAGGCTTCGAGGGAGCAGGGACGCCGAAGATGGTCGTACTCACTCGAACCTTGACACTGGAAAGCTAAAACTGTTCATACCATGGCGCAAGAGATCAAATTCGGAACCGATGGCTGGCGCGGCATCATTGCCGACGATTTCACCTTCGACAATGTGCGGCGGGTGGCCGGCGCGATCGCTTCCTACGTGCTGAAATACGAAGAGGCGCAACGCGGAGTGTTCGTGGGGTACGACGCACGCTTTGCTTCTCCTCGGGCGGCGCAGGTCGTGGCCGAAGTGATTGCTGCTGCCGGAATCCCTGTGAAGCTTGCCAACGATTACACGCCCACGCCCGCGGTTTCATATGCGGTGAAACATCAAGGGGCGGCGGGCGGGGTAATGGTCACCTCGAGTCATAATCCGTGGAACTGGAACGGAGTAAAGTTCAAAGGCAAATTCGGAGGCTCGGCAACGCCCGCGATCATGAAAAAGATCGAGGAAGAACTTGCGTCGGGAGCCGCGCCGAAAGGGAGCAAGGCCGCCATCGAGGAGGTTGATCTCAAGAAATCCTACGTCGGGGCCGTTTGCCGCTTTGCCGACATGGACCTCATCGCGAAGACGAAATTCAAGTTTGCCGTGGATGCCATGTATGGTTCTGGACGCGGCGTGCTGAGCGGGGTATTTGCCGAGCGCGGGGTGCAGTATGTTGCGATTCGTCAGGAACTGAACCCGCTGTTTCCCGGGATCAATCCGGAACCAATTGAACCGCATACCGCGATGCTGCAGCAGACGGTGGTTCGCGAGAAGTGCGACGCCGGATTGGCCACCGACGGTGACGCAGATCGCATCGGTGCGGTTGCTGAAGACGGCAGCTTTGTCGACTCGCACAAGATCTTCTGCGTTTTGCTACGCTGGCTGCTGGAACGAAAGAAATGGCCGGGAGACGTGGTGCGAGCGTTCAATACCACGCGCATGCTCGACCGCATCGCGGCGAAATACGGGCGCAGGCTGCACGAAACTTCGATCGGATTTAAGTATATTGCCGATTTGATGATGGAAGGAGAAATCCTAATTGGCGGCGAAGAGTCGGGCGGCATTGGGTATTCGCGTTTCTTACCTGAGCGCGATGGAGTGCTGAATTGCCTGCTGCTGGCCAATGTGATGGCGGAGGAAGGCAAGCCGCTGGGGCAGTTGGTGGCGGACCTGCAGCGCGAGTTTGGCTCGCATTATTACGGGCGTCGCGATTTGCACATTCCGGAAGAGATGAAGCAGGGCGCGATTCAGCGTGCTCGCGCGGGGGATACGCAGGCGCTGGGCCGATACCGAGTGCTCAAGAAAGAGCATCTCGACGGGGTCAAGTTCTTTCTCGATGCGCCGACCAACGGGAGGGGAGCGGAAGCGTGGATATTGTTCCGCGCGTCAGGGACGGAGCCGCTGTTGCGGCTTTACACCGAGGCTTCCTCTCCGGATTTGGTCAGCGAGTTACTAGCCACAGGCGAGAGCTTCGTGAAAAATAGTGGTTAGTGGGCAGTGGCCAGTGGCCAGTGATCACCTTAGCGGGGTGGTGGCGCAATGATTCATGGATAGACATCCAACCCTGAACAGCATGGCAGACGATCCCAATCCGGTGCAGTCCGATTCGCCTGAGGCCCGCCGATACAATCGCATCCGGCGGTGGCTAGGCATTGCTGATTTTGTGGTGGGATTCGTGTTTCTGATTGTGTTGTTAGTGACGCGGTGGTCGGATGGATTGCGGGACTTGGCTTACCGGTTGGGATTTCAGAATTATTCGCTGTCGCTTTTCATGTACCTGTTGCTGCTGCTGGTGATCAGCAAGGCGCTGGGCCTTGGTCTCGACTACTACGGTTTTTTGCTGGAACGTAGGTTCAAGCTTTCGACGCAGAGATTTAGCTCCTGGGCATGGGATGAGGTGAAGGGGTTTCTAGTCGGTCTTGTGCTGGGAAGCATCGTGGTGGAAGTGTTGTACCTGACGATCCGGCAATGGCCGCAGCATTGGTGGATGCTGGCTTGGGCGTTGTTCATGGGCCTGTTTATTGTTCTGGCGCAGCTGGCGCCGGTCGTGCTCTTTCCGATCTTCTATAAGTTCGAACCGCTGGATAACGAGGATCTGAGGCGGCGTCTGGTGGTGCTGAGCGAGCGCGCGGGGACGCGGGTGCGCGGCGTGTACCGCTGGAAACTTTCGGAAAAAAGCAAGAAGGCGAATGCGGCGCTTACCGGGCTGGGCGCGACCCGGCGCATCATTCTGGCCGACACGCTACTCGACAACTACACGCCGGAAGAGATCGAAGCGGTGCTGGCCCACGAACTCGGGCACCATGTGCATCGCCACATTCTCAAGAGTATTTTTGTGCAGGCTGCGATCACGCTCTTCGGTTTCTGGGCGGCTAATTGGGTCCTGCACTACGCGGTCGACCAGCACATGTTCGAGGAACTGTCTGACTTCGCCAACCTGCCCCTGCTGGCACTGGTTTCCGTGGTGCTATCATTTTTGCTGATGCCTGCGCTCAACGCGTATTCCCGCTTTAACGAGCGGCAGGCGGACCGGTACGCCTTCGAGTCTATCTCGAGCGTGGAGCCGTTCATCACCTCGATGAATAAGCTGGCGGAGCAGAACCTCGCGGAGCGAACGCCTTCGAAGTGGGTGGAATGGTTTTTCCATTCGCATCCTGCCATCTCAAGGCGTCTGGCGGCTGCGAAGGAATGGGGCCGAAAGCACAATTTGAATCCGCAGGTTTGAACGGACATACTTGTCGTCCCGAGCGAAGCGAGGGATCCAGGTTTCGCCTGTTGCCCGAACGAAGCGCTTGCGCAAGCTAAAACCTAGGTCCCTCGCTTCGCTCGGGATGACAGTGCGGGCGGCGATAACAGTGCGGGGCGCCGATCAGAGTTTCCGCAGGATCTCGATCACGCGCTGCAGGTCTTCTTCGGTATCAACCCCTACGCTGTCGTGCGGCGTCTCGCCAACGAAGATCGGGATGCCATTTTCCAGAAAGCGCAGTTGTTCCAGACGTTCGCTCTTTTCGAGCGGTGACTCTGGCAGTTTCACAAAGCGGTCCAGCGCCGTTTTGCGATAGGCGTAGAGCCCCAGATGCTTGAAATAACGCGGCCGCGCGCCGTCCCGATCGAAAGGGATGGTGGCGCGGGAGAAATACAGCGCGCGTCCGTTGAGATCCGTCACCACTTTCACGGCGTTCGGGTTCAGGATGTCGACCTGGGCTGCGGGAGTCATCAGCGTACCTACCTGGGCTGCAGTATTTTCCATAACTTGCAGTAAGGTGGCGATGTGCTCGGGGCGAGTGAGAGGCTCGTCTCCCTGGACGTTGATGTAGACATCGGCCGCCTCGCGACCGGAGACTTCGTGCACTCGCTCGGTGCCACTTCGGCGCGCAGGCGAAGTCATCTGCGCTTTCCAGCCGTGTTTGCAGCAGACTTGCATGATCTCTTCAGAGTCCGTGGCGACGAGGACCTCCGCGAGCAGCGGCGAAGAACGCACGGCTTCGTACACTACTCCAATCAGCGGCTTGCCCGCGATCTCGCGCAGCATCTTGCGCGGCAGACGCGTGGAAGCCAGGCGGGCAGGGATGACGGCGATCGCTTTCATGGAACCTTCGGGCTATTTCGGATTCGTCATCGGCGCTGATTCACTGCATCGCAAGACATGCCGCAGAGTATATCCGGGTTCATGCGCCTGTGTTTGACCTATTTCGCAGCCGCTCTTAGAATTGAAAATTGGATGTAACGCTCCGGGTTCGTTACGCCGTGCTGGCGAATGGCGTACCGGCGCCATGGTTCCTTTCGCACATTTTCCCCCGATTTTGGCGGCGTAGCTCAGGTGGTTAGAGCGACGGTCTCATAATCCGTAGGTCGTAGGTTCGAGTCCTACCGCCGCCACCAGATCTTTCAATGCTTTTGTATGTCTTCGAATTTCTCCGTCCACTTGAAAACTAAGGTTTCATGATTAGCACGTTTGGCCCGGTGATGCCGTTGCGCTCGATGATATCTTGGTGGTGAATCGTCAACCTGACCGCGCGGTCACACTTCATGGACGTTCTGAGAAATCTTTTTGAGCAGCATTTCCACGTGCCGGTCGAGCGCCTGCAGCCGCTGCAAGGGCAGCTGGGTGGTTCGGGGCGCAAGATCATCCGGCTGGCTGCCGGAAATATCAGCGCGGTCGGCATTTTGTACGACGTGCGGGAAGAGAACGCGGCCTTCCTCGAATTCTCGCGGCATTTTCGCAAGCATGGTTTGCCGGTGCCGGAGATCTATGCCCAGGATCTGGATCATGGGGCTTATCTCGAAGAGGATTTGGGGGACACGTCGCTGTTTGAGTTTCTTTCGAAGCATCGCGCGGGCGATCAGATCGCGCTGTCGGTGGTCGAAGCCTATCGGAAAGTCATCGCCATCTTGCCGAGGTTTCAGATCGAGGCAGGGCACGATTTGAATTACAAGGTGTGTTATCCGCGCGGGAGTTTCGATCGACAGTCGATCTCCTGGGACTTGAATTATTTCAAGTACTACTTCTTGCGGCTGGCAGGCATCGCTTTCAGCGAACAAGCGTTGGAAGACGATTTCAGCCGTCTGACGAAATTTTTGTTAAGCGCGGGGCGAGATTACTTTCTGTATCGGGATTTCCAGTCGCGAAATATCATGCTGCGCGACGGGCAGCCTTTTTTTCTCGACTATCAGGGCGGGCGCAAGGGCGCGCTGCAGTATGACGTTGCCTCTCTTCTGTACGATGCCAAGGCCGATCTGCCGCCGGAATTGCGGCAGCAGTTGCTTGATCATTATCTGGATACGCTGGCCGGCTTTGTCGATTTGAAGCGCGAAACGTTTATGCAGCACTATTACGCGTACGTGTACATCCGCATCATGCAGGCGCTGGGGGCGTACGGGTTTCGCGGATTCTATGAGCGTAAGGTGCATTTTCTGCAGAGTGTGCCGTATGCACTGAAAAACCTGCGCTGGCTGCTGCACAATGTCGCGCTGCCCATCGCACTGCCGACGCTGACGGCCGCATTCCATAGCATGCTGGCTTCGGAGAAATTGCAAGGGCTGGCTTCGGATGCGGACAATCTGGTCGTGCGGATTTTCAGCTTCTCTTTTCATCGCGGTCTGCCGAAAGATGAGAGCGGGAATGGTGGCGGATTTATTTTTGACGGACGCAGCCTGCCGAATCCCGGACGCGAGGAGCGCTTCAAGATGCTGACCGGCAGGGACGCACCGGTGATCGACTACCTCAACCAGCAGGAGAGCGTGCATCAGTTTCTGGCCAGCGTGATGTCGCTGGTGGACGCCAGCGTGAACAACTATCAGAGCAGGGGATTCAAGAACCTGATGGTGTCGTTCGGGTGCACGGGGGGGCAGCATCGCTCGGTGTACTTAGCGGAGCAAGTCGCGAAACGGTTGCAGGGACGGAGCGGGGTCGAGGTCGTCTTGCGGCATCGCGAACTGGAAAAACTCGAACCGGAGAATGCCGGAGCAAAGAAGTCAGAACCGGAGCGGGCAAAGATTGAGCGAGCCGGGCAATGAGGGCGATGATTCTGGCCGCAGGCCTGGGCAGGCGCCTTCGTCCGCTTACCGACGATCGTCCTAAAGCCCTGGTGGAGGTGGCTGGGCATACACTGTTGGAGATCACACTTCGCCGCTTGCGGCAATTTGGGATTCGCGAAGTGATCGTTAATGTGCATCACTTTGCCGAGATGGTGGTTGATTACCTGAAGAAGAACGACGACTTCGGCATGCGAATTGAAATCTCGCGCGAAGAAGTCTTGCTTGATACTGGCGGCGGCCTTAAGAAAGCGGCGTGGTTCTTTCTCGAAGACTCTAGCCATCCAGACGAACCTCTTGTTCTGCATAATGTCGACGTCCTCAGCACCATCGATCTTGACTGCATGGTGCAGTTTCATCGGCAGAATCAGGCACTCGCTACGCTGGCGGTGCAGGATCGCGAGACGTCGCGATATCTGATGTTCGACGCGCTAAATCAGCTCTGCGGCAGGCGAGCGGGACGCGATCAGGCGCCTGAAATTGTCCGATCTTCTGGGCAGATGCAGGCACTGGCGTTCTCCGGTGTGCATGTGATTTCTCCGCGGCTTCTCCCGAGGATGACTGAAGAGGGCGTCTTCTCGATTATTACTTCGTATCTGCGCCTCGCGGCCCAAGACGAAAAGATTCTCGGCTTTCGAGCGGATGAATACTACTGGCGAGATCTTGGCCGGCCCGAAAATTTAATGCAAGCCGCTCAGGACGTAGAGCAGAAAGTACTTCGACTGTAAGACGGTCGTAAACCCTTTCTGCGAGGGTGCGCAGTAACGTTTCTTTCGTCCCTTCGGGGCTCGCTTATTTTCACTTGCCCACCCATGGCTTGCACCGTGGGCCGACCTCTTGCGCCGCTCTGCGGCTAGCTGACTTTGTACTTGCAGCAAGCTTCTGGCTTCGATACCATCTCAGCACCTCTTGAAAGAGCTATGAATAACCGCTATCTACACCGAATTCGTGTCCTAGTCTGTGGGGTACGCGTTTTTGTGCCCTCTCCGGTGTGGAGGGAACCAGTGAGCTGAGCAACAGAAATCTTGAAGGCTCCCGAATCCCGCCCCGCCAGAAACGCTGGCCCGGTGGGTTTTGCTTTTTAGGAGGCAGGAAGGTTTGGATGAAGGACGGCACATCGATGACTGGAAAAAGTATGACGGGCGCCAGCATTCTTTGGGAATGCCTGGAACGGGAGGGCGTGAAGCACGTTTTTGGTTATCCCGGCGGAGCCATTCTGCCTGCGTATGACGCGCTCAAGGGCAGCAAGATCCATCATGTGCTGGTACGTCACGAGCAAGGGGCGACCCACATGGCCGACGGCTACGCGCGCGCCAGCGGACAGGTGGGGGTCGCGGTGGCCACCTCTGGGCCGGGCGCGACCAACATGGTCACGGGAATCGCCACGGCCATGCTCGATTCGTCGCCGATCGTATGCATTACCGGCCAAGTGGGCAGCAAGTTGATCGGGTCGGATGCATTTCAGGAGACCGACATCACCGGCGTCACTCTTCCCATCACCAAGCACAATTATCTGGTGACTCATGCGAGCGAGGTGGCGCGCACGATTCGGGAAGCTTTTTATGTGGCGCGCTCTGGCCGGCCGGGGCCGGTGCTGGTTGACATCACCAAGGATGCGCAGCAGACGACTTGTGAATTCGACTGGGAAGCGGCCAAGCCGCAGCTGCCGGGATATCGTCCGGATCTGTCGCCGGAGCGGAAGGAATATGAGCAGGCGCTGGAACTGATTCACAACTCCAAGCGGCCCGTAATCTTGGCTGGCCACGGCATCATTATTTCCGGAGCGATGAACGAAGTGCGCGAATTTGCGGAGCGTGCGGGTATTCCCGTCGCGCTCACGTTGCTGGGGCTGGGGGCGTTCCCCGCGTCGCATCCGCTGAATCTTGGCATGATGGGCATGCACGGCGAGGCTTGGGTGAATCACACCATTCAGGAAGCTGACCTGCTATTGGCTTTTGGGATGCGCTTCGATGATCGCGTTACGGGCAATCTGAAGACTTACGCGTCCAATGCCAAGAAGATTCACATCGAGATCGATCCCGCGGAAATCAACAAGAACGTCAAAGTGGATGTGCCTCTCGTCGGCGATCTGCGGGAAGTGCTGCATGAGCTGTTACCGCACGTCGAATCCATTGACCGCAGCGAGTGGCTCGACTCCATCGACAAGCTGAAGGGCGATGCCGCGGTGCGCGACATCCAGAATTTGCCCGACAGCGGGCATCTTTATGCCGCCCACGTGATCAACGATCTGTGGCGTGAGACGCGCGACGGCGACACCGTGGTAGTGACCGATGTGGGCCAGCACCAGATGTGGGAGGCGCAATACTACAAGCATGAGAAGGCGCGCAGCCTGATCACGTCCGGAGGCTTGGGGACGATGGGCTTTGCGCTGCCCGCGGCGATCGGTGCAAAGGTTGCGCGGCCGGAAGCGGAAGTGTGGGTGGTGGTCGGCGATGGCGGCTTCCAGATGACATTGTGCGAACTTGCGACCATCGTGCAGGAAAAGTTGAAGGTCCACATTGCCATCATCAACAACGGATTTCTGGGCATGGTGCGCCAGTGGCAGGAATTTTTCTACGAGCGCAATTACGCAGCGACGCCGCTGCTGAATCCGGATTTCGCCAAGCTCGGCGAGGCTTATGGCATTCGCAGCATGACGGTTACGGAACGCTCGCAGGTGGTGCCCTCGGTGCAGGCAGCGCGGCAGCATGACGGGCCGGTGCTGATCAACTTCCGGGTGGAACAAGAAGATACTGTTTATCCCATGGTGGCGGCAGGCGCGGCTTTGCACGAGATGATCCGGCGGCCCAGTAAGATTGTCGAGACCGCCGCGGACGAATAGAGACGACGAGTAGAGAGAACATGCTGAACACATACGTGGTGTACGTGGAAAACAAACCGGGCGTGCTGACCCGCGTAGCGTCGCTGTTTCGGCGCCGCGCTTTCAATATTGATTCGCTGACCGTGGGCCGGACCGAGAAGCCGGAGGTCTCGCGCATGACCATTACGGTCGACGCCGACTACGATCAGGCGCGCCGCATCGAGGCCAATCTGTACAAACTCGTCAACGTGCTCCTGGTGGAGAACATTACCAACCAGCCTGCTATCGTCCGCGACCTCGCGATGATCAAAGTCGCGGCGACGCACGAGGCGCGGTCGCACGTACTGGAATTGGCCGGCGTGTTCCGGGCGCGCGTGGTTGACGTCGCCCCCGAATCGCTCACCATCGAAATCACCGGGGCCGAAGATAAGATTGATGGCCTGCTCGAAGTGCTGCGTCCCTACGGAGTGCTGGAGATGGTGCGCACGGGGATTGTAGCCATGCGGCGGGGAAAGTCTTCCGCGGCTGGCTCGACGACGGCCACGGATCAAGATGTGGCCGAAGAGGATGTTTCTCACTCGGTCTGAGTGGGGAGCTGTTCCTGTGCTGCCCAAATCCAGAAAACCTTTCTGGTTGTTAAACTTACCCCACTCGTAACAAATCTTCTCGATCGGGCCGCCCCGTCCCCTGGGCCCGGCCGAGTTACCTTAGCCCGTTACTGAAGTTTGCCAAAAGTCATCCAAATTGTTGTTTCTAAATATGTTAGCTGGTATTCATAGGAGGGCTGCGCATTCCCTTCCCCGGCCGCAGCCGCTTATCAAATGACTGGCGCAACCAGCGTCGCTAGAGGTCTGCCCGCACACTCGCGATCATGGAGAGGACTGTCTGCCCTCGCCAAGCTGTACATCAGCCTGGTGGTGATCGCGGGATTTGCCACGCTGATCTACGGAGGAATTCACCAGAGCAGCCGGAACATTGCTGAATTCATCTGTTATCTAGGTATCGCTATTCTTGCGTCGCGGCTCAAGGTGAGCCTGCCTGGAATTGCCGGCACTCTGTCGGTAAATTTTCTGTTTATTCTGATCGGCGTCCTGGAACTCAGCTTCACCGAAACCCTGATTCTGGGCGCGGTCTCAATGCTGGCGCAGTGCTTACACCCGGACCCTCCCAAGGCGATTCAGGTGACGTTCAACGTGTGCGCAGGCTCCATCTCGACAGCGCTTGCGTACGTCGTATATCACCATCCGCTGGCGAACCAGCTGATCGCCAACCGGCCGGTTCTGCTGGGAATTTCGGCCACGGTTTACTTTATCGCCAACGCGGGCTCGATCGCGACAGTCATTTCGCTGAGCGAGCGCCGGCCTCTCACCCAAATTTTGGTGGACTGTTACTTCTGGTCGTTCCCTTACTACCTGGTGGGAGCTGGCATCGCCGGCGCGATTGCGTGGCTCAACCAGACTTTTAACTGGGAAACGTCGCTGCTGCTCGTGCCTGCGGTTTATCTCATCTACCGCTCGTATCGTCTCTACCTGGGCAAACTGGAGGACGAGAAACGCCACGTCGAGGAAATGGCGAACCTGCATCTTCGGACGATCGAGGCGCTGGCGCTGGCTATTGAAGCCAAGGACCACACCACTCACGAGCACTTGCAGCGCGTCCGCATCTATGCCATCGAAGTAGCCAAAGAGTTGGGTGTGAACGGACCCGAACTGGAGGCTTTGCATGCCGCCGCCTTGCTGCACGACATCGGAAAGCTTGCGGTTCCGGAACACATCATCTCCAAGCCCGGCCGCCTCACGCCGGAAGAATTCGAGAAGATGAAGATTCATACTTTGGTTGGCGCCGAGATTCTGGAGCGCGTGCGTTTCCCCTATCCGGTGGTGCCGATTGTGCGCGCCCACCATGAAAAGTGGGACGGCTCGGGCTATCCCATGGGATTGAAGGGAGCGGAGATCCCGATCGGAGCGCGTATTCTCTCCGCCGTGGATTATCTCGATGCCCTCGCGTCCGATCGCCAATACCGGCGCGCCTTGCCTCTGCGGGATGTAATGCAAAAGCTGGCCGCCGAATCGGGCAAATCGTTCGATCCGAAGGTGGTCGATGTCCTGCAAAAGCGCTATCAATACCTGGAACGGCTGGCCGTAACTAAGGCGGGGCAGGATCCCAACGGTCCGCTTTCCACCTCCATCAAAATCGAGCGCGGCCTGGAGCCGGCAGCGGGATTCGAGAACGCCACCGCGCAGGATTACGCGGGACGCGAAAACACGTTCCTGTCGTCGATTGCGGCGGCCCGGCAGGAGGCGCAATCGTTGTTCGAACTGAGCCAGGACCTCGGCGCCTCGCTGAGTTTGACCGAAACGCTCTCCGTGTTCTCCGTGAAGCTCAAGCCGATGGTGCCCTACGATGCGATCGCCATCTACATCAAGCGCGAAGCCGAACTGATCCCCGAATATGTGAACGGAGACAACTATCGCTTGTTCTCTTCCCTGCGCATTCCCATCGGACAGGGACTCTCCGGCTGGGTGGCGCACAACCGGAAGCCGATTATCAACGGCAACCCGTCGGTGGAACCGGGATATCTGAACGATCCTTCGAAGTTCAGCACCTTGCGCTCGGCGCTGGCAGTGCCGCTGGAAGGCATCTCTGGAGTGATCGGCGTGTTGGCGCTCTACCGTGGCGAACGCGACGCCTTTACCACCGACCACCTGCGCATTCTGCTCGCGGTCAGCGGCAAGATGGCGCTCTCCATCGAGAACGCGCTCAAGTACCAGCAGGCAGAAGATTCGGCGACCACCGACTACCTGACGGGCCTGCCCAATGCCCGTTCTCTTTTTCTGCAACTCGATCGCGAACTGGCTCGCTGCAAACGCGACAACTTGGCCCTGACTGTCATGGTCTCCGATATGGACGGGTTCAAACAGATTAACGACCGCTTCGGCCATCTGGAGGGCAATCGCGTGTTACGCCTCTTCGCGCAGGCCCTGAAAGACAGTTGCCGCGAATACGATTATGTGGCGCGTATGGGCGGAGACGAATTTGTGGTCATCGCACCCGGCCTGGCGGCTGATGTGGCTGGCAAGAAGGCGGAGCAAATGAAGGCTCTGGCCCGGCAGGCAGGAAGCGAAGTCTGCGGCGAAGATATTCTCTCGCTCAGCGTCGGGCGCGCCCTCTATCCGGAAGACGGCAACGATGCAGAGCAACTTCTCGCCGAAGCCGACCGCCGCATGTATCTGGAAAAACAGAAACAGCTTTCCTATAAGGACCGCCGTTCCCATCCGCGCCTGAAGTGCCGAGTTACGATCGAAATGCAGATGGAGGCAGGCGGAACGCCCCTGTTCGCCAATCTTATCGACGTCAGCATGGGAGGGTGTTACATCGAAACCAGCACCATTCTGGCGGCGGGCAGCAAAATCAAGCTGGGATTTTCGATGGATGACGCCAGCTTGTCGGCGGAGGGTGTGGTGGCGAGACTCGATCCCGGCTCCGGTTTGGCCATCCAGTTCCGAGAGATGAACCGGGAAGGCCGCGAGCGTATGCTCAAGGTTCTCGAGTTCGTGCAGAAGACAACCACGTTCTACAACAACCGCTACCTCAACAGTCTGACCAAGAGCTGATTTCGTATGACTACTGAGCCCAGACGCGCTTGAAGCCCGTCCGCTACGCCCTTACACTGGAAGCATGCACGTGCACGTTCATGGCGCGGGCGGTCCTACGCGGGTTCTGAAGATTTCGCTCGCCGTGACGCTGGCGTATATCGTGCTCCTGGTTGCGGCCGGCATCCGAGCTCATTCCCTGGCCCTGCTTTCCGAAGCCGGACATAATCTTTCCGATTTCCTGGCTCTGTTGCTCTCCCTGGTCGCAGTCTACTTTCAGTCGCGGCCGGCCAGTTCCACCAAGACCTACGGCTACCATCGCGCCGGGGTGCTGGCGGCGCTGGTCAACGCCACCTCGCTGGTCGCAGTTTCGTTTTTCATCTTTTATGAGGCTTTCCGCCGTCTGCAGCATCCCGAGCCCGTGCGGGCCAGCGTGATGATGTGGGTAGCCGCGGCCGGCGTGGTGATGAACGGCGTAATCGCGCTGCTTCTTTATCGATCGAGCAGGGGTTCCGGCGGCGATGTCAACATCCGCAGCGCGCTTCTGCACGAGGTTGGGGACACGCTATCGACGGCGGCTGTTATCGCCGGGGGCTGGGCCATTCTGGTCACGGGAAATTACTGGATCGATTCCGCGCTGTCGTTCGGCATCGGTGTGCTGATTCTGTGGTCGGGCTTCGGCATCGTGCGCGAGACGCTTAACATTTTGCTGGAAGGCACGCCGCGCGGCATGAAGCTGGAGAAGATCGAATCCGTCATCCGCTCCATCGAAGGCGTGAATGAAGTCCACGATCTGCACGTGTGGAGCATCGGATCAGAGACCCACGCACTCTCCTGCCACATTGCGATCGCTGACATTCCCCCATCGGTCAGCGAACGCATCTTGCGCGACGTGAAGGAACGTCTGCTGCACGATTTCCGCATCGACCATACCACGATCCAGTTCGAGCACGTGATCTGCGAAGTGGCGCATGGGTGCGTCATCCCGGTTGCGGAAAGCGAAGAGCACCATCATAGCCACGGACACTAAGACGGGAGGACTTATGAGGAACCGCTTATATGCGTTGATCATCGGCGTGCTGCTGATGGGTTCGTTACGAGCAGTTGCGCAACAAGAGCCACACCTCAAGACCATTCCGGACTCGGTCAACTTCATCTGGAAGGACATTGAGCGGGACTTCGTTGCCCTGGCCGAAGCCATGCCCGAAGACAAATGGAACTTTAAGCCGACCCAGGGGGAATTCAAGGATGTGCGTACGTTTGGGGAGCAGGTGAAACATGTAGCCTGCGGCAACGAGGCATGGGCGAAAAAGATGTCCGGTGAGAAGCCGCCCGCCCGCTGCGACCTCGGCGGTCCGAATCCGGCCAAGTCGAAAGCCGAGGTTCTTGCATATCTTCGCGATTCATTCACCATGATCGATAAGGTCATCGCGGAGACGAACGCCGAGAACCTGTTGCATCCGAACCCCGGACCCTACTGGGGTCCAAACCGACTCTCGGCTCTGACCGCAACGGTGTGGCACCTCTCCGATCACTACGGCCAACTGGTGGTATACCTGCGGATGAACGGTATCGTGCCGCCAGCCAGCCGATAGTTGGGGCCCGGATCACGGCCCTATTGTCTGCTTTTCGAAGATCTTGGTTGCAGTTTCAATCGTGTCCGCCTCTTCCGCCGACTTGTCGGGCCGAAGGCGCACGATTCGCGGAAAGCGCAGCGCGTAGCCGCTCTCATGCCGGTGGGACTGCATCATGTTGTTGAATGCCACTTCCAGCACGATCTTCGGCTCGACCACTCGCCGGAATCCCTGATCTTCCACCGTGTGATCGAGAAACCACTGTGTCATCTCGGCAATCTCGACGTCGGTGAGCCCGGAGTATGCCTTGCCGATGTTTACCAGCCGGTCGCCCTCCCAAACGGCGAAGGTGTAATCGCTGAGCACGCCGACGCGCTTGCCGTGTCCATACTCGACGGCGGTCACGACAACATCCAACGTGGCCAGTTCGCGCTTCATCTTCAGCCACGACTTCCCCCGCTTGCCTGGCGCATACGAGGAACTGAGATCTTTGATCATTAACCCCTCATTGCCTCGCGCTTGCGCTGCGACGAAAAGCTCTTCCAATTCCGCAGCCGACGAGGCGTGGAATACCGGCGCGCGGATAATGCTGGCGGCGAACTTTTCCTTTGCCTGTTGCTCCGCATCGAAGGCAAACGAGCCTTGAGTCGCCCCTTTCCTCTGTGAACCTCCGTGCCCTGTGTGGTTGAAGCCTCGCGGCGCCGCCAGCAACGCATCCAAAATTCCCGCCCGTTCCCGCAGCGGACGATCCATCAGCAACTCCCCGCCCGCATACAACACGTCGAACGTCAGGAACGCGACCGGAATCTGTCGCAGCATCTTGTCGCTGACTTTCTTCCGTCCCAATCTCTGTTGCAAAACGCTGAACGGCCGCGCCCGACCCAGGCTCCAGGCCTTCTGCTCGCTCGCCTCCGATACCGCTTCATCCACCACTTGCTGCGTCTCGGAACGATCGCCGGGATATTCCCATGCCACAATCTCTCCATCCAGAATGGCGTCCTGCGGCAGCCCGGCCAGCGCGTCCGGCAACTCCGGAAACGAGTCCGTGATTTCGTCCCGCGTGCGCGAGAAAAACTTTACCTCGCCGCCCGACACATGCGCCTGCGCGCGGATGCCGTCATACTTGTCTTCCACAGCCGCTTCCGCGAAGTAACTCAGTCCCTCCTCCGCGGACTCGATGGGACTGGCCAGCATGAACCCTAGGGGATGAAACAGCCGTATCTCGGCCTGCGCGAGCGTGCCCCGGGACGCTAACCGCACCGTCTCCCCGATGTCGCCCAGCAGCATGTTGGCGCGTTGCACTTCCGCCAGGGTTGCGCCATAGGCCCGGGCAATCGCATCCTCGACCAGGCTCTCCTTCAGTCCAATCCGCAAATCGCCGGTCATGATCTTGATGATGTGTTTGGCTTCGAGCGGCGTGGCGCGCGAAATCAGATCGCGCACGATAGTTGCCTTCGCCGCTGGACCGCGTGCCGCCGCAATCTGGCGAAACGTCCGCTCGACTTCCAGCACGCCCAGACCTTGATCGTCGCGTTCTGGAAGGACCTCGCCTGCCGCCGCTCCCAGATCACCGTGCCGACGATAAGCGGCGGTCAGTTTGCTTTCCTCATTCCCCGACAACTCCGCCACAATCTTCCAAAGCGCCCGCGCGCCAACCTGCAGAGTTGTCTCCTCCCAAGCCGGAAACGCCCGCCCCGAAAGGAAGATCGCCGACACGGCCGCCTCATCCGTTGTGCGCGACTTTAGATAGTCCGCAACGATCCCCGTCTTCAGCAGTTTCTTCGTGGTCCCCGCAATCGCTTCGCAAGCTGTCGCCAACCGCTGCATGAATCTCCAATCGTACCGTCAATCGCAGCGTCGGCTGTCGCGAGGGCCTCTGGCCCTCGTATCCGACGTCCCCTAAGCTCCGCTCTTACTTGAACTTAGCGTGCCCGCAACCCAATCCTAAACGACTCGCTGCCTGTGCTATCCTAAAGCCTGCGTCGTGTCCCTGTTAGGAGCATCTAAACCCTCGTGCGTAGACTAAGAAATTACCTGCGGTTCCTCGCCGCCATACAACTTCTCCCCGCGATCGAAAGTGGGGAAGAGACCCTGGTCGGCGGACAAGCCGTGCTCGAAGGAGTGATGATGCGCTCCCCGCACGCCTGGGCAATCGCCTGCCGCAAACCTTCCGGCGAAGTCGTCACCATGAGCGAACCGCTCGAGCGCCCCTCCGAGAAACATAAATGGATGGCCTGGCCCGTCGTGCGCGGCGTGATGACGCTCGGTTATGCCATGAATCTCGGCTACCGCGCCTTGCGCTTTTCGGCTAACGTCGCCATCGAAGACATGATGCAGGAAGATGTGAAAACGAATCACGTAGAGACAGCCTCCCTTCGACAGGCTCAGGGCAGGCTCTCGGTTGTCCCGTCAAAGGGAAGCGAGGGGGAATCCTCGCAATCCGAAAGCCGCGAAAAGGCTGCCACGATCAGCAACTGGCTGGCCGCTGTTAACATCCTCATCTCGCTGGCCTTCTTCATCTTCATGTACAAATACATTCCTCTGCTGGCGGCGACGGAACTCAAGAAGATCGATCCCGCGCTGGGTGGCCGAATTGTTTTCAACCTGATCGATGGCGCCATCCGCCTCGTATTGTTCCTGTTCTTTATTTGGGGAGTATCGCTCTGGAAGGATATTCGACGCGTCTATGAGTACCACGGCGCCGAGCACAAAACGGTCTTCGCTTTTGAAAACGGGGACCCGCTGAACACCGTGGCCGTGCAGAAATATTCGACCTATCATCCGCGCTGCGGCACCAGCTTCCTGATGACCGTGATGCTGATCTCGATTGGCTTCTACATGCTGATTCCGTTCACCACGTTCTGGGCGCGCTTTGCCTCGCGCATCGCTCTCCTGCCGATCATCGCCGGAGTCTCCTACGAGATCATCCGCTTCGCGGCCAAGCACCGCGGATCGCTGTTCGCGCTGATGACCGCTCCCGGCCTCTGGTTGCAGCGCATCACCACCAAGCCTCCGTCGGACGAGCAGGCCCAGTGTGCCATCGCCGCCCTCGACCACGCCATGTCGCTAGAAAAAGAGCGTGGGGGCGAGTTGGTGATTGCCTAGCGGTCCCGCCGCGAATACTTTCTCTCTGCCTTCTCACAACACTACAATGCCGTAGAGACGTAACTTGTTACGTCTCGCCCGCCCACAATACGGGCTGCGGCGTGAGCCGAGACGTTGGTAGCTACGTCTCTACGAAAGATTCTAATGTTTGAAAGACTTGACCAAATCGAAGCTCGCTACGAAGAGCTGACCAATGCTCTCGCTTCGCCGGAGATCGTCAGCGACTCGGCGAAATACCAGAAGACTGCCAAAGCCCACGCTGAAATCGCGCCCGTAGTCGAGAAGTATCGTGAATACAAAGATCTCACCAAGGGAATCGCGGAGAGCAAGGCCGTCCTCGCCGACGAAAAAGATCCCGAGATGCGCGCCTATGCACAAGACGAACTCACTCAACTGGAAGGCCGGGTCAAGACGGTCGAGGAAGACCTGAAAGTCCTTCTCCTGCCCAAAGATCCGAACGACGAAAAGAACATCATTCTGGAAATTCGCGCCGGCACTGGAGGAGACGAGGCCACGCTCTTCGCCGCCGAAATCTTCCGCATGTACACCCGATATGCGGAAACGCAACGCTGGAAGGTCGAAGTACTTTCGTCTTCGGAATCGTCCGCCGGCGGCTTGAAAGAAGTCATTGCCATCATTGAAGGCAACCGCGTCTTTTCCCAGTTGAAGTACGAAAGCGGCGTCCACCGCGTGCAGCGTGTGCCCGCGACGGAGCAGCAGGGACGCGTCCACACTTCGGCGGTCACGGTCGCGGTGCTGCCCGAGGCCGAAGATGTTGATATCAAAATCGAAGCCAAAGACTTGCGCATCGATACCTTCTGCTCCTCTGGCCCCGGCGGCCAATCCGTCAACACCACTTACTCGGCCGTCCGCATCACGCACATTCCGACCAACACGGTGGTCAGCTGTCAGGACGAAAAGTCGCAGATCAAGAACCGCGAAAAGGGTATGCGCGTGCTGCGCTCCCGCCTCTACGAAATTGAGATGGAGAAGCAGCAGCAGGCCCTGGCCAAAGAACGCAAAGCCATGGTCGGCTCCGGTGATCGCAGCGAAAAAATTCGCACCTACAATTTTCCGCAAAATCGCCTCACCGACCACCGCATCGGTTTCACCATCCACCAACTCGAAGCCGTGATGGATGGAAAATTGCAGCCGCTCATTGAGGCGCTCACTACTTACTATCAAGCCGAAAAGCTGAAGCAGGAAGCCGGCAGCGTGGTTTAGGGGAAGAACGTGGGCGTTCTTGCCCGCGAAGTGGGAGAGAATATGTCCGGAATTGACGGGACTCTCGCGTCCGCTCTCGCCGATCGCTATTCCGCGAATGCCGCCCGCGTTCGGGAACTGGCTGCTCCGCTCACCGACAACCAGTTCTGGCAAAAGCCGTTTCCCTTCGGAAACAGCTTCGGCCACCTCGTGCTGCACCTTACCGGCAACCTGAACTACTACATCGGTGCGCAGATCGCGAAGGCCGGCTACGCCCGCGACCGGCCTCGCGAATTCAATGACACCAATCCTCCGTCCAAAGAAGAAGCGCTGAAACGCTTCGATGAAGCCGTCGTCATGGTGCGGCAAACCATCCGGTCTCAGTGGCCTGACGATTGGTCGAGAGAGTATTCTGGCGTCGGCGCGACGGCCCAGAATCGCCTCGATATGGTTGTGCAATGCGCCGCCCACATGCAGCACCACATCGGCCAGATGATCTATCTCGCTTACGAGTGGAAGCGGCAAGCGGGCACGGGTCTGAAATAGTGCCAGCAACCCGCATCTCTGACGCTCTCTGTGGTTAAATTGCCCGTGCAGCTAAAAGCATCTCTCGGCTCTGCCATTGCGCGGCTCACAGCAGACCAAGTTCCCTCCCCGCGCCTGAACGCTGAACTGCTACTGATGTTCACGCTCGGCTGCGACCGCGCCTATCTATTCGCGCATCCCGAGCGCGAACTTACCGCCGAAGAGCAGACCCGCTATGATGTTGCTCTCGCCGAGCGCGCCTGTGGCGTCCCCGCGCAATACATCACGGGACATCAGGAATTCTGGGGCATGGACCTCGTCGTTACTCCCGCGGTTCTCATCCCACGCCCGGAGACTGAGCACGTAATCGAAGCTGTGCTGACTCTCGCCGTTCAGATAAGGGCTGGCGGGCAAGAGTGCCCGCCCCACACAAACCCTCTGCGCATTCTGGACGTTGGCACCGGCTCGGGCTGCATTGCCCTGGCCTTAGCCAAAGAATTCCCTGACGCCGAAATCCACGCCACCGATATATCGGCTGTCGCGCTCGAAATTGCACGCGCTAATGCGGCTCGCCATCAGTTTGAGAAGCGAATTCACTTTCATCAAGCAGACCTGCTCGAAGGGCTCAATCTCACCGATTTTGACTTCATCTTCTCCAATCCGCCGTATGTAGGCGAATCGGAAGAAGATCAGGTTCAACTGGAAGTTCGGAAATATGAGCCGCGCGACGCCGTGTTTGGCGGACCTACCGGAGTCGAGGTCATTGCACGTCTGCTCCCCCAAGCCCACGCAGCTCTGCGTCCCGGGGGATGGATCATCCTGGAAATCAGCGGAACGATTGCTGGGAAGGTCGAGCAACTCCTCGATTTCTGGGACGACGTTCGCATCATTCCCGATCTGCAGTACATCCCACGTGTTGTGCAGGCGCGGAAGCCGCGGGCCTAATCGCGCAGGGCAACCCGTCCGCGATCGCTCACTGTGAACTGTCTTTCCATCAAGAATTCGGGGCGACCAGTAGGCCTCCCCAATTGTTCTTGTTCCAAGTTTTTGTTTCTCGATTGCTTGGTCCGAGGCCGACGCCTAGCGTCGCACCGCCGCCGGCTGGATTTCCTCGACATCAATAATATCGGTGGGATAATTCCCCGTGTAACAAGCCGAGCAGTACGCGATTTTCTCCCCTTCTCCGCAAGCCTTCTTGAGACCCTGCAGTGAGAGATAAGCCAGCGAATCTGCGCCAATGTAGTCCCGAATCTCGTCCACCGACTTGTTGGCGGCGATGAGCTGTTTCTTCGAAGGCGTGTCCACGCCGTAATAACAAGGCGAAATCGTGGGTGGGCACGAGATGCGCATGTGCACTTCCTTTGCTCCTGCGCTGCGGATCATGCGCACAATCTTCCGGCTGGTGGTGCCGCGCACGATCGAGTCATCGATCAGCACCACGCGCTTGCCTTGCAGCAGCGAGCGCACCGGATTCAGTTTCAACTTCACGCCAAAATCCCGCACGCTCTGGCTGGGCTCGATGAAGGTTCGTCCGACATAGTGGTTGCGGATCAACGCGAAGCGAAACGGAAGCCCGCTCTCGGCAGCGTAGCCTACCGCGGCCGTCACTCCCGAGTCCGGGACGGGAACCACAAGATCAGCCTCCACGCCGGCCTCCCGCGCCAGTTGGCGGCCGAGTTCCTCGCGGCTGGTCTGCACCGCGCGGCCGAAGACGATGCTGTCGGGACGAGAGAAGTACACATGCTCGAAGATGCAGCTCGATTGCGGCGCGGCCGTGGAATAAAACCGCGAACTGATTCCTTCCGGGCCCACTACGATTAGCTCGCCCGGCCTCACGTCGCGTATGTACTCGGCGCCGATCAGATCAAACGCGCAGGTCTCCGAGGCAAAGACGATGGTGTCATGCTTCTGACCTTCCAGGGCTGCGATACGGCCCATGGCCAGCGGCCGGAAGCCCCGCGGGTCGCGCACCGCGAAGACGCGGTCGTTACTCATCATCACCAGGGAAAACGCTCCCTCAACCCGCCGTAGCGCATCCGCCACCGCTTCGGGCAATGTGTGCTCTTTGGAAAGCGCGATCAGATGAACAATGACTTCGGTATCGCTGTTCGTCTGAAAAATCGAGCCTTGACTCTCCAGCCGAGCGCGGACCTGCAATGCGTTGACCAGGTTGCCGTTGTGCGCCACGGCAATCGACCCCTTGTTCGATTGCACCAGGATCGGTTGCGCATTCAACAGCGCCGAGTCGCCGGCTGTGGAGTAGCGCGTGTGGCCGATGGCTAGAGAACCCCGCATCTTCGAGAGCACGTCTTCGGTGAATATCTCCGCCACCGAGCCCATGGCCTTGTGCACGCGCGACGTCAGGCCGTCGGATGAGACGATCCCCGCCGATTCCTGACCGCGATGCTGCAGCGCATGCAGCCCCAGGTAAGCCAGTTTCTCCGCCTCAGGATGGGCAAAGATCGCCACCACTCCGCACTCGTCGTGGAATTTATCAGAAGAAAGCATTTCGCTCCTGGCTTTTAGCTCTTGCTCTTAGCTTAACCCCACCTCAAACCATGTGGGGGACAGCTGCCCTCGGCTGTCCAGCCGAACAAGGGTCGGCAGCCTCTCTGTCCCTCAGTGCCCTCTGTGGTTCAAGCCTTTGACTTGAATCAATCCGTCGCCACCAACTCCGGATCCGTCCGCAACGCCAACTCTAAAGCGTCTTCGTAAGCCGCGCTCAAATCCGAAACCTCCGCCGAAATGACAACTTTGCCATCGAGTGAGATTTCCAACCGTCCCGGAATCGTTTCTCCGATGACCTCGGCAACCGCGCCGTGATTCCCCGCTACTTCTTTGATTCGCGCTACCTTCTCCGGGTCGCAAGAGATCACGATCCGGCTGGCATCTTCTCCAAACAGTGCGAATTCCGCAAAAAGCCCACCAGATGCTAGGTTCACCCGCGCGCCAACGGCCTTGGCCAATGTTTTCTCCGCTAACGCGATCGCCATGCCGCCATCTGCGCAGTCATGCGTCGAGTCGACCAAGCCATGCTGGATCAATTCGATGACAGCCTTCTGCAGCCCAGCTTCCTTCTCCAGGTCAAGCTCCGGCGGATATCCCCACAGCGTGCCCAGGACTTCCTTCGCGTATTCCGACGACCCAAACTCACTCTCTGCATCGGTGATATCGCCGGTCTCCCCAGCGCGCAATAGCACGATCGTGCGTCCGGGAGCGGCGAAATGCATTTTCGCAGCCTTGTGCACGTCCTCGAGAATTCCGACGACCCCAAGCACTGGCGTGGGATAAATACCTTCGCCCAGTGTCTCGTTGTAGAAGCTGACATTGCCGCCGGTGATGGGAATTTCCAATTCTTCGCAAGCCTTCGTGATCCCATCGATCGTTTGCGAGAACTGCCACATGATGTGCGGCTTTTCGGGATTGCCGAAGTTCAAGCAATTCGTCGCGCCCACCGGAGTCGCTCCCGAGCACGCCACTTTGCGTGCCGCCTCGGCGACCGCATGCATCGCGCCCAGCCGCGGATCGAGATAGCACCAGCGCCCGTTGCCGTCCAACGCCATTGCAAGTCCGCGCGGCGAGCCCTTAATGCGAATTACCCCTGCGTCGCCAGCTCCCGGTGCTTCGACCGTGTTGGTCTGCACCATGTGGTCATATTGTTGCCACACCCAACGCTTGCCGCAGATGTTCGGACTGGCCAGTAACTCTTTCAGATTTGCAGTGAAGTCCTCAGTTCCGCCGAGTTTGATATGCTCCGGCATCTCGCGCGGTACCGGCGGTTCCCATCGCGTCAGCGGACGTTTGTATAGCGGAGCCTCGTCTGTCAGCGCCGGATTCGGAATCTCCGCCACAACTTTGCCGTGCTCCAGAACGCGCAGCTTGTTGCCGGTCGTAACCTTGCCCACCTCAACCGCGTCGAGTCCCCATTTTTCGAAGACTCGGAAGACCTCGTGCTCGCGTCCTTTCTGCGCCACCAGCAGCATGCGCTCCTGCGATTCGCTGAGCATGATCTCGTAGGGCGTCATGCCAGTTTCACGCTGCGGCACGCGGTCGAGTTCGATTTCGATGCCCACGCCGCCGCGCCCGCCCATCTCGCAGGTCGAACACGTCAGCCCCGCGGCGCCCATATCCTGAATGCCGACGATCGCGCCCGTCTGCATGGCTTCGAGGCAGGCTTCGAGCAGCAGCTTTTCCAGGAACGGATCGCCGACCTGCACATTCGGCCGCTTCGCTTCCGAAGCTTCGCTAAATTCTTCGCTGGCCATGGTCGCGCCGTGAATGCCGTCGCGCCCGGTCTTTGCGCCCACATAGATCACGGGATTGCCTTCGCCGGCGGCCTTCGCGTAGAAGATTTCGTTCTTTCGCACCAGGCCCAGCGCGAAAGCGTTCACCAGCGGATTTCCGGAGTAGCAAGGCTCGAACTTTGTCTCGCCACCCAGGTTCGGCACGCCGAAACAGTTGCCGTAGGAAGCGACCCCGCTGACCACGCCTTCGAGGATGGAATGATTCTTATGGATTTCAGCTTGTGTCGGAGTTGTTTGTATGGGGGCAGGCGAGGCGGCTGTCGCTACATGATTTGTGATGGGTCCGAAGCGCAGCGAATCCATCACCGCGACCGGCCTTGCACCCATGGTGAAGATGTCGCGCAGGATGCCGCCTACGCCAGTGGTTGCGCCCTGAAAAGGTTCAATGAACGACGGATGATTGTGAGATTCGATCTTGAAGGCGCAGGCCCAGCCGTCGCCTACGTCGATGATGCCGGCATTCTCACCCGGTCCCTGCAGCACGAGTTTGCTGCGTGTGGGCAGGCGCTTCAGATGCACGCGCGACGATTTGTAGGAGCAGTGCTCGCTCCACATCACGCTGAAGATGCCAAGTTCGGTGAGGGTAGGCTCGCGCTGGCCGAGAAGTTGTTTGATCTTCTCGTACTCATCGGGCGTGAGGCCATGCTGCCGGAGAGTCTCCGGAGAAAAGGCAGAGGTCAAGGAGGTGGCCATGGGAAGAGCTTCTATTGTCGCATTTCGGGGCGCAGGTGGGTAGAGCCGTGGGAAAGTGCTTTTGCGCCCCGCGTCTCCTGCTACGATTCTCCTAATGAAATCGATCATCGTAGGCACCGCCGGGCACATCGACCACGGCAAGACGGCGTTGGTGAAGGCGCTGACCGGGATCGATGCCGACCGGCTTGAGGAAGAGAAGCGCCGCGGCATCACTATTGATCTTGGGTTTGCCCACATGGATTTGCCGGGCGCGAAGGGGGAGCCACTGCACATCGGTTTCGTGGACGTTCCGGGCCACGAGCGCTTTGTGCGCAACATGCTGGCCGGAGTTGGTGGCATCGATCTGGTGCTGCTGGTGATTGCGGCCGACGAGTCGATCAAGCCGCAGACGCGGGAGCACTTCGACATTCTGCAATTGCTCGGCGTGCAGCGCGGTATCACGGTGCTCACGAAGTCGGACGCAGTGGATGCGGAGACGCTCGATGTGGTGCGATTGGAAGTGGAAGAGTTTCTGCGCGGGACATTCCTGGAGCCGCCGAAGTCTCCCATTGTTGCGGTGAGTTCGCTGACAGGCGCTGGGCTCGAGGATCTGAAGCGGGCGATCATCGCGGCGGGCGCGGAAGTGCAGCCGCGGGATTCTCAGGCTTTGGGGCGCCTGCCGATCGATCGCGTGTTCACGATGAAGGGATTTGGAACAGTAGTGACCGGAACGCTCGTGGCGGGAACGATTCGACGCGAGGAAGAGATGGAGGTTTTTCCCTCTGGCCGAAAGGTTCGCGTGCGCGGCGTGCAGGTGCACGGACATGCTGCCGACTCGGCGGTTGCTGGCCAACGCACTGCGCTGAACCTGGCGGGCGCCAGCACGGAAGATTTGTCGCGCGGCATGACACTGGCTCCGCTGGCAACCTTTTCAGCCACGCGCCGGGTGGATGTGCGGTTGAACCTGCTATCCTCCGCGCCGCATCCGCTGAAACATCGGAGCCGGGTCCACTTCCATTCCAACGCGATGGAGACGGTGGCAGAGATCGCGCTCCATGGCACGAAGCAACTTGCTCTGGGTTCGGAGGCGTTTGCGCGGCTGAAGCTTCCTGGGCCAGTACTCTTGCTGCCCGGGGACCGGTTTATCATCCGCCAGTTTTCGCCCGTGGTGACCATCGGCGGTGGCGTTGTGCTCGATCCTGCTCCAATCCCCCGCCTGCCAGAACCTGAAAACTTGCTTCAGATCCTGGCCGCCGGCAATCCGGAATCTATCGTGAGAGCCCGGATTGCAAGGCGTAGTGACGCCGGGATCTCGATGTCGCAACTGATCGCCGAAACCGGATGGACCAGGGACTTCATCGACGCTCGACTCGCTCCAGCATTGAAAGAGGGGCGAGTACTGCGTATGGGTGATCTGCTCGTGCACGCGCCCGCAATTATTGGGCTCCAGCAATTCATCGTGAGTACCGTTGCGGCATTTCATAAGAAGAACTCCCTGGTCGGCGGGATTACCAGGGAAGCGCTGCGGGAGCTGGTAAGAGCGTCGTCGGAAGTGTTCACTGCTGCCCTCGAACTGCTTGTCCGTGAAAAGAATATCGAGGCTGCGGGCGATCTGGTGCGACTCCCCGGCCACGGCGTGGTCATGAAGGACGAGGAGGCGGATTCGAAGAAGAAAATTGAGGAGGCCTTTGGGGCTGCAGGATTGAAAGTTCCCGCGCTCCATGAGGTGATCGCGGGACTCAAGGTGGATAAGACTCGCGCGCAGAAGATTGTCACGCTGCTGCTGCGGGACAAGGTGCTAGTCAAAATTTCTGACGAACTGGTATTTCACTGTAGCGCGCTGGAAGAGTTGCGTCGCCTAGTCGCGGCGCAGAAAAACAAGTCCCCCAAGATGGACGTGGCGAAGTTCAAAGAACTGACCGGAGTCAGCCGCAAGTATGCAATTCCACTGCTGGAGTATCTCGATCGCGAACGCGTGACCAGGCGCGTGGGCGATGCGCGGGAAATTCTCTAGCCGATTTGGTAATTGGGTAATTTGAAACTCACGACGAGGCGTCCGTTCGTAAATTCCCCAATTAGTCAATTCCACAATTTCTCAATCTATTTCAGATCTTTTCTTCCTGAAATTCTACTTCCAGCCCCAGCGGATCGGTGAAGCGATTGGTGAGGTTGGCGAGGCCCGTCAGGAGGTGAATGTCAACGATTTCGGGTTCCGAGAATTGCTTTCTCAAGGGCGCGAAATCGCTGTCGGTGATGTCGTGTGGCGTACGCGTAAGTTTGTCGACATAGATCAGCGCGGCGCGCTCTTTTTCGCTGTAACGTGAATAATCTCCTGCCTTGAGCGCCAACCAGTCTTCCGCGGTCAGCCCCACCCGCTTCGACGAGGCAACGTGATGCTGAGTGCAGTAGTGGCATCCATTGATCAGCGAGACGCGAATGTAGATCAGTTCATAGAGCTTGCGGTCGAGAGAACGGCCCACGCTGGCGTAAAAAGGCAGGAAGTTCTTGAGCATCTCCGGACGATGTGCCAGCGCTTTCTGGGCGTTGCCGGGCTTGCCGCGAAGAGTCTTCTGGTAGATTTCCTTTACTTCGGCGTTTGCCGCTTCCGGGCTGATCAAGCTGATGCGCGCCATCGAATCCTCCACCGCAGAAAGTTAATCACTTATCATAATAGAGAAATCGCGAGTGACTTGGCCGTCGCGAGCCGCAAACTGGCGAGTCTTCGCAGAGCGGCGAACCGCGATTGACTCGTGCCGTGCGGGAAGTATTTCGCAAAATGCGGCATCGGGAAGCGCTGCTGGCCGCGGTCGCGCGTAAGCGGTCGAGGAGCACTGCTACGGAATACACTGGGAGGTGCTCGACTGGAACAATAAAGCCAGCGACTTTTACAAGCAGTTGGGTGCGACCTTCCGCGATCAGTGGCGGCCCGTGCTTCTCAGCGATGAAACTCTGCGGCGACTGGAAGAGAAGGCACCTTGAAAAGCAAGAAAACGAATAAAGCGAAGCGCGACGACGCGGGCGATCCGATCGGTTTATTTCCGACTCAGGCCGACTGGGCGGGATGGCTCGAGAAGAATCATCGCAAGTCACAGGGCCTGTGGTTGCGGCTGGCAAAGAAAGGCTCAGCCCTTCAATCGGTAACCTACGGTGAGGCGCTCGAGCTAGCCTTGTGTTATGGCTGGATCGACGGGCAGAAGCGTGGCGAAAGCGAGCAGGCGTGGCTACAACGGTTCCTTCCACGATCGGCAAAGAGCATCTGGTCGAAGATCAACCGCGACAAGGCGGCCGCGCTGATTGTGAGCGGACGGATGAAGGTTGCGGGCTTGGAAGCGGTCGAGGCGGCCAAGCAAGCCGGAAGATGGGATACGGCCTACGACTCACCTAGAGGTGCCAAGGTTTCGGAGGATTTTCAAGCAGCATTGGGTGCGAATCCGCGAGCGCGGGAGTTCTTTCAGTCTCTCGATGGTGCGAATCGGTTCGCGGTGCTGTTTCGTATTCAGACGGCGAAGAAAGCGGAGACGCGAGCTCGCAAGATTCGGGAATTTGTCGAGATGCTGGAAAGAAACGAGACCATTCACGAGCCGCGGAAAACGCGTCGGCAGCCGAAACAGGCGCCACCACAGAAAATGGCCATCATCAAAATCATTGGAGCGGGGCTGGCGGGGTCTGAAGCTGCCTGGCAGTGTGCGCGGCGAGGCCTGGAAGTGGAACTCTACGAAATGCGTCCGCTGCGCTCGACGCCGGCCCACCAGACGGAGGACTTTGCCGAACTGGTGTGTTCGAACTCGTTGAAGTCGGACAGTGAGAACACGGCTCCGTGGCTGCTGAAAGAAGAGATGCGACGCGCCGGCTCGTTGCTGCTGGAGATCGCCCGGGAATGCGCGGTCCCGGCAGGGCACGCTTTGGCCGTAGACCGCATCACCTTCGCCACGCGCGTGACCGAAGCGATCTCGCGGGAGGCTCGCATCGCCGTACGGCGCGAAGAGGTGACCGCGGTCGATGAGTTGCGAGACCTGACGATCATCGCCACGGGGCCGTTGACGTCCGACGCTCTGGCTTCCGAAATTGCACGTTTGAGTGAACGGACTGAGTCAGGGTCACAGCGGGCGGGGGCGCCCGCTCTACACGGTCCGCATTTGTATTTCTACGATTCGATCAGCCCGATCGTGGAGGCGGACTCGATCGACAGGTCGCGGGTCTACATGGCGGCGCGCTATGACAAGGGATCCGCGGATTACATCAACTGTCCGATGACGCCCGAGGAATACGACCACTTTTACGATGCGCTACTGGCGGCACAATCGGTCGAAGAGCGCGATTGGGAAAAACTGAATTACTTCGAAAGTTGCCTGCCGATTGAGGAGATTGCGCGCCGCGGGCGCGATACGCTTCGCTTCGGTCCGATGAAGCCGGTGGGCTTACTCGATCCGCGCACGGGCAAGATGCCGTACGCGGTGGTGCAGTTGCGGCAGGAAAACCTGCGGGCGGATTCCTACAATCTGGTCGGTTTCCAGAATCATTTGAAGTTTGGCGAGCAAGCGCGCGTGCTCCGGCTGATTCCGGGGCTGGAAAATGCGCGATTTCTGCGCTACGGACAAATCCATCGCAATACCTACCTCAACGCGCCGACTTTGTTGCGCGGGACGTTGCAGATGAAGGCGCACCCGCGGGTTTTGTTTGCAGGCCAGATTTGCGGGGTGGAGGGCTACGTGGAATCGATCGCCACCGGGCTGTTGGCCGGAATGCACGCCGCGGCGCTGGCTTCCGGAGCCGAGATGGCCCCGGCCCCGCGCGCTTCCGCCTTCGGATCGCTGACGCACTATGTCGCGCATGCGGACGCGAAGAACTTTCAGCCGGCAAATATCACTTTTGATCTCCTTCCTCCGCTGGAGAAAAAGATTCGCGATCGCAAGGAGCGGCATCGCGCACAATGTGAGTTGGCGCTCAAAGAGTTCGACGCGTGGATGGACAGGGTCGGCACGGCTGCCGTGAAGGCGTGAAGCGCAGAAGGTCAACCGGCTGCTGAGGACGCAGAAGAGTGGCGTCACCGGAGATTCAGATTCGTCTAGCGGAGCCGCAGGATGCACCTGCCATCGCGAGGGTGCTCCACGAATCCTTCGTGACGTACGAAGCTCTCTACACTCGGGAAGGCTTTGCGGCGACGACACCGAATGCGGATCAGATCCTGGCCCGCAAGCGCGAAGGCCCGGTCTGGCTGGCATTGCGCGGCAGCAAAGCGTTGGGGACTGTAGCCGCAGTAGTGAAGGGACGATCTCTCTACATGCGGGGAATGGCCGTTCTGCCGAGCGCGAGGGGATTGGGAGTCGGCGCTCGATTACTTCAGCAAGTCGAGCAGTGGGCTTCGGACCAAGGTTGTCGCCGCGTATTTCTCAGCACCACGCCGTTCCTGAACACCGCGATCCAGCTTTATGAAAGATCGGATTCCGGCGGACCAATGAGGGACCGCACGATCTATTTGGTACCCCGCCATTTACGATGGAGAAGGATGTCCTTCGGGAAAAATGACGAGTCGAGGCTCACTCGGAACTGAACCTTTCGAAGGCAGCCGCGAACGAAAGGGATTCCCTTCCTGATCCGCTTTTTTCCTGAAACAAAATCCCTGGCGGATGCGTATCTAACCCTAAGCCAGGCGGGGATTACCTTCTCTTCTCGGCCGCGTCCAACAAGTGTAATGACGGTACGGGATCTCATTTTCGACGTTCTGCGAACCCTCTGGTCGCACAAGCTTCGTGCCTTTCTTACGATGTTCGGCATTGCCTGGGGCATCGTCTCGATTGTCCTCATGGTGGCGGCCGGCGAGGGCTTGCGCAAGGGCCAGGAGGATCAGGCGCGAAACCTCGGCAAAGACGTGATGATTGTCTTTCACGGCCGTACCAGCCTGCAGGCGGGCGGCACGCATGCAGGACGGGTCGTACACTGGGAAGATCCGGATGTCGCGGTGGTGCAATCCGATTCACCAGACTGCGAGTATGCGATTCCAGAACTTGAGCAGGACACCGTCCGCACGCATTCCAACTTCAACAATGCAGCTTTCACCGTGACCGGATCGTATCCGCAATTTGGATACATTCGCAGCCTCGACGTTGGCGCGGGACGTTTCTACGACTGGGATGACATGCGCGAGGCGAGGCGTGTGGCATTTCTCGGATCCGACGCGGCCAAGCAATTGTTTCCCGGGCGCAATCCGGTGGGCGATTCGATTTATTTGAATGACTTTCCTTACACCGTCATTGGCGTGATGGCGAAAAAGAAGCAGGATTCCAGCTATGACGGCTGGGATGTGAATAAAGTTTTCGTGCCCTTTGCGGCAATGCGTCGCGACTTTCCCGACAAACCTCCGGGGACCGATGAGACCTTCGATCAACTGCTGGTGACGCCGAAATCGGTCGATCAACACGAGGCCTGCAAGCGCGAAGTGCGCGTGGCGCTGGCTCGCATGCATCGCTACGATCCCAACGACAAGGAAGCGTGTCCGATCTGGGATACGGTGCAGGAGGCGCAAGCCTTCAAAACTATGACTGATGGCATGAAATTCTTCCTGGGAGCGGTCGGAATCGTGACGCTGGTTCTGGGCGGCATCGGTGTAATGAACGTAATGCTGGTCGCAGTGCGGGAGCGGACCCGCGAAATTGGCGTGCGCAAGGCGATTGGCGCTCCGGCGAGTACGATCCTGCGGCAATTCTTTATCGAGGCGCTGATCATCGCTTTGCTGAGCGGAGGAATCGGACTGGGCGTGGCGTTTGGATTCTGTGCGCTGGTGAACATGTTGCCGATGCCCGACTTTTTTGCCGGACTGATCCCGAGCTGGAGTTCGGGTTTGATTGCCGCTGCGCTGCTGGGAGCGATCGCAGTCGGAGCGGCGCTGTATCCCGCGCGAAAAGCGGCGTCGATTGATCCGATTGAGGCGCTGCGCTATGAGGCTGGAGGATAAGAAGCTTCAACCACTAAGGACACGAAGGTTCACGAAGGAAAACCTTGATGTTCGCGACTTCGGGGTACTTCGTGTCCTTTGAGGTTCATTCTAAGAAATGTTGATTGAAATCATTTTCGAAGCCTGGATCGCGCTGAAGCGCAACGTGACTCGCAGCTTCCTCACCATGCTGGGGATTGTCTGGGGCATCGCGACCGTGACTCTATTGATCGCCTACGGAAGCAGCTTCCGCAGTGTTCTGGTCCATGGCTTTGACGCGTTCGGCAAGAGCGTGGTCATCTGCTGGCCACAGCAGACCAGCGAGCAGCCGGGCGGCCAGCGCGCCGGAAAGAAGGTAGTCCTCGAGCAGGCCGATCTGGACATGGTGAAGGCAACGGCTCCGCTGGTAAAACATGTGTGCCTCGAGACGGTCCGGCGTCCGGGCATTGCTTACGGCGACCGCATGGTTGGCACAGCGCCGGTGCGTGGAGTCTGTCCGGAATATGGCGAGATGCGGAACGAAGTCCCGTCGGAAGGCCGCTGGATTAGCGCCGAGGACGAACTGGAACGGCGGCGCGTGATCTTCCTGGGAGGCCGGCTCAAGGAGGAATTGTTCAGTGGACGCCCGGCAGTGGGCGAGACGGTGCAAGTCTCCGGCGTACGCTTCACCGTGATTGGCATCATGGCGCGGAAGATTCAGCTCAGCAACTACTTCTCGAGCGACGACGAATCGTCGTGGATTCCGTATTCGGCGGCGGGCGATTTGTGGAACACGCGCTACGCCGCGGTGATGGTGTTTGAGCCCATCGCCCCGCAGTTCGAAAAGAAGGCAATGGCGCAGGTGCTGGCCGCTGTTGCCGCGCGCCAGAATTTTTCACCCACCGATCCCAAAGCATTCCAGATGTTTGGCCGGGATGAATTTCGTCCGGTCATCGATGCCCTGACGATTGGGTTGCAAGTGCTTCTGACCTTCATCGGAACCTTGACTCTCGGGATCGGCGGCGTGGGCGTAATGAATATCATGCTCGTGTCGGTGGACGAGCGCATTCGCGAGATCGGCCTGCGCCGCGCGCTGGGAGCGCGCAAGCGCCACATCAAGTTGCAATTCCTGGCCGAGACGCTTCTCATCATGCTGATTGGCGGCGCGATTGGTGTGGTGTTGTCGTATTTCATTGCCTGGGCGGTCGGGACGCTGCCTATGATGGGACCCTTGTTTGAAGACGATTCCGGTCAGGGCGACATTCATCTGCGCATCTCGATGATGACCGTGATCCTTTCCACTGCGGTCTTGCTCGTGGTGGGTGTGATCAGCGGCCTGGTCCCGGCGATGCGGGCATCGAAGCTCGATCCCGTCGAAGCTCTGCGTTACGAGTAACAGATTACGTAGCGACAGCCGCCCTTCGACTTCGCTCCGGGCGGGCTCCCCGCTGTCTGGTCAAGCGAAGCGAGGCAAGGGAATTACATAGGGAATTACATTGCGTTGCTATCCTCCATCTTCCGCGTGAGCCCTGGAGATTTGATTTGCTCCGCTTCCTGCTTCGCAGTACCTTGCTCCTGAAGCATTTTGCCGAGGTGAATCTTGCCGATCTCTGCCGTAGATACGATCACGCTCGCCTTCCAGCACACCAAACGGCAACTCTTGCAACCGTTTCGCTTCGGGCAATGGACTCGACTGGCGGTCGTCGGTTTGCTGGCCGGGGAGATGGGCTCGGGCGGAAGTTTCAACTTTCCTACGAGCTTTCCGCACTCGACCGGAACTTCGCGCCACTTCATGGAACAAGGGTTTCCGAAAATCGATCCGGCAATTCTGGGCGGACTCATCGCCACGCTCGTGGTGACGGGTGTCGTCTTCCTGATTGTGATGATGTACATCAACAGCGTGATGCGGTTCATCCTGTTCGACAGCGTGCTGACCAAAGAATGTCGCATTCGGCAAGGATGGAGCCGCAGGCAGAGTGCAGGCTGGAAGTATTTTCTGTGGCAGTTGGGTTTCATGCTGGTCACTCTTGCGGGAATAGCGATACTGCTGGGAATTCCCGCCGGTTTCGCTTTCGGGATGGGGTGGTTTAACCCGCCTCGCGAACATGTACTGGCGTTGGTGCTGAGCGGAATCGTTGTCTTCTTCCTAATGTTCGTTTTCTTTCTAACCGTGGCGGTGGTTCACGTGTTCACCAAAGATTTTGTGGTGCCGCAGATGGCGCTGGAAGACATCGGCGCGGTTGAGGGCTGGCGCCGGTTGTGGCCTATGATTCAGGCGGAACAAGGTGGCTACGCCGTTTACGTTGGCATGAAAATCGTGATGGCGATTGGCGCGGGGATCGTCATCGGCATCGCGTCGCTGATCCTTGGTTTGATCGTGGCAATTCCCGCCGCGGGCTTGGGGATTATTGCCGTGCTGACGGGAAAGACCGCCGGTCTGACGTGGAATGTGTTTACCATCACGTTGGCAGTGGTGGTGGGATGCATGTTGCTGGCGGTGTTTCTCTACCTGGTAGCACTGATCGCGGTCCCGGCCATTGTGTTCTTTCCCGCATATGCGATTTATTTTTTCGCAGCGCGGTATCGATCGTTAAGCCTGGTGCTCTATCCGCCGCCACCTCCACTAGCGCTGGTCACGGAGCCCGCGGGGTAGAGTGCGAGACAGTGACCAACCTCAGGTCTTCCGGTTCAAGGTTGTGCCAGCTTCAGCTTCGCAGTTTTTCCGTGAGGCCACGAGAATCTCCGGCCCACGATGCACTTGACGATAAGGTGGTCGGTGGAACGGGTGGTCCCGATGCCGACTCCGAAGTTGAACTCCCACTCCGGGGCGAAGTCTACATCGATTGCCGGAAAGAACTGCTGCTGCTGATCTCTAAGCGGGTCAAAGCCGGCCAGGGACCCATAGGACGCGTAGTATTCCAGGCCGCCCGCAATCTTCTTGGTGAAGTCGTAGCTGACTTTTACGTTGGGCGAAAATGTGACGCCCTGATTTACGCTCGGGCCGTGAAACGAACGGTCGAGTGCCGGATTGAAGGAGAGATACCAGGGTCCGATTTTCCTGTCGATGATAGGACGAATCTCCAACGTCCATGTGTCGGGTGAGAATTCGGGGCGCTGGTACCCGAACTCGAGCGACAGGCTCACGCCCACCGGCCACTGCCACTTCTCAGGAGCGCGCACCCGAGGGCGGATGTGGTCGCCCACCCATTGCCATCCATCGCCCGGCTGAATGCTGGTAAAAACGTAGAAGCCAACCTCAGCCCAGTCGTTGATTGCCTGCGTGAGCTCCAGAGTTTCGTGCTCCGCGTGGTTTGTGGGTAGCATGCCGTCTTGCACAGTCTTGCTGCCATCCACCGTGAAATTGGAGTGGATCTCAACCATCGTGGAACGCGGCGCCACGGTTTCCGAGCCGTAGACTTGGATTTCGTAGTTGTCCTGGGCGCGCGCCAATGGGACGAGGATGACAGCTGCGAAGAGAGCCAGGAGTGCGGGTCGCGACGAGGAATGGATCATGTGCCTTAACAAGTGATGCTGTGAAGCGAACGCAGGGGCGGACTGATCCTCGTGCGGCCGTCATTCATCGCTCCTCCATCATGCACGGTTGCTTTGGAAAGACGCAAGGCGCTCTCCGCGCGGGAAGGCACCGATGTTCCTGCAAGAATGCTGTGCAAAAAGGCAAAGTCGAGCGCTCCTAAGTCGTTGAATCTTCGGAGCGCACTTTTCGCGATGCCGCCTTCAGCGGACTAAGCTGTGGAGAAAGGTCTATTTTCGAGGACGTGGAATACCCACAAACGTGGACTTGACTTAGCCACTATCCTCAGACAGGCCAGCTACGCGCCGGGCAACTCTCCATTGCTCCTTCAACCCTAACTCGGAAATCCATCGTTCCAAGTAGGCCCTCTCCAATGCTTCCCATCGTAGGTTCAATATGGCTGCCACATCCTCAATCTGCCGTTCCGATTTCGAAAGTCTTGCCCATTCGAGTTTCGCCAGGATCACGTCCTCCGCACTTGCTACAAAAAGAGGAAGCCCCTGCAGGTGGACCAGTCGACGACGGCCGAACTCCTCCTGACTGAAGCGGCGGGACTTGCGGAAGATCAGGTCAATCTTCCAACCGGTGGTCAGGTCAATTACGTTGAACAAGGACTCCCGCCGGTGAGATTCGAGGGCCGCATCTAAGTCTGCGTAGTATTGATTGCTCGGCAGACTTTGAACGAAGGTTCGCAACTGCTCCGCGGTTGCTTCGATTACCAGGTCGATGTCCTGGGTTGACCGTGGGGCGCCGTAGTGTGCGCTGGCAAACGATCCGGTCAGCATATAGGCTATGCCGGCCTGATGGAGCGCCGCTGTGATTCTTTGGAATACTTCCGGGACGCTCATCGCAGACGTGCTGGGAGGGGAGCCGGCAGGAAGGCGATTCTCAGCAACTCTCGAGCAACGCGCGATTCCTCCCACTCCGGATGCTCGCATCGAAGCCGCTCCCCGGCCAAGTCCCGGGCGAATAGGCTCATCTCGAAGGCGAGGAGAAGGCGCTGTTCGCCTGACATTGCCCGTTGAACCTGGAGCTGGACCTCGCGCGCCGCGCGACTAGTATCGGTGATGGACACGGCAGAATCTTATCACGCAGACTACTGGCTTCGATCCCCGGGCGCCTCTGCCCAACATGTTTGTCTGTTAGCCGCCGGCAATGGCCCCGATAATCAGGAAAGGTTCTTTCCCCGATGCAACTGCGTCGGGCAGCGGGGAGTCCGGCTGCTCATGGGAGAGGTCTTCCTCGCAGGCAAAAAAGCGCAAGAACGCACGCCGCTGTTGCGTGCCGTGCTCGCGGATGGTGCCGCGCAGCATGGGATAGCGGGCCTCGAGCGCGTCGAGGACAGAGCGTTGGGTGACCGGTCCTTCGACTTCGAGTTGGACCTCGCGGCCGACGTGCGCCAGCGTACGAAGATGTTGCGGAAGCTCGACTCGGATCGTTACTGCCATCTCCAGAGCCCCTTCATTTCACATAAGTCTCTTGCATATAGAGATCTTTCCATTCATTCCCGTCGCGAATCCAGACCTCTCCGAAGACGCTATGTCCCTTTGAGATTTCGCCGCCGGATTTGCCCTCATACTGCGCGATGTAAGTGACCAACGCTGCATTCGGTCCGATCGATTTTACGGTCAAATCACTGAGCGTGTAGCTGAGGAGTTCGAAGTCATCCACGGCGTTGACTTCCGTTTTCTTGTCACCGAAAGCGCTCAGGCCCTCCTCGAACTGGCGGAACCCGCCATCCAGCATCGCCGAAAGAGTGGCTTTGTCTTTATTTTTGAAAGCCTCCCAGAGCTTCTGTACTCGCGCCTCGACTTGCGCAGGCACAGTCCCAGACTTGGCTGCCTGCTGCTTCTCCTGCGTCGTTGCTGCATTTACCAACGACAACAACAATGCAACTGCAACCAATGCTCTTTTCATTTTTTCTCCTGGAGGAAACCGCATGCGACGCTAACAGCCGGAAAACCGCGAAGTCAAAGACCCCACCCCTTCGACAGGCTCAGGGCAGGCCCTCTCGCGAAAAGACGCGAGAAGGGTGAGGCACCCTGGCGTTTGCTACGCGAGCGTTTGTACTTCCACTGAAAGCACGGCCGGGAGGTCGCGGACGATGGGATTCCAGCTATCCCCAGCATCGGGTGAGCAATAGACCTGCCCACCGCTCGTGCCGAAATAGATGCCGCACTTGTCGAGCGAGTCCACGGCCATGGCGTCGCGCAGCACGTTGACGTAACAGTTTTCTTGCGGCAAGCCCTTGGTCAGCGCTTCCCACTCATTCCCTCCGGTGCGGCTGCGATAGACGCGTAGCTTGCCTTCGTGCACGTAGTGCTCGCTATCGCTCTTGATCGGAATCACGTAAATCGTTTCTGGTTCGTGCGAGTGAATGTCGATGACGAACCCGAAATCAGTCGGCAGGTTGCCGCTGATATTGGTCCACTGGTCGCCGGCATCGTCGCTGCGCATGACGTGCCAGTGCTTCTGCATGAACAGCACTCCGGGACGAGTCGGGTTCATGGCGATGTGGTGCACGCAGTGGCCGATTTCCGCCGTCGGGTTCGGAATGTATTTCGAATACAGGCCCTTGTTGATCGGCTTCCAACTCTTGCCGCCATCATCGGTGCGGAACGCGCCTGCGGCAGAGATCGCGATGTAGATGCGGTCCGGATTGCTGGGATCGAGAATGACGGTGTGCAGGCACATGCCTCCGGCGCCGGGCTGCCACTTGGGGCCGGTGCCGTGGCCGCGCAGGCCGGGGAGTTCGTGCCAGTTCTCGCCGCCATCGGTGGAACGAAAAAGAGCGGCGTCTTCGACTCCGGCATAGACGGTGTTGGGATCGGTGAGCGACGGTTCGAGATGCCAGACGCGCTTGAATTCCCAGGGATGCTGCGTGCCGTCGTACCACTGATGAGTGGTCAGAGGTTTGCCGGTTTCGGCGGACGCGTCGTAGACGAATTTGTTGCTCACGGCCTTGGGCGGGCCGCCGCCCGCAGCGGCCGCTTGTCCGGGAGGGGTTCCGGGCTGGTGCCAGGTTTTTCCGCCGTCGTCGGAGCGTTGAATAATCTGTCCGAACCAGCCACTGGTCTGCGAGGCGTAGATGCGATTCGGATCGGCGGGCGATCCCTTGAGGTGATACAGTTCCCAGCCAGCAAAGTGCGGACCGCTGACCTCCCAGTTTTGGCGTTTGCCGTCTGCAGTCAGAATGAATGCGCCCTTGCGTGTGCCTGCGAGGACTCGTACCTTGCTCATGCGTTCTCCCTTTCGTTGCGCATAATAGTCCCAGATTTTATCTGAAGGGATGATGCGTGAGTCAACTGCGTTCGAAAGGGACTGATGCGGTCCGAGACGCGTGAGAAGATGTACTGTCTCTTCGGAGTTTGTGTCGTGGCCTGTCTTCCGCCCCTCCGGGGCTTGCTCATGTGCGACCCACGGCTTGCGCCGTGGGCTGCATTCTTTCGCCGCTTCGCGGCTAGGATTGCACCGCATCTTCTGTTCTTTGAAACACAATCGAGCTACAACGCAGGCTCTTTTGGGACTCGCGTGCATTGTCCGAACCCACCCGGCACTTCCGTGCCGGGCTTTCACATTCCGCGGCTTCGTGGCTGGAGTTGAACGGGCGAACTTCCGCGCTTATAGACTCGCACATAGTCCACGAGCATGGTTTGCGGGAAAATTGTGGACGCGTCCGGATTTCCCGGCCATCCACCGCCGACCGCAACATTGAGCAGGAGGAAGAACGGATGGTCGTAAACCCACTTCGTTCCCTGGGGCAGGTCGGCGGGAGTGCGGGTAGCGTAAAGATGCTCGTCGACGTAAAAACGAATCGTGTTTGGTTCCCACTCGACGGCGAAGACGTGAAAGTCGTCGGCAACGGGATGATCGCGGGGAAGTGCGTAGGGGGCGCCGATGCCGTTGGCGCCGGAATATCCCGGGCCGTGGATGGTGCCGTGAACCAACGCGCGCTCTTTACCGATATTCTCCATAATGTCGATTTCGCCGCAGGCGGGCCAGCCGGGCTTCTCGATGTCGTCGCCCAGCATCCAGAAGGCGGGCCAGATTCCTTGTCCGCGAGGAATCTTGATGCGCGCTTCGAAGCGTCCGTAGGCCTGCGAAAATTTGCCTTGGGTTTTCAAGCGTGCAGAACTGTAGTTTCTCGTGACGCCGTCCGCGCCGGTGTATTTTTCCTGCAGGACTTTAATGACCAGGTTGCCATCCTGCTGTGAGGCGTTTTCGAGACGGTTGGTGTAGTACTCAAGTT
The DNA here is from genome assembly GCA_963707205.1 of uncultured Acidobacteriaceae bacterium. Taxonomy (GTDB): domain Bacteria; phylum Acidobacteriota; class Terriglobia; order Terriglobales; family Acidobacteriaceae; genus Sulfotelmatobacter. Next base: position 73,595 of record CAVPQE010000028.1, read on the forward strand.
CGTCGTTGCCCCAGCCTCCTCCTCCAGTTTCGGAGACCCATTTGGACGAGTCGGCCGCGGAGCCGTTGGGGCCGTTGAACTCGTCGCTCCACACCAGTTTCCAGGGCGGAGTGATAGGCGACGTTTCCTGCGCAGTCGCACATACGGCCATAACAAATGCGCCAACCAACAGCATTGTTCCGACCAAAGCCAGGCGCTGCCATCTGGATCTCATCGAGGCTCCCATGAAATTGTCGAGCGTTCGAACTATACTCACGCACTTCACGCACTATACTCACAACGAAGCGATTCGTGCCAGGAGAACGCCGTGTCGAGTGAACAGAGCAGACGAACCTTCTTGAAATTATCCGCCGTAGGATTGACGGCGACCGCGTCGGCCGACTTGGCGTCCGCCTTCACAGCTTCCGCACCGGCACCGCCGGCCGGAGACATCACGGTTCGCGTGACCAGCGGCAAGCTGCGCTACGCTTCGGCGGAGAGTTTGACCTGGCGAACCGGCGGCAAGACCGCGGAGAATGCGATTGTGCTGGACCCCAGCAAGAAGTATCAGGAGATGCTTGGGTTCGGCGCTGCTTTCACCGACGCCGCCTGCTACATGTTCAATCAGCTGCCGGTACCGGCGCGCGACGAGTTGTTTCACGAACTCTTTCATCCGTCGGAAATGGGACTCAATGTTTGCCGCACCTGCATCGGGTCCAGCGACTATTCGACAGAAGTTTTCAGCTATGACGAAGGGGAGCCCGATCCCGAGATGAAGCGCTTTTCCATCGCGCACGACGAGTCCTATGTTCTGCCGGTGTTGCGGCTGGCGCGGAAGGCGAACCCAGACCTGTTTCTGTTCGCGTCGCCGTGGAGCCCGCCCGGATGGATGAAAGTGGGGGGATCGATGCTGGGCGGTTCGATCCGGCAGCGCTACTTTGGTCCTTATGCGCGGTACTTTGTGAAGTTCGTGCAGGCCTATGCCGCGGCGGGCGTGCCCGTGCAGGCGGTCACGGTGCAAAACGAAGTCGATACCGATCAGGACGGCAGAATGCCGGCATGCCTGTTTCCCCAGGAGTACGAAATTGGATTCGTGAAGCACTATCTGGGCCCGATGCTTCGCCAGAATGGCCTCTCCACAAAGATCTGGATTCTCGACCATAACTACAATTTGTGGGGCCGCGCGATCTGCGAACTCGACGACGAGGGTCTTCGCAAATACTGCAATGCGGTCGCTTTTCATGGATACGCCGGCACGCCGAAAATGTTGGACAAAGTGCACGATGCCCATCCCGATGCGCAACTGTATTGGACGGAAGGTGGTCCCGACTACACCTCTCCCGACTATGCGACCGACTGGGCGAAGTGGGGCAAGACGTTCGCGCAAGCCATTCGCCACTGGTGCCAGGCGCTTAGCGGTTGGAATCTGGCGCTCGATGAGAAGGGTCGGCCCAACATCGGGCCTTTTCCGTGCGGCGGGATGGTCACAGTCCATTCTCAGACGAAGGAGATAATCCGAAGCGGTCAGTACTGGGCTTTCGCGCATTTCTCCCGCAATGTCCGGCGCGGGGCCAGAAGGTTCGAATCCACTTGCCAGATGGCGGGCGTGGAGCAGGTTGCCTTCGAGAATCCCGACGGGCGAAAAGTTCTGGTTGTGACGAACCTGGGACCCGCGAGAACGGTAACCCTGAAACAAGGAGACCAGACCGCCGAAATTGCCTTGGCGCCGGAGTCCGTGACTACCTTAGCGTGGAGTTGAACTCAGCATTCCATACTCGTCCTGTACTCTCATAGGGAAGGAATTACATCGTCCTTCGTCCACCGATTGCGGGCCAAGCCTATGAAAATCAAGCGCTTAGGTTTGGCACGCCTTGTGCAATCTTTTTAGGGTTCCGGTCTCAGAAGGTAGTAGTTGTTTGGTTGACGAAGCGACGGACGCGGAAGTTTGCGTCCTTTCGAGTCGACGGCCATGGGAATAGCCCTCGTCTAATGCTCTCGTCTCCTGTCGTGATGTTCAGGACCGCGACGCGGAACGTCTGAAGGCCCTTGTTCTGGTCGGTACTCGGAATCGCAGAGCAGTGTGTTGCTCCGGACATTTATTGAGCGACCGCCTGCGGAATTGCGGGCTACGGAGGACCTGTCAATGCGATTGCTAAGCGCTCGACTGATCGTGTCACTGATAATCGGTGTCACGCTGGTATCGCTCTGCTCCTCTTACTATCAGGTTCTGATGCTGAATCGCAGCATGCAGAAAGAACTGCAGCGGCGCGCCGAGGTATTGGGCGAGAGTCTTGCAAGGAATGTCGAACGCGATCTGGACCGGGACGCGCCACACGCCTTGCAGCGCACGGTCCAGCAATTCGCTAACCGAGAACATCTGGCGGGACTCGCAGTTTACGATACGCAAGGCCATCCCATTGCCGTTACCACGAACCTTCAACCGCTGATGGCGAATGCGCCAGCGATCGTACTGCAAGCCCTGCAGCAGAATCATGACACAAACGCTTTTCTGCGGATGGGAAGCGCTTCGATCCATATTTATGCGTTGCCCCTGCATCGGGGAGATGAACTGATTGGCAGTCTGGCGATCATTCACGACTCGGGGTACATCCGCAGAGAGAGCCTTCGCATCTGGCGGGAGACGTTCCTGAGCGCGTTGGCGCATGTTTTTCTGATCGTTCTGATCACGTTGCTGATGGTGCGCTGGAGCATTGCTGGACCGATCGCGCGAACCGCCAACTGGATGAAAGCTCTGCGCACGGGGCGGGGCGTGGTACGGATCAAAGTCCCGGATCTGGAGATGTTTCGCCCGCTGGCGCGGGAGGTAGCGACATTCGCGGAGAGCCTAAACGTCGCCCGCTCGGCTGCCGAACTGGAGGCTCGATTGCGCGAATCGGGAGAGTCCATGTGGACGGCTGATCGTCTCGCTGTTCATGTTCGCGCCCGATTGGAGGACGGCAGGCTGTTCGTGGTTTCAAACCGCGAGCCCTACATGCACGTGCGCCGCGGCAAATCGGTGGAAGTTAACGTGCCCGCCAGCGGCCTGGTCACCGCGATGGAACCCGTGCTGCGCGCATGCGACGGCACCTGGGTAGCGCATGGATCTGGCGACGCCGACCTGGAAACCGTGGACGCGCACGACCGGTTGCAGGTACCGCCCGATGATCCACGATATGTCCTGCGCCGAGTCTGGCTGACGAAGAAAGAAGAGCAGGGGTATTACTACGGGTTTGCCAACGAGGGGCTTTGGCCGCTCTGCCACATCGCCCACACGCGCCCGCTGTTCCGTGCCAGAGATTGGCAACATTATCAGGAAGTGAACCGAAAGTTCGCGGACGCCCTGCTGGAAGAAATGAAAAATGTGAGCAGGCCGATCGTGTTGGTGCAGGACTACCACTTTGCCCTGTTACCCCGAATGATCAAGCAAAGTAGGCCCGATGCGCGCGTGGCGATTTTCTGGCACATCCCGTGGCCGAATCCGGAGGCTTTCGGGATTTGTCCATGGCAGCGCGAACTGGTGGACGGGTTGCTGGGCGCCGACCTTATTGGGTTCCATATTCAGGCGCATTGCACCAATTTCCTGCAAACGGTCGACCGGATCGTCGAATCGCGCATCGACTGGGAGCACTTTTCCGTGCAGCGCCTCGATCATCGCACCTCGGTACGGCCGTTCCCCATCAGCGTGGAATTCGCGGATGCACCCGCCAACCCGTCGCGCGAATCGGCGTATGAAGAACGTGGCGCCCTTTTGAAGGCCCTCGGTGTCGAAGCCGCGCTCATGGGCGTAGGCGTCGACCGACTGGATTATACAAAGGGCATTCTGGAACGGTTCCTGGCCGTGGAGCGCTTTCTGGAAAAGTATCCGCGCTATCAGGGAGTCTTCACGTTTGTTCAGATTGGCGCTCCCAGTCGCACGCACATCAAGCGTTATCACGACTTGCAGGCCGAAGTGGAGGCGGAAGCCGACCGCATCAACTGGCGATTCCAGGCGAGTCAGTGGAAGCCCATTGTTCTGTTGAACCGGCAGCACAGTCACAAAGAGATACTGCAGTATTACCGGGCCGCCGATTTGTGTTTGGTGACCTCGTTACACGATGGCATGAACCTAGTGGCGAAGGAATTCGTGGCCGCCCGAGATGACGAGCGCGGAGTGCTGATCCTCAGTTGCTTTACCGGCGCGGCGCGGGAGTTGCGAGACGCTCTTCAGATCAATCCTTACGACATCGACCAGAGCGCCGAGGCGATTCGCGCAGCACTCGAAATGGTGCCCGAGGAGAAACAGATGCGTATGCAGCTAATGCGAAAGACGGTACGAGCGAACAACGTCTATCGCTGGGCGGGAAGTCTGATTGGAGAGCTGTGCGAAGTGCGCCTGGACGCTGCAGAAGGCGGCCAAAAATTCCGGGCTGGCGCCTCGGTGGCATAGCGATTAGGCCGCCAGCCCAGAACGAGCTGCCTCGCATTTGGTGAGGCATATTGATCCTGGCTTAGCCGCCGAATACTCTTACGCGCCATCGCGACTGCCCGCGTCATTTCCTAGAGTTGCAGTTAGACCGAAATAAGGACCAGGAAGTTTGGGAACGATCTTCATTCTGCGAGGAGTAGTTCCACTCTCAATCTGTCGAACGACTGTTTCCGCGGCAGATTCGCCCAATTCCGACAGCCAAGTCCGCGTATCCTCCGCGAGCGGTTCCAGAAGATTCATGTAATCGAGGTCCACGGAAGCTACCTGGAGGGCCACATCCGGCGGCAGAGTCGCATCAATCGCAACTACGCCTTCCATCCCTCGTTGCTGAAGCTGGAAAGAAATAATCTTCCATCCGGAAGTGCAATCCAAAGACCCGAGAGCAAGCAGATCTCCCCGGCGATGCAACAGACTCTGCACGCCGGCCAGTACCCTGGCGACGGGAGCAAAGCCGATATCAGAAGTTATGGCCGCAATCAGGCGGGTCCGCCTTGTTCGCAGAGAGTGCGCCCACAGATTCAGACGATAGTTCATCTCTGCTGCCGCGCGGAAGACCCGATCTTTGGTTCGCTGGGGGATCGCCCTCGACGCAGGCGTATTGTTTAGAATTGCGGAAACCGAACATGCTGCGAGTCCGACTCGTTCGGCGACGGCGCGCAGGCTGACTGTGCCTCGTTTGTCCGACAAATCTCCTCCTCATCCTGTCAGTTCAGGATTCTCAAATCCTTTCAGTTGCTGGCGCGGGCTCACTTAAAACGACGAAGTCAGGTGCACAACGGGAAACCCATTCGTGGGGAAACCAAACTACCAAGTTTGGAGGGCCTTCTGCGACGTTGCAGAAGAGGTACAACCACTTTGGAGCAGACTGTGTCAGGGAGTCCAACTCAAAAAATCCATGGTAAAGATTAGTTCAGCGAAGAGTGTCGCTGCAGTAGGAATTGCGACACATTCCGGTAGGAGTCATCCTGACCGTAGCCGTTCTTCAGGCGGAGGGAAGGATCTTTCGCGAAGACCTTCGAACGCTACTGCCTTGCGATCTGACTGCGCTTGCGGGCTTCCTCGCAGGCCTGAACCGGGTCGCGCCCGGTAACCTCTTTGTACCAGGCAGGATGAAACGTCCACGCCCAAGCTTCGCTGACGGCGCCGCGGATCATGGCCTGAAACGTGCCGGGCTCGCCGATGGTGCTGAGATAAATGTGGATGAAGATTCCGCCGAGCATGATGACGGCGGAAATGTCGTGCAGCACGTAGCTGACCGCGACCGGCCAGCGTCCAAATGTGCGCGCGCCCATCCACAGAATAATTCCGGTGATCAAATAGACAGCGCAACCGCCGACGATCTCCCAGAACTGGACTTTTTGTCCCGCATTGAAGAATCCGGTCTCGGGCGGATCATGTTTTGCTTTGCCGCCGACAATCTTCCCGAGATTACGCATCCACTTCGTATCCGCCGCCGTCCACTTCATCGGCTGAATCCAGTTCAACGTCTGCAAGCCGAAGAAAATTACGAACCCCAGACCAAACCAGGGATGCATCTCGCGGCTGAGCGGCCCGCCGCCGAAGATGGGAGTGAACCAGCGGAAGAGCCACGGCATATAAATGCCGAATCCGGTGAACAAAGCCAGGAAAAAGAAGAGCGCGACCATCCAATGCAGAAATCGCGTATAAACGCGGTGACGCTGCAACTCGCCTACGTAGACCTCGTTCTGTCCGATCCGATCGAAAGCATCGCGCGCTTTGTCGTCGAAACGTTCAACCGCGCTGGACATCTGGCCCCTCCTTCTTGAGCGGCGGCTCCGGTTGTGGCACGCGTGGCCCAACGGTCACGTAGTGCAGGAGCACGCCCAGCAAACCGAACAGCGCGAACGTTCCTAGCACCGGCTTGAACAGCCACTTCCAAACGGTGTAGCTCCACGGGATGACCGGATTCCTGGGGAGGCCGCCGTAGCGCTCCGGATTTTCCGCATCATGCAGAACGTAGACAACGTGCGTGCCGCCGATCGATTGCGGATCATATACACCGGCTTTCTCAAAGCCAAAGTTCTCGCGGAGTTGTTTGGCCCGTTCTTCCGCGATGTATTTCATGTCGTCCTTGGTGCCAAATTTCAGGCATCCGGTGGGACACGCCTTGATGCAAGCGGGCTCCAGTCCTCCGCCGACGCGGTCGGAGCACAGCGTGCACTTGTAGACTTTCTTCGTCACTGGATTGAATTTTGGAATGTCATAGGGACATCCAGAGACGCAGAACTCGCAGCCGATGCAGTTTTCCTGTTGGAAGTCCACGATGCCGTTGGTGTACTGCACGATCGCGCCGTCCGCGGGACAGGCGCGCAGGCAGCCGGGATCGGCGCAGTGCATGCACTGGTCCTTGCGCATCAACCACTGGATCGTGCCATCTTCGCGCTGGTGCTCGTTGAACTTGATCAGATTCCAGAAGTTCCAGCGCGTCGCCGGCATCGTCTGATAGGTATTGTCGAACGTGGTCGGAGTGAACGGCATGTCGTTCCACTCGACGCATGCGACCTCGCATGCCTTGCAGCCAATGCAAATCGTGGTATCGATCAGCTTGCAGACTTCCGGATCGCGCTGCATGTCGAACCCGGCCGAGGCTCCGGAGTGTCCCGAGATTTGCCGAATCTGAAGTGTCTTGCGGTCGCTCATGTTAGCCGTCAGCTTTCAGCTGGTCAGCCGTCAGTTTTCCGGCCGTCTGCTGAGAGCTGACGGCTGAAAGCTGATAGCTGATAGCTGCGTTACGCTTTCTCGATCTTCACCAGAAATCCCTTGAACTCCGGCGTAAACGCATTCGGATCGATCACGGTCGGAGTCAGCTGATTCGCCAGAGTCTTCGCGGTCTTGCCCTCGTCCTCGGCAATGCCGCGGAATCCCCAATGAATCGGGATGCCGATCTGGAACATTTCCTGCCCGTCGATCTTCATCGGACGAATGCGCCGCGTCACCATTGCCTTCGCGATGTAATGGCTGCGCGCGCTGGTCACTCGGACCCTTTCTCCGCCCTTCAGCTGCATCTGCTCCGCAAGTTCGAACGGAACTTCCACAAACGGCTCGGGCACGAGCTGCACGTTCATGGGATTGTTCTTCGTCCAGTAGTGATAGTGCTCGGTCAAACGATACGTCGTGCAGATGACCTTGAATTCCTGGCCGGTCGCCGCATACTTGTCGGCGTCGGTTTTATATTTCTTCACCACCGGATTCGTCGACTGATTCGGGTGCAGCGGATTCAAGATCGGGCTCTCGATCGGCTCATAGAATTCGGGGAACGGCCCGTCCGCCATGGCGCCGAGCGGCACGAACAGCCGGCCCACACCCTCTGGATTCATGATGAACGGTCCCATGTGGTCTTTCGGCGGCGAATCGGGCTTGAAGTCGGGCACGTCGACTCCAGTCCACGATTGTTTCGCGTCGTCCCACCAAACCTGGCGGCGCCGCGGATCCCAGGGCTTGCCTTCGACATCGCACGAAGCCCGGTTGTACAGCACGCGCCGGTTCATTGGCCACGACCACGCCCAGTTCGGATAAATGCCAAGGCCCGACGGATCTTCGGTCCCGCGACGCTGCGTCAGCGCGCCTGCCTCTGTCCACGAACCGCAATACAGCCAGTTGCCGGAGAGCGTTGTGCCGTCGTCTTTAAGCCACGAGAAGCCCGGAAGCTGCTGGCCGGCTTTGATGGTGACGTTCGTTTTCGGATCGGTGAGGTCGGCGAGCGCTTTCCCGTTGATCTCTTTCGCGACCTCCGCGAGCGACGGGTTGTAGGGATTCGTGTAAGCGAACGCCGCATTCAGGATCGGGTCGCGGAACTTGCCGCCGTCCTTCTTGTAGAGCTCGCGCACTTTCAGGAAGATCGTTGCCAGGATTTCCTGATCCAGCCGCGCCTGACCCGGGGGCGGCAGCGCGACGTTCTTCCACTGCAGCCAGCGCGCGGAATTTACGAATGTTCCGTCCTTCTCGGCAAAACCCGCGCCCGGCAGGCGATACACGGTGGTATTGATCTGCTTCATCTCATCGGTCGAGATGCCGGGAGCGCGCCAGAATTCGCTGGTCTCATCGGGATAGATTTCGCAAACCACCAGCCAGTCGGCCTTTTTCAAGGCGTCAATGTTCTTCTCCGAGTCCGGCCCGATCATCACGCCATTCATGCCGAAGGCGAAGATTCCCTTAACCTTCCCTTCGTACATGTCGTTCCAGATATTCACCCAGGAATAGTTGCGGTCGATTTTCGGCAGGTAGTGAAATGCGTAGTCGTTTTCCTTGGTTGCTGCGCCACCATACATGGCCTTGAGGAACGACACGGCAAACTTCGGAGTGTTCGACCAGTAGTTGAACGAGTCCCAGGGATCTGGCTTCGCTGGTCCAGGCGTGATGCGCTTCAGGTAGGCCGCCAGATCCGCGTCCGCGGGACTCGGCATCTTCAAGTATCCCGGAAGAATGTCGAAGATGCCGGCCATGTCGGTCGCGCCCTGAATGTTGGAATGCCCGCGCAGCGCGTTGACGCCGCCGCCCGCTCGTCCCACATTTCCCATGAGCAACTGCAGCATCGCCGCGGTGCGGATAATTTGCGTTCCGAAGCTGTGCTGGGTCCAGCCGACGGCATAAATAATCGTGGCGACCTTCTTCATGTCGCCGTCTTTGCGGACGGACGTAAATAGATCTGCGGCCTTCAGGAATTGATCTTGCGGAATGCCGGTGATGCGTTCCACCATTTCCGGCGTGTAGCGTTCGTACTGCTTCTTCAGAAGTTGAAACACGCAGCGCGGATGTTGCAGCGACAGATCGTAGGCGATCTTCGGCGGCAGCATCGGCGGAGGAGCCGGCGTCGCGCCTGGCACGGTTTTCGGCGCGGCCTGCGCGCTCCCCGTACTGACCGGCTTGCCCTCTAAGTTGCCGCCTTCTTCATAGTTCCATGTCGCCTTGTCGTAGACTTTTTTCTCCGCGTCAAAGCCGGAGTACAGCCCATCTTCCGGCAGCTTGAATCCATCTTTGATGATGAACGCCGCATTTGTGTAATTGACCAGGTAGTCGTGGGCAATGCGGTTGTTCTGGATGGCGTAGTTGATCAGGCCGCCGAGAAAGGCGATGTCGGCGCCGGCGCGAATTTGAAGATACATGTCCGCGGTCGCGGCCGTCCGCGTAAGGCGCGGATCGACCACGATAGTCTTCGCATTGCGGCGAATCTTGGCTTCAATTGCCCACTTGAAGCCACAAGGATGGTTCTCGGCCGGATTCCCACCCATGATCAACATCATGTCGGTGTTCTTGATGTCGATCCAGCCATTGGTCATTGCCCCGCGTCCGAATGTTGGCCCCAAACTGGAGACCGTAGGGCCGTGTCAAACCCGGGCCTGGTTTTCCAGGTAGCAGACCCCCAGGCTGCGCATGCTTTTGACCACCAGATAATTGAACTCGTTGGTGTCGGTGCATCCGCCGGTGAAGGCGATACCTTCACAGCGGTTCACGGTGTGACCGTTAGCGTCTTTCTCTACGAAAGTCTCCTCGCGCGTCTTCTTCACCTTCTGCGCGATCTCGTCGTACGCCTGCTCCCATGAAATATCTTCCCAATCCGTCGCACCCGGCCGCCGCACTTGCGGCTTGAGCAGCCGCCGGTCGTTCAAGATGTCCTGTTCGAGCGAGGAACCCTTGGGACAGAGAGTTCCGCGATTGATGGGGTGGTCGGGATCGCCCTCGACGTGCACCACCTGTGGGATCGCGTTCTTCGCCTTGTCGCCGAGCGTGTAAATAATGACGCCGCAACTCACCGAACAATATGGACACGTGCTGCGCGTCTCACTGGCTCGCGAAATTTTCAGGTTCTGGGTTTGGGCGTAGACCGGAGTGAGATCGAATCCGAGAACGGATAGCCCTGCTCCGCCAAGGATGGTGCCTTTGAGGAACGTCCTGCGGGAGAACTCCATTGAAACCTCCAGCAATTACCGAACGCGTTCGACTGCGAGCGGACCCTGATCAGCTAGGATGTTTTACGGAGGTTGAAGGTTGCGGCCGTCGCAATACTTACTCCCGACGACCGGGTCGCACCCAAACGGAATTCGGAGACTATACCTCCGGTTCCTGATGGCCGTCAATGGGAAGAACTCCGTAGAACTGGAATACTCCCCGCACCCGACCCTCCTCTCCTACTTTCGAAGGAAGGCCAGCGCCGTTTGAACAAACTGACTCCTGGCATCTTGGAAGACGGGTCCATGGCCGCCATTTGGCACGACCCACAAGGCTGAACGGGGAATCGCGCGATACATCTCTACCGCCATCTCGACCGGATAGAGAAAATCGCGGTCTCCGGAGACGATTAAGGTCGACGCAGTGATTCTTCGCAATGACGGCGGCGTGAAGTTCATATCGTCATAACTATCCTTCATCCCACATTGCCATTCCCACAAAGCCACGATCTGCTCGTCGCCAAGTCTGTGGCGTTTTCGCATTGCCTCCCACTCACCTGCGGACTGGTTCTCGACTACAACCTGCCGCATGATCGCCCGGGCCTGCTCCGGGAAATACATAGTCGCGCTGACCAGAACCATGGCTTCAATTCGGTCGGGTTGCAGCGTCGCCATGTGGAGAAGAATGTTGCCGCCCATGCTCAGGCCGATCGCCTTGCATCTACCGATGCCCAGGTCGTCTAGGAGTGCGAGAGCATCCAGGGCACACTGCCGATGGGTGATCGTCTTTTGCGGATTCGTCGAGCGCCCGTGGCCCCGGGCGTCTGGGAGGATAAGGGCATACCCCTCCAAGAATTGATCGCGCCCAGCGTGAACCCAATCTTCATGGCAGCCACCGCCGCCATGAAGTAGGAGGAGCGGCTCTCCCGAACCGACCGTCTCGTAGAACATCTCGATGCCGTTGATCTGCGCGGTTCCAGTTTTCATGGGTGCAGTATCGTCGTGGTTGCATAAACAAACAATCTCGGAAATGCGGCTGATATAATGCACAATCCACTTACAGCCGGTGCAATAGAGCTTTTGTGACCGCACTTGGCATTTCACTCGCGACGAACTGATAATCGGCCGATGAAGGTCTCGCCCTGGCAGCATCGTATTCATCGCGCACAAGAACTTGCCAGCCAGCATCCCTACGCCGCGGAAATTCTCGAGTTCTACATCCATGTCGCGCGATTCCAGGAAGACTTGCATCGGCGGTTGAGCGCGGCGCTGCAGTCCCCGGCGGCTTCTGCGGATCGCGAGCTCACCGCATCCGAGCTCGCAGAACTCAGTTTGAGATTCGAATCGTTTCTGTCGATGGCCAAAGCACATGGGCCGAGACCGTTGGCTGGACTGAGCCGTGAACTGCACGCTCAGGGGCGCCCAGCCTGGACTGATCTGCTGCAACTCGGATGGACCGCTCACTCCTCGGCCGACGCCCCCGGACTCCTCGCCCAGGCGTTCCTCCAGCCCTACGCCGAACTGCTGCGCTCCCGCGCCTCGCTGCGCCCGAGTCCTACTACGTACGCCCTGTGTCCATTCTGCAGCCGCAAGCCAGCTCTCGGCGTATTGCGACCGATGGGCGATGGCGGCGCCCGCTCCCTGGTCTGTTCCTTCTGCCTGGCCGAGTGGGAGTTCCGCCGCATCGTCTGCCCGGGATGCGGCGAGGAGAACGACCGCAACCTTCCTGTTTTTACGGCCAGCGACTTCGATTACATTCGCGTGGAGTGCTGCGATGCCTGCAAGACCTATATCAAAAGTGTGGACCTTACAAAAAATGGACGTGCCGAACCACTGGTCGACGAACTTGCCTCCGCTCCGCTCGATCTCTGGGCGCGCGAGCACGGCTACGCCAAGCTACAAAGTAACCTGATGGGAATCTGATCAACGGTGGAGTTCGAGTGTCGACAGTCTCCGTTCCGTTTGGGGTCATTCTGGGCGGATCCGTTTTTCAGGCGGAGCGAAGGATCTCGTGCGAACTGCGACGGCATTGCATTATCCTCACAAAATGAGCAGCCGCTTTCCATTTTCCGGAGATCAGAAGCTGATCCGGATCGTGGACTCCGCTTTGGCCGATGTGACGCGGAGAAGCGGAAAATGGCTGGTCTGCCGCCCGGGATGCACGCAATGCTGTATGGGTGTGTTCTCCATCAATCAGCTCGATGCCTTCCGGTTGCGGCGAGGACTGGCCGATCTGGAAAAGCGATCTCCGGAGCGTGCCGCGCGAATCCGCCAGCGTGCCCGCGAGTCAGTAGCCCGTTTGTCACCGGAGTTTCCGGGCGATCCCATCAGCGGAGTGCTCCACGAAGGAGAAGAGGCTGAGCGAAAGTTCGCCGGCTTCGCGAACGATGAACCTTGCCCCGTGCTCGATCCAGAGACCGGGCTCTGTGAACTTTACGAATCGCGCCCCATGACCTGCCGCGTCTTTGGCCCTCCGGTGCGCTCTGAGGACGGCCTGGGCGTCTGCGAACTGTGTTTTCAGGGCGCGTCCAACAAGGAGATTGCGGCCTGTGAGATGACGCCGGATCCGGACGACCTGGAATCGCGCGTACTTGCAGAACTCGAAAGAAATACAGGCCAGCGGGGAAACACGATCATCGCCTTCTGCCTGGCATCCTGACCCGCGAATCAGGCCTGCTTCTTCTCCAGCTCTGCCCAGCGCGCGTACAGCTCATCCACTGTTTTCTGAACCTCTTCCAGTTCCGCGTTGGCGGTCAACAGGCGCGTGGCGTCGCTGGCAATGGCCGGGTCTTCAGCTGCCGTGCGCTTTGCCTCCAACACCTGTTCCGCCGCAGCGACCCGCTCCTCGATGCTGGCATATTCGCGGGCTTCGAGATAGGAGAGCTTCTTCTTCGACGATCCTGGTTCCGCAGTGGCCGTGTTACGGGCAACGGTTCGCGCACTGGATTGAGTTGCTTGCTGGCGTTCCGCCTGCCAGGCCTCCCATTGCGAGTAGTCGGCAAAACGTTCGGCGCCGCCTTGACCATCGAGGTCCGAGCACGATGGTCGAGACCCGATCAAGCATGTAGCGATCATGCGTAACAAGCACGAATGAGCCGCGAAACTCGAGCAGGCTTTCCTCCGAGAATTTCGAGGGTTGGGATGTCGAGGTCATTGGTTGGCTCGTCCAGCAAAAGAACGTCGGCGGGTTGGAGCATTAGCTGAGCAATCAACACCCGGGCGCGCTCTCCTCCCGAGAGCCGCTCGACCGGCTGGTTGAGCTGTTCGCTCTTGAACAGAAATTTCGCCGCCCAGGATGCCACGTGAATGACCCGGTCCTGATAGATAACCGAATCGCCCTCCGAAGCCAAGGCCCGCCGCAGAGTCACATTTGGGTCGAGTTCGCGGCGCTGATCGAAGTAGACGATGCGCAACTTTTCCGCTCGACGAATCTCTCCTTCAGTCGCGGCTACTTCTCCGCGCAACAGCCGCAGCAGAGTCGTCTTGCCGCTGCCATTCGGGCCCACCAAGCCAACTCTTAGCCCGGCGGTGATGATGAAGTTCAATGCCTGGAACAGTCGACGGCCTCCGATTTCGTAGGCCACGTTCTGCAGTTCGATCAGGCGTTTGGTCTTGCGATCGGTAGCAGAAAAATCGATTTGCGCGGTTCCGCTGCGGCTTCGCGTGTTCAGGTCCGCAAGTTCCTCCATCAACTCGCCGGCTTTGTCGATTCGAGCCTTGGACTTTCTGGTGCGCGCCTTCGCCCCGCGGCGCAGCCATTCGATCTCGGAATGAACCAGGTTTTCCAGGGCTTCCTGCCGCTTGGATTGGGCGTGCAGGAATTCTTCTTTCTTCTCCAAAAAAGTGCTGTAGCGTCCTTTTACCCGCAGCATTCCGTCGGGATAGACGCGGCTGAGTTCCGCCATCTCAGTGGCGACGTTTTCTAAAAAGTACCGATCATGACTGATGACCACGCAGGCGAATCCGGCTTGCGCCAGCACTTCTTCGAGCCACTCGATGCCCGCCAGGTCCAGATGATTCGTGGGTTCATCCAACAGCAGAATATCGGGGCCCTGCACCAGAGCCTGCACGATCGCGAGACGCTTCTGCCAGCCTCCGGAGAGCGCTGTGGCTTCCGCATTCAAGTCGACGAAACCGGCACGTCCCAGCGTCTCGGCAAAACGCGTACCCCGCTCGGACTCGGGCACTGCGGAGGCCTTCAATGCAGTCTCGATCACAGACCGCACCGTGTCTCCGCGCCGGAATTCTGACTCCTGTTCTACGTAACTCAGGCGGATTCGTTTGCGGACGGCGATTTCTCCGTCATCCGTATCTTCGGTGCCCGCGAGAATTCGCAGGAGAGTGGACTTGCCTGAGCCGTTGGGACCGATGAGGCCGATGCGATCTCCTTCGGAAACGGTGAAGGAGACGTTCTGAAATAGTGGATCGGCTCCGAAAGCTTTCGAGATGCTCCGAACATTAATCAGCGGTGGCAACGATGTGTGGGCTCCAGAGGGTCTACCTTGAGATTATCAGGAAGCTCGATGCGGCTGGGAAGTACGTCTGGCCGGTTGGCTGCGAGTTCGGGGGCCGCTCGGCTTCGCCATCGCGCGACAGCCGAGGCGGCTGTCGCTACATGGGTTGCGGCACTGCGTAGAAGCCGCGAATATTTACCAGGCGGGTTTACCGTCCTTGAAGCGAAGGGTCAGTGTGTCGCCACCTTTGACCACTTCGCGCGCGAGAGTCAGGTCCGCGCCGTCCTGCTTGATCTTGGAGCCGGTGACCTCGACCTCATCGTTCGCTTTGAAATCCACGCCCATGTCGTCGAGAAATTTCTTGGGACAGAGAAAGACGTCGACTGCATCAGCGCCGCTCTTCATCACGAGGTAGGCAATAGGCTTCCCACCTGTGGGAGGAACAAACTTCAACTCCTCCACGACTCCCTTGAACTTGCCTTCCGTGGCGGGATCGTATTTCGGCAGCGCCTGGGCGAACGCGGAAGTGGCCAGGAAAGTGATTGCCGCAAGTTTCAGGAGTCGGTTACAAATCGAGGCGGAGGAAGTCATCGTGGGCCCTCCATCTCGCGAATGGTAGGCCTCCAGTGCGCGAAAAGCAATGGGATTGTGCATCGGACATGACCCAGACCTAGCCCAAACAAGTTGGAATCTGTACAGTATTCTGCTCGTATACTCGAGTATTTGATGGAGCCCACATCGTAATGACGTCAACCACGTTCATAAACACGGTCCTTCGATGCGCACTCTTAGGGACAGCTTTTCTATGCGCGATAGCGTTCCCTCCTGTGATCGACGCCGACACCGGGGCCGAAGCATGGTTGCGATACTCTGCATTAAGTCCGCAAGCGGCCAAAAGCTACGAGCACTTGCCAGGCAAGATCGTGCCGCTCAGCGATCGATTGGTGCTCAAGACCGCGCAGCAGGAATTAGTTCAGGGCATTTCGCAAATGTTAGGCGAAACTTTGCGCGCGGGCGTTGCTTCGCCGCCCGAGAATGCCATTATCTTGGGAACGCTTACCGAACTGCGCGCGCTGGCACCGGCGTTGCATTCGCCTCAGGAGCTGAGAGGCGACGGCTATTGGTTGAAGAGCGCAAAGATTCATGAATCTGAATGTCTGGTTATCGCCGCCGCCACGGATCGCGGCGTTCTGTACGGCGTGTTTGCGCTGTTGAGCAAGATCGCTCGCGGGGAGAGTCTTGCCGCCATCGATGAATTGCAGCAGCCCTATGCGCCGATCCGCTGGGTCAATCAATGGGACAATCTCGACGCTCGCATCGAACGCGGGTACGGCGGTCTTTCCATATTTTTCGCCGATGGAAAAGTCCGCGGCGACTTGACTCGCGCCGGGCAGTACGCGCGGTTGCTGGCTTCGATCGGGATCAATGGGTGCACGATTAATAATGTAAACGCGGCTCCCGGCGTTCTCGAAGACAGTTTCATTGAACAAGTCAGCCGCATTGCGGAGGTGTTCCGTCCCTGGGGCGTGCAACTTTCTCTGTCAGTCGATCTGAGCAGTCCCAAAGTGATCGGCGGCCTCGACACGTTTGATCCTCTCGATCCGCGGGTTGCCGAATGGTGGCGCAAGAAGGTCGACGAGATCTACTGGAACATCCCAGACTTCGGCGGCTTTGTCGTTAAGGCGGATTCCGAGGGTCGGCTCGGGCCCTCCACCTATAGCCGCACGCCTGCCGACGCGGCCAACGTCATTGCGCGGGCTCTTAAGCCACATGGCGGAGTTGTTTTCTATCGCACCTTCGTCTACAACCATCATCTGGATTGGCGCAACTTGAAGAACGATCGGGCGAAAGCCGCCTACGATAATTTCCACGCATTGGACGGCGCATTCGACGACAACGTCATCATTCAGATTAAGAATGGTCCGATCGATTTCCAGGTGCGCGAACCGGTCTCCCCGCTTTTCGCCGGCCTGCATCGCACCAACGAAGCCATCGAACTGCAGATCACGCAGGAATATACCGGGCAGCAGCGGCAACTCTGCTTTCTCGTCCCCATGTGGAAAGAGGCGCTCGACTTCAATATGCACATCGATGGGAACGCTGCGCCAGTGAAAGATCTTGTGGCGGGCCGTGTTTTCCATCGTCCCACGGGCGGCTTCGTTGGCGTGGCGAATGTGGGCATGGATGCGAACTGGCTAGGCAGTCTGCTAGCCATGGCCAATCTTTACGGCTTCGGGCGCCTTGCATGGAATCCCAATCGCAGCGCCAAGAAGATTGTTGAGGAATGGACACGACTCACCTTCGGCAGCGACCCACTCGTGATCAAGACCATCAGTGCGATGCAACTCAGTTCCTGGCACGTTTATGAAAGCTATACCGGCCCGCTGGGGGCAGGGACACTCACCAACGTTCTCGGAAATCACTACGATCCGGGGCCCGAGTCCTCGGAGGAAAACGGCTGGGGCCAATGGCACCGCGCCGATCATCAAGGAATTGGCATGGATCGCACGGTGGCGACGGGCACCGGATTCGTGGGCCAATATCCGCCCGAGGTGCAAACGTTGTATGAATCGCTGGCCCACTGTCCCGACAACCTCCTCTTGTTTTTCCACCACGTGCCCTACACCTACGTCCTTCATTCGGGAAAAACCGTAATCCAGCACATCTACGATTCGCACTACGATGGCGCGGATCGAGCCCGCGACTTTATTTCACAATGGAAGGCGCTCGACGGCCACATCGACGCAGAGCGTTACCGCGATATTTTGACCCGGCTGCAGTATCAGGCCGGAGAAGCCGTCGTGTGGCGCGATACCATCTGCAACTGGATTTATCGGCTCTCGGGAATTCCGGACGATAAGGGCCGAGTTGCTCTTCAAACACCCAGACGGCAGTAGGTCATCATCCCCGTATTTTCTTTGGGCAGCACCTTGCGCATTTGGCCCAGTTCCGTTAACGTTTACGGTTCTGACAGCAGGGATGGCGTCACCCAGACTATTTTGGGCTGGCGCAGATCGCCGTCAAGAACCGTCCAAGAAAAATGGGCAAACCACCCGCCACTCTCCGTGACATTGCGAAGGCAGTGGGCACGTCGATCGGTTCCGTGCATCGCGCTTTGCATGACAATCCTGGCGTAAGTCCATTGACCAAGGCCCGGGTCCAGCAGATGGCGAGAAACCTGGGATACCGGCCCAACCTTGCCGCCAGATATTTGTCTTCCAAGAAGACTCTGCGGATCTCGGTGAACACGCTCAAGGGGACCACATCGTTTTGGGACGAGGTGCGCGCTGGTATTCGCGAAGAAGCCGCGTCGATTCTGCTGGAGAATGTCGAGATCGAGTTTCGAACCTACCCACGTCTCGGAGAAGGGGAAGAAGAAGCTTTTGAAGCGGCCATCCGCGACCAGGTGGATGGGATCATCACCTTCCCCAGCCGTCCTCAGATCTTACGGCCGTGGATACGCCGCGCCTCTCGCGCCCAAATTCCTGTTGTTTGCGTAGCGACAGACGCACCCAATAGCGGTCGTTTGGGCATTGTAGCTGTCGACACTCTGGCCAGCGGATCGATCGCTGCGGATCTCATGGGGCGATTTCTCCGCGAATCTGAGGGATCGATCGCGATCACCCTGTTTGATATGGCGATCACCGAGCATGCCGAGAAGTGCGCCGCGTTTGAAAATACGTTGCGGTCGTTTTATCCCAACCTGCATCTGTTGAAGCCCATCGAAGATCACGACGTGGAGGCGGACGCCTACGGCAAGTGCCGCAAGCTGTTTGAAAAATGTCCGAACCTGTCGGGAGTCTACGTGACGACAGAGGCCTCGATTCCGGTGCTCAATGCGGCCCGCGACGCAAAAGTGCTGGAGCGGCTAACCATCATTACGACGGACCTGTTTCCCGACCTCGTTCCTCATATTCGATCTGGCGCTGTGGCGGCAACCATTTACCAGCGTCCCCGCGCGCAGGGCCAGATGGCATTTCGCATGTTGCATGACTTCCTGGCGGAGGGATCAAATCGATCCCATCAAGTCGCGCTCGCACCGCACCTGGTGATGCGGGGGAATCTGGATTTCTTTCTGCACCGAGCGTCCCGGGAATCAGCCAAGGAAAAAGTAGATCAACAGCGCACAACGTCCAGCGACCTGGCGGGAGATTTCGCTTAGCCCAGGCGCGCGGGACCGCACATCGAGGAGGAAAACATCGCTTATCTGGGTATCGACGTCGGCACAGGCGGCACGCGTGCGCTCATCATGGATGAGACTGGGAAGGTCGTCGCTTCCGGATCGGAAGAGCACGTGCCGTTCGCCAGCCCGAGGCCTGGCTGGGCAGAGCAAGATCCGCGGGACTGGTGGCGAGCTTGCGGATCGGCGGTCCGGAAGGCGCTTCATTCCTCCCATCTGCGCGCCGACGAGATTGCCTGCGTCGGGTTCTCAGGCCAGATGCACGGCGCAGTCCTGCTCGATTCGGGCGACGAGGTCGTGCGCAGTGCAATCATCTGGTGCGATCAGCGGAGCGAAGCGCAAAGCAACGAGCTTTCGGAATTGTTCGGCCGCGATGCCTTGATCCGTCTGACTTGCAATCCTCCGCTCACGAATTTCACTCTCACTAAATTGCTCTGGGTACGCGAGACCGAGCCGCAAAACTGGGGCGCGGTCGCGCATGTGATGCTGCCCAAGGATTACGTGCGATTCCGCCTCACCGGAGAGCGCGCGATCGACGTAGCGGATGCTTCGGGCACTCTTCTCCTCGACGTCGCCCACCGGCGTTGGTCGACCGAGGTTCTGAGCAAGTCCGGCATTGATAAACGTTTGCTCCCGGCTCTCTACGAATCGCCTCAAGTTTGCGGAAAAGTCTCCGCGGCAGGGGCGGAAGCCACCGGGCTGCGAATGGGAACTCCAGTCGTCGCGGGAGCGGGAGATCAGGCGGCCGGCGCCGTCGGCATGGGCATCGCGCGCGCCGGCGCGGTCAGCGCCACCATTGGAACTTCCGGCGTCGTCTTTGCCGCGACTGACCGTCCGGCACTCGATCCTCTGGGAAGGCTGCACACCTTTTGCCACGCCATCCCGGGACGCTGGCACGTGATGGGCGTTACGCAGGCCGCAGGATTATCGTTGCGCTGGTTTCGGGATCGCTTCGGAGTCGCGTCCGGTGTGCAGAGTAACGTCCAGACTAATGCCGGACGCGATCCGTACGACATTCTCGCGGATGAAGCCAGTTCCGCGCCTGCCGGTTCGGAAGGAGCTTTCTGGCTGCCCTACCTCATGGGTGAGCGTACACCTCATCTCGACCCCAACGCTCGTGCGGCGCTGGTGGGACTGACGGCTTCCCACACGCGCGGGCACCTGATTCGCGCTGTCATGGAAGGCGTGGCTTACAGCCTGAAAGACACCTTCACGATTTTCGATGAGATGCAAATTCCCGTGATGTCGATTCGGCTGGGTGGTGGCGGGGCCAGATCGCCGCTGTGGCGGCAGATTCAAGCCGACGTCTATAGCCACGAAGTGGAAATTGTTGCCGCCGAGGAAGGAGCCGCGTATGGAGCAGCAATCCTCGGAGGCGTCGGCGCGGGCGCGTGGAATTCCGTCGATGAAGCTTGCGACAGCGTGGTTCGCGTGGCAGCGCGCATTCCGCCCAATCAAGCAGCTTCGAAAACGATGCAGCGTTCCTATCGCACCTACCGCAAGATCTATCCAGCACTGCGTCAGGCTTTGAGCTAGCAAATCCCGCTGTGCATCAAATCCAGAAAGCCCAGTCATCCCGAAGGGGGAGGCGCATGCGGACTGGAGGGAACTGCTGTTTCTGCAACCTGCAACTGCTCTGATGTTTATTGTGCCGGTTCTCTTACGACGACCATGCGACCGCCAGCAACATTCCGCATCTGCTGAACGATTCCCGAAGGCCACCGAATCTCAACCAGATCCGCGGACGTATTTGCTCCAAGTCCAAAATGAACCGGTCCCGCGCTCGACGATGCATATCCCGCGCTCGTAGTCATGTGGTTATACTGCGCCCCAGATTTAGTGACGACTTTGATTTTTGCCCCGATGCCGTCGCGGTTGCTCTTCGTTCCCTGCAGTTTGAATTCCAGCCAGTGATTATTGCCCGGACTCTGGTTGATCCAGATCTCCGCCGGTGCGTTGATCGCGCTCACGACCACGTCCAGGCGGCCGTCTCCATTCAAGTCTCCGATGGCCGAGCCCCTGTGTCGCGAAGGAGGCTGCGACGTCAGTCCAGCCTCTGCCGTCAAAGCTGCGAACTTCATCCCACCCAGATTGCGGAAGACGGTGTTGGGCTGCTCGACCGCGAGATTCGGTTGTGCGAGTAAAGACTGGACGTGTCCGCGCGAAACGAAGATGTCCTTCCATCCATCATTGTCAAAATCCGCGATCGTCGGAGAATACCCGGCCATGGGCAGGCTCAGCCTCGTCATGTTGCTCTCCCGGGTTACTTCCACGAAGCTTCCTTTCCCCGTATTGCGGTAGAGCGGAAATGTTTCCCCATCGAGAGCCACCAGGATAATGTCGGGATAGCCGTCATTATCAAGATCTCGGAAATCAGTGCCCATGCCGGAAATAAACGTTCCGTCTTCCCGAAGGGCGACGTTCTCGTCGAAGGCCACCTCCTCAAACTTGCCGCCGCCCTTGTTGCGAAAGAACCAGTTCATCAGCTTGTCGTTGGAGACGAAGAGATCCATCTTGCCGGAAAGTTCGGAGTCGGCAGCCGCGACACCCATTCCTTTGCCGGGATGCACCCGGAATCCGGCTTCCACAGAAGCGTCGCGAAAGGTTCCATCTCCGTTATTGATGAATAGCTGGTTGGGAGTGGGCTTATACATTTTGGGATGGCAGTAGTCGCGATGGCCGTAGCCTTCGCAGACGGGTTCATGATCGAAGTCCCACTTCAAATAGTTGAGAACGACGAGGTCGAGTAGTCCATCATTGTTTACGTCAACCCACGCGCCCGCGACTGCCCAAAGTGGCCCGTACTCTGGATCGGGCTTATTCAGGCCCGCTTTCGCAGTTACATCCGTAAACGTGCCGTTCCCGTTGTTGTGGTAGAGCGTGTTGCGATACACGCCTGCAACAAAAATGTCTTCGTATCCGTCGTTGTCGTAGTCGCCAATGGCGACGCCGACATCGTAGCCGGTTCCAGCCAGCCCGGCCTTCTCGGTTACGTCGGTGAAGTGTCCGTGGCCGTCATTCTCGAAAAGGCGGTTGGAATATTTCGGGGAAGTTTTCTGGAGCGTTTTAATGTCCGCCCCGTTGGTGAAGAAAATGTCGAGCTTGCCGTCGTTGTTGTAGTCAAAGACAGCCACGCCCCCGGCCATAGTTTCTGGAGCGTGGCGTTCGGGCGTCTCGCAACTGTCCAGCTTAAAGTCGATGGGCTGGAATGCGAACCGGATCGGGCCGTCGCCGGCGGCTGAGTTCGCGGCTTCAGCGCCTTTCGGCGGAGTTTGGGTTGCGGGGGTTTGGGAACGCGCCAGCACGGGCGCGCCCAAGAACACCAGCAATAAAAATGTAGCCAGCGAGTAAAAAAAATTACAACTCATCATGTCCAGCGCGACACGCACGTGCCTGTTGTCATTTTACTCCGGCAATTTTTGTTCCTCGCGAATGGAAAGTTTAGCAGTCGCCTGCGGAGCGGCTGTACCCGGCTGTCCGCCGCCAATGCTAATTACGTAGTCTCCCGCCGCGACCATCCGATCGCCAGCTTCGTTGACGTAGCTCAAGTCACGCGGCTGCAGCGTAAGCTTCACTTGCCGTACTGCGCCCGCCTCCACGTGAACGCGAGTGAAGCCGCGCAGCGCACGCAGAGGCGCGCCCGGCAACTTAGGAAAATTAATATAAAGTTCCACAACCTCATCACCCGCTCGCTGGCTGGCGTTCTTCACATCGACGTCGACCGCGAGAGGACTGCCGGCTTCGAGTTCCGAGCTCGACAACTTCAGATTGCTGTATTCGAATTTCGAATAAGTCAGCCCGTAGCCGAAAGGATACAGAGGCAGTCCCTCGAAGTAGCGATAGGTGCGGTTCTTCATCGCATAATCTTCGAAGGGCGGCAACTGCTCCAGGCCTTTATAGAAGGTCACGGGCAAGCGACCGCCAGGATTGTTAGTGCCCGCGAGAGTCTGAGCGATCGCCGTTCCTCCTTCTTCCCCTGAGTACCAGGCTTCGAGAATGGCGTTGGCGTGGTCGTTGGCCCAATTCACCGCCAGCGCGCTGCCGTTCATGAGCACGACGACCAGTGGCTTCCCCGCTCCTTTCAAAGCTCCTAGCAACGCCTCTTCCTCTGCCGGCAAGTTAAGGCTGGTGCGATCGCCACCTTTGAATCCGGGTACGTCGACCTTCATCTCTTCGCCCTCAAGCCTCGACGTGATGCCGACTACCGCGACGACTACATCGGCCTGACGCGCCGCCGAAGCAGCTTCGAAACTCGGATCGGCGCTCACCGGCAGCCACACCAGCTTCGTGCCAAATCCTCCGCGCAGATATTCGATCTTCACCGCGTAACGATGACCTTTCTCCAGCGCGATGGTGATTCCCTGCGAATTGGGATCGTGCAAGACCGCATCGTCCACGATTAACTTGCCATCCAGCCACATGCGGTTCATCGACCCCACCAGCCCAAGCTGATAGCTGCCGGATTCGCTCGGCGTCAGAAAGCCCGTCCAGCGCGCAGAGAAGTCCTTCATGCCGCGCGGCGGCGTGATGGCGTGCGGCCCCGGATGGAAGAGCTGGAGGTCCACTACCGCGTCGGTACGCACCACTTGCGGTGTGCCCGCGAAGTCGCTGCCCGCGAAGTATTCGCCCTTCAGCCCAGGCTTTCCATCCTCGGTGGAAAGTGCGGAAGTTGGAATCACAGCTTCCTGCCGCAAGAAATTGGTTCCCGCAACGTACGTCACCTGGGCCGCGGGAAACTGTTTCCGAATGCCCTCCATCGCCGTGACCGCATGCGACGCCGTGCCACTGTAGTTGCCGTGCAGTACTTCGACAGACTCGGCCAGCGGACCTACTACTAAAATCTTCTTCACGCTTCCCCCGAAGGGAAGCACTCCATCGTTCTTGAGCAGCACCATCGATTCGCGCGCAGTTCTTAGTGCGAGCTCCCGATGCGCGGCACTGTCAATCTCGGACTCCGGCGTCTGCGCGTACGGAACTTTCTCTGGAGGATCGAACATTCCGAGCCGCATGCGCGCCGTGAACAGCCGTTTCAAGGAGACATCAAGATCAGCTTCCGTGAGAAGTCCCTGCTTCACCGCATCCACGTACGGCTGATAATCGTGACTATCTTTCGCAACGGTGAAGAAGTCTGCGCACTCGTTGTCCATCCCCTTCTTCAGCGAAACCGCAGCCGCTTCGGCCTGGCTCTTGGTAAAGTGATGACCCTGATAAATGTCAACGATCGCGTCGCAGTCCGATACCACATAGCCATTAAACTTCCACGCGCCGCGCAATTCGTCTTGCAACAGGAAAGTATTCGCACAGGCGGGTTCGCCATTGACGCGGTTATAGGCGCACATGACCGATTCCGCCTTGCCCTCGGTAACGGCAGCGCGGAACGCGGGCAAGTACGTGTCTTCCATATCATGCTTCGATACTTGTATATCGATCGTGTGTCGGGACGGCTCTGGCCCGCTGTGCACGGCAAAATGTTTCGGCGTGGAGATGACCCGGAAGTACTTCGGATCATCCCCCTGCAGTCCGCTTACGAATGCTACGCCCATGCGCCCGGTGAGAAATGGATCCTCGCCATACGTCTCCTGGCCGCGCCCCCAGCGAGGATCGCGGAAGATGTTGATATTCGGCGACCAGAAGTCCAGCCCCTCCATAATGTCGCGCCGTCCCGCTTTCACGGCTTTGCTATGTTTGGCCCGAGCTTCCGTACCGATGGCGATCGCCATCTCGTGGATCAAAGGGGCATCAAACGTGGCCGCCAGTCCGATCGGCTCAGGAAACACCGTCGCCGTTCCGGCGTTCGCAACCCCATGCAACGCCTCACTCCACCAGTCATAGGCAGGCACTTGAAGCCTTGGAATAGCCCGAGCCTGGTTCACCAACTGCGATGCTTTCTCCTCGATAGTCATCTGCCTCACCAGATCATCGACTCGCACATTGATAGGCTGGGAAGGGTCCAGATAGACCGCGCTACCCGCCGTCTGTGCGGCAGCGTGGACAAGGATGAGGGCCAGAACAAAACTCACCTGCAGGGCAGTTCGAATGCGCGTCTCCATCGGAAAGTCTCCTCCGCAACCCGCGCGGTCCAAAGGCTGGCGAGAGCGCTGGTTTCGAGATAGATGGTGTTGCGTTAACGATTACGGTCGACCGTCGCTTGTAACACAGCGGAATCGTGCGGTCAAGACGCCCTGCGCTACGCAGCATCTCTTCCGCCTTGTGACCGCATAGAGGGGCGAGTCGAATCTACTTTGCGGGTACCAGGTCGCCGCGGGCCAGGACATAAGTCGTCAGTTTATCCAGTTTGATATTGGTGCGCTTGGACACAAGCGTAATAGCCCCGTCATTACTGCTCACGGTCTCCACATTGTTCATCAGGACGCGCTGGTTCGAAGTGGTGGCGGACGGCGTGTCCGGAACGGACGTGCCTTGATTCGGGTCGCTGCCCGGAAATGGCTTGTAGACCTTTGAATTCGGATCGGGGTACTGGCCCTGTCCGTTCCACGACCTGTTCGCGGGTTGCTGCGGTCCGTACTGGAGGTTCTGCCCCCCTTCATTCCTAGTGGGGTAATACCATGCAGTCGAGTAGACTTTGATAGAAGCTGATCCATTCTTCCATTGCACCGAATCCATGCGAATGGCGAGGCGGGAGGGGCTAGTCTTAGTCTTCGCCACAGACTCGATCACTTCGCCCGAGAAGATGGCATTTCTCGGAATTACTGTGCCATCTACCAAAGTAGCGACTCCCAGCTTCGCCTGAATCTTGGTTCCGACCGGAGTCTTACCGGCGACCACACCTTGCTGCAGGACAGCAGGAAACTCTTGTACGCCGGAAGGGGCAGAAGCCACCGATTTCTCCTGGCCGATCATGGCGGCGGAATAAGAAACACAGAGTACCAAGGTTGATACTGCCATCGTCCGGGTCCACATCGAAGTACCCCCTTTGCCACTGCATCCAGTGTGGCTCTACAGAATCTTCCAGAGGCGGCGCAGGTTCGTAGGGTCCGAGTATACCCCAGTGAATGGGATGCCGTACTACCACTGTGAAAAACTACAAAATTCCAGCTGCGATATCGATTTTCTTCTTGACAACGGGGATTGGCTGGATGTAACACCGTAAACGTTTCCGTTTTGAGGGAAAGTCCCATCCCTGCAGATCAGACATCCACGACCATTGGTCGCGACCAAATATTCGGAGGTTTCAAATGAAATCCCTCTCGCCCACGTTTGCCGGGAGTTTTAGCCCAGCTGTGAAACGCTGCGGCACCCGCCTTGCGATTCTCCTCGCAGCCTTCTTTGTGATCTTCGCTGCTCAAGCCCTGGCTCAGGAAGCGACGATCCTCGGAACCGTAACTGACCCGACCGGGGCTGCGGTTCCCAACGCTGCCGTCTCCATCACCAACACCGACACGGGCGTGACACGCAACCTGCCGACCAACAACGACGGCCAGTTCGTGGCGCCGGACCTGCAAATCGGGCATTACACGGTGCGCGTGACAGCCACCGGTTTCAAGGCCACCGAGCAGAAAAACCTGGTGCTGGCCGTGGGAGACCGGATGCGTCTCGATTTCAAGCTGGTGGTAGGCAGCGTGCAGGAGCAGGTGACCGTTGAAGCCAATGCGGTCGCTGTGCAGACCGATACCGGCGAAGTCAGCAACGTCATCAACGGACAACAGGTGACACAGCTTGCCACCAATGGCCGAAGCCTATACGAACTGTTCGCCTTGGCGCCGGGAGCGGTGAGCCTCCAAGGATCCCGTGTGGCCTTCACCCCTGTGAGTGGTGACAGCACCGTGAGCATCAACGGCGAGCGCGCGGGTCACAACCTTCAACTCATTGACGGCGGTGAAAACCTCGACCGCGGCGGCAGCAGCGGCAGCGTGATGCCTTCCATTGACTCGATCGCTGAGTTCCGCAACATGACTTCGAACTACAGCGCTGAGTACGGCTTGGCTTCCGCCTCGCAGATCAGCACCGTCATCAAATCGGGGACCAAGCAATTCCACGCTGAGGCATGGGAATTCTTCCGCAACGACGATCTCAATGCCCGCAACTACTTCAACCGCGCGCCAAGCAAAGTAGCCGAATTGCGCTACAACGTTTACGGCTTCAATGTCGGCGGGCAGGTTCCTCTGTGGAAGAGCCATCCGACCTTCTTCTTCTACAACATGGAATGGCGCAAGGAGATTGATGGCGGCCTTCTGAATCAACTCGTTCCCTTGGCCAGTGAGTACCCAGACGCGAGCGGGGCGGGGACCGGCGCGGTGCTCCCGACGACATATAACGGAAAAGCAAGCGTTGCCACCGATCCGGCCACAACCGTCATCCCGGCCTCGATTCAGTTCGCAAACTGCCCCGGTGGCGTTGCACCGACTGGCGTCGTGCCTGGCTCGCCATTTCCTAACAACACGATTCCGGATTGCATGATCAGTGGCAACGCGAAGGTTTTGCTGACCGCCGGTGGCAAGTACGGCGGGATCTTCCCGACGCCCACAAACGGTGCATTTTTCCAAGGCGGCAACAACTCCCCCACGGACCTGCGGGAGGAGATTGCCCGCGTTGATCACCAGTTCACCGGCAAGTTCTCAGTGTTTGGCCACTGGATTTCCGAGCAGGTCTCCCAGACTTATGGGACCACGCAGTGGAGCGGCGACAACGTTCCCACGATCGCCAACACGTTCGGCAATCCTTCGTACAGCGCCGTCATCCACACGACATACGTGATCAGCCCGACGCTGCTCAACGAAGCTTCCTTCAACTACAACGGCAACCGCATCGCTATCCTTCCCATCAACCTGGTGGGCGCCCCGAGCGGATTTACCTTCGGCAGGCTATTTCAGGGACCCAACGCCGACAGCCGCATTCCCTCGGTCAACTTGGCGGGTGTCACCACCTCCCAGTACACCGCCAATTGGACGCCGTGGAACAACAAGGCGGACGATTACCAGATTCGCGATGATCTCTCCTGGACCAAGGGAGCGCACCAACTCAAGTTTGGCTTTAGTTGGGCACTCTACAAGAAGGTCCAGGACGCTTTCGCCAACACCGAAGGGAACTTCACCTTCAACGGTCTGTACACGGGCTATGACTACGCTGATTACCTCCTCGGCTATGCCCAGGCCTATTCAGAAGACGGCAACAAAATCACCGGTCACTGGAATAACATCTCACCGGCGGCTTATGTTCAGGACAACTGGCGCGTAAATAGCCGGCTCACTTTAAACCTCGGACTGCGATGGGATGGCATTCCGCATACTTACGAGGCGAACAACCTGTCCTCGAACTTCTATCCCAACCTCTATAACCCTGCCGATAAAGCCACGTTTGACTCAAACGGGCATGTCTGCAGTAGCAACTCCGTGCCGTTGTGCCCTGGTGGGCCGAGCCCGGGTCTGGTTACAAGTACCAATCCGGCGTTGGGCGGCGTTCAGTTCTATACCAACGGTATCGGTATCGGCGGTGTAAACGGGATTCCCAAGGGCTTGGTAAACAACGCGTGGAACAATTGGGGCCCACGGCTCGGCTTTGCTTATGACCTCACCGGCCAAGGCAAGACCGTCATCCGCGGCGGCTTTGGCATCATGTACGAACGCATTCAGGGCAACGACATGTACAACGGTGCCGTGAACCCGCCCGGGGATCCGAACCCAACACTCAACGGCGTTTCGCTACAGAATCCGGGCCTTAGCATCGCCGGCTCCTCCGCCGGCTCGGTTATCACGGCGGCGAAATTGCCGGTACTTCCTCTCGGAGTCACCGGAATCGCAGAGCATTACCCGACTCCGCAGAGCTTCCAGTACAGCGCTGGCGTCCAGCAGGCAGTGGGAGCCAACGCCGTACTGTCCGTGTCTTACGTGGGCAGCCAGGGACGGCGCGAGAACTACTACCAGGCGACCAATCTCCCAGCTATCGGAGATCTACCGGCGCTGATCAAGCCGGGTGCACCCAGCGTTAACGTTGATCCGACGCTCACGTATCCAGGCTTCGGCGGCATCCGGCTGGCTTTTAACGGCGCAAATGCCAGCTACAACTCACTCCAAACTTCTCTGACGGGAACCGTAAAGCATGACCTGCACCTGCAAGTCTCCTATACGCTTGCGAAAGCGATGGATGCGACTACGGCGACCGGCAGTGGCGGCGATCTCCAAAATGCTACGAATCCGTATCAGGGATGGCGGTACGATTGGGGACCATCCGTGTACGACCGCAGGAACGTGTTTTTCGCCAACTTCGTATATGATCTCCCGGCGTTCCGGAACAGCGCGAGCCATCTGATGAAGTCGACATTAGGTGGCTGGGAAGTGTCGGGAATCATCACCGAAGAAACAGGGGCACCTGTCAACCTTGGAGTGAGCGGAACCACTGCTTCCAGCATTATCGGCAATACGGGGACACGGCCCAACGTAAGCGGGCCCATCTCCTATACCAAGACCGCTGCTCAGTGGTTCAATACGTCAGTATTCTCGGCGCCGGTCTGCGTGACCGGCCCAGACTGCTATGGCAACCTGGGATTCGATGCGATCCGCGGTCCCGGACACAACAACTTCGACCTGTCGCTCCTCAAGAACTTTGCCTTCACGGAAAGGTTCCGCATGGAGTTCCGGGCTGAGGCGTTCAATGCCTTCAATCACACTCAGTTTGAAGGCAACGCCAATTTGGGCGGTATCGGTACCAACGTGGGTTCCGGCAACTTCGGACAAATCACGTCGGCGTACGATGGCCGACAACTCCAACTCGCGCTGAAGCTGATGTTCTAAGTCCGCTTCTTCGAGAGTCTACCTCACGCCCCGCTCGCACTCAGTACGAGGCGAGCGGGGGCGTAAGTTCTTAGTCACCTCGATGTATCCGCTTCGTAACTTCTTATGCCTTGCCCAGCAACGAACCGCTAACGCGTTGCCCAGACTAGCTGGAGCTTACGACCGGTAAGATTATCAGCGCTGAGTATCGGGCATGAAGAACCGGAAGGCAGAACTCGTTCTCATCGCTCTTCTCTCACCCGTCTTTGCGGTTGCGCAGGCCCCAAACCCCGCGCATGCGATCGCGCTCGAGCAACAGGGAAAGTTTCCAGAGGCTGCCCAAGTTTGGAGGGCGGTGACCGAGCGCAATCCGAATGATGCCGCCGCCTTTGCCAGTCTGGGGGTAGTTCTCTCCAAGGAGCAGAAGTATTCTGAAGCGGCGTCCGCCTACCGGAGGGCGCTTGCGCTCAATCCAAAGCTTCCCGGCGTGGAACTGAACCTGGGTCTGGCAGAGTTTAAGCAGGGTCACTTTAGGGCCGCCGCCGCTGCCCTTCGTGTCGCTCTAACATCTGATCCCTCCAATAACCAAGCCCGCACGCTCCTTGGCCTCAGTTACTACGGCGTGCAGCGATTTGCCGAAGCCACAAAATATCTGGAGCCTGTGGCCAAGAGTGATCCCGGCAACACGGAACTGCATCGCCTGTTGGCGCAAAGCTGTCTGTGGGCGAAAAACTATCCCTGCGCGCTTGAAGAGTTTCGTCAACTGTTGCAGCAAAGCCCGGATTCTGCCGCGGCCCATGTCCTCATGGGTGAGGCCTTGGACGGGTTGGGGAGGACTTCGGAGGCCATCGCCGAGTTCGAGACTGCCGCGAAGGTTTCTCCGAGTGAGCCCAACGTTCATTTTGGCCTCGGCTACCTCTACTGGAAGTCGCAACAATACGACGAAGCCAGGCAAGAGTTCGAGCGTGAACTGGCTCTCGACTCCGGTCATGCCCAGTCATTGGCGTATCTCGGGGACATCGAATGGAAGAGCAACCACCCGGACGCAGCGCTTTCCTTGCTCAAACGCGCGCTGAGCGCCCAGAAGAACCTGCGCATCGTCTATGTCGATCTGGGTGCCATCTACATGCAGCAAAAAGACTACAAAGATGCCCAGACAGCGCTTCTCCGCGCTGTCGTTCTCGATCCCGCATTGCCCGACGCCCATTACCAGTTAGGACGTTTGTATCAAGCACAGGGAAAAGCGGCGGATGCAGAGAAGGAACTTCACAAGGTGCAGGAACTGCACAAGAAGGCTGAAGAGAGCCTGGTGGGGAAGATTTCTTCCTCCCCGCCGGCATTGAATCCGTCGGAGGACAAATGACAACTGCCAAGAAGCGGTCGAGCAGCAGCAACGGACTTTACCAGCCCAAGCCGGAGCACAAATTCTCATTCGGATTGTGGACCTTGGGGAATCGCGGGCGCGACCCGTTCGGCGATGCCGTGCGCCGCACCATGCCTCCGGTGGAGATCGCATCCGTGCTGGGGGAGATCGGTGCCTGGGGCGTCAACCTGCACGACAACGACTTGGTCCCCATTGATGCGTCCCCTGCGGAACGCGACCGCATCGTTCGAGAGTTCCGCAAAGCTTGTCAGGAAAGTGGGATCGTCGTCCCCATGGCGACCGTATCATTATTTTTTCATCCTGTGTTTCGCGACGGAGCCTTCACCGCCAACGATCCCGAGGTGCGCGCCTACGCCCTGCAGAAAACACTGTGTGCGATGGATCTTGGCGCGGAACTGGGCGCGAAAATCTTTGTCTTGTGGGGCGGACGCGAGGGCGTCGAGACCGATGCCTGCCGCCGCGCCGATGAGGCCGTCAAACACCTGCGCGAAGCCGTCAACTATCTTTGCGACTACAACATCGCCCGAGGCTATGGATACCGTTTCGCCCTCGAAGCCAAGCCCAATGAGCCGCGCGGCGACATCTACATGGCCACCACCGGCCACTACCTGGGATTCATTCCCACGCTCGACCATCCTGAGATGGTCGGCGTCAATCCGGAAGCCGCGCACGAACAAATGGCGGGACTCAACTTCATGCACGGAGTTGCCCAAGCCTGGGAGGCCGGCAAGCTATTTCATATCGATTTGAACGACCAAGCGCCCGGACGCTACGATCAGGATCTGCGTTTCGGCTCGGCCAATCCTAAGTCTGCGTTCTGGCTGGTGAAATTCCTGGAAGACGTTGGCTACGACGGCCCGCGGCATTTTGACGCTCACGCGTACCGCACGGAAAATTACGACGGAGTCAAAGACTTTGCCCGCGGCTGTATGCGCACCTACTTGATTCTCAAAGAAAAGGCCGCTCGCTGGAATGCGAACAGTGAGATTCAGGGAATTCTCAAGGAAATTTCTGCTGCGACTCCCGGCACTCCGAAAGCGAGCAGTTATTCAGACAAGGGATCGGCGTCTCTGTTGTCTCACGTTTTCGATAAAGATGCGATCCTGGAAAAACGCCTGCCTTATGAAATGCTCGACCAGCTAACGGTGGACATTCTGCTCGGAGTGCGATGAAACGGTTTCGCCTGGGCAGGCTGTCCCGTGCATTCGGTTGCAAACCTGTGTGGAGATTGTCGAGCCCGAACTGAATTGCTTCTACGCCCGGCCCTTCTTCGCTGCCACTGCGACCGCTTTGCCTGCCACCTCCCAGGGACGCTTCGGGCGGTCTACAGGTGCCTTGTCGCGGTTTTCGATGCGGTCGTATTGGTAGGACTCGCTCACTGTTCCCAGAGACTCGTTGTACAGGCTAGGTAAGCCCAGCGCTTCTTTCAACTCCTCGGAGAAAGCCTGCAGCGCCTTCAAGTGTTCGGCGGTCGCTGGGACTTCTGTCTTGGAGGTCTTGAGAAACTGCTGGTATCCGCGATTGATCAGCTTCGAAATCTCGCTGCCAATCAGATATCCGGGATAAGCGAAAATCTTCACGGTGTCGTCGGGCCCCTTTTGGATGGCGGCTGAGACATTGTATTTCCGCAGGAAGACGCGGGCGTTAGTGCCGGGGGCATCGGTTATGTCGAACCCGTGATCGCGTAGCCAAGCTAGCGCTTCTTCGTAGGTTCGTGCTTCAATAGTTTTGGCCATTACTTTTTGCGTCAACCTTTCCTTGCCGGGCTATGCTTTTCTATTAGATGCATCCTTTATAACGACCGAGCGTAACTTTACACAAGCTGCATCGCCGGGCGAAGCTTATTCATCTAAGCAAGCTACTACATACCTTGTTTCAGGCCACATAGCACATTACGTTGGTCACGGCGTTTCGGTTTATGGCTCACGGATCTACAAGAATGGCGGCAATGTCGACTCCTGCAAAATCTGAAGGACCGCACGAAATAGCTCTGGGACTAGGCGAAACGCTAGGCCACAGCCTGATCGAGCGGATCGGCAATACGCCGCTGCTGCGTCTGGATGCGCTCACCAGCGACCTGCCGGGCATAGCACTTCTGGGTAAGGCCGAATGGTATAACCCTGGCGGATCGGTGAAGGATCGCGCCGCGGCCAACATCGTCGCCGAAGCCCGCCGCAGCGGTCAACTGCGCCCCGGCCAGATTCTGCTCGATGCCACCAGCGGCAACACCGGCATCGCGTACGCCATGCTGGGCGCGGCCGAAGGATTCCCCGTTACCCTTTGCATGCCGGAAAATGTTTCGCGCGAGCGCAAGCAAATCCTACAGGGCTACGGCGCAAACATTCTTTATACCGATCCGGCCGATGGTTCGGACGGCGCGATTCGCATGGCCCGCGAGTTGGCCAACAAACATCCCGATCAATATTTCTATGCCGACCAGTATTCGAACGAAGCCAACTGGAAGGCGCACTATCACGGCACGGCCAACGAAATCTGGCAGCAGACTCAGGGACGGGTCACACATTTTGTTTCGATGTTGGGCACGAGCGGCACTTTTGTGGGAACGACGCGCCGCATCAAAGAACTGAATCCGGCGGTGCAATGCATCTCGCTGCAGCCCGACTCGTCCTTTCACGGAATTGAAGGCGCCAAGCACATGGCCAGCGCGATCGTGCCCAAAATTTACGATCCGCAACTCGCCGATCAGAATCTCGAAATTGCCACCGAAGACGCCTATGCCATGGCGAGGCACCTCTCGCGCAACGCCGGATTGTTGGTAGGCGTCTCAGCCGCAGCCGCTGTCGTCGGATGTTTGAAGATTGCCCGCGAATTGCCGCTAAAGAGAGGCCGCGAGGCGGTCATCGTGACCATCCTCTGCGACTCTGGCGACAAGTATTTAAGCGAGAGATTCTGGAACGAAGGCTGATGAATTTGAGTTGCTTAGGGGTGCCCCACCCTTCTCGCGCTTTTCGCGAGAGGGTGCGGATCTTGACTCCAGTTTACGACTATCACAGTCCAATCCCGCGATGCTGAAACTTACCCGCCACGATTACGACTCCCTTCGCCGCCACGGCGAAGAAACGTATCCCCACGAGTGCTGCGGCATCCTGCTTGGTAGCGTCGAGGACGACGGAACCCGCGTCGTGACCTCGATCGCCCGCTGCGGCAACACCCGCACCGACTCCGCCCACAACCGCTATAACATCGATCCCAAGGAACTGGTGAGGATTCAGCGCGAAGGCCGCGAGCGCGGCGAAGACATCGTCGGTTTCTACCACTCCCACCCCGACCATCCCGCGCGCTGGTCGTCCACCGACCTGACCGAGGCCCACTGGTTCGGCTGCTCCTACGTCATTACCAGTGTGGAAAAAGGGAAGGGTGCCCTGACAAACTCCTTCGAACTCACCGGCTCAGACGAATCCGACAAGCGCCTGGTGGATGAGACTATAGAGGTCGCCTGAGTAGGGAATGTTTATGGGGGGACAGCCACCCTCGGCTGTCCGCCTAGCGCAGCTTGGCTGGGCTTCGCTTCGCGGAAGTGCCGGGTAAGTGAAAGTTGTTGTGAGCCTGTTGGGAGGAACCATGTTCGCGCCATCCCAGCGCTTTTCCGTGCAGAATCGCAACTCGTCGAGCCTCGGCTCGACCGACAGTCGGGGGCGGCTGTGTCCACATAACCTCTAGCTCGCAATCCCTTGCGCGGGGCGGGAAGTGCGTGATTTTCACAAGCGAGAAACAGAATCTAGCCCGGCGCTTCATCGATTCTTATCAATACAGAGTGCGAAACTGCCCGTCCGGTACGGGATCTGCGAGAAACGACTTTCCGGTTTGCACCAAATCCGGTCATGCGCTTGTGGACAGCTTGCACTCGATTGAAAATACAGATAGTTACGAGGCGTGATTTTTCGTTGACGGAAACAATAGAAGGCGTACAACAGGATTGTTCTTTGACAGCTTCTTAAGTTTTTCCGGTTGGTGCGGCGTCCGGGGCTCAAGCGGAGTCACTTTCCTGATCGAGAGATTGGGAAGGAGGGTGAGCGAGGGTCTATAGCAAAGCGCTGGTTGAGGAGAACGAAGAAGAAATGTTGAAGGCGAGATAGAGTTCCGAGGCGTAGGGTAGGTTTATCCGGTTGGCGGTGAGCCCGGAGCCCAAGCAAAGATCGCGCGCAGCGGCCCGCAAGGGAAGCAGCGAGAGCAGGTCGAGCAAGGGTCAAACGCGAGCTACTGGCCGAGACGAATGGACCCCACACCACCTCGGAACTCTTATTTTTCTTAGCACTCAGTGTCAGCTTTCAGCTTCTGAGTCGCCCCGCCCGTTCCAATCTCAATCAGCGCTGCAGCGTGTTGTTAGCACAGACAAAGCCACGCGCGTGCATTCGTGGCACACAAGTTTTTTACCTGATACCTAACACCCAACCCCTGCTTTCTCACTTTGCCGAATTCCCTGGCCCACCAACCAAGTAAATCCGTGGGATCCGCTGCTCCAACGGCGGCAGCGCCGGAAATGCCGCGTGCGGCTCCGTCTGATACCAGTATGCGACCGAAAAATAATTATCGGACCGGTGATTGGCGTGCCCGTGCTCTATGGTGGCTCGAAGTGATTTCGTGAACGGAATCGGAGAATCGAGATGGAAGCGATACACCGAAGAACGCCCGCCCGCCACCTCCTGTCCCACCGCCGGCGCGCCAAACAATCCGTAGGAGAATGCGTGTCCCCCGAAGTCCCAAGCTCCCAGAAAATAATCTTCCGACCCGGTTCCGTTAATGGAGGGCGTGCTCTCCCCATCGACGAAAAACATGTCATCGCCCTCGCCCCACCAGCCGTCCTGATTCTGCAGGACAGACATGGTCACGCCTACGAAATGGCCGCGCCCGGTTGCTTCCATCCAAACGTAGTTGCCTTCCCCGTTCAGATTCTTCTTGCCGTATACCAGCGGATCGCCATTCGAATGCCATTGATTGGTCCACCCATGAGCCGGCGCGGCCTGCCGATATTGCGCGTGGAAATAAAGCAGATCCGCCGGCAGCGGCTGGCTGTACGCGCGATAGTCGATATTGAAATAGAAGGCGTCGACTTTGCGCGAGCCCTCGTTCGTGACTGTGATACGCGCATGTTTCTGAAAGGGCATTGGGAAAAAGCTGTTCAGAGCCTTGTCCGAGCCGACGGATAACGGCAGAGACTGATAAAGGTAGTACTCTCCGAGCCCGAGCCCGAAGAAGTCGCCGACCGGCGTCTCCACGCTTGGAGTGGCCTCGCCATCCCAGTATATGCGCAGGACCAAAGCCTTGAGATGATTGGGATCGTCGCTCGCGATCGTGAACCAAACGTGACTGATCATCCCCGGCCCGGCATCGTCGAGCAGCGTAAGAGTCTCCCCAGCCGCGATCGTCCGAGCGTCCGCATTGCCGCCGCTGCGGTCGTAGCTGGAGGCGCGGTGCTGGACGTAGTCCTTGGCCTGTGGGAGCGAAGAGAGCCAGGCGGAGGGATCCTGCGAGAAAACGGGAAGTGTCAGAAAGCAGAAAGCGATTAGAGCGATCGGCCGTTTCATGTGGAGCTCCTTGTGGAAAGGCACGGCTTCAGCCGTGCCGTAAGATCGCGCAACTGATCTGGGCTTTAGCCCCTGCGGGTTTGGTCTGGACTCTCCGCGAATGCTGGTTTAAGCGAAAGAATTCAGAATGTCTTGAGCAAAGGCCGCACAGCTAGCCCGGTCCGGAACCGCTGACGCAATTCGCTCGGGATATTCGTCGTAAGTGCGATCGTCGAGCCGCCTGCCATTTTTCGCCTTCCTCACGCCACCCCACTGCTTGAAGAAAAATGGGACGTGGTATTTGCGGCATTGATCGCGCACCGAGACAACCCATTCCTTCAGCATCGGCCGGGCACCATGCCCGCTCTCGCCTCCAACAATCGCCCAACTGATGCCGGAAAGATCGACTTCCCCGAGACCTTCCAGCAGCGGTTCTATAGAAAGGAAGCGAACGCGCGCCGGAGCATCTTGCAGGTGGCCGATTCGAGGCAGACCATATTTCTTGTCTTCGACGCTGACTCCCCACCAGATGTGTTCCTGCTCTGCAGCAAAACGCAGCGGCCCGCTCAACAGCTCTCTCAGCCTTTCCGACCGCTTAGTGAGCACCTGAAACGTATGCCACCGAGCCGTGACCATTACGCGGCAGACAGCTTCGATGTAGCTCTCAGGAACGCCTTCCTGAAAGAGGTCGCTCATGGAATTTACAAAGACGAGTTTCGGCGACCGCCACGTGAAAGGTTCGGTCAACTTCTCAGGAACGAGGCGCAAGTCAAACCCCTGCTCATAAGGATGTCCCTTGACCCCGCGAAA
The DNA here is from genome assembly GCA_963707205.1 of uncultured Acidobacteriaceae bacterium. Taxonomy (GTDB): domain Bacteria; phylum Acidobacteriota; class Terriglobia; order Terriglobales; family Acidobacteriaceae; genus Sulfotelmatobacter. The sequence goes on from CAVPQE010000028.1 coordinate 111,025, forward strand.
CCGCTCCGCGAACGTCTCGGCATAACAGTGCTTGCATCCGGGACTGATCTTCGTGCACCCGCGAACGGGATTCCAGGTCGCGTCGGTCCATTCGATGTGGGAGTTCAGTGACATTTGGTTATTCTCAGTGCCCGCCGAAAGTGTCAAAGATGTATTTAACGATATGCTCTGCAGTGTCTTTATGTGAAGCAAAGAACAAGTAATAGACAATGGAGTTCTTACTGTTCCGCATAGCTAGCGGTTGCGGGACTTTCTTGAATCCTGCGACTTTCTTCAGTCGATCGCGAAACGCCTCTGCAAGCCGGTGATTAGCGACTTTTTCCTCCATGTCTCCGAAGAGGCCCGGCGATTTCGCGTAAGCGACATCGCGCCACGATTCGTCGCCCCAGTAAGCGGTCATCCTTTCAATATTCTGCGGTAGAACCGTTTCGGGGTCATGGTGGAGAACGTTGATGTTTATGGCATAGATCGGAAAATTTATGAAAATGTCGAGAGACTGCATTTCGCCTGCTCGATGTATCACGTCCCAATCGAGGGTTAGAGCGTAAGGGTCGAGTAGGCATAGTCCTCTCTTGAAGTCCTCGCGTAAGACTCTCGGGAAAACGTCTCGCAAGAGGACTTGATTGCAATCTCCTTTGTGCAGAAACACATCCTTGCGGCTCCCAATAATCTTATTCAGTCCGGCTATCTTGTCGCCGTCCAAGTCGATGAGGTGATATTCACGAAATGGAGGCCGGACGAGAAGTGCGTTGAGGGGGCTTCCCAAGACCATTTCGCCTGTCGTTTCGGATAAGTGGAACCCTGTCCCGGCGAAAGCATCTATGTACACATGGAAAAACGAAGGATTCCTCTGATTCGACAGAATCGTTCCTCCGACAAACTCAACGTCGCGTAATCGTTTGAGCAAGTCGAGCTTTACTTCCGACCAGGGCCCGATTTCGTCAATCTTAGGTCCTGCCATGTTTGATTCGCCTTTTATTCGCTATGTTGAGTCTCGCATGAAAACTGGCGGGCAGCAATAGCCTGTATGGCTACAGCGGAATATTTCCATGCTTCTTCGGCGGATTCTTATCCCGCTTGGTCTCCAGCATGGCCAGCGCCTGGATCAACTTCTTCCGCGTCTCTCGCGGCTGAATGACCGCATCCACGAATCCGCGGTCGGCGGCCACGTACGGGTTGGCGAAGCGATCGCGGAATTCGTCGATTTTTTCGCGGCGAAGTTGTTCGCGGTTGGCCGCAGCGTCCAGTTCGCGTTTGTAGACGATGTCCACCGCGCCCTCCGGTCCCATCACCGCAATCTCGGCGGTGGGCCAGGCGTAATTCACGTCCGTGCGGATATGCTTCGACGCCATCACGCAATAAGCCCCGCCATACGCTTTGCGCGTAATAACCGTGACCTTCGGGACCGTCGCTTCGGCGAACGCATACAGCAACTTCGCCCCATGCTTGATGATTCCGCCGTACTCCTGCGCGGTGCCAGGCAGGAATCCCGGAACGTCTTCAAACGTCACCAGAGGAATGTTGAAACAGTCACAGAAGCGCACAAAGCGCGCCCCCTTCACCGACGCGTTGATGTCCAGCGTTCCAGCCAGCACCGACGGCTGATTCGCGACAATCCCAACCGGGCGTCCATCGAGCCGGGCGAATCCCACAACGATATTCTTTGCGTAGTGTTCCTGAACTTCGAAAAAATAGGCGTCGTCCACCACCGCGTGGATGACGTCCTTAATGTCGTACGGCTGGTTTGACTGTGCTGGAACGATCTTGTCGAGCGCAGCGTCGGCGCGGTCAATGGTATCGGTGCAGACTTTCCGCGGAGGATCATCCAGGTTGTTCGACGGCACAAAGCTCAACAGCTCGCGCACCATGGAAAGGCACTCCGCGTCGTCGTGCGCCAGAAAATGCGCAACGCCCGAGGTTTCGTTGTGCGTCATGGCGCCACCCAGCTGGTCTTTGGTGACTTCTTCGAGGGTCACGGTTTTGATCACGTCAGGCCCGGTGATGAACATGTACGAAGTCTTGTCGACCATCAGCACGAAGTCAGTGATCGCGGGCGAATAGACGGCCCCTCCCGCGCACGGTCCCATGATTGCCGAAATCTGCGGGACCACGCCGCTGTACAGCGTGTTCCGCAAGAAAATGTCCGCATAGCCCGCCAGCGACATCACGCCTTCCTGAATCCGCGCTCCCCCGGAATCGTTCAGCCCAATCACAGGCGCGCCCATCTTTGCTGCCAGGTCCATAATCTTCACGATCTTTCCCGCGTTGGTTTCTGACAGCGACCCGCCAAACACGGTGAAGTCCTGAGCGAAAACATAGACCAGACGGCCTTCAATGCGGCCGTAACCCGTGATGAATCCGTCCCCGTAGATCTTTTGCTCCGCCATGCCGAAGTCGTTGCAACGGTGAGTGACCAGCTTGTCGGTCTCTTCGAACGTGCCCTCATCGAGCAAAAACTCGATGCGCTCGCGGGCCGACATCTTACCTTCTTTATGTTGGCGCTCGCGGCGCTTGGCGCCACCCCCGTCCTCAGCGAGTTGGTTCCGCTTTTTTAGTTCGGCCACTTTTTGTTCGAGATTCATGAGCAAGGATTATAGCGTTTGGTAAGAGCGGGTATTCTGGGAATCATTGAACGGTCACGGGCCATAGCTGCGCGCAAAACATAGACAACGCAGGAACGGTATGGGCCTTGGCCTACCGTAATCTGTCGCCGCCATCGCCACTTTTGTAGGCTGGTTCCGGAAAACCTTTTCAGAGGAGTGCAATGTTACCCAAAACTTGGTTTCGATCCGGAGCAGCCGCCATTCTCTCGTTGGCGCTCTCGACCACAATCTCTTTCGCCCAGGAGGACCATGGGCACGGCTACGAGAAACACGACCGCGATGAGGGATACGATGGCCGTGGCCACGACCATGACAATGGTCGCGAGCACGAGCAACGGACGGGGTCACGACCATGATCGCTATTCCGATCACGATCGCGATGCGGCCCGGGGTTGGTATCACGATCACTACTCGCATCTTCCGCCAGGCTTGGCCAAGCGCGATCGGCTTCCTCCCGGCTTGGAGCGTCAGTTAGTGGTTCGCGGAACTCTTGCCGCTGGGACTTCGGAGACAAATGCGGCCTTGCCCTCATGAACTCGAAGTGATGCTCCCGCCGTCCCCTCCGAACTACGCGCACGTCGTCATTGGCGGCAACTTGGTTCTGGTCAATCGCGCGAATTTCCAGATCGCAGACGTTTTCCACTTCGAGATTAACTAGCAGGCATGCTCACGCCATTTCGCGCCCGGGGGTCTCAGGACCCTCGGGCCCCTCATTCTACATAGCTTTCCGACAACAATCCGCAGTTCCTGCGGTACACTGCCCTCAATGTCTTCTCTCGCCGATCAGATGGGCTTCAACTTCCGGCCGCCCGAGCGCCGCGTGTGGAAAGTCCGCGATCTGGTCGCGGCCGTCCGTTCGCATATCGAACGCGAGTACACCGACGCGTGGGTGGAAGGCGAGATCTCCAATTTCCGCGCGCCCGATTCCGGACATTTTTACTTCACGCTCAAAGATGGCAATGCGCAAATTCGCGTCGTGATGTTCCGTTCCGCGGCCCGACTGCTGCGCTTTCGTCCAGCGGACGGCTTGCAGGTAGTTGTGCGCGGGCGCGTCACCGTCTACGAGGATCGTGGCGAGCTGCAGATTTCTGCGGAATACATTGAGCCCAAAGGCGCCGGTTCGCTGCAGTTGGCCTTCGAGCAACTCAAGGCCAAACTCGACGCCGAAGGACTGTTTGCGGCAGAGCGCAAGAAAGCGATTCCTTCACTGCCATCGCGCATTGGCATCGTGACGTCGGCGCAGGCCGCAGCCCTTCGCGACATTTTGAACGTGCTCCAGCGCCGCCACCATTCCGTGAATGTGCTGATTTATCACGCCCAGGTGCAAGGAGACGCGGCTTCGCATGAAGTGGCCGCGGGCGTGCGCTTTTTCAACCAGCACGACAACGTGGATGTAATCGTCATCGCGCGCGGCGGTGGCTCGGCGGAAGATCTGGCTTCATTCAACGACGAAGCGCTGGCGCGAACGGTCGCCGCGTCGGAGATTCCGATCATTTCTGCGGTCGGGCACGAAACCGATTTCACCATCATCGATTTCGTTGCCGATCTGCGCGCTCCCACCCCTTCGGCGGCGGCGGAGCTGGTGATCCGCTCGCGTCAGGAGGTCGAAGATCACGCGGCAGCTTTGCGCGAGCGTTGAGCCGCGCGATGCGCTACCGCCTGTTGATGGGCCGGCAGGCTCTGACCGAACTCGCGCAGGATGGCGGCTTCGCCCGCATGATGGAACTGATCCGCCAGCGTCAGCAGAAGCTCGACGATCTCACTCACCGGATGGAAGTTGCCGAGCGCCAGTTGCTGGAGCGGATGCGCCGCCGCTGCGGAAATGATTTCGGCAGCCGTCCGCCATTACGATTTGCGCTTGGTGCTTTCCGGCATCCGCAAGGAACTGGAGAGCGGAACCTCCGCGCTGGTTGCCGTAATGCGCAACGTCCTGCTCCAGCATCGAGTGCGCAGCGAGCGCCTGCAAACCGCGCTGGAGTCGTTGTCTCCCCTGGCCATTCTAGAGCGCGGATACGCGCTTGTTCTTGATTCCCAAGGCCAGTTGTTGAAAGACGTGCAGCGGCGTCAAGCTTGGCGACGAGATTTCTGCGCGCCTGGCGCACGGCGAAATTCATGCCGCAGTGACCAAGAAGCAGGGATGACGTGTAAACGTGAGATGCGAATGCCGGGCGCAGCAGGAGCAGTGCCCTGGGAAGTAGGTTCGTATCAGGGCATGCATTCAGGCGTGCCGTACAAGCACACAGCGTACGTTGGCTTTAGCCGCCGCGGCTGTGCGGGCAAGCCCTAGCGCTTTGGCGGCACCGCTGAACGATCCCCTGATACAAAATCGTTCTTCTCAGGATTTCTTGCCGGCCTGCCGAGGGTGCCAATCCTCTGCATTACAATGGGTTCTCAGGATCAGACTTCCGTCAGGAGCGATTCGAGTGACGCCAGTCATCACCTCATGGACGCAAGCAGCGTGGGTGGCGCTCGACATTCTCCTCGTGGCCTTGATCATCTACCAGGTGCTGGTGATGATCCGTGGCACGCGTGCCGCCCCTATGCTGGTAGGGTTGGTAGTCGTCTCGGTAATTTTCTACCTGGCGCGCATCGGCGAACTTACCACGCTGAACTGGGTGGTCGGCCACGTGCTTCCCTACCTGGTGTTCGCGCTGATCGTGGTCTTTCAGTCGGAGATTCGGCACGTCCTCGCCGACCTGGGCAGGCGACTGACTTTTCTCGGCGGCTCTTCCGCGGAGAGCGATTCTTACGACGACATTGTGCTGGCCGCGAATCTTTTTTCCCAGCACCAGACGGGCGCGCTGATCGTGATTGAGCGCGAAATTGGATTGCGCACCCACATCGAAAGCGGCGTGCCGCTCGATGCTCGTCTTTCTTACGATCTGCTGGCCACAATTTTCCGTCCCAGCGCTCCACTGCACGATGGCGCCGTGATCGTGCAGAAAGACCGAATCGCCGCCGCGGCGTGTTTTCTACCGCTTTCCATGAATCCTCTGCTCTCCACCCAACTCGGCACGCGCCATCGCGCCGGCATCGGCATCACCGAAGAAACCGACGCGATTGCCGTCATATGTTCCGAAGAGACCGGTGCGATCAGCCTCGCCATCGGCGGCAAGATCGAGCGCGATTTGACGGTCGAGCAACTGCGCGAGCGTCTGGGCAGCGAACTACGGCGCTTCATGGCTCCCGTGACTCTGCCCACCGCCATCACCCACGGGGACGATGACTCGGACGCGCTTTTGGATTCTCCTTTGCGCGAACCAGCACCGCAGCGGAAATCCGAATCCGGCGTGGAATCGGAGCCGCAATCATGATCGGATTGTTTCAGCGTTATGTACTGCACAACTTCGGGCTGAAGTTCTTATCGTTGTTGCTGGCCGCGGGCCTGTGGTTTCTGATTTCACCCGACGAGCAGCCCGCGGAAGTGGCGGTGCGCGCGCCCATCGTCTTTCAACACGTCCCAGCGCGCCTCGAGATCAGTTCCGAAGTCATTCCTGAGGCGCAGATCCGAGTACGCGGGCCCGAGCGGGTCATCCGGCAATTACAGGCAAACGAAATCCATGCGGAAATCGAACTGGCAAATGTCCAACCCGGGGAACGCACATTTGAATTGACTTCGCTGCAAGTGCGTCATCCCAGCGACGTCACCGTGGTGCAGATCGTGCCCAGCCAGTTGCATCTCGCGTTTGATACGCGGCTGACTCGGGATATCGAGATTCATCCGCGAGTGACCGGAAACTTTGCCGACGGGGACCAGATTGTGAAAGTTGACGCCGATCCGCCCCGCATTACCGTCACTGGACCTAGGCACCATGTGGAGAAGATCGATGCGGCGACGACGGATCCCGTCGATGCGACCGGCACGCGCGGCAGCGCGGTCTTCAATACGAATGTGTATGTGCCCGACCCGTTGGTGCAAGTCGTGCAGTCAACCTCGATTCGTGTGACTGTGCTGGTGCAGAAAGTGGGAAGCGCTTCTGCCCATTGAAGACCAACTGGGATCATCTCTTTTCGTGCAGCCTCAGTTATCATCTCTGTTTGTCTTCGTCATGGATTCTCTGAAAGCCTTCTTATGAGCCAGCACCAGAGGCAGTTGTTCGGGACCGACGGTATTCGTGGTGTGGCGGGAGAGTTTCCGCTGACCAAACAAAGCACGTATCTGATTGGCCGCGCTCTGGGCCACGACCTGATGCGCACGATGCGGCACCCGCAAGCCGTCATAGGCCAGGACACCCGCGAGTCCTGTAGATGGATCGCTGACAGCGTCGCCCAAGGTCTGGCCGCGGTGGGCGTGGACGTCCACAGCGCTGGCGTGATCACAACCCCAGGAGTGGCCTACCTCGCACGCTCGCGAGCGCTGGCGGCAGGTGTGGTGATTTCCGCATCGCACAATCCCTGGACCGATAACGGGATCAAGGTCTTCTCCGGCGATGGTTTCAAGCTGACCGACGCCCGCGAACTTGCCATCGAAAAAGAAATTTTCGCTCTGCTGCAGAATCCCGGTGCCGACGACGACACTGCGCTCAAAATTCCGAAACCATCTCTCCCCGGCGAGGCCGAATTGCGCCATGCCTACGTCAAGTCGCTGGCCGCGGACGTGTCCTCTGATTTGAGCAAGCTTCGCGTGCTGGTGGACTGCGCCAACGGCGCCGCCACAGCCGAGGCGCCGGAACTGTTCCGTACTCTCGGAATTCAGGCGACGTTCATCCACGTTTCGCCAGACGGCAAGAATATTAACGAAGGCTGCGGCGCGTTGCATCCGGAGACTTTGGGGAAAGTAGTGGCGGAATCCAAAGGCAAGTTTGATCTCGGTGTGACCTTTGACGGCGACGCCGACCGCGCTTTGTTCTGCGATGCCGGCGGTCGCGTGGTCAACGGCGATGCCGTCCTTCTGGCTGCCGCTCGCGACTTACACGCCCAGGGAAAGTTGAAGGCCGATATTGTCGTCTCTACCACCATGTCGAACATGGGCCTGGAGATCGCGCTAAGAAAGTCAGGTATCCGCATGCTGCGGGCAAATGTCGGCGACAAATATGTGCTCGAGGAGATGCTGAAGACCGGCGCCACCCTTGGCGGTGAGCAGTCGGGCCACATTATTTTCCGTGATGGCGACGCGACCACCGGCGACGGCCTGCTAACCGCGCTGCGCCTGATGGACATCATCGTCCGCTCGGGAAAGCCGCTGGCGGAGTTAGTCGGCGATCTGAAAGTGTTTCCGCAGAAAATTCAGAATGTGCGCGTACGGGAGAAAGTTCCCTTCGCCCAGATCCCCGCCGTTAAGTCGGCGATTGATGCGGCCCAGCGCGAACTCGACGGCAACGGCCGCGTGGTCGTACGCTATTCCGGTACCGAGGCGCTGGCGCGCGTCATGGTAGAAGCCGAATCCGAAGAGAAGATGCGTTCCCTAACCCAGAAGATTGCCGGGGCTATCCAGAACGCTCTGGGTGCAACAAAAAAGTAGATGCTCGCAGGAGCGGGGAGCCTGACCATTGCTGACTCGAAATTCTAAATCTCGCGTCTGTGAGTGAGGGGAATCTCATTAACTACCGAATCTCCGCACCTCTCTTCCCCAGCAAAGCTATTTTCGCCTCCGCCTCTTCGCCACCGCCCGCACCGGTTCTTCCTCGAACACCGCAAACTGAATCTTTTTCTCCACCGGATCAATCCTGTCCACCAGCACGCGAATCTTCTGCCCCAGATGGTACCGCTTGCGAGACCGTTGCCCGATAATCTCGCGCGTGTTCTCGTGAAAGGTGTATCGGTCGTCGGTCAAAGTATTTAGCGGCACCAGTCCCTCGACGAACAAATCGGTGAGCTCTACGAAGAACCCGAACTTGGTGACGCTGGTGATGAGTCCGTCGAAATCGTCGCCCACGCGGTCCTGCATGAACTTCATTTTCTTCCATTCCATCAGGTCGCGCTCGGCATCATCGGCCCGTCGCTCGGACTGGCTCGACTCTTCCGCGATCTCGTGCAATTCTTCCAGAGCGATTGGCCCACCCAAAGTTTCGAGCGCTTCCCGGTGAGCCGCATGATCGCGCCGCTTGGACCACGGCGAAGGCATCTCGTCATCCTGAGGGTGCCCCACTCTTGTCGCGCTCTTTGCGGCAGGATGGGGATGTTGACTCAGAACTTGTTTCAAAATCCGATGCACAATCAAATCCGGATACCGCCGGATCGGCGACGTGAAATGCGTATAGCTCGTCGCCGCCAGCGCGAAGTGCCCCAGATTCTCCTCCGAATAGCGCGCCTGCTTCAGCGAACGTAGCATCAGGTAACTCAGAATGCGCTCCTCCGGCTTGCCTGCAATCTTCTCAGCCAGCTTCTGATACATGCGCGGCGTGATGTGTACCTCCTTGGGTACTTCGATTTCGCGCACGCGTTTCCCAGTGCCATAAGCCGCGCGCCGGTCTGTTTTCATCTGCACTCGATGAATCGGCAGCGCGCCCACGCCTAGCGAATACCCGAACGTCGCCGCAATCACTTCAAAGTCATAAACCCGTTTCGCATCCGGTTTCTCGTGAATTCGATACAGCGACACAATGCGATTCGATTCCAGATCGTGCGCCACGCACTCATTGGCCGAGAGCATGAACTCTTCGATCAGCCGGTGCGCGATGTTGCGCTCGGAGCGCGCAATGCTCTTCATCAATCCAAACTCGTCAAACTCGATCACTGGCTCCGGCAGGTCGAAGTCAATCGATCCCCGCCGCTGCCGCTTGCGGTTCAGAATTAGCGCCAGGTCGCGCATCAGCTCAAACGTCGCCACCAGCGGCGCATAACGCTCACGCGCCGCGGCATCGCCTGAAAGCACCGCGTTCACCGCCGTATACGTCATGCGCTCCGCCGACCGGATCACGCCCTCACTTAACTCATAGCTCACAATCTCGCCGCGATGGTCCATCTCCATCACGCACGATAGCACCAGCCGTTCCACCTGCGGCCGCAAGCTGCAAATGTCGGTCGAAAGCTCCAGCGGCAGCATAGGGACTGCCCGATCGGGAAAATAAACGCTGGTGCCGCGCAGCCGCGCCTCCTGATCGAGGGCCGACCCCGGCGTCACATAGTGAGCCACGTCGGCAATATGCACCTGCAATTCGAAGTTGCCATTCGGAAGCATATGCACGTAGACGGCATCGTCGAAGTCCCGCGCCGTCTCCCCGTCGATCGTCACAATCGGCAGCCGGCGAAAATCGCGCCGCCGCTGCAGTTCGTGCGCCGGGATAACCGCCAATGCATCTTGCGCCTCCTCAAGCGCCGCCGCCGGAAAGTGATGCGGCAGATGAAATTTGCGAATCGTGATTTCGACATCGACGCCGAAATCATCCTCGCGCCCCAGAATCTCAATCACCCGCCCCCGCGGATTCTGCGTCGGAGAAGGCCAATCGGTGATCTCAACGTCAACCGCTACGCCCTCCAGATCGTCCCACTCCGTTCGCTGCGCCACCTCGGCGCCCAGCACGCGATCCACAGACTTCTTCCTCTGCGCCCTCTGTGTTTGAGCTTTTTCAGCCGCGTTTACCACGGGAGGCACAGGGGGTCCCTCCATTCCCGCCGGAATCACGATCTCCTGCGTAATCTTGCTGTCGATTGGCTTTACGTACCCGCCCCGGCTTCCGTAATGAAAGATGCCAACCACCGTCGGATGCGCGCGCATCACCGGCCGCACAATGCGTCCTTCCGCGCGCCCATCCGGACGCATATTGCTCACGTCCACCAGCACGAGATCCCCGTGCATCGCATTGCCAATGAGATGCGGCGCGATGAAGATATCGCCCACTAGCCGCGCCCTGAGCATCGGGCTCAGCGACTTTGCGTCTGGAATGACAAACCCGAATCCGTCACGGTGCATGGTCAGCCGTCCCGCGACCAGATCCTTGTCGGCAGCAGCCTGCGGCAGCGCGTAACGGTCCGAGTCGCCCTGAATCAGCGCTCCGCCGGCCACCAATTTTCGCAATTGCTCATCGAGTTCGCGGCGCTCCTCGCCTCGCAACCCCAGCTCGCGCACTAGTTGCTTGAATCCCGCCGCGCGCTTAGGTTGCCGCGCAATGTGCTTCAAGATGATCGAATCAGAAACCATAGGGAAGTTGTCAGCTTTCAGCATACCTCACACACCGAGACCGCCACGTTTCTGAAGCGAAGTCGATTTCGTTACCGGCGGTCAAAGAATAAGAAGTTGGTACGGTACCGGACTGACAGCCCGACCCGGTCGGCAAATACTAGCAACAACTCAGTTCCGTCCCAGAAGGCGCCAAATGTATTACAACGCATTGTCCCCCTTTCGAGCTCCAATTTGCTCAATCTGCCACAATCCCGTCACGCTCAATGATGCGAAGACCGACGAAGACGGGAACGCCATTCACGAAGACTGTTACCTGATCAAACTTGGAATGACGAAGCCGGTAGTCAGTCGGCCGAAAGTATCGAGCGAGTATCTTATGAAAGTCCGCCAAGAAAAGCAGGGGTAGGCCGCACAGGGGTAGGGGTTTTACTGTATTCCGGCGATCCCTTTAACGGCGATAGAGTGCTGTCCTAACTCCGATGTTAATCACTACTGTTCGAGGAGACGTTATGAGCAGCGGGCACGGGGCATCTCAGCTCATTCAACGGTGGGAACAGTTATACAAAGACGTCCTCTTTGAGGCCGACGTGCACAAGATGCCTCGGCGCATCGAGTTGGCGAGACATGCGATTCTGGACCGGCTGGAGGATGTAACGTGCGCGAAACGGAAGCAGGCCTTTGAGGCCGCGGAGTTGCTGGCACTGCGCCGGGCGCATCGCACCCTGAGAGCGCTGGAGCAGTTGTATGTCCCTGAAGGTTCGCGCAGAATGATCGCCTAACACTGATTGCCTAACTGTGATCGCTTAACAATTCATGCCAGGGACTGGCGGCATGTTTCGTCAACGCACGCATCATCTTGCTCTGCCCGTCCACCACAAAACCTTGCCGACAATTCGCCAGGCCGAACCGGCGGTGATGGAAACTGCTTCGTACTCTCGACGATCGGATACGAGCGCGTCCATGTGATCGAAGCGAATCAAACGCGAGACCAGCAGTCCCTGTTCGCGGTGCCAGGCTACGACGATTTGTCCCACGAGATAATCATTTTCCGTGGAGGAAGTGTCGACCGCGATAATATAACCGTCGAGAATCAAGGGAGACATCGAATTTCCCTTCACGCGAAGGCACACGGTGGAAACCGGATTGGGGCACCAATCGCGCGGCGCAGCTAACACGGATTCCGGGGAAATATCCGTCAGATCAGTCGTATCCCCCTGAGCCCCGAGAGTTCCCGCATGAACCGGGAGAAGCGGAATCGCAACCAGATCGACTTGCGCGAGGGACTGCTTCTTCTGGCTGCCGGCTTTCGCAACCTGCACATCGAAGATTCGATTTTCCGCGAAGCGGCGATTCGCCTCAGGAAGCACACGGGTCACGTCGGAAAGGCGGAGGCCAGCCCGCTTCCAGAAAAACCAGCACAGCGGAGCGTCGGCGAGATTGCCTAAGCGAATGTAAGTCTCGCCGGTGGGTTCGGCCACTCCGCGCTCCCAGCGCGATACGGCCATGGCCGACACGCCGATGCGACTGCCGAAGCCTTCCTGGCTCAGCTTTCGAGTCTGACGCATGTCTTCAATCTTGCGCGCCCACTCGGGAACCGCGATTTCGGAATTTCGACGCACGGCCTGTCACCACAAAGTAACCTGAGCGGAACCCACGGGGGCTGTCAGAGGAGAAGCCCGACTACCGGAATGCCATTGTACGCCATCCTACCGCTTCCCGTCTGCTCCAAAACGCTCACATTAATCTAACAATCTACGCTAGTATCGAGAGTTACCTCCCAGGTCAACGTTACCCAAGGAGCCGGTGTGGCGAAAACTCAGTCGGGTTTCTCCGGAAAGTTTACCGCGAAATCATCTTCCAAGGGGGTTGACCCGCGTTCCATCCGCAATGAAATTCTGCTTTCCTTACCGGGGAAGGAATGCGCAGCACTGCTGTCAGAACTGGAATTCGTGGAAATGCGCGCCTACGACCTGTTGAATGAAATGGGCGAATCGATTGAATTCTGCTATTTCATGAATAGCGGAATGACCTCCATCCTTACGATCATGGGCGACGGCAAGGGGGTCGAGGTCGGTCTTACGGGAAAAGAGGGATTCATTGGTCTGCCCCTGGTCGTGGGCCTAAAAACCAGTGCTACTCGCGCTATCGTGCAGATTACTGGCAGCGCCTTTCGGGTGAGTGCGTCAAAGATCCTGGAGGCCTTGGCCAAATGCCCGCAACTCGCAAAAAGGTTGAATCGTTACGCTCAGGAACTGGCGATGCAGGCCACCCAGGTTGCTGCCTGCAACCGGTTGCACGAGGTCGAACAACGGCTGGCGCGCTGGTTGCTGATGAGTCAAGACCGGGTAGGCGGAGACGTAGTGCCTCTGACCCAGGAATTTCTTTCCCACATGCTAGGAACGCGGCGGGCGAGTGTCACGGTGGCCGCGGGTGTTCTTCAGAAAGCGGGTCTGATCAAGTACTCCCGGGGCGCCGTCACCATTGTGGACCGAAACCAGTTGGAAGATGCAGCCTGTGAGTGTTACGCAATCATCAATCGCCAGTCCCAAAACTGGCGCAATGAAGCGCAAGCCTAGCAAGTCGCACAATGTACCGCCGGGGCTGAAGCTCCCTGACAAGATCGCGCCGATCGCAGCGCTTAAAAGCGTTGAGCCGCGCGTACTCCGACGCATACCTGAAACTAAACCAACCGCGAGATTAAGAACTAAGGCGGCGGACAGGAGTGTCCGCCCCACACTCTTTAGCCGGTAGTATTCTCAGGGGGCGGCTGTTGGGCGAGATTCCACTCACATCGGACCATGACACTGAACGCTGGCTATCATCGGGGGATTCGGCTCTTCAATGCACGCGAGTTCTATGACGCGCATGAAGTTTGGGAAGACGTGTGGCGGGAATCAGCAGGCGTGGAGAAAAGATTTCTGCAGGGGCTTATCCAGGCTGCGGTTGCGTTTCATCATCACTCGACCGGGAATCTCGCGGGCGCCTGCTCGCTGATGGAGCGCGCGCGCAAGAATCTGGCGGCGTGTCCGGAGGAGTTTGGAAGCATTCGGGTGGCCGCGTTGCTGGAGTCGCTGGGGCAGTGGCGGTCGGCATTGACGAATGGTCGGAATACGCCTGAGCATCCGGTGATCGTGCCGGTTGAATAAGGTCGTCGTTCTCTATCTGAATTCCAGTGTGATGAACTTGGCTGGTTGGTGGCCGCCATTGGTCAGAATGTGAGAGTAGCCTCCCGCGGCTCATCTGCTCTCTCCGCGCTTCATGGTGATGGTCTCCGAGCCTTTACCCGCGACGTCGCTGCGCAACTCGTAATCGCTGAGGGCGACGACAAGGTGCGGACCGCCGTGTTGGTGCAGGGGAGTCAGGGCTCCCGGTTGAAGCTCGAACTCGGAGACGCGCACGCCGTCTTTCACGAAGAGAATTTCTCGAGTGCCACCATTGAGAATGTCGAGGCCGCGGTCTTCCTCGGGATGGGGGAGTGCCCCATTTCCCGCGTTCTTGGCGAAAAAGCCTGTCCTGAGCGAAGTCGAAGGGTGGGGACTCCGCAAGCACGTCTCTCCGAATCGGTTCTATAACGTGAAGTAAGTTTTCTTGTGCAGCCAGCTGTTTTCGTCGCCGATGACGACGTGGTCGGGCCATCCGGGAGTGGTGTTGATCAGGAGGCGCAGGCCGGTGGCGTTTTTGGGGAGATTGAACTCGAGTTGCGTGGTGTAGGAGTCGGCGGGCTTGAGGGGCGTGAGCAGCGGAGTGCCTGCGTCAGAGACAGGAGCGTATTGGTGGCCGCCGCTGTCCACCAATCGCACTTCGCGCGGGGAAGGAGTCAGGGTCGCATCCTTAGGACGGCTGGGCGATGTGGTGGTTTCGTCGAAGCGCGTGCGCAGGGTGATGATGTAGCGCCCGTCAGGTTTCGTCTTCACGTCGATAACGGAGTAGGCGAGATGGCAGTCAATCTCACAAAAATATTTTTCCTGTCCACGGGCGAGCGCAGTTTCATGGCTGCCGGCGGAAAATCCGAATAGCAGAGCAAAATAGACGGCGGCGCCCACTGCGGTGGCGAAAGCCGCGATGCGGGCAAATTTTGGCTTGCGCGCGAACCAGAAGATAAGGGCCGCCGCCAAGGCAAGAAAAAGGCCGCCGCAGGCAGCAACGAATCCCAGGACAGCGAGCGGAGCGGGAAAATTCATATTGCTGGCGATGTGAGCATTCCACATAGTCGGGGACTCTTTCTTATACAATGTACTTTACATTGCAAAGCATGTGGGCCAAAAAATTTGCGCTACTCTTCCCGCGTGACGCGAATCCATTCCTCCATCTGATCAAGATACTCCGATAGCGCGCGGCGGCCGGTCCCGGTCAGGCGATATTCAGTACGCGGGACGCGTCCTTCAAAAAATTTCACGCAGGAAATGTATTGCGCTTCCTCGAGCTTGCGGGCGTGAACGCTGAGATTGCCGTCGGTGGTCTTGAGCACGCGCTTCAGGTCGTTGAAGCTGAGCGAATCGTTGGTGGCGAGGGCGCTCACGATGCCGAGGCGAATACGCTCGTGAATCAGGCGATCGAGTTCAGGGAGTTCGGGTGCGCGAGGAGGCGTATGCTCACGAGCTTGTTTCTCCCGAAGCTGGCCCTCAGGCTTGGAGGTTTTGCGGTGCGATGGGAGCGATCTAGCCACCGTGCCTCCTGGCGATCAGCAGTCCGAAGACGATGTGCAGGCCACCGAAGCCTGCGGCCAGAAACCAGTTGCCCCATGCCGCAGGGCCAAGCACGGAGAGGCCGCCCAGTAGCATGAAGCAGAGGCCCATGACAGGCACGATCGGAACGGAAAACGCGCCTCCCGTCATGATCCCGGCGCCGTAGAGCAACAGCCAGGTAGCGGGCAAGGCAGACTGCAGGCCTGCCCGGAACAGGAGAAACGTCAGGAAAGCTCCGGCGACCAAGGGCGGTGCCAGTCCAAGGGCAACCTTGCGGGCCGGTCCAGAAAACAACGGCAAGCCGCGGCGGTTCGCCTTCCAGCTGCACGCGAGTAATCCGATGGCGGCAGCGAGAAGGCCCTCCGCCAGCCAAACGCGCAGCCAGGCGAACGACGAAACCTGATGGGCGGCGAGCCATGCTGCCCCGCCTGCGGTAGCCCCGAGAAGTACCTGTCCCCATCCTGAGACGGCGGTGAAGGCTGCGGAGCGCTCCATGGTGTCGCGAATGAAGCGCAGATCTTCGAAGACTTCGGGGGCGGTGCGCGACGGCGAAGGCCGGACGGAACGATGAAAGCGCCGGAGGCGGTGCGGCCGCGGGTCAAACATGCCGATAGAGTAACAAGCCACAACAGAGGCTGTCAAGTACTTTGTATTACAAAGATGATCGCATAGTCAGTCCATGACGGTTAACGAATTAGCGCATTCGATTAGAATCGCGAGAGGAGCCAGGCGGTGGGGGGCTCGCGACTATGACGGATCTGGGCAAACTGCTGATCGTCCTCGGAGTCGTGCTGCTGGTGGCCGGAATTGTGCTGACTATCCTCGGGCGGGCGAACCTGCCTCTGGGACGATTGCCGGGAGATATTGTCTACCGCGGGAAGAACACGACGTTTTATTTTCCGCTGGCGACTTCTTTGCTGGTGAGCGGGCTGCTTTCTATTGCGCTGTATGTGGTGGGACGGTTGAGACGGTAAGGGTCACGCCGGGACGACGCGCTACTCTTGGGGGGAAGGCTTGGAGTACGATTGAGGCGGGCGGTGTCATGAAAAAAATTCCATTCATCTTTATTACTACCTTGGTGCTTGGGTTCGGAGTGCTTAATCTTTCGGCGGAACTGCGCGCGCAGGAGGCGAATGGCGGGACGAAGTCGGGAGAGCCGGCTGCGGCGCCGGAGCAGGACGCGGAGAGCGGGCCGGCGTATTCGGGGATGTACTCGTTTCTGAAGGAAGGCGAATTTGTGCAGGTGACGGTCGAGGAGGCGGGACACGTCACCGGATTCGTTTCGCGATTTGGTGATGGAGAGAGCGACAAGGGAGCGTTCTTGGATCAGTTTTTCAAGAGTGGCAAGCTGGAGGGAAACAAGCTGAGTTTTACGACTGAAATTGTTCACGGCATCGCATTCGATTTTAAGGGAACGGTCGAGCGCGGCGACGGGAAGAATCCGGGGGACGAGGGTTATTTTGTGCTCAAGGGCACGCTGACGGAGAACGCGAGCGACGTGAACAAGAAAGTGACGTCGCACTCGCAGGAAGTGGTGTTCAAGATGTTTCCGCAGGATGCTGCTCCGGCGCCGGCAGTGCGGAAGTAGGGTGCGCGTGCAACGCCGCGATCAGTTTCCCTCAGGGGCTAAAGCCCGCACATTTTGTTGGTCATAGCGGCGCAGCTGAAGCCGTGCCCTTCCCTACTCTAACTCTGCGTCCCGCGCGCAAATCTGACTCCTACTGTCCTGCCCGGAGTGGAGAAAGATTCAGGCGGCCCGGAGCCTTCTTGGGTGCGCCTTCTTGGCCGTAGACAAGATCGGGGCCTCCGTCGGACTTCGAAGATGCTTCGGCCAAGGTCGCAGCCAGAGCGCGGTAAGAGCGGCTGATCTCGGGACCATCCTGCAAGACCACCGGGGTACCGTGGTCGATGGAAGGCGAGACCGCCTGGAAAGCGTTGGGGACCTTCCATAAAACCTTGCAGTTGGTGGCGTGCTCGACATCCTCTTCGTTGAAGCCCGGAATCTTCTTATAGCGGTTCAAGACCAAGCGCAGACGATCGCGGCCGGTGCCTTCTTCGAGGAAGGTGTGAATGCGTCCAGCGCTCCAGAGAGAAACCACATCGGCCTGCGCGACCACAAGGACGGCGTTGGAAAGATCGGAGAGCAGCCGGGTAGTGGGATCGAGACGGCTGGAGGCGTCGACGATGACGAAGCGGTAGTGATTGACCAGGAGATCGAAGAGCCGGGCCAACTCCCCCGGCGTGGGTTCGGTGGGATACGGCTGTTGCGGCCCAGCCAGAAGGCGTAAGCCCTCGTTGGTGGGGGTCATGAGGCCGTCGAGCAGAGATGCGTCGAGGCGGTGGAGATTCTGCAGGGCGTCGAGCACCCCGAATTGCGGCCGCAAGTTGAGATGAAGAGAGGCGTGACCGATCGGAGCAAAGTCGACGAGAACCACATCTCCATGAGACTGCTGCAGCGCCACGGCGGTGTTGACGGCAGCGGTGGTGCATCCCGCGCCTCCCTTGGCGCTGAGGAAAGTGAATACCCGGGCTTTGCCTGCGCCCCCGAGAGTGCGAGTGCGGGCGGAACTGAAGCGGGTCAGAGCTTCAAGCAAGGGCTCAGACCCGGCGGAGTGATCGAGATATTCGCCCGCGCCGGCGCGCATGCTGGCAACGATGCTGGCGGGTAGCGTCATCTCGCCGTTGGCGAAGATGGCAATCTGCTGAGTGGTGGCGCGAATCAGTTCGATGGTATGGACGGCGCGCTGGGCGTCATGCGCGGGTATGTCGACAATGACTATTTCGGCGCGCGAATCCTGAAGCTGGCGGAGGATGGCGTCGGTGGGTCCGGCGGGAAACCCGATATGGCTAAACACTGCCTGCCCCAGGCGCGTCGCTTCCAAACGATTCTGCAGTGCGGACAAGTGGTCCTGGTCCTCGGTAAGGAGGGCGACGGCGATGCCATGCATAACGCGGTTCTCGCTGATTTCTCTCGGTGTCTGCATGTTAGAAAGAGAACCTACTCTCCGCCAAGTGACCTAGGTAATGCAACCGAAACAGTGCAGACACGCGACTCGCGTGAGAACTGAGGCAGCGCAACTGCATGATGAAAATCTGGGAGGAAGTGCACAACGTAGACAACTTGAGGCTTGTTCGCCCCTTAGTACAGCTCATTGTAAGCCAACATTGTCCAGTTGAAAAGGAACTTCCTCTAAGAGGCGAAAAAATAGTCTAAAGTCGGTGAAAATCGCCGCGGAAGGCTGCGGGACCCGGTTCGGGGGAGACAGCCGGAAAAGCTTTAGCCCAAAACCGGACGGGCGGAAGATTGAGCCGGGGGCCGGTCTCCGTCGCGGTGGGGGTGAAGGCTCGAGACCCGGGGGAAGGTGGCGGACGACTCGGACGACTCGGGGAGATATTCATAGTCATCGAGGCGGACCGCAACTCCGATTTTCGCTTCCCCTGCGGAAGAATCTGAGATGCCTTTGGCGGAAGGCCTGACCACTCGCAAAATGCGGCCCCGGCAGCGTACGGGCATGCTCTCGCCCAGGGTGATCTCGGAGGGCATGCGCAGCGTGATTTCGACTTCAGCGCCTTCGGCGAGCGGAGCGTCGGTGAAGAAGAATACTCCGCGGGAACTGAGGTCTTGGGTGAACCCGACGCCTTCCAAGGAGGCCGCGGGTTGCCGGAGAGAGAGCGGAAGAAGAAAGGGAAACCGTTGCCCGACGCGGCGTTCAACTCGAACTGGAGGACTGCTCATAGTGGCGTCACTACTTTTGCCGAATCGCCGAAAGCGCAGCCGCTACTTTAGCTCACGGCGCGCCATAAGAGAAGCGCGAATTTCGTCAATTTCGTTCGCCCCTCCCAAATCGTTCATAAGCCTAGAATTGGCGGGCGCAGAAGTTGCCACGAAGTCAAATCAGGCGGCTGGAAAAGCTCGACCTTGCCTCGAGTTTCGTGCGAGCCAACGATGAGCGCCGAGAATCGAGAAACTGAGAACTGACTTCACGATATAGTAGTGCACAAGATGGTGTATCGTCATCCAAAGTGATCGTGGCTGAGTCGAAAACTTCCATCCAAGAGAACGCATCTGGGAACGACAGGCCCGCCGCGCAGAGCCGCAGACTGCCCTGGCAGGCGGCCGGACGAGCGCTGCGGCATCGCAACTTCCAGCTTTTTTTCAGCGGGCAACTGATTTCCCTGATTGGCACGTGGATGCAGACCGTGGCCCAGTCGTGGCTTGTGTACCGGCTGACCGGCTCGGGGTTGAAGTTGGGCGCGGTAGGATTTGCCAGCCAGATTCCGGTGTTCTTGTTTGCGCCCATCGGCGGGATTGTCGCGGACCGCAGTAACCGCAAGCATGTAGTCATCGGTACGCAAGTCGCGTCGATGCTGCTGGCGTTTGTGCTCGCGGCACTTACCCTCACGCACACCGTGCAGGTGTGGCACATATTCGTGCTGGCGGCGCTGCTGGGCGTGGTGAACGCGTTCGATATCCCCGGCCGCCAGTCGTTTCTGGTCGACATGGTGGGCAAGGAAGACTTGATGAACGCCATCGCCCTGAATTCTTCCATGTTCAATGGCGCCCGCGTAATTGGACCGGCGGTGGCGGGCGTTCTGGTCGCCCGGCTGGGCGAGGGCTGGTGCTTTTTTGCGAATGGCGCCAGCTACATTGCAGTGATTGCCGGATTGATGTTGATGAATGTGCATGCTCCGGCGCGGGTTTCGGCCCAGACGTCGCCATGGGAGCACATGCTTGAAGGATTCCAATTCGTGAACCGCACGGCGCCGATTCGAGCCCTGATGGTGCTGCTGGGCTTGGTGAGCGTGACGGGCATGCCTTACGTAGTGCTGATGCCGATTTTTGCCGACAAAATATTGCATAACGGCGGGCAGGAGTTCGCGTCGCTAATCGGATCGCACGATCTGGGAGCGGTAAGGCTGGGGATCCTGATGGGCGCAGCGGGCGTGGGAGCGCTCCTGGGGGCTCTAACGCTTGCCGTGCGCTCGGGCGTGAAGGGGCTGGGATCGTGGGTTTCGGTATGCTGCGCAGGGTTTGGCGTGAGCCTGATGCTGTTTGCATTTTCGAAGTCGTTCTGGCTGTCGGTGCTGCTGCTGCTGCCGGTGGGATATTTCATCATGCTGCAGATGGCATCGTCGAACACCTTGATTCAGGTGATGGTGCCTGACGCCCTGCGCGGCCGAACCATGGCCGTCTATTCGATGATGTTCATGGGGATGGCCCCGATTGGAGCGCTACTGGGTGGTGCGTTGTCGGACCGCCTCGGCGCACCGCTGACGGTGGCGATCGGCGGACTGGCTTCGGTGCTCGGGGCGTGGTGGTTTGGCGTGCAGTTGCCGAAGATTCGCGTGGAAGCGCGGAAGTTGATCATCGCGCAGGCCATGGCGGGCGGAGAGCCAGCCGAAGAGATGACGACGCCGGTAGCGGAAGACTAGAACGAGGCCGGCTTCCGGCATCCGGGTTTGTCTGGCTAGTGCTGCCTGCTGACCGCTCCGCGAGCCGGGAGCCGGTGCAACTCATTTACGTGCCGCGCTCTGTCCAAGCGCGACCAGGAAGATTGCGCTTTTTCCCCGGGCGTGGGGTGAGAAGAAGCTGACTACATCGTCGTCATAGAAGGTCAGGCCGCTGGCGCCAAGGCGTTGCGCGTACGCGGCAAGATAAAGCTTGCCGCCTAGAATGCCGGCTTCGAGTTGCACGGCGCGATATCCGCGGTTCCCATAGCGCTGCATAATGCTCTTCAAGTCGGCTAGGAAGAACACGTCGACGGCTGCATCCGCGGGGATCTGTTGCTCAAGACCCAGGTAGCCTGCCTTCTCCCGGAATTCTCCGGGCTTCAGCAGTTCGAGAAGCTTTCGCTCCCAGTGATAGACGTAGGCTCCGGCGGCCAGGCCTTGCACGTTGCTTACGATCAGATGCAGATCATTGAGGTGGCCTCCGAGCGGATCGACGAAGTCGGCGGGAATCCCGCGCGTGGCACGGTCGAGCATGGTCGAAAGCTGCGGCAGGGTGATGGGATCGCGCGCGAACCTTCGAGCAGAGCCGCGGCGCGAGATTACCTGCTCGATGGAGTCGGGAGGAATGGCGGAGTCGTCGAGCGGCTGCAGCGGGGTGGTGCTTCCCTTCGGAGCGGGAATCGGATGCAAAGGTGTCTCGCCGCGCCAGGCGGCTACTTCGCCGGCTGAATCGAGCGAGGAAGCTTCGTGCATTTTGCGCATCGCGGGATAGTCGACTTCCGTCTCGGAGTAAGGAACAATCGGCAAGTCCAGGGGTGCGATTTGAGGCGAACTGGATGGCGTCGCGCGCTTGTCGCCAATCGGAACCAGAGAAAATGCGACTTCGCGCTTGGTGTTCAGACCAAGCAAGGCGTTCACCTGAGAGTCCACGAAACCGGCGACGACCCTGGCGGGAAGATTCGAGGCGGCGGACATTGCCAGAAGGTTGGCGAGGATCGTGCCGTTATCCCAGCCGAAATGGCGGTAGCTGCGGGAGTGATATTTCCAGGCATTGCGCCAGTAGGTGCCGGTGCAGATGATCGTTACTGGGGCGTGTGCGACGGAAGAGTCGTTGCCCGTGGCTTCCACCAGCGCCTGACGGAAATCGCCGGATCGGAGCCGGCGCAGACCGAACTCGGCGGCGCCGAAATGGTAGACGCCGGCCGCGAGGCCCGGAGGGTTCTTGACGCCTGGCACAGCTCTGCCCGGAAGATCACCGCAGACGACGTAGAGTTCGATTTCGTAAAGGGCTCCGGTGCAAGCGGCGGCGCGAAAAAAGGTTTCTCCCTGCGGATGTTTCTTGCTCCGAATAACCCCTGCAGAAAAGAACAATAGCTGCGCCAGGGTTTCGAGATCAGGAATGGTTTCCGCTTGCGTCGAGTACTCGGAGCCGCAATCGCGGAAAGCGCCGCGCAGCCCGTTTCCTGGAAATCCCGCGGCAGGCGCGTGACTTCGAGTGTGGGATAGATTTTAAACAGGAGAGGCTTGTTCTCCCAGTCAAGCGAGTGCGGATGCATACGCAGGCTCTGATAGGAGTGCTTGGTGCCACTGTGATACTGCAAGGCTGCGTCGAGGTGATCGTTCTCGCTCAAGAGATGCGCTCCTTGAAGTGTGGGCTCAGCGGTAAGCGCTCGGTGGCAGGCCGGTGATGCGAATTCCGGCATGGCCTTTGTAGCGGAAGTTCATGCCGATCAGCAAGGCGGTGATCTGCTCGACGATGCGGGCATTTTCGAGTTTGCCCCCGTCAAGGCCGCGCACGCCAGGAATCTTTGCGGCCAGTTCGCGAGTGAGTTGCGCGGCGTCGGGATCGTCGCTGCAAACGATGACGTCGCAATCAAGCGGCGTGTCGGTGCCGAGCAGTTCTGCGGAAACGTTATGAAAGGCGGCGACCACGCTCACTTCTTCGGATACGATTTCGGCTGCCTGCTGCGCCGCGGAGCCTTGCCACACACCAAGCGTGCGCGAGGCGCGTCCGCCAACGCCCACGGCCAAAGGCACGGTGGCGTCGATGAGGATGCTTCCTGCCGTGATCGAGGACTTCAGTTTCTTGAGAATCGCGGCCTGACCTTCGAAGGGGACGGTCAGCATCAGGATGTCGGAGGCGGCGCAGGCGGCGCTGTTTTCCATGCCCGATATTTTGGCCTCGCCCCCAAGTCTTTGCTGAATGGCTGCGGCGGCCTGTTGCGCACGTTTTTCGTCACGCGAGCCAATGATGACGGTCTCTCCCGCGCGCGCCCAGCGCAGGGCGAGTCCCATGCCGGCCGGACCGGTGCCCCCTATGACCGCGATCGGGCGGATGCCTTCGGGACTGGAGCTCATGCGAATTCAGCCTCCAGCGATTGCTCAGCGGAGCATTCGTCTTCGTTCAGCGGAACTTTGATGTGGATGCGGGAATAGGTGGTGTTCCGCTCGGCGGGGATGCGACCCATTTCCAGGATCAACGATTGAAAATCCTCCGGGCTGGTGTACTGGCCGGCGGTTGCCCCGGCCTCGCGGGAAATATTCTCTTCCATCAATGTGCCGCCGAAGTCGTTGGCGCCGGAGTGCAGGCAGAGTTGCGAAAGACGGCGATTCAACTTTACCCACGAAACCTGAATGTTGTTGATGGAGCCAGCGAGCAGCAGACGCGCGAGCGCGTGAACTTTGAGATGCTCGGCCAAAGTCGGACCGGTGCGCGCCAGACCCTGATGGAAGAGCAGCGTGTTCTGATGGACGAAACCGAGGGGAACAAATTCGGTGAAGCCTCCCGTCTCGGATTGAATCTCGCGTAGCAGGAGCATCTGGCGGACCCAGTGCGCCGGAGTTTCCGTGTGTCCGTACATGAGGGTCGAAGTCGTGCGGATGCCGCAGCGGTGCGCGGTGCGGATCACGTCGATCCATTGTGCGGTAGAAAGTTTGTTGGCCGAGAGAATGTGGCGAATCTGGTCGTCGAGAATTTCGGCGGCCGTTCCGGGCAATGTACCGAGGCCGTTGTCGCGCAGCATCGAAAGATAGTCGGCCAGCGGCATGCCGGTGAGTTCGACGCCGTAGACAATCTCCATGGGGGAGAAGGCGTGGATGTGCATGCGCGGCACGGCGTTCTTCACGGCGCGGAGAATGTCGCGGTAATGGAACTTAGGGAGATCGCGGGGAAGGCCGCCCTGAATGCAGACTTCGGTGGCGCCGAGTTGCCAGGCTTCCACCGCTTTTTGCGCCATCTGATCGAGGGTTAGGAAGTAAGTGTCAGACTCGCGCGGGCCGCGGCTGAAGGCGCAGAATTTGCATCCCACGAAACAGATATTGGTGAAATTGATGTTGCGGTTGACCACGTAGGTGACGATGTTGCCGGCGAGTTCGGCGCGCAGCACGTTGGCTGCGACTAACAGGCCCAGCAGATCGTCGCCTTCGGAGTTGGCCAGCGCGTACGACTCTTCCAGCGACAAGTCGGCGCCGTTTTGCTTCTCGAGGACTTTGTCCAGAGCAGAGCGCCGCGCGGGAGTCAGGCGCGGGGCGATGTCAGACCATTCAAGCGAAGGAAGAGCTTCCAGTTCCGAGCGTGTGAGTTCGCGGGACATGAGAGTCTCCGTAGAGACGTAGCTTGCTACTTCTGTGCCATCGCCGGCAAGACGTTGCAAGCAACGTCTCTACAGTGTAGCGGAAGTCTTAGCGGAATAGGTCGGTGGATGCAGAGCGCAGCAGGTCGCGGACTTTCCCGGGCCCTGGGTCGTAGCGGAATCCGCGGACAATGCAGGCGGGGGTTCGGTTGAGTTTGCCGCAGACGAGACCGGCGGCGCAGGCCAGTTCGTCGGCGACAGCCTCGACGCTGGCACGCAGTTCGTAACCGTGGGAGTCGCGGCGGCCGCGGTCGTCGCGCAGAGGCTTCATTCCGGCGATGCCGATGGCGAACTCGGTCAGACCTTCTCGCCACGGACGGCCGAAGCTGTCGGTGATGATGACAGGGATGGTGAAGCCGGTGCGGCGTTTGAGTGCGCGGCGGAGGTTGGCGGCGGCGCGGTCTGGATCTTCGGGGAGTAGCAGGGCGTGACTGCCTCCGTTAACGTTGGAGACGTCGACGCCGCTGTTGGCGCAGAGAAAACCGTGATGGGTCTCGGTAATGAGCACGCCATTCTTGCGGCGGATGACGGTACGGCTTTCGCGCAGGGCTAGCTCGATGACGCGGGCGTCGAGGGCATATTGTTTCGCCCAGACGATGGATTCGGGCGAGGGCTGGACGGTGGTAAGGTCGACGAGGCGGCCTTCCGATTTCGACACAATCTTATGTTTGACGACGAGAATGTCGCCAGATTGGAGGCGAAAGCGGCGCCGGCGGAAGGATTCGAGTAGTTTGTTGGAGAGTGAGTCCCCGGGGCGGACCTCGTCGGCGAGGGGAATCGGGATCAGGCGAAGTTCATCGGACGACGCAGGTGGGAGTTTCTTTCGCCCCTTCGGGGCTGGCACATCCTGGGCCGCCAACCCACGGCTTGCGCCGTGGGCTGCATTCTTGCGCCGCTTCGCGGCTGATTGTTTCTCGCCTGTCAGCTTGCTCATCAAACCATAATATCTATCTAGCGCAGTGTTGCTCGATTTTCGTCTTCAGCCGCTTCGCGGCTGCACGGGCGAGTCGCCCGTCCCCACACGATCCGTGTCGGCGCGGGCATATTCGCGGGCAAGGCGCTGGGCGCAGGTTTCGCCGGGGGACGCGAGGAGTTGTTGCAGGTCGGAGGGATTGTCGACGTCAACGGTAATTCCTGGAAGATTCAGCACGATGCAGGGCTTGCCGGTGGCTTGTGCGGCAGCGTGGTGCGGTTTGAAGCTGTCGTTGCCGAAGCGCAGCGGGAACAGATTCGCGGGACGGCGGAAGGCGGCGTTGGTGCCACGTCCGTCGGCGGCGGGGACCAGCACGCTGCCTTCGGCGGGCGCACGTTTCATGATTTCTTCGAGCTCCCACGCTTGAATCAGCGGAATGTCGGCCGGGATCACCAGCGTGCTGTCTGCGCCGCTCTCGACGCAGGTGCGAGTGGCCATCTCAATGGCTCCGGTTTCTCCGGGATTGTCAGGGTCGGGGATGACTTCGAATTCGTACTCGGTGGCCAGCTTTATGGCATAAGGATCGCTAGTGACGACCGCAACCGGCGGGCTGTTTTTCCAACCGTGCAGAGTGGTAAGCACGTCATGCAGCATTGCCTGCGCGAGCGCCGTGCGGGACGGCTGATCGAGAACGGCCGCCAGGCGTTGCTTCGCTGCAGACAGGTTCTTTACTGGAACGAGAATCACGGCTGTGGGTCCAACCGTCGAAAGGCGCCGTGGGGCTGAGGTTCATCGCTTGTGCGCCGAGCCGTAGAAACGAAGGAGAGCACTTCGCGCGCCAAGGCCGTTTTGTCTTCGGCGGTGCGCATGATGGTCTGCGTGCACTCAACGCTCAAGCCGTTGGCACGAAGCAGTTCGGCGGCCCGGATGTCGCGCGTGTCGCAAACCAGGATGTCGATGAAATCCTCGTAGGCGTGGGCGACGCCGACAATCGAGCAGGGCAGGCCTTGCGCAGCCATCAGAATTCCCGCCGGACCCGCGACGGGAGCACTGCCGACGATGGGACTGATGGCGGCAACTTTTCCGCGGCAACGCAGCAGAGCTTCACGAATGCCAGGCACCGCTAGAATTGGGCCGATGCTGGTGATGGGATTGCTCGGGGCGATAATCACTGCGTCGGCGGAGATGATGGCGTCGATGACTCCGGGCGCAGGCTCCGCGTCGGAGGCTCCGGCGAAGCGCACGGAATTCACCGGGTCCTGATACCAGCGCTGCACGAAATATTCTTCAAAGCTCAGTTCGCCGACGGGCGTATCCACGCGGGTTTCGACGCGCGAGTCGCTCATAGGAAGAACGCGCGCTTTCACGCCCAGTTTCTCGGAGATGACCGCGGTGGCATCGGAGAGCGTCTTGCCCTCGGCCAGCAGGCGTGACCGCAGCAAGTGCATGGCGAGATCGCGGTCGCCGGTGTGGAACCAGGTAGGCTCACCGAGTTGTCCCATGGCCTGCAGGCAGAGGAAGGTGTCGCCTTTCACGCCCCATCCACGTTCGCGACTCAACATGCCGGAAAGCACATAGGTGATGGAGTCGATGTCGGGAGAGACGTAGAGGCCCCACCAGAGCAAATCATCGCCAGTGTTGACGACCACGGTGATTTCTTCTGCGGGTATGACCTGCTTGAGTCCATCGATGAACTTGGCGCCGCCGGTGCCGCCGCTGAGCACGCAGATCATGCGGCCCTCCGAGCCAATCCGTGATCGTTGGCGGCTGCGCGCAATTTTTCTGACAAGAGGCCGGGCCGGGCCGCTACGGAGGGAAGAAATTCCGGATACACGGGCAGACGCTGGCGCAAGGCGAATCCCTTGGCTTCGGTGCGGAGGCGCAGTTGCTCCAAGTGCGGCCAGGGCTTTTCCGGATTGATGTAGTCGGGGGTCAGCGGCGAAATTCCTCCCCAATCGTTGATGCCGGCGTCGACTAAGTCATCATAGTAAGGCGCGGAGAGATTGGGCGGGGCCTGAATATTGACGTTGGGGAGTAACAAGCGAGCTACTGCCACGGTGCGGACCATCTCGCCGCGGGTAGGCTCGGGCCAATGAGCCATGGGGATCGCGGGCTTGACGCGGAAGTTTTGCACGATCACTTCCTGAATGTGGCCGTAGCGCTCGTGCAAATCGCGGATGGCGAGCAGGGTGTCGACGCGGTCTTTGGGAGATTCACCGATTCCGATCAGCAAGCCGGTGGTGAAAGGGACATTTTGCTTGCCGGCAGCTTCGATGGTGCGCAGGCGTTTGGCCGGGAGTTTGTCGGGCGCATTGTCGTGAGCTGCTCCGCGGGCCAGCAGAGCGGAGTTTGTGGTCTCGAGCATGAGGCCCATGCTGGGGGAAACGGCGGCGAGGCGCGTGATCCACTCCGCGCTGAGCAGGCCGGGATTCGGATGCGGGAGCAGGCTGGTCTCGCGCAGCACGAGTTCGCACGTGGCTTCGAGATAGTGCAGCGTGGACTTGTAGCCGAGGTGGCGCAGGATTTCGCGCATCTCGGGGAAAAGCAGTTCGGGCTTGTCGCCCAGACTGAAGAGGGCTTCGGTGCATCCGAGTACTTCGCCGGCGCGGGCGACTTCGAGGACTTCATCCGGACTCATGGTGTGCGCGCAGGGATCGCTGGGATCGCGGCGGAAGGTGCAGTATCCGCAGTAGTCGCGACAGAGATTGGTCAGGGGGAGAAAGACCTTGCGCGAGTAGGTGATGACGCCGGGCTTGAAGCGCTCCCTGGCGGCGCGGGCGGCGTCGAGAAGTTCGGGAAGGTCGTCATCGGTGCAGCGAATCAGGTGCAGGGCAGCTTCGCGCGAGATGGGGACACCCGGTCGCACGCCGGCGAGCGCAGAGGCGCAGGCAGAGCGGTGCTCCGGCGTTGCGGGCGTGATTGCGGTCAGGGCCACGTTGCTTCGAATGATACAACGCCGGGGCATGGTAATGTAGGCGGTTGCTTTCGTAGAGACGTAGCTTGCTACGTCTCTGCCGGCGGCGCCGCGAACGATGGTGAGTGAAACGTTGGAAGCAACGTCTCTACGACAATGGAATTGAATTCTTCTGATTTTCGAAAAGCAATGGGGTGCTTTGCCACTGGGGTGACGATCGTCACGGTGGATCTCGACGGCGGAGTACATGGCATGACCGCCAATGCGTTCGCCTCGGTATCGCTCGATCCGATGCTCGTGCTGGTATGCGTGGATCACACGACGCGGACGCACGCGCATCTGCACGCCAAGAAACGATTCGGGATCAATGTGCTGTGTGAGAATCAGCGGGCGATCTCGGAGTATTACGCGCGTCCAGAGCGGACCCATGAGAACGCGGAAGCCGAGGCCGGAGCGCGATTTGACCGAACTATGCACGGAACTCCGATGCTGCATGGATCGCTGGCCTACCTGGAGTGCCGCCTGCACTCGGCCGAAGTGGCCGGAGACCACACCATCTTCATTGCCCAGGTCGAGGACGTGGTGGTGCGGGAGGGAGACCCGCTGCTGTTCTTTCGAGGAAAGTATCGGAAGGTGGGGGAGGATGTGGAGAAGTAGAGTGTCACTTTTTGGCGCGCTGAACATCCAATCCTTGTCGAAACCTATCATCGGAATGGAGTGGATTCATGGTCGAAAAAACTGCAGAAAAGGTGACAAAAACCGAGACGGAGTGGAAAAAGCAGCTTAGCGACGAGCAGTATCACGTGACCCGCGAAGCGGGGACCGAGTGTGCGTTCACCGGGAAGTATTGGAACACGAAAGAGCCGGGGATGTATCACTGCGTGTGCTGTGGGGCGCCGCTGTTCGATTCGCAGACGAAGTTTAGTTCCGGGACGGGCTGGCCAAGCTTTTACAAGCCCGGGGAGGCCAGCAACGTGGTCGAGCATCGGGATACGGCCTACGGCATGGTGCGAACCGAGGTTCGCTGCGCCAAGTGCGACGCGCATCTGGGACATGTGTTTGAAGACGGTCCGGCGCCGACGGGGCTGCGGTATTGCATGAATTCGGCGGCGTTGGATTTCCGGCCCGCAGAGAAGAAGTGAGTGCCATCGTAGAGACGCAGCCTTCAGTCCCAAGAGAACGCGGGGTAAAGTTTCCGCGGTCGCTACCTGATTTTTCTGTAAGTCATTCAGTCTTCGTGTAAGTGATTGAAAAGTCGTAGGAGGCCCCTGGCAGGCTGCAGGACGCGCTATTTTGCCGCGCCTGAAGTCTTCCTTACCTCAAGCCTCGATCGTCGCAACTAGGGCACTTTCCGGTCCCGCAAAGGCCGTTCCATGTGAAGGGCGCGACCTGCTTTCGTCAGACCCGGCCAGCCGCAACTAGATATGTACGTGTGTGTACGTACAACAGCCCTGTCGCAGTCGCTGGGACACTAGCGAGCGAAAACAAGCAGGGGCACGCGCGAGCGTGCCCCTTGCTTGTTATCGGAGAATCTTCCCGCCAATTATGCGCTGGCCGTGGCAGCCAGAGCCTTGGGAGCCTCGGCTGGCTTGGACTGATTCTGGGCCTGCGAGTCTTTGTGTTTAACCTCGCTGCTGCGTACCTGGATTCCACCCTTGAGTGCGGCGCCGTCCTCGACGCTGATGCGAGTGGTGGAGATGTCGCCGTGGACCGAGCCTTCGGCGCGGATATCGACGCGATCGCTGCACTCGATGTTGCCCGTCACCTTGCCCATGACCACAACTTCGCGGGCTTGAATGCTGGCCTCGACCTTGCCGTTGCGGCCGATGGTGACTCGGCTTTCGGGCATGGTGATTTTGCCTTCGATACGGCCGTCGATGTAGAGAGCCTCGGAGCCGCTGATTTCGCCCTTGATTACCAGAGTGCGCCCGATGGTGGCTTGATCCACCGGTGCGGTGACGGTCTTGATGGGATTGTAAGCGTTGGGGTTGGAAGCCGGCGAACCGGACTTCGGGTTAAAAGAGTTCTCCGACGACTGAAGCATGTGACCTTCCTTGGGTCTCCGCGCGGCGCCTCGTCCTGAATGGCGCCTGACACCTAGTCATGCGGGTGGTCTTGAAATTTGTGGCCTTCGGCAGTTGCTGGCCACTTGGCCACCCTGAATATCGCACAGACGTAAGTGGGAGTGAGAGATTACGGAAGATGGTGTACGGCTGCGGAGGCGAAATTTTCGCTAATCGCAGCCCTGCAGCGCCTGGGCCATGTCTTCCCATTCCTTGATCAGTGCGGCGTGGCTGGCTTTGTGCTGGTCAAGTTCCTGCGATTGTCGCTGGCTTTTGTCGGCGCTGACAAAGTTCTGCAAATCGGTTTCGCAGTGGGCAATCGCCGCTTCTACTCGGCCGATTTCTTCTTCCAATTCGTGGACGCGATCTTCCATTTGCTTGCGCTTGATAGGATTCAGGCGCTTTGCCTTGGAGTCAGGCGGGGCTGCGAGATCGTCTCCGTTGGTAGGTGCGACCGCTGGGGAAGGCTTGGTAGCAACGCCGGACGAGGACGATCCATTCCGCGAGCTTGCTCCAGGGACGTCGTCGAGTGTGGGCGCGACATGCTGGCCGCCTTGCTTGCGCCAGAGATAGTCTTCGTAGTTGCCGGGGAAGACTTCGACTTTGCCGTCGCCGACTTCGAAGACGCGCGTGGCCAGCTTGTCGATGAAGTAGCGATCGTGGGAAACGAAGACGACCGTGCCTGTGTATTCCACGAGCGCGTCGAGCAGCACGTCTTTGGCGCGCAGGTCGAGGTGGTTGGTCGGCTCGTCGAGCAGCAGGAAGTTCGCGGGATGCAGCAGCAGGCGCAACAGAGCATAGCGTCCGCGCTCGCCGCCGGAGAGGACGCCGATCTTCTTGAACACGTCGTCTTCGGAAAACAGGAAACAGCCGAGCAGGCTGCGCAGTTCGGTTTCGCCGGAGCGGGGAGAGGCTGCGCCGAGATCGTCGAGGATGCGAGCGTCGGGGTCGAGTTCCTTGTACTGATCCTGCGCGAAATAGTCGGACTGGACATTGTGGCCAAGCCGGAAGTCGCCGCGCGTCACTGGCTCGGTGCTGGCGAGCAACTTGATCAGCGTGGATTTGCCCGCGCCGTTGACTCCGACCAGCGCGATGCGGTCTCCGCGCTCGATCATGAAGCTGACGTCGCGGAAGACTTCCTTGTCGGCACCGCCGTTTTTTCCGGGATAACTCTTAGCCACGCCTTCGAACTCGGCCACGATACGGCCGCTGGGCTTAGGCTGCGGGAACGAAAAGTGGATGGTCTTTTCTTCCGGCGGAATCTCGATGCGTTCGATCTTTTCCAGTTCCTTGATGCGGCTCTGCACCTGCTTGGCCTTCGTCGCCTGGTAGCGAAAGCGGTTGATGAAGACTTCGAGTTGTTCGATGCGGTCGCGCTGATTGCGGTAGGCGGCCTGCAGTTGCTCGTTGCGCTGCGTCTTCTGGGCGAGAAACTTGTCGTAGTTGCCAGTGTAGAACCAGAAGCGCTTGTTCCAGATTTCGGCGATCTTGTTGACTGTGACGTCGAGGAAATAACGGTCGTGCGAGATCAGCACGAACGCGTGGGGATAGTTCTGGAGATATTCTTCGAGCCAGTTGCGGGCTTCGAGATCGAGATGGTTGGTGGGCTCGTCGAGCAGGAGGAGGTTGGGCTGCTGGAGCAGGAGTTTGGCGAGCGCAAGGCGCATCTGCCACCCGCCGGAGAATTCGTCGGTCAGGCGTGGCCAATCTTCTTTGGTGAAACCCAAACCCATCAGGACACGACCCACTTCCGCCTCGATCGAATAGCCGTCGCGGGTGCGGAACTCGTGTTCGACCCGGTGATACCGGTCGGCGACGGCGGAGTATTCCGCGCTGGTGTGGTCGAGTTCCGCCATGCTGTGGGTCAGAGACTCCAGTTCCTTCTCCATCGCGCGAAGATCGTCGAAGACCGACATGCACTCGGCGAACACACTGCGGCCGGAGAGTGTTAGGCCGTCCTGCGGAAGATATCCGGCGGAAGTGCCTTTGGCGATGGTGAGGGTGCCGTAGTCGAACGTGTCCATGCCGGCGAGGACCTTCATGAGCGTGGACTTGCCGGTGCCGTTCCCGCCCACGAGGCCGATGCGGTCGCGAGGCGTGATGAGCCAGTCCGCGTTTTCGAAGAGCAGTTTGTGGCCGAAACGTTTTCCGGCGCCGGAAAGCTGAATCATGGGCTGGAGTTATCGTCTCATAAAAACAGTTGCCAGTGGCCAGTAGTCAGTTCCGAGGAAGTCGGCAGCGGTGTGACCGAAAGCGTCTTAGCCACGCAGGACGCAGCGTGACACTGGGGAACGAATGCTTTACGGCCAGACTACGTGGGCGATGGGATCTTTGGCGGAAGCGGCGGGGCGGGCGTTGCGGGGGCCGGGATAGGTTCCCCAGAGCTCGTGGTGGAACTGGATGCGTTCGAGGGCGCGGTCGATCACGGCTTCGAGTTCGCGGAAATATTTTACTTCGCGGCCCTTGGCGAGGCGGCGCTTGGCCTCTTCCGGGCTCACCCACGTGGGACGGCGATTGCCTTCGTCGGGGCGGCGCATCTGGTGGATTTCCATCAGGAAGGCCTTGATTACGAATTCCTGCACGCCGCCGGGCTGCCAGAACACACCCTTGGAATGAATGTAGAGGTGGAAGTGACGCGGCTCAATCGTGCCAAGGGCGCCGGCCTCTTCAGCGGCCTCGCGCTCGGCGGCCTGACTGTGCGAGAGGCGCGGGTCAGTCGATCCTTTGGGGAAAGTCCATTTGTTGCCACCGTTGGTATTCACCAGAAGGAATTCGACCGCCGTGCCGCGCCTGCGATAACAGATCGCAGCCACCTGCAGCGGCAGGGACTTCGCGACGCGGGCTGAACCCATGGCAGCGGCCTCCTGATTCAATGCTACATGCAAGATATTTCATCAGTGTTAAAGTGCAACAAAAATTGTGCACCCGAAAGGGTTACGAAAGAGTTACGTCGTTCCCTTACAGGCCTTGCCCATACACGGGGATAGCCGCTCCGGTTACATCCTTTCCGGCATCTCCGGCGAGCCACACGATGAGGCTGGCGACGGAGGCGGGCTGCACCCACTGGGAAACATCGGTGCCAGGCATGGCTTTGCGGTTGGAGGGAGTGTCCATCGTGCCGGGCAGAATTACATTCGCTGTGATGCCGGCATCTTTGTTTTCCAGCGCGACAGTGCGGATCAGAGATACGAGCGCCGCCTTGGACGCGCTATAGGCGCCGACGGTGGGGCCGGGAGCTTCGGCGGCGCGGCTGCCGATGGCGATGATGCGTCCGGCCCCCGCTTTGCGCATGTGCGGGATGACCGCCCGCAATATGTGGAACGCGCTGTTGAGGTTCATATCGAACATGCGCTGGAAGGTGGCGTCGTCGGTGTCGGCGACGGTCTGGCCTCCAGCGAATCCGCCGACCAGGTGGGCCAGGACGTCGATCTTTCCGAAGCGGGCGATGATCGTGTCGACCGCCTTGTTCGCGGCGGCAAGACTGTCGAGAGACGCTGCGAGCGCTGTGAAATTCGGATGGTCGAAGTCGGATTGCTGGATTTTAGGCGCGAGTCCGACAACGGCGAAACCGGCTTCCCGCAAGGCTTGCGTGACGTGCGTTCCGAGGCCGCCGTTGGCTCCGGTGACGAGGGCAGTCTTTTTAGTCATATGGGTTATCCCTCCGGGAACTTATCATAATCAGGGAGCGACGATGTCTTTGCCGGTTCCTCTCGGGCTTCGTCCTCGCGGGACAGCCGAGGCGGCTGTCGCTACATGAGCATCTTGGAATCCAAGGCGCAACTCTCTAGTTTGCCGGGGGCTGCAGCGTTTTCACCAGCCAGGGGATAATCACTTCCTTGAAGATCCTGGGATCAGGCCAAACACCGACCTGCCGGCCGAGATGGCCGCCGTGCGGGTTGATCCACGCTTCTTTGGGGACGTCGCCTTTGCTCAGGAGAAGATACTCATCTTCGATGGGAACCTGCGTGTCGAGAACTCCCGCAATGACGAGCATGGGCGCCATCGGCTTACCTAGCAGGCCCTGGTGAACCAGCGACATCTTCGGCAAGTAGTCGCCCATCTCCTCCAGAGTGTGAACGCCCTCGAGAATGTTCATGAGCGCGGGGACCTGATCGAAAAGATATTCGCGATTGCCCAGCAGCGAGTTCATCAGGAAATCTTTCTGGAAGAATCTATCGACGGGAGGCGACTGCGCACTGCAACCGCGCAGGCGAGCGCGCTCAACGATCGCCATCTTGGTGGCCCAGTAGGCGCCCCAACTCACGCCGTGCAGGGCGATGCGGTTCTTGTCGATCTCGGGACGGGACTGGGCGTAGTCGATGACTTTCGAGAGCATGCGCTCGGAAGTTTCGCTGACTTTGATTGGAGCCTGGCCGGTGCCGGGTCCGTCGACGGCAAGAAATCCGATGCCGAAGGGAAGGATCGCGCCAAAACTCTCGGTGAGGTCTTCCTTGCGGCTGTCGAGGCCATTGACCGCGATGACCAGCGGCACCGGACCTTTGGCATTCTTCGGTAGACGCAGGTAGCCGATGATCTCTTTACCTTCGAAAGGAATGTGGACAACTTCGAGCGGCGGATCGTAAAACTTCGCGTGATCGAGAAATGCTTCGATAGCCTTTTCGTATGAACGCTGCTTGCCGGGAGACGACGGAATCGGCCAGCGTCCGAAGGAATAGAGGCGCCAGGCGCGGATGTAGTCGGCATTGGCCTTGGTGGGATCGGTCTTCTCCAGCGACTTGGCCTCGTTGAAGTAGCGATCGGCGACGCGCATGAAGCCGGCGGCCCACTCGTCTTTGTCGGCCGTGTGGATGCTCTCGAACGCTTCTCTAACGTCGGCGGGATCAAGGCCGATGAGTGGGTACTGTCCGACTTCGGCGCGGTGAATGGCTTCGGTTTTTACCTCATCGATGGTGCGCTCGCGGCGCTCCTGAGCAGGAGCCGGGTCCGAAACTAAGATTGCGC
Source organism: uncultured Acidobacteriaceae bacterium (assembly GCA_963707205.1). Taxonomy (GTDB): domain Bacteria; phylum Acidobacteriota; class Terriglobia; order Terriglobales; family Acidobacteriaceae; genus Sulfotelmatobacter. The sequence continues at coordinate 146,310 of CAVPQE010000028.1, forward strand.
CTGCCAACGACAGCGTTAAGAGAGTGAATGGAATTTTGTTATTCATGATTTGTGGTTCGTCTATGAAAAAGATTGCCGTAGAGACGTTGCTTGCGGCACCGATGCTGCCGGCAAGAGACGTAGCAAGCTACGTCTCTACAGGCACACGGAATTAATCGGACTCCCTACTACGTACCTGACCTGCATTCTAGAACGTGAACTTCAAACCCAACTGAACGGCGCGGCTTCCGCCGGAGCCGATGACGGGATTCGCCGCGGCCACGTCCGGTGTGGCACAGCCGCAGCCGAAGGGCTGCACGGAAGGATCGTTTAATCCGAATCCATTCTGGCCGCCGTACGGATTGGCAAAGTTGGGATGGTTGAGAATGTTGAAGAACTCGGCGCGGAACTGGGCGCGGAGGCGCTCGCCGAGGTGCCAGTTCTTGGCAATGGAGAAATCGAAGTTCTTGAAGCCGGAGTCGGGGAACAGATTACGCGGCATATTTCCGAATTGTCCCAGCGGCGGAGGAATCATGATCGAGTTGCCCTTGGCATAGCAGCCGAATGAACTCAGAGACGCCGTCGACGCTCCGGGAGTTCCACCATCCACAGCTAATGCCTGGGCCGCACATGTCGCATTCGACGTGCCGGGGAAAAACGGAATTGGTGTTGGGCCCGATTTAAAGTCGGACGGCTTCCCGTAAAAGCTCCAGCGGATGGGCGCGTTCGCGGGCGGACTTACCGGCAGCGGGCCGGTGCCTGCAGCATCGGTCCCCAAATCAATTGGACCCCAGAATTGCGGACTTTGCAGGGTCACAATAGAGTTGAGTTCCCAGCCTTCCAGCATTTGCCCGAAGCCGCTACGTCCGGGAATCGCGTACGTGAGCGAGAGCGTCAGACGATGACGAATGTCAAAGTCGCTGTTTGCGTATTCCCGTCCGACATTGTAAGAATCTTGCGGCAGACCGGCGCCATAGCCGAAGTCCCAGTTCGCGCCGACATCGTCCAGCGCGTGAGCATACGTGTAACCCGCTACCATGCTCAGACCGTGGTAGTTGCGCGAATTAAGGGTCACCTGTAGTCCGTTGTAGTTTGATTTGTAGACGTTTCCCATCTGGAAGATATTGCTGAGATACGGAAACTTGACGTTGTAGGGACGAGCATCCTGATCGCAGTTCGGGTCGGTCACGCAGGCGGAGGAGTAGTCCGTTCCCACAGGCGGCTGGTTGATGTCCCGAATTCCGGTCAGATTCGAGCCGTGGTTGCCCACGTAGGCAACTTCCATCGAAAGATTCGGCGTGAACGAGTGCTGGACGTTGAGGGTCCAGCTCCAGACATAGGGAGTGGTGATGTTGCGGTCCACGCTCATGATGGGGCAGGGATTGGCAAAGCAATTGAGCGTGCTCGTGCTGACGTTGCTGCCATAGATTGGTACACCACTATCCCACTGCGGCATGATGGGAGGGATTGACAGATTGCCGGCCGTGATGGTGCCTCCGGCCGTGTCGCCTGCGGCATCGATAATGGCCCCGGTGGGAACGTTGTTGAGGCCAAACGCGTTGTTGAAGGCAAGGAGCGCTTCCCAATTGATGGTCTCGTACACCAGGCTGGCTCCGCCTCTTATCACCGTATTTCCCTTTCCGGTTACGTCCCAGGCAAAGCCTAAGCGCGGAGCGAAATTCTTGTGATCAGGGTTGTAGGGGCCACTGACGCCATTCATTCCGGCCTGAATCAAGCCAGTCTTTGAGTTGGGATCGAAATTGCCGAGCTGGTTGTGGGCCTCCTTGATCACGGAGTTGAATTCATAACGCAGCCCGAAGTTGAGTGTAAGAGTCTTGGTTGCGCGCCAGTCGTCTTGGAAGAATGCCCCGTACGCCCAGTTGTGGATCTGGCGAGTGGGATCGCCAACTTGTACCGATGCCTTGAAAGGATCTCCGGCAAAAAAGTCTTCTAACGCGGAGGAGTTCGCTAGAGCCACGCCGCCTAAGAACGTGATGCTGCCCCTGGCATTGCCAAAGGCGCCTCCGCTGACCTCATTTCGGTGAAGTTCGCCGCCGAACTTCAGGGAGTGCTTGCCCGCGGTGTAGGCAAGATGATCGATGAACTGGGTGATCGAGTCGGGCCCCTGAAATTTCGGCCACTTGAAGCCGCCGAGGCCGGGGACGAAAGCTCCGGCGAAGCCAATGCGTGGCAGCCCTCCGGTGAAGGGACCGCTCACGCCGGTGTTGAGTCCGTAGCCAGACGCCGGGGTGCCGAGGTCACCCGGCAGAGTGGGCTGGTAGAGGCGGTTGTAACCGACGCGAGCTTCGTTTACCCAACGCGTGCCGGGCGTCCAGATCCAGTTCCCCCCAACGACTTGGGCGCGGGTGTGGATCTTAGAACGCCATTGTGATTGTAACTCCGGGAAATCTTCCACAGTTCCCGAGTTGTTTCCGTAGAAATACATTCCGCTCAGGCTGTTGCGTTGGTTAAAGTTGTAATCCACCTTCGCCAGAGCGTTGTCGACCCCCACATTGTTGGGAAATCCCTGGACGATGTTAATGCCCTGAGTGTTGTTGATGGGAAAGCCGGTGCCATTACAAGTAACGCTCGAACCGGATACGGCGCAGCCCGAGATCTTTTGGCTGGCAGCACTGATCGGGACACCGTTCGCCACCAGATCGGCAATCGCATTCGGGATGCTGTTTCCGCAGTCGCCCGTAACCAGAGGGGAAGTGCAGTTCGGCGTTGCCGGGGCGGGCAGCGCCGCCATGGACGGGGTGCTGACGGTATATGAGTTTCCGACATCGTAGCGCTGGCCCTCATACGCTCCGAAGAAGAATGCTTTGTCTTTAATAATTGCGCCGCCCAGACTGCCACCAAACTGTTCCAAGGTACGGTCAGTTTTCAGGGCGGGAGACCGGTTGAAGTAGTTGCGTGCGTCCATGGCTCCGTCGCGGCCGAATGCAAACGCGGTGCCGTGCAGCGAGTTCGTTCCCGATTTCAATCCAACATTGATGATCGCCCCCGGTTTCCAACCATATTCGGCGGGAGGATTTTCCTGAACGTTGAATTCCTGGATCGCATCGATGGGCAGAATGGTCGCCGAATCTCCGGCAATGCCAGCGCCGTTGATAATGCCTTGCCCGGAAAATGGCTCGCTGTTGAACAATCCTTCGATGAAATAGGCATTGTCTTCTGCGCGCAAGCCGTCGGTGCTGGTCGTCGAAAAGCCGCCCCCAGGATAACGCATCACGCCCGGCCGCAGTTGCAGCAGGTTCTCATAGTTGCGGCCGTTCAGCGGCAGATCGTTGATCTCTTTATTGCTGAGCGTGCCGCCCAGAGTCGCGGAGGTAGTGTTGACCAGCGGAACCTCTTCGGTAATCGTGACCGTTTCGCTCACTTGCCCGGGCTGCAACGCGAAGTCAGCGCGTACGTCGGTGGCGACTTCAATCTGGACGTTGGAGCGCTCCACGCTCTTGAAACCCTTGGCTTCCACGTGGATCTTGTAGGTGCCGGGCTGCAGGTCCGGTGCCGCGTAGGCGCCCGATTGGTCGGTGGTGATGGTGCGCGAAGTGCCACGCTGTACATCGGTGACCACTACCGTGGCTCCGGCCACAGCCGCGCCGCTCTGATCGGTCAATGTGCCCAGGATGCGTCCGGCGGTGGACTGAGCCAGTCCGGAAACGCAGAACGGAAGCAACGTGCAGGCGGCGAATAACAACCGGAAAGCTGCAGTCTTTCGCTCACGCTCGCGAGACATGGCAGTGGCGAATGTGCGGGATAGCATAGGAACCCCTCCGATTTCTGGTCCGACAGCCATACCACTATCCGAGAAACAGTGTCAAGCAAATTCATTTTTGGATAGATCTCTCGAAAGGTACCTGCGAACCATTTTCGTAGTGAAGTCCATAGGAGTGGCAACACGAAACTCTTGGAGCCAATCAGTTCCGGGGGTTGCAAGATGAATCTGTCCTGGAGTAAATTAAGAGAATGCAGTCATACCACCATACCAATATACCAGTTATGTCTGCCACCGAACAAACGTCCCAAGGCTCCGTGGATATGCGGTATAGTAGCCAGACCATAAGTGGTCCCCCAGCGAGTTTTGTTTCATCGGGTGCGGAGGGCAGGGCAGTGTACAAGCTAGTTCGTACGTCGCGGCTCTACGAACAAATCGTTCAGCAAATTGAAGAATCGATCGTCAAGGGCGATCTGAAGCCCGGTGATCAACTGCCCGCAGAACGCGATCTGGCCCAGCGCTTTGGCGTAAGCCGCACCGCAGTACGCGAAGCGGTAAAAGCGCTACGCGAAAAAGGGCTGGTCGAAGCTTACTCGGGGCGAGGCACTTTCATCACAGACGGTACCACGCAGGCGGTGCGCCAGTCGCTTGATCTGATGGTGAAGATCGGTCAACCTGAAGGTTCGACACATCTTGCCGAGGTGCGAGCCATTCTCGAGCCGGAGATTGCTGCCCTGGCTGCGGTGCGCATCCAGGAGCCGGAATTGTCGACCATGCGTGAAGCGGTTGCCACAATGGATCGAGCCGGAAAGGATCCGGAGACCTACATCGAAGCCGACCTTGATTTTCATTTGGCACTGGCGGAGGGCGCAGCCAACCCGCTCATCCTTTCGCTGCTCGATTCCATCGTGGCGCTTCTCCGCGAACAGCGGCTGCGCATCTTCCGAGTTCCCGGCGGACCGGAACGCGGCCAGATTCATCACAAGCGGATTCTGGATGCGGTTGAGCGGCGTGACTCGGAGAAGGCGCGCGAGGCGATGCGAGCGCATCTATGGCAGGTGCGCGACGACAGTCATGCGCCGCCGGCGAAAGGTGCTCCCGGCAAACCCAGCGCCCGCTAGAAATTTGTCGCGAAGATCTGGAGGCAGTGGCGGATGGCGAAAGTAGGATTTATCGGTTTGGGCGTGATGGGCAGCCAGATGGTGAATCGGCTGCTGAGCAAGGGTCACACGGTGACCGGCTACAATCGCACGCGCGCAAAGGCGCAATGGCTTGTCCAGAAGGGAATGCAGTGGGCTGACTCGCCGCGCGCGGTGGCGAGCGCGTCAGACTACACCTTTGCGATGGTGACCAACGCCGCGGCAATCCAGGCCATTACCGAAGGTCCCGCCGGCCTGCTGGCCGGCTTGAGTACCGGGAAGACTTTCATCGACATGAGCACGGTAAGTCCGACCGTGAGCCGGGCGCTAGCTGCGAAAGTGCGCGCCGCCGGCGCCGAGATGGTCGACTCCCCAGTATCGGGCAGCGTGATCACTCTGCAGGAAGGAAAGTTGTCGGTGATGGTCGGCGGGCGGAAAGAAACGTTCGAGGCGATCAAGCCTCTGCTGCTTGACATCGGCCCGAAGGTCACTTATGTGGGCGACAACGGGCTGGCGCTGTCCATGAAGATCGCGACGAACCTGAGTCTGGCGGTGCAGATGCTGGCATTCTCTGAAGGCGTGCTGCTGGCGGAAAAGAGCGGCATAGCCCGCGAAGTTGCGGTGGATGTGCTTACCCATAGCGCCGTGGCTTCGCCGATGATTCAGTACCGCGGTCCGTTCGTCCTGCAACAGCCGGAAGAAGCCTGGTTCGACGTGAACATGATGCAGAAAGATATGGTGCTGGCGATGGACTTGGGCCGGCAACTCGACGTGCCGCTGCCCACGACGGCCGCGAGCAACGAAATTCTCACGGCGGCTCGCGGTATGGGCTTGGCGAAGTACGATTTCGCCTGCATGTTCGACGTGCTGGCGGCGATGTCGGGCGTGACGACCCCCATCACCGCAGGAGGCAAGAAGTGACCGCGGCTTCTTCCAGGTCAACGGCAGGACATGTTGTCGACAGCGAGAAAGACAAGTGGCTGCGCGCGTACCGCCAGATGGTGAGGATTCGCCTGTTTGAAGAGCAGGTAAATGAACTCTACACGCGTGCGCTGATGCCGGGCCTGGCGCATCTTTATAGCGGTGAAGAGGCGGTCGCAGTCGGCATCTGCGAAGCGCTGCACCTCGACGATTACATCACCAGTACGCACCGCGGCCATGGACATTGCCTCGCCAAGGGTGCTTCGCCTGACCGCATGTTTGCCGAGTTGCTGGGCAAGGAAGCCGGCTATTGCCGGGGCAAAGGCGGATCGATGCACATTGCCGATCCGGCGACCGGCAACCTGGGAGCCAACGCGATCGTTGGTGGGAGTGTGGGCATCGCGACCGGCGCTGCGTTTGCCGCGAAGCGACTGGGCAACGGACGCGTGGCCGTCTGCTTTTTTGGCGAAGGCGCGCTCGGACAAGGATCGCTCTACGAGGTGATGAACCTGGCGCAACTCTGGAAGCTGCCCGTGATCTACGTCTGCGAAAACAATCTCTACTGCGAGTACACCCACTTCTCGGAGACGACGGCTGGTACGATTCTCGGTCGAGCCGCAGCCTTCGGGCTCGAGGCGGCAGTGGTCGACGGCCAGGACGTGCGCGCAGTGAATGAAGTCGCAGACCGGCTAGTGATGCGGGCGCGCGCGGGTGGGGGGCCCTCGTTCCTGCAGGCCGATACCTACCGCTACAGCGGTCATCACGTGGGCGACATCAATCGCGAATACTACCGCACCAAGCAGGAAGAGCAGCTCTGGAAGACCGAGCGGGATCCGATCAAGCTGCACGCGGTGTGGCTGTTGGCTCAAGGTTACGCCGATGCGGCAGCGCTCGATCGCGTCACCGCTGAAGCGCGCACCGAGATGGAAGCCGCGGTGAAGTTCGCCGTTGCGTCTCCGTATCCCGGCGTCGATCAGGTGGAGCAGGATGTCTATGCCTGAACGCGAACTCACGTTTGCGCAGGCGGTGCGGGAAGCGCTGGCAGAGGAAATGCGCCGCGATTCGCGGGTGTGCATTTTCGGCGAAGACGTGGCCGAAGCCGGGACGCCATTCAAAGTGCTCTCCGGCCTGGTGGAAGAATTCGGAGCCGAGCGTGTGGTCGACACGCCGATTTCCGAAGCGGGCTTTACGGGCGTTGGCGTCGGCGCAGCCATGACGGGCCTACGGCCGGTGGTCGACATCATGTTCGGCGATTTTCTGACGCTGACGATGGATCAGATGGTGAACCAAGCCGCCAAGGCCCATTACATGTCGGGCGGGCACTGGAAAGTTCCCATGGTGATGCGCACCACGCTGGGCGCGACCCGGCGATCGGCAGCGCAGCATTCGCAGTCGTTGCACGCGTGGTTCAGCCACGTGCCGGGATTGAAAGTCGTGCTGCCTTCGACGCCTTATGACGCGAAAGGCTTGCTGAAGACCGCAATCCGCGACGAGAACCCCGTCATCTTCTTCGAAGACAAGATGATGTACAAGCTGAAAGGGCCCGTTCCTGCGGAGGATTACACCATCCCGCTGGGCGTGGCCGATGTGAAGCGCGCAGGAGAAGACATCACGCTGGTGGCGACCAGCAGCATGGTGCAGGTTGCGCTCGGCGCGGCGAACATGCTGGAAAAAGAAGGCGTCAGCGCGGAGGTAGTGGATCCGCGCACCACGTGGCCGCTCGACGAAAAGACTATCATTGAATCGGCAAAAAAAACGTCGCGCGTGATCGTGCTCGATGAAGGCTACGGGCGGTATGGAGTGACGGCCGAACTCGCGGCAGTGATCGCCGAAGGCGCTTTCTACGATCTCGACGCGCCAGTGAAGCGCATGGGCGCAATGCACGTTCCCATTCCGTTTTCTCCGCCGCTCGAAGACGTGACTGTGCCAACCGAAGAAACAGTTTCGGAAGCAGCGCGCCAACTTTGCAACAAATCGTAGAGACGTAATTTGCTACGTTCTGGGCCGGCGGCATTGGTAAAGGCGTAGTTCGAGACAATGCCGGCAAGACGTTGCAAGCAACGCCTCCACGAAGGAGGTACTTATGGGACTCAAGACTCACGGAACGATGGCGGTGGACTGGGAGAATCGGATCGATTTCGACCGGCTGCGCCGCGAGCGCCTGCAAAAAGCGAAGGATCTGCTCGCCAAATCGTCGATGGGATCTTTGCTCTGCTTCGACATGAACAATGTGCGCTACCTGACTTCGACGCATATCGGCACCTGGGCGCAGGACAAGGCCAACCGCTTCACGCTGCTCCCGCAAAATGACGAACCCATCCTGTGGGATTTTGGCTCGGCTGCTAAGCATCACCAACTGAATTGCCCGTGGCTGGGCGAGCGCTCGCGTCCTGGGATTTCGATGTTACGCGGTGCGATGACGCCGGAGATGGGCCGCGCCGAAGACGTCGCCAAGAAGATACGCATTGAACTGGAAATGCGCGGCCTGCACAAAGAGCCGGTGGGAATCGACATCATCGAGCTGCCGGTATTGTTTGCTCTGCAGCGCGAAGGCATCGAGGTCGTCGACGGGCAGCAACTCATGTCTGAGGCCCGCGTGATCAAGACGCAGGATGAAATCTCGCTGCTCAATACTTCCGCGATGATGGTTGACGCCGCCTACGATGAACTTTACCGCGCCATGAAGCCGGGTCTGCGCGAAAACGAAGCCGTCGGACTGGTCAGCAAGGTTCTTTACGATCTCGGCTCAGAATACGTTGAAGCGGTCAACGCGATTTCCGGCGAGCGCTGCAATCCGCATCCGCACGTATTTTCCGATCGCGTACTGCGGCCGGGCGATCCCGTGTACTACGACATTCTGCACTCCTACATGGGATACCGTACGTGCTACTACCGCTGCTTCACGGTGGGTTATGCCTCGCATGCCATGGTCGACGCCTACAAGCGCTGCCGCGAATATCTCGACGCTGCCATTGAACTGGTGCGTCCGGGCCGCACGACCGCCGAGATTGCCGCAGTGTGGCCGAAGGCCCAGGATTTCGGATTCGCTAACGAAGAAGCGGCCTTTGCCTTGCAATACGGGCACGGCATCGGGCTCGCGATCTGGGAGAAGCCAGTGATCAGCCGACTGGTTTCGTTGGAGCATCCGGTGGAAATCAAGCCCGGCATGGTGTTTGCACTTGAAACATTCTGGCCTTCCACCGATGGCTGGAGCGCGGCGCGCATTGAAGAAGAAATCGTGGTCACCGCAACGGGGCACGAGGTCATCACGCGCTTCCCGGCGGAACAACTCTTAGTGGCGGGCGCGCACTACTACACGGTGAACGGACCGCTGCCGACTACACGAGAAACCGAAGCTTCGCCCAGCGAGCGCGTGCTCGAGATGATCGAGACCAGCGCGAAAACTGAGCGGGTAGGAGTTTCGGGCTGAAGGCCATAGTACGGGCCCTTCCCCCATTGAAACGACTATGGCCTTCAGCGTTGTGATGCCCGCCCTCGAGATGGCGCAGGAAACCGGCAAGCTCCTCGCCTGGCGGAAGCAGGAAGGCGACCGCGTCACCAAGGGTGAACCGCTTCTCGAAATCGAAACCGACAAAGCGGTGGTTGAAGTGGAAGCGCCCGCCGATGGCATTCTTGCAGGCATCAAGGCCGCGGCCGGGGCCGACATTCCCGTGGGACAGACGATCGCCTGGATCGTCGCGCCCGGCGAAGCGACTCCGGTCGAAAGCGCATCGAGCGCCCCGGCGGCGAGGGCCGGATCGCACGCCAAAACCGAATCATCTCATGCTGGGGCAACGCCTGCCAGCAGTTCGGTACAAGCGCCTACCTACAGCGCAAAAATTTCCCCCAAGGCTCGCCGTCTCGCCAAAGAATTGGGTGTAGACGTAGCGACCGTTCGCGGCTCAGGTTCGGGTGGAGAAATTCTCGCTTCAGATGTGCAGGCAGCGGCCTCAACGCCCGCTGCCGCCGCAGACAAGAATTCTGAACATATAGAAGTACCCAGCTCGATAGGCCGCATCATGGCGGAACGCACGACGCAGAGTTGGACGACCGTCCCTCACTTCTTCGTGAGCCGCGAGATCGAAGCGACCGCTCTCACCGAATATCGCGAGCGCGTTGTGGCCGAAGTCGAACGCTCGCACCAGGTCCGAATCACTCATACTGATTTGTTGGTGGCGCTGGTCGCCCGCGTACTGCTGAAGCACCCGCGACTGAATGCGAGTTGGAGCGGCGAGGGCATTCTCCTGCATGATCACGTGAACATGGGGATCGCCATTTCAGTCAATGATGGCGTGGTCGCCGCCGTGATTCCCAACGCGCATACCGCGAGCCTGGCTGAAATCTCGGTTCAGCGCCGCGACGTTGCCGAGCGCGCGCGGGCGGGGAAGTTGCGGCCCGCGGATATCGCCGACGCCACGTTCACCCTAAGCAACCTCGGTATGTACCAGGTCGATCAATTCAGCGCGATCATCACCTCGCCGCAGGCTGCGATTCTCGCGGTCGGCCGTATCGCCGACCGGGTCGTAGCCGTTCAGGGCCAGCCCGCCGTCCGGCCCATGATGACGCTCACTGTTTCCTGCGATCACCGCGTCGCCGATGGCGCCCGTGCCGCGCTGTTTCTCAGTGACCTCGCGGAAGTGATTCGAGAGCCGGCGAAATCTCTGACCTAGAGGTTCGCTCAACAACACCCGCCGCTCCCAAACTTTCGGCACCTTCCTCTGGTGACCCCGGTTACCTGTGTTTCCCCGGTCCCGCCCGCTACCATCCCCAAAGCCATACGAGGTAGCCAGCACGCATGGACCGGCGCCGTCAGCAGCGCATTTCTGTCGAGCTTCCCGTAAAAATCTGGGGCGTGGACGTACATGCCCGCCCCTTCACGCAATCCGCCAGTCTGCGCACCATCAGCAGCCGAGGTGGAACCTTGCAGGGCGTGAGTGCTCAACTCAAACCTGGCGATGTGGTCGATCTCCAATACCAGGGCGCTAAAGCCCAGTTCCGGGTCGTTTGGCTGGGCAAGCATGGCGGCGAAATGCAAGGTGAGGTCGGTATCGAAAATCTCTCGAAGGACGTCCAACTCTGGGATTTCGAGCCGTTCCGCTGTACCGTCGCCGCAGGTCTGGCCTAGCAAAGATCCCAGCAGCTAGAGGGCCCGAACGAAACACTTCCGACAAAACCCCTCGAACGCTGATTCAGTTACGCAACCGGGTGGTTGCGCTTGTTTGTGTTTTTAGATAATATGCAACCTAGAGGTTGCCTAAAATGGACGATCATATTGAGAAGCGCATTGAACTCAAAGCGCCAGTTTCGCGGGTCTGGCGTGCACTGACGGATTACCGGGAGTTTGGCGAGTGGTTTCGTGTGAAACTGGAGGGCCCGTTTGTACCGGGCCAGGTCTCGCGCGGCCACATCACCTATCCTGGCTACGAGCACGTGAAATGGGAAGCCGTCGTGCAGAAAATGGAGCCAGAACGGCTTCTCTCCTTTACTTGGCATCCCTATGCCATCGATCCCAAAAAGGATTATTCCAAGGAGACGCCCACGCTGGTTGAGTTCAGGTTGGAGAAGACCACGAACGGCACGCTGCTGCTGCTCACGGAGTCTGGCTTCGACAAAATTCCCAGTGATCGCCGCAGCGAAGCATTCCGCAGGAACGACGGCGGCTGGGCAGAGCAAATGAAGAACATCGAGGCTCATGTCACGCCAACGTCGTAGCAGGAGTGCCACACGGCAGCGTCGTTCTCCAGTATTTGCGGCGCTCGGCGACGAGACGCGGCTATCGCTGGTTGCGAAGCTCTGTGGTGGGCAGCGTCATTCGATTTCTCAGCTGACAGAGGGTTCGAATTTAACCCGGCAAGCAATCACCAAGCACCTTCGAGTTTTGCAGCGTGTCGGAATCGTGCGTTGCGTGCGCACGGGTCGCGAGAGTCGATTCGAATTCAATCCCCAGCCGATGGAGGGAATTCGGGAATACCTCAATTTCGTCTCCCAGCAGTGGGATGGGGCGCTCTCCAGGCTGAAAGCGTTCGTCGAAGACTGAGTGCCGGAAGTTGAAATCCAAGATTGTCTATGCGCTCTCGACTGCGGCCAGCGCTACCAGCGCACACCGACGGTGATTGGGCGCAGGTCGGTAGTGATGCCGCTGTTGCTCCCGTGCAGATAGCGAAACTCGCCATAGATCTCCATGTTCGGGCGGATCTTGCGCGCGATGCCCCCGCCGAAGTTTTCCCCACCCTCGTTTTGGTGGGCGGAGATGAAATTGCCGTTCAAAGGAAGGCTGGCATTGAAGCAATTGCCCCACCATGTGAAGAAGCCATTGCAGGCCGATCCCGGAATGGCGGTGGAAGAGTCCAGCTTTCCCGACCGATGAAAAAAGCTACCTCCGGCCACGATGTATCCGCTCCACAATCTCGTGACGGGGATATTGATGATGGGATCGAACGTGAAAGAGTAGACGTGGCTTGTGGCGCTCAGCGCCTGCGCCTGTTCCAAGGCTGAAGTGCGTAAGGGTAAATTGTCCAGCTGGAAATCGAAGCGGACTCCAAAATATTTGCTGTAGTTGCGCGCGACACCGACGGCGGCGATGAGTCCTCCGCCCCGCACAAACGTGCGCGTGGTGCCATTGGTCAGACTCGCGCCGCCGCCGACGTTGAACGTCCAGTTCTTATACTCTTGTACTTTTGGCTTACGCGTGGGCCCGATCTCTTCGGGCGAAGCTTCCTGACTGCTGGATTGTTGGTCACTAGGCTGCTGGCCAGTGGGCTGCTGGGCTGGAGGCTGCTGGGTTGGTGGTGGCTGCGCAGGAGCGTCTTGGGCGCGCACAGTCGTGGCTCCCGCCAGAATCGTCACCAGGATAACCAGCAGAACGACCCTGAATGCAGGAACCGTCGCGAACTTTCGAATCATTCATTCTCCTCCCGCTGCCGGGCGTGGTTTGCGGACTGAAGCGCTTGGGCCATACTTCGGCCGAATGCCTATGCTTTGGCTACATGCCTATGCCTTGGCAAAGACAGGCGCTTCTGGAAAGGACTTGTCCGCGATGCTCCCGCCGGGATGGCACTCGCAGCAGGCAGGCACCATGATATCAACTTTGATGCTGACTCCGCCCGCGATGCCGCCCTGCAGGTCATTGCCGCGCCGGAATGATCAGGCTTTGGGGTTCATTCGCTCGGCAATGCTGCGAAACAGGCTGGGAAGCCAGGCATTCCACTGGTTCCAGTCGTGACCTCCGGGGACGGTGTGAAACTCGTAGCGAAAGTGGCGCGCCTCGATCAGTTTGGCGAATTCGCGGTTGGCGGGGAGCAGGCCTTCTTGTTCGCCGCAGGTCAAGAACAGATATGGGGTTGTCGCGGGATTTGCAGTCCGGACCAAAACGAAGGGATCGTTGTCGCGCCGCGTCTGGCTTCCGGAGGGCCCGAAAATCGCGCTGTAGTGACGTGACTGATGCAGTCGCTTAATGGAAAACTCGCGGCGGGGAACGTCGATGGCGGAACTGATTCCACCCGCGAAAACAAAAAGATCGGGATGGCGTAGTGCCAGGTTGACCGCTCCGAAGCCTCCCATGGAGATACCTACGATCGCGCGGCTCGATCGGCTGGCTATTGCTGGAAACTTGTTCTCCACGTCCGAGATCAAATCGCTGACGATGTAGTCCTCGTAACGATCCTGCGGAGGGTCAACGGCATTCGCGTAATACGAGGAGGCGCCCTCAGGCATCACGAGAATCAGGCCTGACTCCGCAAAGTGCGCGACGTCGGAATCATTCGTCCAATCGTGAAATACTCCTCCGCCACCATGCAACAGGTAGACCACCGGCAGTCTCTGCCCTGATGCCACTCTTGACGGCAGGATGACGCGATACTGCATGTCACGGTTCAGAGCAGCGCTGCGGAATGCAACGTCGCGCAGGACCACGTTCGCAGTCAATCTGGGATGGTCGGGCTGGGGTGCTACCTCTTTCGTTTTGCAGCCGGATGAAAGGGTGAGGACAACGGCTAGAAGCACACTGGCCGAGCGGCGATGACGGACGGTCGGCATGGAGGCAGTGATCATAGCTGAAAAACGCGCAGGCGAAACGCCCCCCAGGCTGACGGAAAATGGTTCTCTGTCCGTCAACCTCGAAGCCGCGCAATGCCGCGTTACACGGTTGCAGTTTCCGATAATCACGGGTCGCACGTATGATAGAGAATTCCATTTTCTCAGCGAGAGAATCCTTGCCCAAGCGAACCTTAAAACCGGCGGCGAAAGTGGCCACATCCAAGAGCACGAAACGAAGCTCCGCCTGCCGAGTCGCGCTGGTCGGCTTCGGAACCGTCGGCCGCGCGGTTGCCAAAATTTTGTGCGAGAACGGCGACCGCTCTCTGCGCCTCACCCACATCTGCAATCGCAACGTGAAAAAAAAGAAGCAGGCTTGGGTTCCGAGCGATGTGATCTGGACCGACGATGTGGAGTCCGTGCTGAAATCGGATGTCGACATCGTGATCGAGCTGATCGGCGGCCTAAATCCAGCGGGGCAGATTGTGCGAAGCGCGTTGGAGTCGGGGAAGTCCGTGGTGACAGCGAACAAGCAACTGATAGCGCGCCACGGTTCCGACCTCCTGCAACTGGCGAGCAGCAAGGGATGCCAGATCGAGTTCGGCGCATCGGTCGCCGGAGGAGTTCCGGTTCTCCCGGCACTGCGCACCGGGTTGTGTGGAGACCGACTGCACGGTATGGCGGGAATTCTGAATGGGACCTGCAACTACATTCTGAGCCGGATCGAAAACGCCAGAATCCCCTTCAGCGAAGCGCTGGAAGAGGCGCAGGCTCGGGGATATGCGGAGGCCGATGCTTCCGAAGACTTGGATGGCGGCGACGCGCGCGCCAAGTTGGCCATTCTCGCGCTCGCGGGATTACATACCCGGGTCGCACCCGAATCGGTGCGCGCCCGCACCATTCGCGCGGTGGATGCAGTTGACTTCGATTACGCCGCCGACTTGGGCTGCACCATCCGCCAGATTTCGCGCGCCGACCTAAAAGAAGATATTCTGTTCGCGGAGGTCGGCCCTTGTCTGGTGCCGACCGACTCGCCATTCGGACGGGTGCAGAAAAATCTCAACCTCGTCCTCACTTCTGGCATGTACGGCGGAGACATGGCATTTCTGGGCGCCGGCGCCGGCGGCGATCCTACGGCCGTGGCCGTCGTTTCCGACTTGATGTTTGTGGCGCAAAATCTGTCCGCGGGGGCGAGCAAGAGAGACGCAGCAAGCGACGTCTCTACTCCGCAGATTAGCAGTGACTTCGAGACGCCGTGGTACTTGCGGTTTTTCGTGCGCGATCAACCCGGAATCGTGGCACGGCTGGCTCAAATTCTGGCGGCCCATCATCTGAACATCGATTCCTTGCTGCAGAAGCCGGGCTTTGACAAGGCTTCATTGCCGTTTGTGATTACGCTGGAGCCCTGTCGCGATTCGCTACTGCATCCGGCGCTGCAAGAAATGTCTGGTCTGGATTTCGCGCTCCGACCGTGCCTTTGTTTGCCGATCCTGCTGTAGGGTTGGTTTCCGTGGCAAGAAACAGCGCCGATACCGTCGCTGCGACGAGCCGGCGCTAGCCGTGATTAATTCCAGAAGGGATTTTTGAGACCTGCCGGAGCGAGCGCGCTGTCGGATTTGGTTTCCGTCCCCGACTCGTCCGAGATCTTCTCGTCGATGAAGCGGGAGGGCGGCGGTGCCATCAAATCGTCGTTCTTCCCGGGCGTCGGATTATAAGGATATTCAGATTTCATAGAAAGACCTCCATCTTTATGATCTAAGTCCATTAGACACCTTGTAGCGCTGGCCTGAGGCCACAAAATTTTGATGGCTGCTATCGAAAAACCAGCAACCGCTTTAGAAAGGGCCAAATGGTAATCGCTGGCCGCGACGCGAGCGAGACGTCCACGCGACGGCCGGCAAGATGCCGGTGCTATTAAGCGGAAATCCGCGCTTCGATATATGCTGATCGGTCCGCTTCTGAACCCCGGAACGGATATTCCTTCGTTAAAGGACGCCATCATGAAATACCGCAAACTCGGCCGTACCGGTTTCGAAGTCAGTGACATGGCCCACGGATTGTGGGGGATGAGTGGATGGAGTGGCTCCAACGACCAGGAATCGCTGGGTGCGATGCAGCTGGCCGTGGACCTGGGCTGTAACTTTTTCGACACGGCATGGGCCTATGGCGAGGGCAAGAGCGACGGCTTGCTTGGCGAGATCCTGGCGCGCAACTCGGGAAAGCGGCTTTACGCAGCGTCGAAGATTCCTCCAGGCAACGAGCGATGGCCGGCCCTGCCCGAATACAAGTACAGCGATGTATTTTCGGCGCAGCACGTTTTCAAATACGCCGACCTCATCCGCAAGCAACTGCGCGTGGATACGATCGATCTGCTCCAGTTTCATGTTTGGGACGACACGTGGACGAGCGAGCCTGAGTTTCGGTCCACCGTCGAAAAACTGAAACGCGACAAGTCGATTCGCTTCTTCGGGCTGAGCATCAACCGCTGGCAACCGGAGAACGGCATCAAGGCGTTGCGAACGGGACTGGTGGATGTGGTGCAGGTGATTTACAACATCTTCGACCAGGCACCGGAGGACGAACTATTCCCGGTTTGCCAGGAACTCAACGTAGGCGTGATTGCCCGCGTGCCGCTCGATGAAGGCAGCCTCGCCGGCAAAATGACTCTGGAAACCCGCTTCCCGAAAGGCGATTGGCGCGCGGGATATTTTGGTCCGGAGAATCTGGCAAAGACGGTCAAGCGCGTCGACAACTTGAAAGAGATTCTTCCCGCCGGGATAACGCTGCCAGAGATGGCGCTGCGATTCATTTTGTCGCATCCTGCCGTGGGCACGACTATTGCCGGAATGCGCAAATCGGAGCACGTGCGACAGAACATCGCCGCGAGTGATGCTGGGCCGCTTGATAAGACATTGCTCGCGGAACTAAAGAAGCACCGTTGGGATCGGAAGCCGCAGCGCTGGTCCGACTAGAAGCACCCGGGTCGCGCAGTGTCCGATGAAGTTCCATCCCGCTCTCTGCCGGCCTTTGCTGCGGCGGGTTTGTACGACTGCTGGTAGTAGATCCTTCCTCAAGCTAACCTCCTTTCCTAGCGGCGTGTTCGGTGGTTGATGCTAGGGCGTAATTTGCCCCTGTTAACAAGGTCCGTTGGAAAGAAGAGAGACTTGTTTCGGAAATTGCTTCTCTTGTCGGTGTCAGCGGTTGTGGTGGCGACGGTTCTGCAAGCGCAGAACCCGCGAGGCTCTCTGCGCGGAACGGTGCAGGACGCAACCGGCGCCCGCGTTCCATCGGCCAGGATCGTTGTGCAGTCGGTCGATTCGCCGGTGCAGCGCGAGGCCACCAGCGAGGATCGCGGGGAGTTTCGCCTCGATGATCTTCTTTCGGGTGCATATCACATGAGCGTGAGCGCAGCGGGATTCGCGCCGGCTCAGGCGAACGTTTCCATCGCGGTCAGTTCGGTGCGCGAAGTCACGGTCACGCTCAAGGCTGCGGCTCCTTCGGAAACTGTCAAGGTGCAGGGACAGAATTCGTCCATCACTACCCAACCGATTGACCTGGTCAGCGTGGTGCATCAGGGAGTGATCAGCAGTCAGGATTTGCAGAATCTCCCCCTCGCCGCGCGCAGCTTCGCGAACATTGCGTATCTTGCTCCGGGAACAGAACCGGTGGAACCTTCTGATCCCACCAAGGCACGCATCACGGCGGTTTCCACGGGCGGAAGTTCCGGGCTGAATAATGAGCTTTCCGTGGACGGCGGCGACAATTCCGATGACTGGATTGGCGGATTTCTGCAGAATCTTTCGCCGGACGCAATTCAGGAATTCGCGGTGCGCACGGCGAATGAAGACGCCGACACCGGCGGGACCACTGCAGGGTCGGTCGTCATCACCACCAAGCGCGGAACCAACGAATGGCACGGTAGCGGAGCGTTCTACGAGCGCGCCGCGGCGCTCAATGCACGCTTCCCGATTGAGAATCCTGCGCCCAATCCCAAGCAGCCGTTCTCTCGTCAGAACTACGTGGCCACGCTGGGCGGACCGATTGCCCAAGACAAGATCTGGTTCTTTTCGTCTCTTGAGTATGTGCACGAGAACGCCAGCATCGCCTACAGCCCCAACAGCCTCACGCAATTCAACGCTCTGGCACAACTCGCCGCGTACGGACTGATTGCCGGGGTGCCGTCGATCACGGTTCCGCAAAACGTGCCGATTCCGTTTCGCGACTACATCGGCTCGGCGCGGTTCGACTGGGCGCAATCGACGAAATCGCAGTGGTTCCTGCGCGCTTCGGAAGACAATTATGTGACGCACAACGCTCTGGTGCAGCAGGCGACGCTGCCTTCAACGGGACTGACCACGCACAACAATTACTGGAACAGCGTGGTCAGCAACACTTACGGCTTTAGCCCGACTTGGCTCGGTACGTTCGTCTTCGACGCCAGCTTGCTGCACCTGACTCAGACTCGCAACTCCACGCTTGGCTTTGCTCTCGCGTTCCCGTTCAGTTCGACGACGCTCACCGTCTCCGGCTTCGAGACGTACGGCGACAATCAGTTCGCCACGCCCATTACGCTGTTTCCGTCGCTGCGCGATCAGCAGAAATATCAGTTCCGCTACGACCTGGGCCACGCCACGGGCGACCATTCACTCAAGTTCGGTGTGAATTTCATTCATGAACCTGTGCTGGGCGGGGCGTTTCCGAGGAATCAGGAGACGCTGTACTCATTCCCCAACGATCCGACTTTCTATACGGCAAATCTGGCGCAGTTTCCTATCGACTATGCGAACGGAGCTTCCACTACTCTTGCCCGCGACGGAAGCTTTTCTCAAAGCGTGCAGCGTCTCGCTCTCTACGCGCAGGATTCGTGGCGGCTTTCGCGCCATCTCACGGTCAACTATGGACTGCGCTGGCAAACCACGTTCGGTCTCTTCATCGCCTCCGGGCACGACCAGAGGGCCAATCCGTCGTTTTCGTTGCTGCCATCGTTTGGACTTCCGGAGCGAGCGCCGCAGGACGATCGCAAGCAATTCGGCCCCCGCCTGGGACTTGCGTATTCGCCAGGCAACAGTGGTCGCACGGTGATCCGGGCCGGCTTCGGGCTGTTCTACAACGATCTCGCGCAGAACGGATGGGCGGCCGCGTTGCAAGCGGTGAATGGAGGGCCGAACCCACCAGCGGCGCTGATCGATCCGAACTACAAAACTCCATATGCGCTGCATGCGACTGGCGGCGTACAGCACGCATTCAATTCCAATTGGACCGCCAGCGCGGACTATACTCACGAAGAAGGAAATCACGCCTATCGCGCGTATCCGTTTGCCGCCACGGTGTTCCGCTCCGACAATCGCTCCAGCTACAACGCTCTGATGCTTCACCTGCAAGGCAATGTCTCGAAGCGTTTCAACCTGGTCGCGAATTACACATTTTCCAAGGCGCAAACCTGGGGATGCGTGCTGGGCGAACTGTTTGATTATGTGAACGGAGTGTGCAATCCCCTGAACCCGTTCGGTCCCGGGGATTATGGGCCCTCGGGCGAAGACGTTCGCCACCGCTTCGTGCTTGCCGGCACGGTGTACATCCCCGGGGGCTTTGAACTGACTACTATGACGCAGGCTGAGTCCGCCCGGCCCTTCACCATCACGACGGCCGACAACAGCCAGCGCATCTCGGTCAATGGAGTTCCCACTGCTCTCGACGCTTTTCGCGGCGCGCCCTACATCCAGATGGATTTGCGCGTCACGCGTCCCTTCAAGTTCGGTGACCGATGGGAGGTTCGTCCCTTCGCCGAGTTCTTCAACGCTTTCAACCGCAATAATCCCGGCGCGAACTACGTGGGAAATATCGGGCTGCTGCCGCTTCCGTCGGGCGACATTGCGTCGGGCAATGCGACTAATATTTGCCTCGACTTTCCAACCTGCAACCAACTCCAGCCCGTCACCAGCCTTAAGCAACTGGAGATCCCCGCTGGCGGCTTAGGAGACTTCTTCGGCCCCGGCACAACAGTGGGAATTCCGTTCGCCGCGCAGTTGGGCGTGCGCTTAAATTTCTGAATGTATTTTGTGGAAATGCGAAGACCACAAGACGAACTTACCGCACCAGCCACTCCGTCGCTGTGTGCACGTGCACGAGCAATCGGCTGTAGGTTACGGCGAATACCGCGACTGTCGCCAGCGCCGCGCCCATTCCGTACCACGGAGAGAATCTGCGAGGCAATACCAGACGGTCCTCGCTCCAAGCGATCAGGCGCTCGACGCGGGCGTTCATGATGGCAGCGGGGCTGTGGACCAGAGCCGCGGTCAAATCGACGGGGGTTTCGACCGGTCCCAGCCGCGAGAGTTTGATCAGCGCTGCCGCCAGATCAAGCGCCTCGCCGGCGCTTGCGACCGCAGCGTCATCGGCAGCCATCTCGGCGGCCTCGAGCCATGTGGCTTCCAAGCCAGCCATTCCCGGGAATGCTATAAACCGCAGCAGCAGCTTCTTCAGATTGTCCCAGCGGCGCACGTGCGCTACCTCATGATTCAATGCGGTCTGCAATTCATTGGCGGTCAGCATGGACTCTGCCGCGCCGGACAGCAGGACCTTAGGATGAACAATGCCTGCGGCTGTCATTGCTGGAAGAGCTTGCGAAATTCGCAGCACCGGAACCGGGGCGCAAGATTCGATCCGCTGCGCTGCTCTCGTCCATGCCGAAATGGTGCGAGAAGCGTTGCGAAGCGCGGTGCCGGCATTCACCACTCCAAAAATTCCCAGCACAGCGCCGCAGATGCCCAGCATCAGCGGAATTACGCCCAGGGGCTCATGGATCGCACGCGGCTCCAGGAGAAGAAATGAAGGCACGGTCAAGGCGGCAGTGATTAGTGCCGCGGTGAGCAGCGGCAACATACGCAAGGCAAAGAGCAGATTCGCAATCCAGCGGGCCGGGTGCCGCTGGCTGTGCAGCCGGACTGTGCGCCAGCACAGGCACACGGCGAGCGAAAGGAGGCAGTACACCATCACGAATACTGAGAATGAGACGGCGAGGCCGCGGACGACAAACATCAGGCTTTGTCCTTGTCGGTATTTCTATTTCGCGATCCGTTGCGCTGTTCCGCGCGCGATTCGCCGCCGCTCAACTGCCGTCGCTTGGCCTCGACAACCTGGCGAAGATCATCGAGCAACTGCGCGTCGCGCTCGGTCAGGATCTCCACCAGATACGAGAGCGGCAACGACGAGGCCGGGCTCACATCCATCAATTGCCGGAAGGCTTCGCCCGCGACTTGCTGGTGCAATTCTTCCCGGGTGAATCGCGGCGCGTAACGGAATGCGCGGCCTTCCGCTTGCCGCGACAGCAACTTCTTTTTGAACAGACGGTCAAGCGTGGTCATCACCGTCGTGTAGGCCAAGTCCTGGCAAGCGCCGTCTGCCAGATCGCGGACGGTTGCGTTCCCGCGCGCCCAGAGAGCTTCGAGCAGGCGTTCCTCCAGCGGGCCCAGCTGCGACGAAGATGCGCGGAAATGGAAGACGCGTTTCATGCGTGGAAAAGCTGAGGCTGGATTTTATCCCAGGCGGAACACCCGCGCCACAAGGGTTTCGGCCTAGTCGCCGAATTTCAAGGCCTTTACCACGAAGGCACACGTAAGGAAACGCCCGCAAGGCCTTCTTGATACTTCGTGCCCTTCGTGGTTGATGGTTTTCCAGTCCAAGATTAAATGGCGACCCCGGAGGGAGTCGAACCCCCAACCCTCAGATCCGAAGTCTGATGCTCTATCCAGTTGAGCTACGGGGCCGTGATAGTGCGGTGCTATGGGTCGCCACGCCGGAAGGAATCATGGCACATTTGGCGTCAGCCGGGAAAATGTTTTGAAAATCTGGGGTGGGAAACGGGAATCGAACCCGCAACCGTCGGAGCCACAGTCCGGTGCTCTGCCAGTTGAGCTATTCCCACCACCGAGTTGATTATAGCAACTGCGGTTCGCGGATGTCAGAGGGCGGCTGCAGATAGAGACGGAGCGCTTGACGGAGGATTTCAGGATTTCGGAGCGCATGCGAGGAGATGTTTGGGGTTCCGGTATGGGTGCGCCGGGCTTCGCCCCTTCCACTTCGCTCAGGGCAGGCTCTGGCTTGGACAGCCGAGGCGGCTGTCGCTACATGATTCACCCCTACGTGGTTTAGCCGCGGCCGACGCCTACGTACTCGAATCCCAACGCTCGCAGGCGAGTCGAATCGAGCAGGTTCTTGGTGTCGACGATGACGGGCTTCTTCAGCAGGTGCTTGATGCGGTCGAAATCGAGGGCGCGGAACTCCGGCCAGCCGGTGCCCACGACCAGCGCGTCGGAACCTTCGGCAGTTGCGTAGGCCGAGTCGCAATAACGGACCGATCCGTTGAGGCGCGTCTTGGCTTCGGGGATCGCCACGGGATCGTAGGCGCGAACGTGCGCACCTTTCGAAACCAGCGTTTCGGCCAGCCGCACCGACGACGATCCCGCCACTGAGTTTGTGTTCGGCTTAAAGGCAAGGCCCAGAATGCCGACTTCCTTGTTCTCGACGGAATTCAGCACCAGCGAAATTTTGTCGACCAGACGATCAGCCTGGCAATGGTTTACGTCGCGCGCGGCGCTGAGCACTTTCAGTGGCACGCCATGTGACTGCGCCAGTTCCACGAGCGAGTCCATATCCGATTCGGCGAACACTCCGCCCATGCCCGCTCCGGGCTGCAGGCAGCGCGGGGCGATTTTCTTGTCGAGACCGAGGGCCAAGGCCAAGTTCACGGCGTCCGCGTCTACGCGTTCGCAAAGCGCGGCGACTTCGTTGATGAAGGAAATTTTTGTGGCGACGAAAGCGGTTGCAGCTTCGCGCACCAGTTCCGCGGTCGCCTGGTTGGTCACGATGACCGGGACCCCGCGCATCACCAGCGGATGAAAAATCTGTTTCAGTATGTGCACCGCTTCGAGCGAGGTTGATCCCAGAATAATCCGGTCGGGCCAGTTGAAATCCTCGACGGCGCACCCATCGGTGAAGAACATGGGCTGCGACACGATGGTGGCCTGCAATCCCGCTTCTTTGATGCTTTTTTCCAGCTTATTCGCTGTGCCCACTGGAACCGGAGTGACAATCGTCAGAATCGGAGGCTTGGACGCCAGCCGCGTAATGCGCAGGGCCACGTCGGCCAAGCTCTCCGCTTTGTCTTCGGCCAGAAAAATGACTTGCGTTCTGCGGGCAAACGTTTCGATATCGGTGGAGTAAGCTAGCCGGCCCGCCCGCACGTTGCGCCGGATGATTTCTTTCAGATTCTTTTCGAAGAAGGGAACGTTGCCTTGAGCCATCTCGACCATGCGCGTCCGATCAGGATGACAGCAGGAAACCGGAGTGCCAAAATCCGCCAGGCAGGCCGAAATCACCGTTCCCAGGTACCCCGAACCGAAGACTCCGATCTGCATGTGTTCTCCCCGTTCTTAACCGGAAACCCGCGCCAGAAGTGGCCTTTGACGGGATTGGCGGATACTTGCCCTACTCTTTATCTACAGCCGCGTCTCAGGCTTTTCAACGCACGGGAGGGAGATGTACTTACGCCATGCGCGCCTGTCGGGAGTAACTGGAACGAGTAACAGGGCTGACGATTACGGCAAGTTATCGCGAAACCAGGCGACGCCCGAGGGGGATCGGCGCCAGATCGACCCAGTGATTCTCGACGTCTTCGCGCACAAAGGTCAGTCTTTCCAATAGGATGCGCCGGCTACCCGAATAGTGAGCCCAGCGCTCGCGGGCGATCTGGAAGGCTGTCCGGGCGGGCGGCTCGGCGCTCATCTTTACGATCGTCAGATGCGGAATGTAAGGCCACTCTTCCTCGAACGCCAGTGCTTCGGTATTCAGCTTGCTATGCAGTTGGCTCATGCGCGCGGCCGCGCCCTGCACGCGGATGTAGACCGTAGGGGTTACCGGGACGAACGTCTCCACATCGCCCAAGGTCACCTCGAATGGCTCCTGATCGCCGCAAATGCGCTCCAGAACCTGCAATGCCGAACTCTCCGTGCCCTGGAGAGGACGCGGCGGCAGAATACTCAGGTGAGCCGCTAAGTGCGGAAGGTCGGGATGCAGCTCGCGGCGGAGGTTCTCCACGAATCCTCCAGCGGGATTTTTGAGATAGGCCACCAACGCATAACGGGGCTTCTGCATCCTGGTCGAAAATTATACCCCGGCCGTGGCGGGCGGGCACGCAGATCGCTCATCTTCGAACATTCGGGAGATGTCGGGACGATTCACTCAGGGGCCGAGGAGTGGAAGAGGAGTGGAAGACGAAAGGGGGACGGGTCTCATCTCATTTATAATGAGAGAAGTCGGGCGTAGCGCAGCCTGGTAGCGCACCTGCCTTGGGCGCACAGACGCCCGCTCTAAACGCTCTCCTCGTTCTGACGACTTCTAATGAAAACAATAACTTGGGGAGTCTGCTTTTCGGTCAAGCAAAACTCGAGTGCACCAAACGGAAGGGGTTTTGACACAGCGAAAGCCCGTGTTCGAAGAATATGAATTTACCGCCTGGCTTGAGAACCCGTCCGACGCCCGCAATGGCGCCTCCACCACGCCTGGAATTGTGCACAAGCTGAAGGTGCTGACCACTGTGTCGACGCTCGCATCCGCCAAAGGGATACGTTCTCCGGGCAGATCCAGGAACTCGATGTGCAGTCCGGTTTTTCGCCGTTGCTCCGCCGCGCGGCGAAGCATCCCGGGGTTCGGTTCCAGACATAAACTTTGTCCACTCTCGCCGGATCATAATGAAACGAAGTTCACCCCAGGTCCTACGCCAATCTCCAGAACATTTCCCTAGGCCAGAGGGGCGACGCGCTGCCCGCCAAGTCGCCCACGCGGTGAAGCACGGGGGCTATGTGATCGTCAGTACCTTCGGACCCGAGGGCCCCACCAAGTGCAGTGGTCTTGAGGTTGTCACCTATGATGCCGAATCGCTGCACAGAGAGTTTGGTGTGCAATTCCGCTTATTGGGGAGTTCGAAGGAACTGCATCGGACACCGTTTGGGACAGTCCAGCAGTTTCTCTATTGCTACTGCAGGATGGAATAGACGACCTCGCCGATGGGCCCGCCCGTGCCTCTCTTTTTTGCCCAATACCACCCTGCGTCAGATTCTCTCCCAGTCCATGATCGCAACCGGCGTGCTCCCCCGCTGACTAAGCCGCGTGGCAGGTGCTGGCTCCTCCACAGACCATCTCCAAAATCCGTGTGGCCAACTGCTCGAAACCATGATGAACGTCAACGCCAGTCTCAGATTCGTGCCGCTCAAGGGGAATGTTAACAAGAATGCCGGGTGCATTTGGCGAAGTATGTATGAACGCAGCATCCGAGCGGATCAATGTTGCGAAGATCTCTTCAGCCCACCGGATCGCATCGGCGATGGCGCTGACTGTCGCAGAACGGCCTAAACGTGATGCCGTCCAGCACGGCGGTGCCATTCACTCGGAACAGTGCCCCACACTTCGGGGCCATTTCCCCTTCTGTCCGTCCGATGCACACTGAGAACACGAGAAACAGAACATTGAGGGCCCTGCCTTCTTCAGCGCGACCTGTGGGTGGACGGGAATAACAGGCTTGTCGCTGAATACGCCGGGGTGCTCAGTGTGAAACGATCCGGCTCCAATCGGCACGATAGAGGTTGGATGGAAGCGCGACCGCCAAAGGGAGCAGAGAACGAGCGCGAACTCTCTGTCGGATTCGCGAGGGAGAAGAACTATGTGGATGAGATCATGTGCCCTATGCAAGGCACTTCTGAAGAAGCCGCGATTGTGCGATTCGGTTCGTTGCCAGTGCGGGTGGGAATGGCAGGGTACCGGAGTGGATCGCGGGGAACTTATCGCGTTCCTTACGCCAACAAAAAAGTCTGCCTGAGAGTCGGGTAAATCAAGCCTGACCCATCCCAAGTCTCAGCAGGAAGGCAACGATCCCAGCAAATCTTTCGCGATGCCGAGCCATTCCGTATCGAGGGGTTGACAGCATGCAGGCTTGCCCGCCCGACCGTACCAATAGGCTGCGTTGCCCTCATCGCCTTCCTTGCGATGCAGGTAGGCGTGCACCCAGGAGCCCTCGGGGCCTTCGTCCCGCTGGGCCGACTCGTGAGCCCGCGTCCAATCGCCCTTGAGCCTGTGACCGGCGAGACAGTCCGGCGTGAGGCAGCCTAATGTTTGAAAATATTTTCCAGCGACGCTCGGAGGCTGCTGAAACGGAACGGATATCCACTCATCACCAGCTGCGTTGGTTCGACGCGCTGGCTTCCTAAGAGTACAGTCTCTCCCATTTCGCCAAAAGCCAGCTTCACCGCGAAGGCAGGCATGGGCAGGATCGCAGGCCGCGACAGCACACTGCCCAGCGTCTTGGTAAATTCCGCATTCGTCACCGGCTTGGGCGCGACCATGTTCACCGGGCCTTGCAGAAGATCGTTGTTCAGGATGTGATGGATCGCGCCGACCATATCCTGCACGTCAATCCAGCTCATCCATTGCCGCCCTTCGCCGATCTTGCCCCCAACACCGAGCTTGAACGGCGTCAGCATCTTCCCCAGAGCGCCGCCCCGGGGGCTCAGCACGATGCCGGTGCGCATCTGGACGGTGCGGATGCCCGCATTGGCTGCCACCTGCGTCGCCGCCTCCCACTCGCGGCAAACGTCGGCAAGGAACCCGGTGCCGGCAGTACTTTCCTCGTTCAACACTTCGTTGCCCCGGTCGCCGTAGTATCCAATCGCCGAACTGCAGACGAACACCTGGGGCTTGTCGTTCGCCCGCGCCAGAGCTTCCGCCAGACTGGTAGTACCTGCGACCCGGCTGTCGCGTATTTTTATTTTTTTGGTTTTCGTCCAGCGTCCGACAATGCTCTCGCCCGCGAGATGAATGACCGCGTCGAGTCCTGAAAGGACGTCGGGAGCAGTCGGCTTCGCAGGATCCCAGGAAATCTGATCATTGCCTGTAGCCACACCACGCACCAAGCGAGTGACTTCATATCCGCGGGTTTTGAGGGAAGGAAGAAGCGCGGCCCCAATTGGCCCGGAGACACCGCTGACAAGGATTCGAGAGATCATGGAGCGCAAGGTGTCACTGTAGCAGTTCGCGAAGCGCCCGAACAAACTGTGGATGGATTTGAAAGCGTTGAAACTCGTGAAATGCTGGAGATCGAGAGTCAAAATCCCCTCCTTTCGCAATGAACTGTTCAGTCCCATGACATGCTTTACACAAAATGTAAAGCATGTCTTGGGACTAGAGACACAGAACGCGAAAGATGGGGCACCCAGAGTTTTGCTGGCGCCGACACAAGGCATCGGGGGGAGTGCCGCTCCACACGGGCATCACAGGATATAATCGTACATGGCGAGCTTGCGCCAACAGATCGCGACCACCGCTCTCACCCTGACCAAGTTCCGCGATCTGATGAAGCGGATGCAGGAGAACCGTCCGCAGGACGATCTCACCATCGTCAAGAGGGCCTACGATTACTCCCTGAAAAATCATGAAGGCCAGAGCCGCGCCTCCGGCGAACCCTACCTCGTCCACCCCCTGGAAGTCGCGCTCGTTCTTGCCGAAATGAAGATGGACCCGGTCGCCGTTGCCGCCGGCCTGCTGCACGACTCGGTGGAAGACACGTCCGTCACGATCGTCGACATCCGCAAGGAATTCGGAGAGCAGGTGGCCCACATCGTTGAAGGCGTCACCAAAATCAGCAAAATTGACTTTGCCACGCGCGAGGAGCAGCAAGCCGAGAACCTGCGCAAGATGATGCTGGCCATGGTCGACGACATCCGCGTGGTGCTCATCAAACTGGCCGACCGCCTGCACAACATGCGCACCCTGGAACACTTGCCCGCCGACCGCCGGCACAAGATCGCCGAAGAAACATTGGAGATATACGCACCCATCGCCCACCGCCTCGGGATGGGCAAGATTCGCGGCGAACTCGAAGACCTGGGATTCCGCTTCCTCGATCCCCTCGGTTACGAGCAGGTCGAAAAATCGGTAAATGCTCGCCGCAAAGAGGGCGAAGCCTTCCTCGCCAAAATGCAGCAAACTATCACCGACAAGCTGAAAGAGGCCGGCATCCAGGCGCGCGTCGAGAGCCGCATCAAGCGCTTGTTCAGCATTCATAAGAAACTACAGCGCCAGCGCATCTCCGTTGACCAGGTCTATGACCTATGCGCCATGCGCGTCATCACGCGCTCGCTGCAGGATTGTTACGCTGTTCTCGGCATCATTCACAACCTGTGGCGTCCGGTGCCGGGTCGAATCAAGGATTTCATCGCCATGCCTCGGCCCAATTTTTACCAGTCCCTGCACACCTCGGTGATCACGGAAGACGGCACGCCCTTTGAAATCCAGATCCGCACTGAGGAAATGCACAAGATGGCGGAAGAAGGCATCGCCGCGCATTGGAAATACAAAGACGGCCCGGTGTCAGCGCAGGATGAACAGCGCCTCGCATGGTTGCGGCAGGTGGTCGAGTGGCAACGCGACGTCAGCGATCCCAACGAATTTCTGTCGACGCTGAAGGTCGATCTCTATCCTGAAGAGGTTTACACATTCACGCCCAAAGGCAAAGTCGTAGTCCTTCCGCGCGACGCCACGCCCATCGATTTTGCCTATACGATTCACACCGAGGTGGGCCACACCTGCATCGGCGCCAAGGTCAACGGACGAATGGTGCCGCTACGCCATAAGCTGCATTCCGGCGACATCGTTGAGATCCTCACACAGCCCGGCCACAAGCCTAGCCGCGACTGGCTGGGGCTGGTTAAGTCGTCCCGCTCGCGCAACAAGATCAAGCACTGGCTCAATGTTCACCAGCGCGAGCGCGCGATTGAAATCGGCCGCAAGTTGATCGAAAAAGAGGCGCGCAAGTATCGCATCGCGCTCAAAGAAATCAAAGACGAGGAAATGCAAAAGGTCGCCTCCGGATACGGCCTGGGCAAGGCCGACGATCTCATGTCGGGAATCGGCTACGGAAAATATTCCGCTCGGCAAGTATTGGCCCGCCTTCTGCCCGCCGGGGCGACCCACTCGATTGCGGGCGACATCGAGTCCGAGGGCCTGACTTCGCAACCTGGAAGCATTGCAAGCGTGGTACGGCGTGTCTTCGGCGATCACAACGCCATCACTGTCCGCGGACAGGGTGACATGCTCGTCTACCGCGCCCGATGTTGCAATCCCATTCGCGGCGAGGGAATTGTCGGTTACATCACCCGCGGCAAAGGAGTGGCCGTGCACTCGGTCAACTGTCCCAACGTCACGAATCTTCTCTACGAGCCCGAGCGACGCATCGATGTGGAGTGGGCCCGCGACGAGAGCACACCGACAGCCTATCCCGTGAAGCTGACTGTCTTCTGCGACGACCGCTTCGGCATGCTGAAGAGCATTACCGGAGTGATCGGCGATGCCAAGAGCAACATCCGCAACATCACCGCGCAAACCTCCAACAGCCAGGCCAGCGTCGAAGTCGTGCTCGACATCGCCGACTTGAAGCACCTCGAGCAGATCATCGCTGGCCTGCGCAAAATCCCGGGAGTGCACGAAGTGCAGAGACTGCAGAAAATCTAGAAGGAGTTCTCGCTTGTCAGTTCTCAGTGAAAAGCCTAAGACCATCGTGATAGATTGAATTCTTCGAGCCCTCAGTGGGTTTGTTCTTGCTGAGAACTTACAACTGAGAACTGAGAACTTATTTCATGCGCGAAATCATTTCGACCAAAGACGCCCCTCAAGCCATCGGTCCTTACTCGCAAGCCATCAAAGCGAACGGATTCGTCTTCGTCTCGGGACAAATCGCCATCGATCCCGCCACTCAACAAGTGATTACCGGAGAGGTTGCTGTGCAGACCGATCGAGTCCTGCGAAATCTGTCCGAGATTCTGGAAGCCGCCGAAACCGGCTTGGGAAAGGTCGTCCGCTCAACCGTCTTCTTGAAGAACATGAGCGACTTCGCCGCCATGAATGAGGTTTATGGCAAATACTTCAGCACGGCGCCCCCCGCGCGGTCTACCGTCGAGGTCGCGCGTCTGCCCAAGGACGTGCTGGTAGAAATCGACGTGATCGCCCTAGCATGACAAAAAACTCGACCACAGAGGACACAAAGAAGCACCGAGGAAATTCAAAGCCTCTGTGTTCCTCTGCGCCCTCTGTGGTTAAGATTTGGAGGAGCCGAGCATGACGAAGAATCTAGTCATAGCAGTAATGGTTGTTCTCGTTTCTACAGCACTCGCCCAAACGCCCACGCACAAGCCCGTTCAGGTCGTGCGCCCCAACACCAACGCTCCCACCAAAGTTACTGGGGACGGCGTCAAAACCGACTCCGGCCTGCAATACTGGGACATCAAAGTCGGCCTTGGCCCCTTCGCCAAAGCTGGGAACCATGTAAAGGTGCACTACACCGGGTGGCTCACCACGGGCAAGAAGTTCGATAGTTCAGTCGATGCGCACCAGCCTTACGAATTCACGCTAGGACAAGGCGAAGTCATCAAAGGGTGGGACGAGGGTGTGGCTGGTATGAAGGTTGGCGGCAAGCGCCAGTTGCGCATTCCGCCCGAACTGGCGTACGGAACAGAAGGCCATCCGCCGCAGATCCCGCAGAACGCTACGCTGATCTTCGACGTGCAATTGCTTGCCGTAAAATAAAAACATCAACCGCAGAGGGTAGAGGGGAAGACAGAGGAATAAAAGCCTCTGTGAAACTCTGTGTCCTCTGTGGTTGAGTTCTTATGCCTTGACGACTTTCCCGCTGCGCAGGCAGGAGGTGCAGACGCGCATACGCTTGGTGGCTGCGCCTACGCGGGCGTGCACCGGACGCAGGTTGATGTTCCAGCGCCGCTTGGTGACGTTGTGGGCGTGGCTGATGCGGTTTCCCGCTTGCGGCTTCTTGCCGCAGATATCGCATTGTTGTGCCATGACGACTCCGGAAGAATTCAGATCTTGTAGGGCAAACATGGATTTTACAGGAACTTGGGTAGTTTCGCCAACCTGGATGGATCCGCTCGGCCTAGATACACGAAGACCTAAGACCCAACACCCAGCACCCGGTGACGCAAGCCGCAACATCCACGGACTGAGTCTGCCCTGTGCGATACTTATTGCATGCAGTCGCCGCTCCAAGCCGCTAATGCGGCCACCGATCCCAAGTCGGTGAAGGTGAATCTCACGTCCGGCACCGGTGTGGACATTGAGTGGAACGACGGCCACGTCTCGCATTATAACTTCGCTTACCTGCGCGACGCTTGCCCTTGCGCCATGTGCGAAGACGAGCGCGGCAAGGCTGGACGCCGCCCCGGGGATCCCGTCACAGCAGCCCCCGGCGCGTTACTGATCTTCAAGCCTCATGCCAAGCCACTCTCCGCAGAAGGCGTGGGTAAGTATGCCATCAAGTTTTCCTGGAACGACAACCACGACCTCGGACTCTATTCGTGGAAGTTCCTGCGCGAAATCTGCCCGTGTGAGGGGTGCAAAGCGTCGCGGGCAGCGGGTTAGCGACGGCGGTCACGCCATGAGTTCGACAAAGCCAATTTCCGCCGTGCAGTCCGTCGTGAATGACGTGCTGGCGGATCTCTATGCCAAAAGCGGCTGCGAGAAAATTGGCCTCACGCGCGAGCCCTTCGCAGCCATTCTCTGCGAGGTGGGCTCGAAGCACGCCACGGCAGCGACTTCTGAGAGCGAGATCCGCACGTTTCTTCTGAGTCTGCGGGTCGACGAACTCGCCCTCGCCCGGGCCTGCGCTGCCGGCAGCAATTCGGCCTGGGAGATCTTCCTCACGCGTTATCGCGAAAAACTGTATCTCTCTGCCCTTCGTATTGCGCGCGAAGATTCCGCCGCCCGCGAACTAGCCGATACTCTTTACGCCGATCTTTACGGCACCAATACCCGCGACGGAAAGCGTGTCTCCAAACTCGCTTCCTATACGGGCCGTGGATCGCTTGAGGGCTGGCTGCGCACCGTCTTATCCCAGGAATACGTGAACCGCTACCGGCGTACGAAACGCCTCGTAAGTCTTGACGAAGAATCCGAAGAAGGCATCCAATTTCGGGCTCCCGATCCCGAGTCGGTTCCGCCCGCCGACTCGCGTCTGGCGCAGGCTACCGACGAGGCCCTCGCCGTGCTCTCCGGTGAAGACCGCGTGGTCCTGAGCGCCTATTATCTCGATGGTCGCACCCTGGCCGAGATCGCGCGCATGCTGGGTGTCCACGAGTCCACCATCAGTCGCAAGCTCGACAAACTGGCCAAGTCTTTGCGCAAGCAGATTGTTGCGGCCCTGGTGCGCCGCGGAATGTCGCGCCGCCAGGCCGAAGAAGCCTTGGAAGTGGATGTGCGTGACCTGCAGGTAGATATTCGCCGCAGCCTGACGCAAGAATCGTCGCCTCCGGCGTTCTCTGAGAAGAGAGTAGAAGCTCGAGTCCGGCAAGGCCCGGGTTAGCCGATAGCTAGGACCGCGCCTTCAGTACGTAAAGCAACCCAGTCAACCGAGCAAACTAGAAGCCAGGAGCTAGAAACTAGTAGCTAGAAGCTGAAAATGCAAAACGTTCCCAAAATCGTGCGCGAGCGCCTGAAGGCCACAACGCCTGCCGCCGATCATCCTGACGCGGACGCGCTGACGGCATTCGCCGAACGGTTGCTGGCCGAACGCGAACGAGACGTCGTGCTCGATCACCTGGCCCACTGCGGCGATTGCCGCGACATCGTGGCGTTGGCTTTGCCCGCGACGGAGACGTTGGAGACCGCCGTGAGACCTGCCGCGAGAGCATGGCTGACATGGCCCGCTCTCCGCTGGGGATTTGTGGCTGCTGGCGTCGTCGCCATTGCCTCGCTCGGAATCGTTCAACATCAGCGGAGCGTCCGGCCGCAAAACACAGCCTCAAAATCGCCCGCCCGTGTTGAAGTTGCTGCAAACGAGCCCAAGGATCAGGCGTTAGCTCCGCCGGTTTCTTCGGGCGCGCCCGCGAAATCCGACAAGATCGAGACTCCTCCGGCGTACGCTGCAGGCACTCCAGTTGCGACCTTCAATGAGAAGAAGAGCGGTGCTCGTGCTGAAGAGCCGCGAGCATCTGTCCCCCAGCCGCAGGTTGGTGTTGGTCGCGATGCGGCTTTGGCCGTGGGCGGGCAACTCCCTCATGGTCCCCGGCTGGCGAACCAATGGCAGCAGAATAATATGGTCCAGAACCAGGGTCCCGGAGCGCCGCCTTCGCCGTCCGCGAAGCAGCAGGCCGCCGGCGATTTATCCGCGAATATGCAGGTTCCTGCTGTTTCAGAGACTGTGGCGGTAGAGACTCAGTCAGCCCAGCTCGACACTCAAACTCAGATTCAAGACAAGCCGGCGGCGCCGCAGCCATCAAATCGGGATTACGTACTGTCCCGGGTCGGCAAAGCCAAACCCGCTGCGACCAGCCAGACCGCGAGTAGTGGCGCTCTCGCATCCACGGTGGCGACTCCTACCGCTCCGGTAATCGGTGGCGCAGCGTTTGCTCCGTCCGCCCCCGTCCCCCGTTGGACGATTAACTCCGCTGGCGGTCTACAGCGCTCCTTCGATCAGGGCGCTACCTGGCAACTCGTATATGTGGACGCGAATCCCGCGTACTTCATGGATGCGACGAGCCTCCGAATTGTCGGGAAAACTTCCCGCGCGAAAAGTAAAGACGCCAGCCAAGCTTTAAAGCGGGACGCTGCATCTCCCATCTTCCGCGCTGTTGCTGCGAATGGCACGGACGTCTGGGCCGGTGGTTCTGGCGGAATCCTTTATCATTCGCCGGACGCGGGTGACCAATGGACCCGCGTCGTGCCCGCTTCCGCCGGAACGAGCCTAACCGGCGATATCGTCAGCCTGGAATTCTCCGACATGCAGCACGGAAAGGTCGCAACCTCTACCGCAGAAATCTGGATCACCAGCGACGACGGCCAAACCTGGCAGAAACAGTAGCCTGCTGCAGGTCCCTGCTTTTCTACGTGGTTCCTTCGGTCAGCCGCACTTAGCTCTGCGCTAATTGCGTTACCAAAGTGACGTTTACACAAAAGGAGGCGGACCCTAATATCCATCTCGTGGTTTGGCAGTTCTGGGGGAGGGCTGCCGAGGCGTCCTGGACTGAAAAGTCGAGGGCGCTTTTTCTTTTGTACCGGTGCCAAACATAGCGCGATTTCATTCGGATCCCCGCGTCTTCAGGCGCAGCACCATGTATTCCTCGTCGATATACCGGTCGCCGACTTTCAATGCTCCGGGCTCACAGCCGAATGACTGGAATCCAAGTGCCCGATACAGCGCGCTCGCGGCGGTCTGTGTTGCTGTAACTGACAGCAATATCTGTTCTACGCCATTGATCGCAGCGCCGCGTTCCAGCACCGCTTGCATGATCCGCCGTCCCAGTCCCGCGCCGCGTCTTTCCGGCGTCACGTAGACGCCCCAAACCCGCCCCTTGTGCCGCGTCTTAGGACCCTTCTCTCGATAGAAGCCGGCCATCCCCAGCAGGCATCCGTCATCAATCGCGCCCGCGACAAAGAAATCTCCTGTGCCAGAACTCAGTCGCGCTCGCACGTCATCCAGACTGAGAGATTGATGCTCTTCCGCCGAGGAACTGAATGCCTCCGGATCGCGCTGCAGCGCTTCCAGACGGAGTCTCCAATACTCAGCAGCGTCGTCAGGCGTCAGAAAGCGGATCTCCATGTTCTAGTCACCTGATCCGCCAACCGTCTTGTGCGCTCCGCGGCAGGCCGCGCAATATCCGCCGATCTCCAGCCGCGAAATAAGCACACGGAATCTGCAGTCTCTCTCCACCTGCTGTTTGAGCCTCTCAAAACTGTCACTCACAAATTCCGTGATTTTGCCGCAGCGCAGGCAGGCCATGTGGATGTGGTCGCGTTCTAACTTGCGCTCATAGTAGTGTCCCTCGCCGTTGAGGTGCATCAGGTCGAGTTCGTCGATCAATCCCTGGCGCTTTAGCAGTCGCAATGTGCGATACACCGTGCTGCGGTCGACGCTGGCATCGACCCTCTGCGCCTTCCGCAAAATTTGGCTGGCATCCAGATGTTTGCTCGCCGTCTCCATCACGCTCAAGATGGCGCGCCGCTGCTGCGTCATGCGGATTCCGCGCTCGGCGAAGTGCGCCTGTAACCGGCCCGGCATTTCCGTCTGGGGTAGTGGCATTGAAATCCTTGGTTGTCGCAACTGGTCGCAATTGCGCTGCGACGAATTCTTCCGTCGGCTCTTGACCGCTGCGCAGCCTCCGGCAGTATCATCAATGTAACTTAGATGCGACTGAGTTGCAACTAGATGTCCTCATCGAGAACCTCGAAGGAAGGCAGAATCGGGCTCCATTAGCTACGACTTGATCGCATCTAGCATAACGAAGCTGCTTCTGGCTGGTTTACCGGAGCCTCCGAAATTCTTTGCTTGAAAGGAATCAAGGTCTGCGCTTGAAGTTCATCAGGTTTCAAATCCTATCTCCGTTCGCTGGGTGGCGATGCTGCGCGTCCGGCAATGCGCGGGGACCGGTTGCCCGCCGCGCTTTCTCCTTCAGCCTGCTCGCGGTCGCTCTCGCTGCTGTCACTCTCCCTGCCCGGGCGCAGGAAAGCCCCTACATCGTGACCTACGATCACTATCTCGAGGAACCCGGCAGCCTCGAAGTCGAGTATTTTTCCACCTTCGGCACCCAGCGCGGCGGCAACGACTTCCACGCCTTCTGGGCCGAGTTCGAATACGGCGCGACCGCCTGGTGGACCACCGAGATCTATCTTGACGGCCAAACCACGTTCAACGACAGCACCATCTTCACCGGTTTCCGCTGGGAAAACCGCATCCGCGTACTCCAGCGGGAGCACTTCGTGAATCCGGTCCTCTACATTGAATATGAGCAAACCAGCGGCGCCGACAAGATTCTGAAGGAGGTGGAGGGCCACGATGTTGAATCGGATTACGCTGTGCCGAATGCCCTAGCCCGCCGGGAGCACGATCACGAACTGGAATTCAAGCTGCTCCTCTCTAAGAACTTTCGGGGGTGGAATATTGCAGAAAACACCATCGCCACCAAGAATGTCACCGGCGGCAATCCCTGGGAGTTCGGCTACGCGATCGGCACCAGTCGCCCCTTGGCGCTGAAAGCTTCTGCCGAGCGCTGTAGTTTCTGCCGCGAGAATTTCATCGCCGGAGTGGAAATGTATGGTGGCCTCGGCGACCGATATAGTTTCGGTCTGCCCAACACCTCGCACTACGTGGCTCCGGTGGTCGCCTGGAATCTGCCCTCGGACTGGACCCTGCGCCTGTCCCCCGGCTTTGGTCTCAACGATAGCAGTCACCGCTTTCTGCTGCGCTGGGGCGTCTCCCGCGAATTCTCCGGCTTCGGTTCCGCGGTCGCTCGTCTCTTCGGAGGTCGCCCATGACGCCAAAGAAAACGAACTGGATAGAGTCAAGGTGGATAAAGGCAAACGTTAAGATGAAAAAGTTAAGCTCTCATGATGGCCGCATCCTCATGGTGCACGCTTCCGCCATTCTCCTCGTTCTGACCTTCGGGGTTGTGAGAGCGCAGACGAACTCCGCGCGCGGCAGTAAAGACTCCATCTATGCGGAACTGGCGAAGGCTCCCAGGAAAGCGGTCGCTCGTCGCAATCCCCTGCAGGCAGATCCCAATGCCGTGGCGGCAGGCGGCAAACTCTTCGCTTTGCATTGCGCCGAGTGCCATGGAGACCTGGCGGAAGGTGGAAAAAAGGCTCCCAGCCTGCTCGCTCCCGAGGTGCAGCAGGCCACTCCCGGCGCTCTCTTCTGGTTGTTGACCAACGGCGTGGTCCGCCGCGGCATGCCTGTGTGGTCGAAGCTCCCTGAACCCCAGCGTTGGCAGTTGGTTAGCTTCATCAAGTCCCTGACTCCAGCGGCCCAGTCCGGCGCGAAAGACGACAAAACGCCGCCTCTGTGATTGGGGCAAGTCTTGCGACCTTCCCATCTTGTTGTAGCAACGTGATTTTGTCACCCTAACAGCAACATGAAAATGTCACCCTGGCGGAGCCAGGGTGTGTTGGAGTTTGGTTTCTCCGTAGTAGAGCGCGATGCGTCCATCGAGAGCGTGGTAGAGGTGGACCTTGGCGCCGGCGAAGCTGAAGCGGCGGCCTTGGGGAGGAATCTGGAGGCGACGGCCCTCCCACTGCACGACGTTGTCGTTGCTGACCACGCGGGGATGAACGAAACAGCAGATGCGGTCCAGATTTTCAGGGGCGGGACGCCAGGCAGTTGCGGTTTCCCGCGGACGACGGGCGAAGCGGCGATTGTAGTCGGCGATAAAGCGGGTCAGGACGGCATTGGCCGAGTCCAGATCGCAAGCCTGCGCCAGACGGAGTTCGCTGCAGAGGCGATCTTGCAGTACGCCCCAGAGGCGTTCGACGCGGCCTTTGGCTTGCGGCGAGCGGGCGGCGATGAAGGTGATGCCGAGTTGTTCCAGGGCGCGACCGAACTGAGTGGGATCGCGCTTGCCGGCGAGTTGCTCGGCGATGGACCAGGCGTCGTCGTTGCGGACGAAGATGCTGCTGCGATCGCCGTAGAAAGCCAGGGGGACACCGTAGCGGCGCAGCAGTTGGCGGAGCAGGGAGAGATAGCCGAAGGCGGATTCGGTGGGAAAGAACTGAGCCGCCAGGATCTTTCCGGTGGCGTCATCTTGCAGGCCCAGAGCGGTAAGCCCGGGGCCCCGGCCTTGGAGCCAATCATGGGGAGAGCCGTCGAGCTGGACCAGTTCGCCTTCGCGGGGGGAGCGCAGACGGCGCTGGCGATGGGCGGGAGCCCGGCGTTGGCGGGGCGATCCTAGGCCGGCCTGCCGCAATAAGCGGCGCAGAGTCTCGCGGCTGAGGCAGAAGCCCTCGACCTCGCAGAGTTTTTCGCAGAGGTGATGATCGTTGAAGCCGGCATAGGTGGTGCGGGCCAGACGCAGGATGGAGCGGCGCACCCGGTCGGGCAGACGGCGGGGACTGGGGCGCCCGCGGCTGGCGTGCGCCAGAGCCGCCTCCCCTTGTTCCCGCAGACGTCTTTTCAGACGACGGACTTGACGAATGCTAAGCGAGAGCAGTGCGGCGGCTCTGGCACACGCCAGGTCTCCTTTAAGACAACTGGAAATCACACTCACTCGTTGCAGTTCCTTTTGACTCAACGCGAACGTCCTTCCTCTCATGGAGTGACATTTTCACGTTGCCGTTAGGGGGTGACAGAATTATGGAGCTAAGACATGCGACCTTCCCATCTCCCCAAGCATCCAATGCAAGTGGTACGATAGTAAGTTCGTCTCCCTCACGGGAAGCACTTATACAAATCGCCCGGCCCGGCAGCGCAGCCCGATGGAGCGTCCGCAGACAGCGCGACGTTTACAACGAGGAGAAACAAATGGCAGGCAAGGAAATCGCCGAAGTTACCAAGAAAGTGGCAGGTAACGGAATCGTCGAAGTGACCGATGCAAACTTCGACCAGGATGTTTTGAAATCGGACAAGCCCGTTCTAGTGGACTTCTGGGCAACTTGGTGCGGCCCGTGCCGCGCGATTGCCCCGATTGTCGAAGAACTGGCCACCGAGTATCAGGGCAAGATAAAAATCGGCAAGATGGATGTCGATTCCAACAGCGCCACCCCGATGCGCTACAAGGTCACCGGCATCCCGACGCTACTGGTCTTCAAGGGAGGCCAGGTCGTCGAGCAGATCGTCGGCTACAAGCCGAAGGACGCCATCGCCCAAGCCCTGAACAAGCATCTCGGCTAAAGTCAGGCGTCAGGCCCTTCGCCAAGATCAACGCCCGGGACCCACTCCCGGGCGATACTATGTTTGGCATCGCTGCGAATAGCCGAGGGCATTTTCACATGGTCGCCTTCGAGGCCGCAAAACTTGCGAACCGGGGGATGATTTTGGAGCACTTAACAGAAATCGTCAACACGCACACGCTAGCTCACTTCTCCTGCTTCATTGACCTCGACGACTATCGAAAAGTAAATGCGACGTACGCGATGGAAGAAGTTGTGGGCACCCCGTACGCAATTGCTGCGAGAGGAATGGCGACTCTCGTGAACCGTTGGAAGAAAGAGAAGCTCAGGGAAGGGGATCGCTTGCTCACGTTCGTGGAACGAGGAACCAAGCACCAAGGCGATATGGATGAGGCCTTCCGGCGCGATGCTCTTTCGCTACCAGTTCCGGTCCGAAGTCCCGCCCTCGCGTGCAACCGGGAGACCTTCTCGCGTGGGAGATTTTCAATTTTCTCAAGAAGGGCACCGAACGCAGAAGCCTTATGAACCTCATGAAGGACCGCACGTTCGATGAAGGCATTATGCGAGAGAGAAACCTGATCGAGACTTGTAAAGCAGCGCACGCGCCTTTGCGCAAGGATGTGCCGCCCAACGCGCAATTCGTGTATCACTCCTCGCCCAAGCGGCCACGTAGAAGGACGATTCGCTAACCCCTTGATGGTCCCCGCATCTCGCAGCTGAATCGCTTCCTTGCTGATTCTTGCTGGAAGGAGAACTGAGAACTGCTAATACTTCCTGAGCACTCCGATCACCCGCCCCTGCACATCCACCGACGCGGCCGGAACGATGATCGGCTTCATGGTTACGTTCGAAGGCTGCAACCGGATGCTGTCGCCCTCGCGGTAAAAGCGCTTCAGCGTGGCGTCGCTCTGATCCACGAGAGCGACCACAATGTCGCCGTTGTGCGCGGTGCGGGCTTTCTCTACCAGCACGAAGTCGCCGTCGAGGATGGCCTCATCCTGCATCGAATCGCCGCGCACTTCGAGCACAAACACTTCTTTCGAGCGCACAAAATCCGCCAGCGAAATGGTCTCGGGATTCTCCACGGCCTCGATCGGCTGCCCAGCCGCGATGCGCCCCAGCAGCGGCAGCACCAGGCCCGTGTTCACGCTCATCGCCTGCTTCAGCCGTCCCTTGGGAGGCAGCAGGTCGATCGAGCGGCTGCGATTGTAGTCGCGCGTGAGCAGTCCCTTCTTCTCCAGGTTGGTAACGTGCTTGTGCACCGTAGCCAGTGAGGTCAACTCCAGACCCTTGCCAATCTCCTCAAACGATGGAGAGTATTGGTGCTCCGCCACGAATCGCGAAATGAAGTCGTACACTTCCCGCTGCCTGCGTGTGATAGCCATGCCGCCATTGTAGGCGAATATAAAGCGAAGTCAAGTGCGCAACTTTAGGGCGTGATTCGGGTTAATATTTCATAGGGAGGCCAGAATGGATCGCCGGCCCGAAACCCGCGCGCAGCAAGCGGTCCGCAGCACCCGAGCAAGTTAGAGCAGGCGCGCCGCTGCCTTCGGCCTATGGTTTGGATTGCTAAGCTTGGGAACGCTGGTTGCCCAGGATCAGCCCGCTCAAACTATCAATCTGCCTGTTCAGGCCACGACATCTCCCGCCGCGCCATCTTCCGTGACTCCATCTTCCCAGAATCAGGTGACCTTCAGCCAGCCGGCCGCGCCCGTCGCAAGAGCGACAGCGGCGTCGAGCCAGTGCCGGCAATATAACTTTCCTGAAAACGAATGCAGCGCCGATTTCTGGAATCCGTATTCACGCGAATCGGCGCCGATCACCCAGTCTCCCGCCCGCGTGCAACAAAACCCTGCCGACCTGGTAGATCCCGCGGATACCGTGCAACAACTCCCGGCTGAGGTCGCGGACCCCGCGGAACGCGTGCAGCCACTGATTAGCGAACTCGTACAGCCCCTACCGCGCGTGCAGCAGCAGGATAGCGAAGTCGTCACACCTGCGGAGCGCATCGAAGTTAAGGCAGGCGTCTTGGCATACTCGCCACCCCCGAACTCCCCCCCGGGCTGGTCTGGCCTTGTCGACTGAAGTGCCTGACCGGCAACCCGTCCGAAGACGTACTTTCCTTTGAAACTTCTGGCCGTCTCCTCACTCCAATCTGCAGCATTTCTCATTCGCACGTAAGACGGGGAATTCACCATGAACACGTTTTCCATTCGCCACGCCGTGATTCTTTTTGCCGCGTTGCTCGGCGGCACGGCCTGCAGTGCGAAAGCAAGTCCGAGGTCATCCGGCGCCGTACCAGCGCCCACTCAGGACGCTGCGCGCGCCACCACGCCCGGCCAGCAGACCGCAGTTCTCTCCGGCGGATGTTTCTGGGGCGTCCAGGCGGTTTTCCAGCACGTGAAGGGGGTGATCAGTGCGACCTCCGGCTATTCCGGAGGCTCGGCCAAGACTGCCGAATACGAAATCGTCAGCACCGGCGAAACCGGGCACGCCGAGTCGGTGCAGATTGTCTATGATCCTTCGCAGATCACCTATGGTGAACTGTTGCGCGTTTTCTTCTCGGTGGCACACGATCCGACGCAACTCAATCGTCAGGGCCCCGACGAAGGCACGCAATATCGCTCTTCGATTTTCTACAGCAACGATGAGCAGAAGCGCATCGCCGAGGCCTACATCGACCAACTCGACAAGGCCGGAATATTTTCGCGTCCGATCGTGACTCAGGTCGTGCCGCTGCAAGCTTTCTACTCCGCTGAGGCCTATCACCAGAACTACGCCGCCCTGCATCCCAACCAGCCCTACATCGTTTTCAACGACGCTCCCAAGGTCGAGCACCTGCGGCAAGAATTCCCCGACCTCTACACCGGAAAGTAGGAGACAAAGCCATGCCTGAGTCTGATCTCGATCGCAAAACGGTTCATGTTGGGACAGCCGCCCTCGGCTGTCCGGCCGAGCAAAGCTCGGCAGCGTCGCCGCCCAACATCCAGCGGCGCGCCTTTCTTGGAACTTCAGTGGCCACGATTGCTAGCTTGG
Source organism: uncultured Acidobacteriaceae bacterium (assembly GCA_963707205.1). GTDB lineage: Bacteria > Acidobacteriota > Terriglobia > Terriglobales > Acidobacteriaceae > Sulfotelmatobacter. Next base: position 187,845 of record CAVPQE010000028.1, read on the forward strand.
CCGTCTGGCAATGGAGAAAGCACGCGGTCCTGCAAGCCGGGCCGGTCGCCGACAGCACACCCAAAGAAGTCACGATCGTTCTATTTTCCGACGCCGGCCAGCGCCTGAAGCAAGTCCACATCTCCAAGGTGATCAAGACCGCCGCTGAGTGGCGCAAGCAACTTTCCCCCGGAGTCTTCGACATCACTCGCAACGCCGACACGGAAATCGCCTTTTCCGGAAAATACTGGAACGTGCACGACCCAGGCATCTACCGCTGCATCTGCTGCGACAACGCCCTCTTCGATTCCGCCACCAAATTCGATTCCGGCACGGGATGGCCTAGCTACTGGGCTCCGATCGCCACCGAAAACGTGGGCGAAACTCGCGACACAACCTTCGGCATCGTCCGCACGGCGGTCTCCTGCACCGAATGCGCCGCTCACCTCGGCCACGTCTTTGACGACGGACCCGAACCGACGCATCTTCGCTACTGCATGAATTCTGCTTCTCTGCGTTTCGTTCCAAGAAGCTAGCGCGCGGCGCGCTTACAATAAACGGATGACTTCCACGCTTCCAGCTTTCCGCGAACCCAGCGCTGGCGAAAAAATCTTCAACCACCTTTTCGGATTCCTCGTCGGCCTCGGTCTGGGCTTCTCCCACAACTACCTGCTCGAAGTCCGCGGCCGGAAAACAGGCAAGCTCTACTCCACGCCAATCAATCTTCTGGAACTACAAGGCAAGCGTTATCTGATCGCGCCTCGCGGGCGAACGCAGTGGGTGCGAAACGCAGAAGCTGCCGCGGAAGTCACTCTAAAGAAGGGAAGCAAGCGCCAGAAATTTCACCCGCGTCCGATTCCCGCCGCGGAGAAGCCGCCGATCCTGAAAGCCTACCTCGACACGTTCAAGCGCGAAGTGCAACGCTACTTTCCGATTCCCGCAGGCTCGCCGGTGGAAGAATTCGCGGCACTCGCGGAAAGTTATCCAGCTTTCGAACTTCTGCCACAGTGATTCTGTATTGAAAATTACCTTCTGCCTGCGTCGTGATCCACTTCGCCCGCGCTCTTCAGCGTGACCTGATCGTTGGAGAGGGCGCCACTTTTTGGGGTTTGGACAAGCGGTTCCGACTTCGAGATCTGCGGCTTTGAGACTTCTGGCACATCGTTGACGTGAGCGTTGCTGATTGGGTTGATCATATGGATGGGATCGGCAACCGGCGAGGAATCTTTAGAGAATTGGGGCGGAATTGATGATCTTTGGTAAGGGTTACCAGATATAGAAATGACGAAGCTGTCATATGATTTACCTGCTTTTTCGGAGTTGCATTGCGCCATCTTTGAGAGCCTTGCCGCTTGGATCGGAGGGCACTTCGAACCCGATGCGGCGACGGTTAGGCTCCTCGGGACTCATGAGTTCGCGGATCGCGTCCATCAAGTCCTGGATCTCGGCGTCCTGACCCTCCAGACGGTGTTCCAGTTCCGCCAGCTTCGTCAGGACATGGCGGTTCCCGGCGATGGCGCGGCGCATACGCACAAAAGCAAGAACGACAAACACGCTCATTTCGATTGCGCGTTCGGAGTTCAGCACGGTGGCCGCCATGATCGCACCGTGTTCGGTAAAGACGTAGGGGCGATAACGTGCCCCGCCGTGGCCTTCACTTGGGATCACATTTTGTGATTTCAAGATTTTCAATTCGTGTGGCGAGAGTTGAAAGCGAAAGGCGGGAGGAAAGCGTTTCGCATTGCGTTTGGCCTGCTGATTGAGGTGCCTGACTTGTACGCCGTACAGTTCGGCGAGGTCCGTGTCGAGGATGACTCTCTGCCCACGCAGAACGAAGATTTTCGAATCAACTTTTCGTGCGACCACCATCGCTGTTTTCGCCATTTTTCAAAGCTCGCTTCAAACTTGAGATCACAAATTGTGATCTCAAGTTTTCGAGAAGTGATTAGCAGCAGGATAGCAGCCGAGTTGTATATTGCAGCACCGCGAAAGTTCATTCTAGTGCCCGCGAGTGCGATCAAGGAAGAACGATATGACTGAACAGACCTCAGTTTGTTCTCGAAACCAATGATCTCAATGGACTGAAAGTGGGAGGATCCCCCCACTTTACGCTTCGGCTGCGAAGGCGCTCTCGACCGGTTTGACTTCTTCTTGGTCCGGGACGGCGTCGGCAGAAACGTCCTGAACGAACTCGCGACGGCGTTCGGGGCCGTCACGCTCGATTGCTCTCACCCGGCGGGCGGGCATATTGCTGGGTTCGAGGCTGGCGATGCGGCCTTCGCGCACCTGAATTTGCGCGCGGAACCAGTCGGTGCGATACATCCGGCCCGCGGCGTAGAACGTCATCGAGGCCGCGATGGGGCCTTCAAATTCCTCTCCCGTACAGGCCAGAATGCGGCGGCCCATTTCCTGCGACCAAGTCAGGCCGCCGACCAGAGGATCGTTCAGGCGGCAGCGTTCGAACGGCATGGCGTGCGACAGCTTACGCAATTGCAGGAGTTGCAGCAGGACCGACGTTTTCGCCAGATTGGTGACGATGATTTTGGCCTCGGTCGCGGAAACGCGTTCCATCTTGATGTGGATATCCGGCGACCACTCACGCTCGAATTCTTCGCGGGCGAGGGCCAGGCCTTTGTCGGTCGCCTCGACGTAGCGCAACGTGGCGCGGGCCAGAATCACGCTGAAAAGGCAGGTCACAACCGTGGCAATGACTGGGATATAGCTGATCAGCGTGGTAAACGGGATGCGATACGAGTTGATCAACTGCATATGCATAGACGAGTGGCTCCTGCGGATGCGGTTCGGACGGGGGAGCGATCTGGATGAGTCTAGCGGGAGTCCGGATGCGGCTCCAGATACGAATGGTGAGAGGCGGGAAACCCGAGCGGGGCAGGGTCTTTGGTAACTAAGCGGATATCTAGGAACGTTAACGAAAGTGAGACCGCACATCGTCCCGGCGCAACAGGACCAGCCACCAAATACTTATGGGGAGTAAAATCGAAAACAAAGCGGCAAAAATTAGAAATGCGACTGCGATCAAGGGATTGTGAGTACTACGACTGGCTCCCAGAAGAACCAACGATGCAAAAACGACGAGGAAGAGGGGGACGGTGGAAAGAAAAATCGCGGCCTTCCTTGCCGGCTCCCGTAAAAGTAAGAGTCCGACTGCTGTGACGATACCCAGCAAACAGAAAGCAATCTGAATAATCATTGCGGGCAGGAGATAGACGAACGCGGGGTTCGCGAACGAGAGGTAAAAGCTTCCTCCCAGCATCAAGACAGATCCGATCAGAAGAACCGAGGCAATCGCGATGATGGAAGTTGGTGCTCTCACGCGTTGCGAATGCCTCTTTCCTCGTTCGGTTTATTCCAGAACGCTGTCGTCCAGCTTTTTCTTGCCCCAGTCGGCGGCGGCTTGCACGAATGCCAGAACGATGGGGTGGGGCTTCTTTTCCGTAGACGACAATTGCGGCTGGAAGAGCGTGGCCAGGTAAAACCGATGGGTCGGAGATTCGATGGCGCGGATCTCGCCTTGGGCGCCGCGCGCGACTACGGGGAATCCCGCTTCCATCGCCGCCCATTCAAAGTCGGGATTGATTTCGAAGTTGCAGAAAAACTCTTCGGTCACGATCTCTTTGCCTTTTCCGTAGAAAGACTGCAGATAGGAGCCGGGGCGCAGGCGAATCTCGGGCACCACGCCGGACAGCTTTGGGGCGTCGCCTTTGCGATTGGGCACGGCGCAGGCTACCGGATAGATGATGATGTTCTTCGAGCCGGAATTATTCTCGGCGCTGTCCGCGTCCTGGATTTTGAGGACATTGCGGGCGAATTCGATGAACGCGTACTGGAATCCAGCGCACGTGCCGAGGTATGGCCAATCGCGGCGGCGAGCAAACTCGATCCCCTTCAGCATGCCGTCGAAACTCTTGAACGGGCTGCCCGGCGCGCCCCACAGACCATCGAAACTTTCGAGGGTCTTTTCGGCTGTGTCGGCGGTCAATGATGGAGTCGGCAGCCACTCCGATTCGACCTTTATCTGGAGCTTGTGGGCGGCGTGTTGCAGCGAGTCCGTCGTGGCGTGGTGCGAGCGGAGATCGGTATTGAAGTCGCCCAGGATTCCGATGCGGACGGCGTCGTTCACGGGTTTGATTGTACTAGAGGCGCAACGGCAGGCTACGCGGGAGTCGATGGCAGCAAGGTTAGAAGCGTGGTGCGGGAACAATAGTCTCAGTTGCCGACATCGCGGGCAAGGGCGCCCGCGCCCCACGATCTAGAGCAGACGCTGAATGCTCAGGAAGAAATACAGGCAGAGCAGCGCGAGTGCCGGACCGCCCCAGATCATCAAAGCGCATTTCCAGCCCAGGGAGCGGGCGACTTCCTGCTGGCTGCGCCAGGAAATCAGGAAAGTTTTGTTGTTGGTCCCCTTCATCAGCACCACCGGCGGATGCGGATCGAAAGCGTTCGCTAGAGCCGGGGGACTGGCCTTCCCGTTGGGCCCGTCGCCATTTCCGCTGGACGCGGCCGGGTCGGCGAGGATCTGCACGTTGCCTGCCGCGGGCACTCCCGCCGCAGCCCATGCCGCGGGATTCAAGATTCCCGCTTTCATCAGCGCGGCGGCGACTTTTTGTTGCTGAGTCATCTCCGAAGCTGACGTGGGGGCGGTTTGAGGAGAGAGTCGGACTAACTCATGGGGAGGAGCGTCGGATTGGATCGCCAGCCGCTGAGCACGATCGTCTTCGTCAAAACCGTCGCGGGGCGAGCCGTCGAGGGACGAGAGCGAACCGAGCGATAGCGAGAATCCACTCGCTGAAATCGAGTTGATCGGCTCGACGTCGCGAATCGGCTGTGGGCCGACTTCCAGGCCCGGATTTTCGCTCAGCGTGCCCAGAATGAACAGTGAATTCTTGGGCTTGATGCAATACTCTTCCACCTTGATTTTGTTGTTGGTGACAATGCCGTGGCGACCCAGGAAACTGCGCACGTTGTCCGGCGCCGGATCCTTTGTGGTGAAAAACGAGTCGCAGAATTGCTGCTCAAAATCGCGGTGCAAGTCGAGATCGGCGCCGCGCGGATCGACCAGCGCACGTCCGGTATTGTCGTCGACGAAAAAGGGCACGTGCATGCACTCGCCGGCGACCTTGACCCATTGTTTATTCTTGCCACTCTGTTTGTATTCCCAGACCAAGGTGCGGTAGTAGTAACACGGACGCGCGGTGATAGGCGCGACCATGGTGTAGGGGCCGACGGCGAGGCCGCTGACTTCGACCATTCCCATCGAGGCGCTGCGAATCTTCGAGAACGGCGTGTCCAGAATCAACCGCCGACGCTGCAGCAGGCGGAATCCATAGAAGAAAACGCCGATCCCGGCGCAGAAGCCGATGCCGCACCAGACTAGCAGTCCAGTTGGGTCCGACGAGCGAAGGATCAGAGCAGAAAGTGTCACCGATGGATCCGCAGGGCGGGCGAATACACACCTCCCTGTGATCAGGCTAGCGAAAGGGGAAGCAGTGAGGAGCAGAAAACGGCACGCAACGCTTACGTTGGTAATGCCGTTTGAGTGAGCAGCATCTCATCTCGGAGTTTGCCTACGCCTTACGCGTGGTTTTCCGAAATGATTTAGCATCCTGTCGGTATGTATGCAACCGCACCCGAGCTCACGGCTGACCAGGTCTTGCAGGCCTTTCATCACGATGCTCCCGCTCTTTTTCTCGGCGCCATGATCGTGGCGGTTGGGCTGGTGGCGGCAGCATTTTCTGCCGTCCGGCGGAAGCATGATCCTATCTTGATTTACTTTGCCATCTTCGCCGCTCTGTACGGCTTCCGCATGTGGATCAAGGCTGATCTCGTGTCCCTTACCATGCAGGGGTGGTCGTTCTTCCCGAGAGCCAGGTCCGCGATCGACTTTGTCATCCCCATTCCGGCATTCCTGTTTTTCATGGTGGCCGGGCTCCTGCACCGCTGGGCCATGACCGCGGGTTATGTTCTGGGAGTCGTGCTTGGCGCGTTCGCTGCGGCGACGTTGGCCATCGGACCGCGAGACATCTTTTATCAGGTCACCGCCGTCCTGGTCATCGGCGCTCTGGGTTTTTTGGTGGTGCGGTCGATGCGCGTCGCGGGCTCGGTTAATCAGGATTTCGTCGTGATCCGCCGCGGCTTGCTGATTTTTGTAGCTTTCGCTGTTTGGGAAAACATCCGAGGCGTGCTCGGACTGAGACTGCCGGATGTCGAGCCCATTGGTTTTGTAGCATTTCTGGTAGCTCTGGGATATGTCGCTGCGCGTCAGACCCTGCAGCGGGACCAGCAACTCGGCGAGATACAAAAGGAACTCGAGGTGGCGCGACGCATCCAGCTGTCCATTCTTCCAGGGAATTTCCCCGACTCAGCCAACTTCCGTTTGGCGGCGCGTTATGTGCCCATGACTTCCGTTGCCGGAGATTTCTACGATTTTATTGTGGCCGATGACCATCAGGCCGGACTGCTCATCGCCGACGTGTCCGGCCATGGAGTCCCGGCCGCGCTCATCGCCTCCATGGTGAAAGTTGCGGCTACGTCACAGCAAGCCAATGCCGCCGATCCTTCTCGATTGCTGACGGGAATGAACGCCGTTCTCTGCGGCAATACGCAGGACCAGTTCGTCACGGCGGCCTACGTTTACCTCGACTCGCAATCGCAGGAGCTTCGCTACTCGGCCGCAGGCCATCCGCCGCTGCTTCTGCTGCGCGACGGGGAAGTGCTTGAAATTGTGGAGAACGGATTGATGCTCGCAGCTTTCGGCTTTGCCACCTACACAACCGCTGCCCAGAGACTGCAACCAGGCGATCGGCTTCTGCTCTATACCGACGGAATTTTGGAGGCGGAGAGTGCCAGCGGAGGATTCTTTGGGCAGAAAGCGCTCCGCTCACTGTTGCGTCAAACATCAGGCATTGCACCATCGGATGCTGCCGATCGGATTATTTCCGCTGTGCAGCAGTGGGCGACGTCGCAGGACGATGATCTCACCGTGCTGGTGTGCGACTACATGGGAAACGGAGTACTGCCGGCTAGCCAGCAACCCCGCAGCTGATGCCTTGCCACCAGCACCGAGGGCGAGGCGCCCTCAGGACAGCCGGCAAGATGCCGGCCCGACGGTCTTGATGCCGACGCTATGGTTGTGTAGGGATTACCACACGTCGCACCTCTTGCCTTCGGGGCGCACCATCGGTGCGTCTGCCTTACAGCTCCATGCCGCCTGAAAGTCCGGCAGGTTCGAGAGTGGGCCGATGACCCGGTACTTCGCAATCGGATGGGGGTCGCCCTGCACCATCAGGCGCTGTGCTTCGATGCGGGTTTCGTCGCCGCGGAATTGGCCCCAGGCGATGAAGAACTGCTGCTCGGGCGTGAAGCCGTCGATGTCCGCCGGGCGTGGCTTGCCCTCGAGCGATTTCTGATAGGCGAGATACGAGATCTTGGCTCCTCCCAGGTCGCCGATGCTTTCGCCCAGCACCAACTTGCCGTTGTGGTGTATGTCTTTCTCGATGTAGTAGTGATCGAACTGATCAGCCACGCACGCGGCGCGCGCCTGAAAATCCTTCAGGTCGGCTTCAGTCCACCAGTTGCGCAGCCGCCCGAGATAGTCGTACTGCGCGCCTTGATCGTCGAAGCCGTGCGAGATTTCGTGGCCGATCACCACGCCAATGGCGCCGTAATTTACCGCGTCGACGGCGCTCATATCGAAGGCCGGCGGCTGCAGGATTCCGGCAGGGAACACGATTTCGTTCAGCAGCGGATTGTAGTATGCGTCGGAGGTGGGCGGCGTCATGCCCCAACGGCCGCGGTCGACGGTTTTTCCGATGGTATTGCGATCGTCCTCTTCGACAAATTTTCGGCCGGCGATCATGTCGTCAAAGAACACATCACGGCGAATCGCAACGTGACTATAGTCCTTCCACTTGTCAGGATATCCAATCTTGGGATTGAAGGTGGCGATCTTAGCCATCGCTTTTTCTTTGGTGTCGTCACTCATCCACGGGCGGCTCAGAATATCGTCGCGCATGGCCGCGAGCAGATTGCGCACCATCTCCTGCATGCGGGCCTTGGCCTCGGGCGGAAAATATTTCTCCACGTATTTCTTGCCGAGCGCCTCTCCCAACAACTGATCGGTCGACTCGACGCAGCGTTTCCAGCGCGGCTTCATTTCGGTGGTGCCGCTCAGGTATTTTCCGTTGAAGGCGAAGTCTTCCTCAACGAAGGGCGCGGAGAGGGAACTCGCAGTCGAATTGAGCAACTGCCACTTCAAATACGCTTTCCAGTTGGCGAGCGGCGTCTGCTGCATTTGCCGGTCGACTTCCTGCATGAACTTAGGCTGGTCAACGTTTATGTCGACGTCGGTGGGCAGTTGCTTGTGTCTGAAGTAGCTGGCCCAGTCGAAATGCGGAGCAAGGGCCTGCAGTTGGGCAAACGTGGTGTTGTGATCGGTGGCAGACGGGTCGCGCAGCGCGACGTTGTCGAGCGAAGCCTCGGCTAGATTCGTCTCCATGGCCATGATGGTTTGGGCCGCCGCCGCCGCGGACTTCTGATCCCAGCCAGCGAGCTTGAACATTGCCGTGACGTGCTCCAGGTACTTTTCACGGGCTTCCTTGAAGCGTGGCTCGGGTTTCAGATAGTAGTCGCGATCGGGAAGGCCGAGGCCGCTGGCGCCAAAATCGGCCAGCACCCACGAAGGTTTATGCGGATCCTGCTGGCTGCCGAGTGCGAATGGAGCCTGGACGAGAATGTCGTGCATCTCGGCCATCACTAGCTGCAGAGCGGCGATGTCGCGGGCAGCGTCGATTCTGGCGAACCAAGGTTTAATCGGATCCATGCCACGGGCGTTTACACGGGACTCGTCCATGCAGGCGCCGTAATAGTCGCCGATAATTTGTTCGGTGCTGCCCCTGGGCGCGTTCTTGTCGGCGGAAGCCGTCTCAAGGATTTCGCGCAGTTTGTCTTTGGAAGATTCCCCTGCGGCCCAGCGCTTGCTCCAGCGGGTCATCGAAGCGGGAATCGGATTGTTCGCCCGCCAGGTGCCGTTGGCGAATTCGTAGAAGTCGGTGCACGGGTCAGCCTTGCGATCGAGATCGCCGAGGTCGATGCCGTGCAGGGAAGAGGTCTGTGAAAGTGCCAAAGGTGCAGATAAGAGCAGAATAACGAGCAGGGCCCGAAATGAAAGACGCAGAGGGCGCATGATTCTCTCCAGATGTGGCGGAGTTTTGCGACAGCCATTGTAGATCAGGCAAGGCGGAATATGCCTTTGGGTCATACGGGATTGACAGACTTTGACTCGTGAACTTTAGTGAAAAGCGCGACTTCTCGCAAAGAACGCGAGATGGGACACCCGCGTGCGAGAACGTGGAAACTGAGAACTGAGAACTGAGAACTGAGAGCCGCTTCCCTACCCGCCCGCCTTCAGTTCCGTCAGCACCTGCTTGGCGATTTCCTTCAGGGTTTCGAAGACGCCGACGCCCTGGAACGCAACCGCCTCGACGATGGGTTCATTTTTCTTGCGCAGTTCGGTGGAGAGCAGGTCGATGGGCAAAATATTAGGCAGATCGCGCTTGTTCAACTGGAGCACGTAAGGAATCTTGTTGAAGTCGTAGCCGTGTTCCTTCAGATTCGACATCAGGTTTTCGAGCGCTTCGACGTTGGCGTCCATGCGCTGCTCCTGGGAGTCGGCTACGAACACGATGCCGTCCACGCCGCGCAGAATCAGCTTACGGCTGGCATCGTAAAACACCTGGCCCGGCACGGTGTAGAGATGGATGCGCGTCTTGAAGCCACGCACCGAGCCGAGGTCGAGGGGCAGAAAGTCGAAGAACAGCGTGCGCTCGGTTTCGGTGGCCAGCGAGATCATCTTGCCCTTCTGCTGGTCCGCCGTTTTCTGGTAAATCACCTGCAAATTCGTCGTCTTGCCGCCTAATCCGGCGCCGTAGTATACGATCTTGCAATTGATCTCTCGGGCTGCGAAGTTGATGAAACTCAAGACTTTCCTCAAATGCGGGCATACCCTCCGGGGGCTGCCGCGCACACCAATTTCCTTTTCGGAGGCTCGCGGTCTTTATATCATATGGGACGTGCCGAACGCAGGTTACTCAGGTGACCCCTGCCGCCCCAGGAGGTGTTAATGGGCCGACGGTACGGGAAAATATCCTTGTTTGGTGTAGATATTTAGCCCCTTTTTATCCACCAGAACCTCAATGCTGCGATAGGAGGCTGGGCCGGTTGTCGCCTTCGGGATATAGGCCAGCGTGTACTGGTTTCTCGCCTCGGACGTGATCTGCGCATACGCCTCTTCCATCGCATTGCGGGAAAGTTCGGTAAAGATCTGTCCGCCTCCGGTGGCTCCGACGTACTTAGGCAGAATTTCGCTGTAGCCTTGTTTTGGTATGTGGTGGAGCCTATCGATCTGGCGGTAACCGGGCAGCGCTCCGCTGTCGACCACAACCGCCTTTATCTGGATGTCATGGGTTTGGAGTACGCGCAGCACGTCGCGGTAGCTGGCCTTGCTGCCCAACTCTTGTCCATCACTGATCACGAAGATTACCTTTCGGCGGGTGCGTTCGCGCTTGCTCAGGTCCAACGCCGCGCGCAGGATGGCGTCATTCAAAACGTGCGCCTCCCGGGGTGGAGTATTGACCGGCTGGATGATCGGTCCCCCGACCGGCGCTCCGTTTACCGTCGGTCCATCCGGTCCCAGCGGACCGCCCAGTACTGGCGGGCCATTGTTGCGACCCCGCACCAGCTTCAATTCGTTCAGCGCAGCTGTCAACCTCGCTGGCCTTCCGCTAAAGTCAGTGACTTGGGTGACGGTGCTGCTGTAGGTATAGAGCGCGAATTCATCATAAGGGCTGAAAGCGCCGACGAGGGACCCGTAGGTCTGGTTCACCTTCTGCAGAGCTACGTCAGATATGCCGGTGTCGAGCACGATGGCCACTGAGAGTTCAAAAGGATCGCTGGAGAAGTAGGACAGTGTCTGTTTCTTGCCGTTTTCCAGGACGGTGAAATCTTTGGGAAGCAGGCCATCGACGGGCCGCCCATCGGAGTCCTTGACCATGACAGGAATCTGTACCACATGGGCCGCAACCGAAATCGTGTAGAGGTCTTCCTTGGGATTGACCTGATTTCTCGGTCTGCTGCCCGCGGGAATCGTCTCAACCGGAGGCATGGGAGGCGGAGCCGGCTTCTCCTGATCCGGCTGCTGCGCAGCCTCGCCCGGAAACGGAATCGGCTGGGTGCTCCTGCCCGCGTCTTGCGGCCGCTCGGCCGGGGACTTGGGAGTCGGCGGCTGGACGGTCGAGGGCGCGTCAGGAATATCCTGTGCCGGTTGGGAGGTGGCGGGGGTCTGGGACTGAGTCTGGCTTCCGCCGGACTGCGCTTGCAGGGCCGGGATCGCCCAGGCGAAGATCGCCAGTGCCAGCGCTGCCACAGCCATCAGCGTGAACCCGCTGCGGATCCGACATCCTTTTCCCGTCACCGGTGCCATGGTTTCCTCGTCTCGCGAAAAAACACCACTTTTCGCCTCTCAGATGCCCAATCTACCCCGTTTGGTGCATCTAAGGATTAGACTAACACTAACCCAGAACCGCGATTAGACTAACACTAACCAAAGAATCCCGAGAGAGTCCGGATGCCTAAGCTTCTCGTTTGTCAGTGCCGAACCTTGCCGCTAATGGCCCTGGTTGCCTTCTTCCTGGCTTCCACCTTTACCGTTGCCCAGCAGACCCCCCAGCCTTCTTCGGCCCCGCAATCAACGCCGGGCCAGCAGACCACTTCTGCGGGGCAGCAACCCACGTCTCCGGACCAGAAATCCGACGACTCTCAGCAGCCTACCGAGACTCTGAAAGTAAACGTCAATGTAGTGCAGCTTTTCTTCAACGTCAAAGACAAACACGGCGCGCTCATTCCCAACCTCACGAAAAACGACTTTGAAGTCTCCGAAGACGGCAAGCCGCAGACCATCAAGTATTTCACCGCCGAGACAAACCTCCCGCTCACGCTCGGGATCATGATCGACGCCAGCGGGAGCCAGCGCAACGTCATCGACATGGAAAAAGAGGTTGGCGGCGCCTTCCTGCGCCAGATCCTTACCGACAAAGATGAAGCCTACGTCATCAGCTTCGATATCTCCGTCGACCTGCTGCAGGACTTCACGCGCGACGTTCACCGCCTGCAGGCCGCTCTGAACAAAGCCAAAGTGAATGTGGATTACACCAGCGGGGGAATCCCCGGCATGGGCGGCGGTCCCGTACCGCAGCATAATTCGCCGGGAACGCTGCTCTACGATGCCGTCTATCTTTCCGCCCATGACATGCTGGCCAAGGAAGTCGGCCGCAAAGCCATGGTGCTGCTTACCGATGGTCAGGATGAAGGTAGCCGGCTGAAAATACAGGACGCGATTGAAGCCGCGCAGAAGGCAGACGCCATCGTCTATGTGCTGCTCTGCGCCGATCGCGGTTTTTATGGAGGCTTTGGCTATTCCGGCGAGTACGATATGCGCAAACTCACCGAGCAGACCGGGGGCCGGGTGATTAACGTAGGCAACAAGTTCGACAAGCTCAGAGAAGCCTTCGACCAGATCGCCGCGGAATTGCGCAGCCAGTACAACATCGGCTATACCCCCACGAATACTAAGCTCGATGGGAGCTACCGCAAGCTTGAGATCAAGGACAAGCAGGGCTACAAAATCCAGGCCCGCGCCGGCTATTACGCCGGCCATAAACAGGACTAGCCGGAACTAGCAAAGGCCTAGAGCTTAACCACACAAGTCACAGAGTTACACAGAGGCCATTATTCCTCTGTGTTCCCCTGTGTCTGTGGTTAAAATCTCTTACGTCACAATGCCGGTCATTGATACACTCCCTTGCGGAGGTTTCCATGCCCCATTTCTCCCGGCGTTCGTTTCTGCATCTGTCGGCCGCTGCCTCGGCAGTGGCTGCGTTCCACGTCATGACCGAACCCATGCTGGCTGCAACCCACCGCCGGCAGCCGCACGCCAAGGATGCGGTGCTGATTGATTCAAACGAGAATCCGCTCGGTCCCAGTCAGTCCGCGCGCGACGCGATCTCCGCCATCATCCCGCAAGGCGGCCGCTACTCCGACAATCTCACCGACGAACTCGTCAGCACCTTCGCTCAGATGGAAGGCCTCAATCCCGATTACATCTACTGCACAGCCGGTTCGACTCCTCCGCTCTGCCTCAGCGTCCTGGCCTTTACTTCGCCGCAGAAAAGTTACGTCACCGCGGATCCGTGTTTCGAGACGGGCATGAGTATGGCCTCCGTTGCGGGAGCGCGCGTGATCAAGGTTCCGCTCACGAAGACGTACGCGCATGACGTCAAGGCCATGCTTGCCGCCGATCCCGACGCCGGGGTCTTCTACGTTTGCAATCCCAACAACCCCACCGGCACGCTCACGCCGCACTCGGACATCGAGTATCTCGTCGCCAATAAGCCCAAGGACTCGGTCGTTCTGATCGACGAAGCCTACATTCACCTGAGTGATGCGCCATCCGCACTCGATCTCGTCAAGGCCGGCAAGGATGTAATCGTGCTGCGCACCTTCTCGAAAGTTTACGGAATGGCCGGCCTGCGCTGCGGATTCGTGATTGCGCGCCCGGACCTGCTAGAAAAAGTCATGTCGCACGGCGGACAGAACTTTATGCCGATAACCGCCATTGCCGCGGCCACCGCCAGCCTGAAGGATCCTGCACTCGTCCCGGAACGCCGCCGCATTAATGCGAGCGTTCGCCAGCAGACATTCCAATGGCTCGATCGCAATAGCTATTCCTACATTCCTTCCGAGTCCAACTGCTTCATGCTCGACACTAAGCGCCCCGGCAAGGAAGTGCGAGAAGCGATGGCGAAGGAAAACGTGCTGATCGGCCGCGTCTGGCCCGTGATGCCCACCTGCGTCCGCATCACCGTCGGAACGCAAGCAGAGATGGAGCGCTTCCAGGCCGCCTTCCAGAAGGTGATGAAAGGATAGTGTGGCGCGAGCGCCCTCGCTCGCGAAGGACAGTTCCGGCACACAGGAACGCCGGGCGGAGTTCTACTCCGGCGCTTCCGTCCACCGCACTCTGCGCCCTTCCCGGCTGCTCTTATGCGCCAGCAAGACTCCGCGCATGGTGCGCAGCGCCTGCTCCGTCGTCACATCCAGCGGAGACCCTTTCTCCATCGCATCTCTCACGTTGGCGTAGAACCCGCGATAGTCTCCGCGTTCGGTCTTTATACGGCGAGTTTCCCCGCCCACGCGGCTCAGAGTTCCCCACCGTTCCTCCGCCTCCACTCCCCAATCCGCTCCCCAGGCAGGTCCGTCCGGACAGTTCTCACTCCGCAAAATCTCTTCCTGCGGATCCATCCCGTACTTCTCGAACGATCCTTCCGTCCCGTGTATCAGCACGTGAGGTCCGGGAGCATAGGCAATACTTCGTGCGCGCAGCGTGGCTCGCAGATGCGGATACTCCATGTGCACGTCAAAGGAATCGTCGACCTGCGAATCCTGGCGCTGGCAGAATGCCGACGCCCAAATCGTCTCCGGCTCGCCAAACAAAACCAGTGCCTGATCGATCAAGTGCGGCCCCAGATCCCAGAGAACGCCGGCTGCAGGATGATCCGCGCGTTCCCGCCACGCGTTCGGTTTGCCCTCCAGGCGAAACCGGTCAAAGCGCGCCTCGTACTCGGCAACCGCACCCATCGCGCCCGATTTCACGAGCTTCTTGACCGTCTGAAAATCCCCATCCCAGCGCCGGTCTTGATACACGGTGAGCAGGCGGCCGCGATCGGCGGCCAGACGCACCAGCTGCTCCGCCTCCGCCAGTGTAGGCGTGAGAGGTTTGTCCACGACCACATCGCGCCCGGCTTCGAGGCAGGCCTTTGTGTACGAGAAGTGCGAATCGTTCGGAGTGGCCACGACGCACAAGGCGAGTGTCTTGTCGGAGAGCATTTCATCCAGTGTGCGCGCCACTCGAACTTCGGGATATTTTTCCTTCGCCTTGGTCCCATGCCGCTCGAATATGCAAGCCAGTTCCATCCCCTGAACGCCCCGAATAACAGGCGCATGAAATGCCTGCCCCGCCAGACCAAATCCGATCAAACCCACTCGTACCATGCTTTTTTTCTCCGCGCCCGCGCCGAAACCGCTTCAGCGGTCTTTGATGCGCCGCACAAATTTCAATCCCGACCAAACCTCAGTCACCGCACATACCTTTACGTCCACCAATCCCGCGGCCAGTCCAATCTCGCGCACGATGTTTTGATCCAGATCCGTGGCCACTCCGGAGCTTTTCTTGGGCCAACTCACCCACAGCATTCCGGCGGGCGCAAGCAGCCTGCTGATTTTCTCGAAATCCTTCGCCAGCGCCGCTTTCGATTTCGTGAACACCATTGCGAAGGCGAGTGGAGCTTTCCCGTCACCCACGTCCTCGCATCCGGCAAGGGCTGCGCTCAACTCCGCACGCACCTCGGCTGGAGCATCGACCAGCCAAACACGTGCGCCAGGTTTGATCCCCAGCTTTTTCGGCAGCGGTGTTCCTGAATATCCTGGCATCGGAGGTGGTGTGCCGGGGGCGTGATTCTACTCTGTGCGTGGAGAAAATTCAGCCCGCTTGCACGCCTTAAGTCGGCCAATTCTGAGGTCCAAGGACCGAGGTTCGCTCTAATGGGCCGGGGCGTACCATCCGCGCCGCGACCTCACTCGGAGATTCTTTTTATCGTTGGCTACGATCTCGATGGTGCGGTAATGCCCGTCCGCCTTGAGGTCCGCCGGCTTGTAGGAAACGGCGTACTGGCTGCGCAGTTCGTCCTGAATTTCGGCAAAGGCGTTAGCCACATCGCGAATCTGGAAAGGGAAGAATGGGCGTCCCCCGGTGGCATCGGCGATGCGCTCCAGCACCTTGTCGCCCGCTCCTTTGGTGCCGCTCACGTTCGTGCTGATGGTGTAGACGATGGCCTCGGCGCGTTGCGCCATCTCGATCGCTTCTTCGCGGGTCACGTGGCTCTGGTTATCTTCGCCGTCACTGAGCAAAATGATGGCCCGCCGCACGGTCGTGCCTTTCGGAGCTTTCAGTAGTTTGTCGCGGCACGCGAAATACAGTGCATCGTAGAGCGCCGTACCGCCGCCGGGACGCAGTTCGTGTACTCCATGCGCCAGCAATTCGGTGTTGTCGGTGAAATCCTGCGTGACCTCCGGCGTCACGTCAAAGCCAACCACAAACGCCTGATCGTAACGCGGATGAATCGTCTGATTCAGAAACTCGATGGCGGATTGCTGTTCGAACTTGAACCGGTCGCGCACGGAATTACTGGCGTCGATCAGCAAGCCGACCTGGAGCGGGAGGTTTGTCTCGGCGTGGAAGCTGCGGATTTCCTCGGGTGGCTTATTGTCGTCGAGCACGCGGAAATCGCCCTGCTTTAGATCGGTAATGCGCCGCCCGTGCTTGTCGGTCACCGTGAAGACGACGTTCACTTCGTTGGTGGTCGCGCGGATAGTGGTGACGGCGTCATCCCCTGTCGGAGTATTGAGATCGGAAGGCTTCTGCTCCGGAGCAGCCGCGATCGGAGATGCCGGAGCCGTCGAAGCCTGAGCAGCGGATGTTGGAGCGGTCGAAGTTGGAGGCGCCGACTGTGAAGTCGTGCTCCCCGCCACAAGCACCAGAAGAACCAGTCCGGAGCTGGTAATGATCTTCGTCCCCAATGTGTCCATCGATATCAACATTATATCCGCCCGCACCTAGCCCCGCCTGACTCAAATCTTCGGATGGACGGGGGCTGCAACATCTCTTTCGATCGCCGCCAGGAAGGCCTGCAATTCCGCCGGAAGCGGGCTCTGGAGCGCAATTTGTTCCCCCGTACGGGGATGCGCCAGTTCCAACCGCGCCGCATGCAGAAAATTTCGCGCCAGCGAAATCGCGCTGCTCTCGTCTTTCTCGCGGTCGCCCGCTGCCCGCATCTCACTTGGTGCCCCATACAGTTTATCCCCCACCACCGGATGCCCCAGCGACGCCATATGAACGCGAATCTGATGAGTCCGGCCCGTATCGATCTTCACCTCAACCAGCGTGAACTTCCCGAATGCCGTTTCCAGCCGCCGGACCACGGTGTAGTGCGAGATGGCGTCGCGTCCGCCGGTTCCCCGCGTGGTCATCCGTATGCGCCGCACGCGGTCGCGGCTGATGCTGGCCGTGATCGTTCCCTGATCTTTCTTCACCCACCCGTGCACCAGCGCCATGTAAGTTTTCTTCGCTTCGCGCCGGGCAAACTGCGCGGCCAGCTTGCGATGCGCCTCATCGGTTTTCGCGACCACGATCAGCCCGCTGGTCTCTTTGTCCAGCCGGTGGACGATGCCCGGCCGCATTTCCCCGCCCACAGCCGACAGGGTCGCGAAATGATGCAGCAGCGCATTCACTAGTGTGCCGCGATTCCGTTGGTCCTCCGTGGCGCCCGCCCCAGCATGCACCATCATTCCGGCGGCCTTGTTGATAACCGCCAGATCGTCGTCTTCATAGACGATGTCGAGAGGAATCTCCTCGGCAATAGCGCGCAACGGAGGCCGCTCGGCCGCGCCGAGGACGGTGATGCGCTCGCCGCCCCGCAGCTTCAGCGAAGCCTTCGCGGAAGCATCATTCACCAGAACTTTTTGCTCGGAGATGAGTTCCTGCACCCACGCCCTGCTTGCCCCGAGATGCGCCGCCAGCAACTGATCGAGGCGCTTGCCGGCAGCGTCGGGCGCGACAGAAACAAGAATTGGGAATGTTTCCGCCATTCGGAGGGAAGAATACTACAGGCATCTCAGGAATAGCTTGCCCCGCGTTACCTGGGAGCGGAAGTTGGCGTAAATGCCGGGCCATGCCAGATCAGTTCCCATCCAGTGCTACTTGCCTCAATATCTCTCTGAATCTCGGATTCTCCCTGAATCCATCCCACTTTGGATCGCGCAGGAAGGTCATACGAACATCCCGGTCCTGAATTCCGCGCTCCAGCCATTCGAACATCTGATCCCGCTTCCCGAGCCCCGCATACACCAGTGCAATGTTCGGCGGAGGGACATACTTTTGCCGGGACAGTGCCATCAGTTCTGCCAGGGCGTTTTCTGCTTCGGCCTGTCGTCCGCTCTTCGCCAGCACATATCCCAGCAAGGAAAGTGGCTCGCTGTTACCGTCGCAGAATGTGCGAGCCAACTCCAACTCTGAGATTGCGCGGCCTTGCTCTCCAGTTTGTTCATAGAGCTTGGCGAGGTCCAGATGAGCGATCCAGAACCTTGGTGCAAGCTCAAGTGCATTGTGGAATTCAGCCACAGCTTCGTCATAGCGCCGGGCATGGTAAAGAAAAAATCCCAGAAGAGTGCTGAGAATTGGAGAAAGTGGATCAAGCCGCAGCGCGCGCTTGATTTCAGCGATGGCTTCCTCGTCCCGCCCTGTATTGGAAAGACAATGCGCACGATACAGGCGGCCAAGCATATAATTGGGGTTGATCTGCAGCGCCCGCTGATAGCACTCTTCCGCCCCCGACCAATCCCAATCAAACCAGAATCGAATCGTCCCCAATGACGTATGCGCTTCCGCCAGATTTCCGTCGAGCTCCAGTGCTTTGGACGCCGCTATTGTGGCCTTGGGAAAGCAATCCTTCGACTTCATATCGCTGGTGATTGGCAGAGTGATGTAACAGTCGGCCAATCCTGCGTAAGCTTTCGCGTAGGTGGGTTCCGCATCCGTCGCCTTGCGGAAGTATTCGATCGCTTTGCGTGTTTCCGCGAACGTTCTCTTGGCCCAATGATACCTTCCGCGTAAATAGGCATCGTGCGCTTCCGGATTTCTTTCCGCATCGGTGGCGAACCGTGCCTTCTCCTTGCCACCTAGCTGTAGCTTTACCTGCTTCGCAATAGAGACGCCGAGTTCGGTTTGCACACCCAGGACGCTTCCGATCTCGCGGTCGTAGCTCTCCGCCCACAGGTGTGTCTGATCCGTCACCCGGATCAATTGTGCCGTGATCCGGACTCGTTCCTTTTCCCTCCGGACGCTGCCTTCCACAACAAAGTTCACCCCCAATTCCCGCCCGATCTCCGCGATGGTTTTCGCTGTTCGCTTGTATACCATCGACGAGGTGCGGGCGATCACCCCCAGGGATTGCGGGTCGAGTTGCCCCAGGTACGAGATCGTTTCCTCTGTCAGTCCGTCGCTGAAGTACTCCTGCTCGATGTCATTGCTCAGGTTCTCGAACGGAAGAACAGCCAGCATGACGCGCTGGCTGATATCCAAATTGCGATTCGGCTCGGGCATAACCCGTGAGTCGTCGGTCACCGAAGGCGCAAAGCGGTAGCCCTTGCCTGGCACGGTCTGCACAAATCTGGGATTTCGGGGATCATCGCCCAGAATTTGCCGGATCTTTCGAACGGCCGTGTTGATGCTGTTGTCCGTATCCAGAAAAACGTCTTTGCCCCAGAGTCTCTCGATGATCGTGTCGCGGCTAACAAGTTGGCCCGCGTTTCGTACCAGAAGGCAGAGCAGATCCATCGGTATGCGCTCCAGTTTGAGTGCGCTGCCGGCGCGCCGCAGTTCGTAAGCGCGCTCATCGAGTTCGAAATCGCTGAACTTGGGCATGACTGCTCACTAAGGCTAGCGCTTTAGGGGATCCAGGCTCCGGGCTGCCAGACATCTTACGCCGTTGCAGCCAATCACGTGGAATTGCAATCTTGACGATTCGTATTAAGGATTTCTACAGACTTTCTCCATTGTTACCCGCCGCAACACAGGGCACTATGTGTTGCACGCGCTGCTGAGGCAGCCAATATTCAAAATCGAGGCGCATATGAACTGTAAATTTGCCGCACGTTTCGCCGCTTCCGCGCTGCTTTTCCTGGCAGCTTCCAATCTCGGGTTCGCCCAGAGCGACTCTCCTCGTTGCAACGCGAGACTCATCGCCGGCACCTACGGATTCACTCTCACTGGAACGAAACTAGCCGGCAAGGGACCGATCGGACCGCAGGTGGGCGTCGCTATGACCCGGTTCGACGGCGACGGCAGTCTCACTCAGCTCGATACAGTGACGGTTGCGGGAAACGTCGTCGCTGATTTCACCCATACTCCGGCCAACGGCACCTACTCCGTAAACCCCGATTGCACAGGCACCTTCACCCTTGACTTCACGGATGGCCGTCCGCCCGTGGTGGCTAATTTCGTAGTGGTAAAAAAGGGCATGGAGATTGATGCCGTTGTCGTTAGCGCGGGCGGGGAACAGGGCATTATCGCGGTCAGCAGTATCGGAAAGAAAAGTTTCTCGTGGCGCTAGCAGTTGACGGGGGCCGGCACCTTTCAAACGCCGTCCCCCGGGTTGCTGCAACGACTGCTTCCTCTAGTGCTGCAGGGCGAGTTTCAATGGCCGAAATTTGAGCTTTCGCAATCTACCGGGTGGCGCTCACTGTCCCCGCCGGGATTGACTTCGAGCCGGGACGCAACCACCAAATCAATCCGCCGGCCACTACCAACCCAATGGCGATCAACTGCGTGCCCGACATCGTACCGCCAAACACTGAGCCGCGGCCGGGATCGTCGCGCAGAAACTCGAGGAAGAACCTGGCGATGCCGTAGATGAACATGAACGCGCCAATCACTTGGCCGTCGAATTTTCTGCGCTTGAGCAGCCACATAAGGAAGAAGAAATTCGCCAGCTCGACTGCCGACTCGAACAATTGTGTCGGTTCGAGCGGCACGCCCAGCGGCGTCCCGGTAATCGAGTTCGCCAGGGGATTGTGAAAGACCACGCCCCACCAGTGATGCGTCTCTTTCCCGTAGCAACATCCCGCGGCAAAGCAGCCGATCCGGCCGATCGAGTGTCCCAACGCGAGGCCGGGAGCGAAGGCATCGCAAGTCCCCAGAGCGGGCATCTTGTTTTTCCAGATATACCAGGCCGCCGCCACGAATGCGGCCAGCAGACCTCCGGAGAAAACTCCGCCTGCCTGTAGCGTGTTGATGCTGAAAATCTCGCTGGGATGAGCCGAGTAGTAGCTCCACTCATTGACGACGTAAAGCACCTTGGCCCCGACGATGCCGCACAGCACGACCAGAATCCCCAGGTTCCACGCCTTGTCGCCGTCAATTCCCAGGCGCTCGGAATTGCGCACACTGATCCATAATCCGATCAGGACGCCCATGGAAACCAGGAATCCATACGTCGGCAGAAAAAACTTCCCCAGATGAAAGAGTTGTGGGAACACAGTTTAGTTAGATGCGGGAAACCAGGGATTCGCTACTCGAAGAGTCTAGCAGGAAAACGAGGACCGCTCGCAGGCCACAGTTGTGGTCGCATCCGGCACTCGCGGGCGAGGCGCCCGCGCCACATAGAAAAAGCAAGCCGACCCACTAAGCCGTGTGACGGGCCGAGAATGAACCCGTCGGTAGACGTTGGGAACTCGCCGAGACCCTTTAGGCATCTCCGCATGGCGGAGCGTCGCTCACCGGATCCTAGTTCGAGTCGAGTCCCCGTTCATTCTGCATTGGTTCAAAAATCGGTTACCGCCATCACCAACCCGGCAGGCCGGCTTTCAATCTGGATGCTAGGCAAATCCCGCGCACTTGGCAAGTGGAAGACCGCAAAAAGTTGGCAGGCCGCTTGCTACCAAAGTAACATCGAGTTCCGAAATAGGCTTGCCAGGCAGCGGGAACGACCGGTCCTTCAGACAGGAAGTCGAGGTCTCGAGGGTCGTTAGGGCACATCAAGTCGGCGCTGACCAACGTCCCGGCGTCAACTACCAGTCGAGCGAACCCGTTCATTCCCTAGCTCCTTCGGCCCAATAGTTGCTTCGCGCCAGCACTGTGCCATCCTGTGCATCTTTCGCTTGCGCGCGCAGCTGCACTCGAATCTGATGCAGACCGGGATGCGGACTTTTCGGGGCGAAACTCAACAGATAGCGGCTGTGTAGATGATTGGTAAAGTCGTTCATCCGCACTTCGAACTTCTTCTTCGTCGCAAACAGTTCGTATTCCCCGCCGGTCATGGCAGCGATTGTGCTCGGGACATTTTTCTTCATGGCCTGCGCCGTCCGGTATAAAAGATCCATGAAGTCGACGCCTTGGTGCATCTCGCCCTTGTTCGTCCCACGCCCGGTGTCGAGGATATTAGAGAGCGCCGGCGAAAATGCCAGTGCGTACATCAGGGCATTGCTCTGCCCGATCTCCGCCACGGTGTCGTCAATCTTCACGTGGCTGCCATGGTCACGAGTTTCACTGACCAGCAGCAGCACGCGTAGCCGCTCCTCCGGTTCCTGCTTGAGCAGGTTCACCGACGAATCGACCGCATCCAGAATTACCGCTCCGTCATCGCCCGGTTGCAGATTTCTCAGATCGTCTTCCACCAGGCTCGCATCCTTCGTGAAATTTCGCGTGACTTCCACCTGGCTGTCGAACTCCACCACCGCAACTCGGGCCGTTCCCAGGCTGAACAGCGGGTCCAGCATCGACTTCAGGCCCTGCATCCGCGGGAACTCGTAGGCAGCCCGGCGTCCTCGCTGGATCGCCACGACCAGCGAAATCGGCTGCCCCTCGGGTGCTTCGTCCAGGCGCACCGGTTGCTCGACGCCATCGTCTTCCACGATGAAGTCCTTGGCTTGCAGACCATACACGATTCCGCCCTGCTGGTCTTTTACCAGCGCCGGAACCAGCACCACGTTGGATTGGGAACGGAGGGTTGTTTCCTGAGGAAAGGCGAAGGCGCCGAGCAGAGTCCAAACGAGCAGGGTCAAAACGAAAGTGCTTATCCCGGCGCGCCTCAGACTAGCCCGCCTTGCGGTTTTCGCCCAGAACTTCATCCAGCGCATCTGCTAATAGATGCGCCCGCTTCAGATAATCGGTTGCCCCACCGTCCTGCCTTTTCTTGAGCAGGTGATATTCATCGGCAATATTCAGTGCCGCCAGCACGGCCAGCCGCACCGTATCAATCGTATTGGTTGCCTCGGCCACGGCGCGCATCTTGGCGTCCACATACTCCGCCAGCTTCAGAATGTATTCCGGATCGGATCCTCGCAGGTTGTACGCCTGGTCAAAAATCTCCACCCGTACGCTGGAGTTCTGCGGGTCTTTCACCATCTGATCCTTGGTCGCGGTAGCCATAATCGGTTTTCTCCGTGGGGTCGTAGCTTGTAGAGACGTAGCTGGCTACGTCTCTGCCTGCGCAATCAGTAGCCGTTAGCTGGCCTCAGCAATCGACTCGATCTGCTCCAACATTCTTTCAACACGCCCGCGAATCTCTTCCCGCTCCTTCTTCAACCGCACCGTCTCGCGCCGCAGCGTGACCAGTTCCTCTTCCCGGTCTTGCATTTGCTGCCGCAGCCGCTGCGCATCGCGTTCGGCCACAGCCTGAGCTTGCCGCGCCGCTTTGTACATCTCTATGGTGCGATAAATCTTCTCTTCGAGCGCCTGAAAATCGTCTGTCGGAACCTGCTCTGCCACCTGTTCAACCGCGTTCAAAGGCATGATTGCACTCTTCCCCACCAGAATTTCTGAAACTTCTTCGCAGTATACTCCACATCTTTGTGCACAGCTCACCCGATCCCGGGATGAAGTTTCTCGTTCAAAATAACTTTGTTCTTCCGAGCGCAGTCGAGGAACCTGTGTTCGCCAGCACCATTTCGGCATCATGATCCGACGCCGCGAGATCACCGCGCCAACTTCGCCAGCCGGCGGGCCGCTTCGTCCAGCGTCTCCGGCTTCTTGCAGAATGCAAACCGTACCTGGCGCGCCCCATTCCGCGAATCGCGATAGAAACTCGATCCCGGCACGGTCGCCACGCCAATCTCCTGCACTAAATATTTTGCGAACGACACATCGTCCTTAAATCCAAACGCAGAAATATCGGTCATCAGATAATAGGCACCACGAGGTCGGAAGCATCGAAACCCGGCCGCCGTCAGGGCCGGCATCAGATGATCGCGCCGCACCCGATATCCCTCCGCCAGCTTCGCGTAATACTCCGCGGGCAAACTTAACGCCGCAGCGCCGGCCTCCTGCAGCGGCGCGGGCGCGCCCACCGTCAGAAAATCGTGTACCTTGCGGATCGCGTTCGTAATTCTTTCCGGCGCAACCGCCCATCCCACACGCCATCCCGTCACGCTGTAGGTCTTCGACATGCCATTGATGGTCACCGTCCGCTCGCGCATTCCCTCGAGTGACACCATGGACACATGCTCGGTCCCTTCGTAGAGAATGTGCTCGTAGATCTCATCTGTAATCGCCAGCACATCGAATTCAACGCAGAGGTCGCGAATCAACTCCAATTCCGCCCGCGTGAAAACCTTGCCAGTCGGGTTGTTGGGCGTATTGAGAATGATCGCTTTCGTATGCTTGTCGAAAGCGCGCCGCAATTCCTTTTCGTCAAACGTCCACTCTCCGCCGTCTGCCGTCGGCGGACGCAGTTTCACAAACTTCGGTTTCGCCCCGCTCAGGACCGAGTCCGGCCCGTAGTTCTCGTAGAACGGCTCGAAGATCACGACGTCATCGCCCGTGTTGCAAACCGCCAGCAGAGTTGAAATCATCGCCTCGGTCGACCCGCAACACACCGTAATCTCTTTCTCCGGATCCACCGTGATCCCCTGCCACACGCCCATCTGCCGCGCAATCGCATTCCGTAGGTTCTTTGCGCCCCATGTAATCGCATACTGATTCACGTCCGCCGCAACCGCCTGCTGTGCAGCCTGTTTGATCTCCGCCGGAGCAGGGAAGTCCGGAAACCCCTGCGCCAGATTCACTGCTCCATGCAGCATCGCCTGGCGCGTCATCTCCCGAATGACGGACTCGGTAAAGTGCCCAACTTTATCGCTGAGAAAGTGTTTCCCGGCCGCGGCAGCAGGAGGAAGCACGCCCAAAACAGCGGGTGCCCCACGTCTCGCGTTCTTTGCGAGAAGTGGGGATTGCGGACTCTCTTGGGGGGGAGATTTCTTGGAAGTCCGGATCGGGGGCTTTCGGGCTTTCGTGCGTTTGGTCAAGGTGCGCTGTGCCATAGGAGGCAGACTAGCATAGCCCGCGGTGTTGAGAATCGTGGTTCTAAGCCCTCTTCCGCCACGATTGGACCGCGCAAATTTCATACTGCACTGCGCGGAAATGCCCTCTGTGGATTATTTTTCACCTGCATTTCATCTCCGCGTCACCTTCCCGTAACTGCTCCCCGGCTACCTTCACCTCTGCAGTACTCACGGAGGAAAATTTATGTCCGCACCAGGTTTCCTGGCCAAAGCCAGGCAGCACCTTGCCGTCGCCACCAGCCTGATCGCGATCATCGCCAACCTCGGCACCCCGCTTCCGGCCGCCGCTCGAGATCACGACCAGCATTCCACCGCTACCCCCATCAAGCACGTGATCGTCATCATCGGCGAAAACCGTACCTTCGATCACATATTCGCAACGTACCAGCCACGTCATGGCGAGAGTGTTTCAAATCTGCTTTCCAAAGGGATCGTCAACCCAGACGGAACCCCCGGCCCCAACTTTTTCCTGGCCAGCCAGTCATCCGCCACCGATGCCAGCGCCGATGGTTATCAAATGAACCCATCGGGCAACGTCACGTATTCGGTCCTGCCTCCCGTTCTCGCCGGTGGCTATACCACGGCACCATTCCCGGATGTCGCGACCGCCATGAAATATGAGAACGGCTTGCCCAACGACTACTACAAGTACCTAACCACGGGCGGCACCGGATTGGCACACGGAGCGGTCGACACGCGCGTTCCCAACGCGACGTCCCTGCCCTCCGGCCCGTTCCAACTGACTTCCAAAACGCTTCCCTACGATTCCTACACCAGCAGCCCGGTCCACCGCTTCTACCAGATGTGGCAGCAGTCTGATTGCAAGGCGGCGAATGCTACCAGATGGAACCCCAGCGGATGCCAGGCGGACCTGTTCCCTTGGGTTGAAGTCACGATCGGCGCCGGCTCCAACGGACGCGCCCAGCCTGCCGGCTTCACCGACACCGGCACCGGAGAGGGCTCAACCTCCATGGGCTTTTACAACATGCTGCAGGGCGACGCGCCTTACTTGAAGTATCTCGCCGACCACTATGCAATGAGCGATAACTACCACCAGGCTGCGATGGGTGGAACCGGCGCCAACCACGTCATGCTCGGCACCGGTGACGCGATCTGGTTTAGCGATGGCTACGGGAATCCCGCAGAGCCCCCGCACAACCAACTGGTCGCCGCAGGCAGCCCCAACGCCGGCGTAGTGGACGAAATCGAAGATCCAAATCCCCTGGCTGGCACCAACAATTGGTACACCGAAGATGGTTACGGCGGCGGCTCGTACGGCTCTGCCTCCTACGGCGGCGGAACCTACACCAACTGTTCCGACACCACCCAGCCTGGCGTCGCGCAGATTACAAATTATCTAAGCTCGCTCAGCAAGCCCATCAATCCCAACTGCGATCCGAATCATTACTATCTGCTGAATAACTACAACCCCGGATACTATGGCAACGGCTCCAGTGCGTATGCCGACATCACCAACCCGAATGAGACGGTCTTCACGATTCCCCCATCTCCTCTTCGCAACATCGGCGACGCGTTGAACGAAAAGCACATCTCGTGGGCATACTATGGCGACCAGTGGAGCACCTATCTCGCCAATCCAGACGGCAACTATGTGACTGCCGACAACACCTACTGCAACATCTGCAACCCGTTCCAGTACTCCACTTCGATCATGACGAGTGCCTCCGGCCGGGCTCATAACCAGGACACCACCGCCCTCTACCAGGCAATCAAGGACGGTTCGTTGCCGGCCGTTTCCTATGTGAAACCCGACGGATGGCTCGACGGTCACCCGTCTTCTTCGAAGCTGAACTTGTTCGAGGGCTTCGTCAAGAAAATCGTGGACGGCGTCCGGGCCAACGAGGAATTGTGGGAAAGTACCGCCATCATCGTCACTTTCGACGAGGGCGGCGGCTACTACGACTCCGGATACATCCAGCCTCTGGACTATTTTGGCGACGGCACTAGAATTCCCACGCTGGTGGTCTCTCCCTTTACCAAGCAAGGCCACATCTCGCACACCTACACCGACCACGTTTCGATCCTGAAGTTCATCGAAGCGAACTGGGGACTGGTTCCGCTGACGGCTCGCAGCCGTGACAATTTCCCCAATCCCATCGCCAGCAAGCACAACCCCTACGTCCCATTGAACAGCCCAGCCATCGGCGATCTCATGGACCTGTTCAGCTTTAACGACCGCGCCAAGCACTAGCGGTTGCCAGAGCTTTTGGCTTGATCAAGTCCGCGGGTGCCCCATTCTAGTCTCTGTGTTTTTTGCAGAGACTAGAATGGGGATTTTGACGTAGACTTCCCGTCTCCCCAGTGCCCCTCTGTGTCCCCTGTGGTTAAGTTCTCGTTTTTGGTGAGCGAATCCTGCGCGTCTATCCCCGCATCCTTTATCCTAGTACCTGCATTCCTATGACCCCGAAATCAAAGTCCTCCAATGGCGGTTCCGGCGCCGCTGTCGTCGAAACTTCCAACGGCTCCAGCGCCTCCAACGCCGAACGCGAGCGCATTTTCGGCGTCTACCGACAGTGGGGATACCTTGAGGGCGATCTCGATCCCCTCGGTTTTCTCCGCCCCCGTGAAACTCCCGAA
Source organism: uncultured Acidobacteriaceae bacterium (assembly GCA_963707205.1). Taxonomy (GTDB): domain Bacteria; phylum Acidobacteriota; class Terriglobia; order Terriglobales; family Acidobacteriaceae; genus Sulfotelmatobacter. The sequence goes on from CAVPQE010000028.1 coordinate 215,439, forward strand.
CTGGAGCGCGAAGGCGAGTACGCTCGCGAAGCCCGCGCCATCTATTCCAGCACCATCGGCGTCGAAATCAATCACATCTACCGGCCTGAGCGCCGCCGCTGGATTTTCGAACGAATCGAATCCGAGCCGCCCCAGGAAGATCAGCGGCGCATCCTCGACCTGCTCATCCGTGCCGATATCTTCGAGCAGGTGATGCAGCAGCGTTATCTCGGCAGCAAACGCTTCTCGCTCGAAGGCGTCACCGCCCTGATCCCGCTGGTCGACGAAGTTCTCGACACCGGCTCCCGGCTCGGCGCGATCGAGCTCGTCATGGGCATGAGCCATCGCGGCCGCCTCAACGTCATCGCCCACGTGGCCAAACGTCCGCCCCAGGAAATCTTCGCTGGATTCGAAGACGTCGATCCGCGCAGCGTTCTCGGCTCCGGCGACGTGAAGTACCACATGGGCGCCACCGGCGAATACCAGACCCGCAGTGGCGGCAGAGTTCACATCCACCTGGTTTCAAACCCCAGCCACCTCGAAGCTGTGGATCCTGTCACCGTAGGCCGCACCCGCGCCAAGCAGGACCGCACGGGCGAAGGCGGACGCGAAAAATATCTCCCGCTTCTCGTCCACGGCGATGCCGCGTTCGCCGGGCAAGGTATCCTGGCCGAGACTATGAACTACGCTGACCTTCCCGGATACACGGTCGGCGGCACGATTCACGTCGTGGTCAACAATCTTCTCGGATTCACCACCAGTTATACCGAAGAGCACTCCACCCGCTTCGCAGCCTGCATCGCGCGCCGCCAGTCGATTCCGATCTTCCACGTCAACGGCGAAGACGTCGACGCCGTCGTACGCGTCGCCCGCCTCGCCACCGAGTACCGCTACAAGTTCGGCACCGACGTGGTCATCGATCTCATCGGCTACCGCCGTCACGGCCATAGCGAGGTCGACGATCCCACCATCACGCAACCTCTTCTGTATAAGAAAATCAAAGAACATCCGCCTCTGTGGGAAATCTACGCCGACGACATCGGCGCCATCGACGCGCAAGCCCAGGCAGCCGCCATTCGCGCCGAGTTCGAAGCCGCGCAGAAACAAGCCGGCAGCATCAAGCAAAAACCCCTGATGCGCGAGCTTCCCAAGTACTGGGATAAATATTTCGGCGGCCCGTACAAGCCCGATTACGAAGTTGAGACCGGACTTTTGCCCGAGGAGATATCGGTTCTCACCGAGCGCCTGACCTCGTATCCCGACGGCTTCCACATTCATCCGAAAGTAAAGAAACTCCTCGAGCAGCGCGCGGAAATGGGCGCCGGCAAGCGGCCCGTCGACTACGGCATGGCCGAAGCCCTGGCCTTCGCCAGCCTCGTCAAAACCGGTATCCACGTGCGTATGTCCGGCCAGGACACACGTCGCGGCACCTTCAACCAGCGCCACTCCGCGCTCATCGACATCGAGAACGAAAACGAATTCGTCCCACTCGAAAACATAGCCTCCGATCAAGCTCGCTGCGAAATCTACAACTCCACGCTCTCCGAAGCTGGAGTCCTCGGCTTCGAATACGGCTACAGCCGCGACTATCCCGAGTCGCTCGTTCTTTGGGAAGCCCAGTTCGGCGACTTCGTCAACGTCGCGCAAGCCATCATCGACCAGTTCATCAGCGCCGGCGAAGCCAAGTGGAACCTGCTCTCTGGCGTCGTGATGCTCCTGCCCCATGGCTACGAAGGCCAGGGACCGGAACATTCCAGCGCCCGCATCGAGCGCTTCATCCAACTCGCCGCCAAGCACAACATTCAGATCGCGCAGCCCTCCAACGCCGCGCAATATTTCCATCTCCTACGCCGCCAGGCGCTGCGCCACTGGCGCAAGCCGCTAGTCGTGTTCACACCGAAGAGCATGCTGCGCCATCCCGACGCGAGTTCACCGATCGAAGATTTCACTCACAAGAATTTCCTGAACGTCATTCCCGACGCCGAAGTCGGGGAAGCCGATCGCATCCTGATCTGCACCGGAAAAATCGGCCACGAACTCCAAGCCGAAAGAAAGAAACGAAAAGACACCAGCACCGCAATCGTCTTCTTAGAGCAACTCTACCCGTTCCCCGAGCGGGAGTTGGTCGCCGAACTCGATCGCCACGGACAGCAGGGAGACATCGTTTGGGTGCAAGAAGAGCCCGCCAACATGGGCGCATTGTTCAACATGCTCACCCGTCTGCGCCGCATCGCCGGAGACCGCCCCGTGCTAAGCGTAAAACGCAGCGCCGGCGCCAGCCCCGCCACGGGCAGCGCCAAAGCCCACGAAGTAGAACAAAAAACGTTGGTAACCCTGGCCTTCACTACCAAGGGATAGGTCTTGCTTATGTGGGGTTGCCGAGCGAAGCTCGGCCGCGTTTGTGTAGCGCGGTCGCCCCCCGCCCGAATCCTCTAAGCAGTGTTACCCTTTTGTGGTTCATGCCCCATCGCCCCCAACCCCTCCGCATCGCCATCGATACCGGAGGAACCTTCACCGATTGCGTATGGCGAGACCGCGGTCGCCTTTGCATGCTAAAAGTTTTTTCGACCCCGGCCGATCCCTCCCAAGCCATCGTCGAAGCCCTCCGTCGGATCGCCGAAGAGACGACCGCGCGCGATGGCGAACTCGTCCTCCTCCACGGCACCACGGTCGGTACCAACACGCTGCTGCAGCGCAAAGGCGCCCGCAGCGCGCTCGTCACCACCGCCGGTTTCGAAGACGCCATCGAAATCGGACGCCAAGCCCGGCCCAAGCTTTACGACTTCTTCTTCGACCGCATCGAACCGCTGGTTCCCAAAGATCTCCGCTTCGGCGTCAACGAACGCACCGCCAGCAACGGCGAAGTCCTAACCTCGCCCACGCCGGAAGAGTTGCGCACACTCGCCGATCACATCGTACTCACCAAGCCGCAATCCATCGCGATCTCTCTTCTCTTCTCATTCGCAAATCCGAAGAACGAAAAAGCCGTCGCGGATGCCCTGAAATCTCTAGCCGTCCCGCTCTCGATTTCTCACGAAATCCTCCCCGAATTCCGCGAATACGAACGCACCTCCACGATAGTGATCAACGCCTACCTCCAGCCAGTCATGCAGAACTATCTGGAAAATCTGGAAATCCGATCCCGTAGAGACGTTGCTGGCACCGTCTCCCCCTCCACGAGCAAACCCGCGCACATCATGGATGCTCACGCCAACAACGTGGAAGAGCGGCCCTTTAGGGCCACGAAACGTCGTGAAGAGGAGCGGGCTTTAGCCCCGGCCCGCATCTTCGTCATGCAATCGAGCGGCGGCATCACGGCGCTTTCCACCGCCGCCCGCGAACCCGTCCGCACCGTCCTCTCCGGCCCCGCCGGAGGCGTAGTCGGCGCCGTCGCCACCGCCCATGCCAGCGCATTCGACCGCATTATCGCCTTCGACATGGGAGGCACATCCACCGACGTCTCTCTCGTGGAAGGCTCCATCACCACAGCCACCGATGCCCAAGTCACCGGCCTTCCCGTCAGCGTCCCCATGCTCGACATCCACACGGTCGGTGCCGGTGGAGGCTCGCTCGCCCGCTTCGACGCCGCCGACGTCCTCCGCGTCGGCCCCGAATCCGCCGGCGCCGATCCCGGCCCCATCTGTTATGGACAAGGCACCCAGCCCACCGTCACCGACGCGAATCTTCTCCTCGGCCGCCTTCAGCCCACGCGTTTTCTCGGCGGCGACTTTACGCTCGATCTCGATCGCACCCGCCGCCTCACCGCAGAATTTCTGAAGCAGCACGAAAGCGGCCTCACGCTCGATCAGTTCGCCGCCGGAGTCATCCGCGTCGTCAACGCCACGATGGAAAAAGCCATTCGCGTCGTCTCCATCGAGCGCGGCCGCGACCCGCGCAACTTCGCGCTCGTCGCCTTCGGCGGAGCCGGAGGCCTGCACGCCTGCGCCCTCGCCGAAGCTCTCAGCATCCCGCGCGTCATCGTCCCCGCGCTTCCTGGCGCGCTCTCCGCTCTCGGCATTCTCGCCAGCGACGTCGTCAAAGACTATTCCCGCACGGTCCTATGGCGCATCTCCGGCGAAATTCCTACCTCGCAATTGAACAGCGAATTCTTAGGCCTAGAAAAAAATGCCGCCAAAGATTTTCGCCAGGAAGCCTGGCAGGGACGACCGCACTACCACCGCAGCGTCGACATCCGCTACCGCGGCCAGGGATACGAACTCAACATCCCGTTGACGAAAAATCTCTTCCGCGACTTTCAGCAAGAACACCACCGCCGTTACGGCTACACACATCCCAATCGTGATGTCGAGCTAGTAACGCTCCGTCTCCGCGCCGTCGTGAAATCCCAGCAGTCCGATATCACCACAGCCCGTGTGGGAAAGGCCGCCCTCGAGAGCCTGTTCGGAGCGAAGCCGAGGGATCCAGGCCAAGCAAAGCTCGGCAGGCCTTCCTCGATAAGCACGCCAGTCCAATTCGACGGCAAGAAACTCCCCACGAAGATCCGCTCCCGAGACGATCTCCGCCCGCGCAAGAAGTACTCAGGCCCCGCTATCATCACCGAATACAGCGCCACCACAGTCGTCCCACCCGGCAGCCATTTCCACCTCGACCGCGCCGCCAACCTGATTGTTACAGTCCGATGAAATTTGCGCCCGAACCCACCACTGGCAACTGACAACTGGCAACCGCCAACTGCTTTCCATTTACAATAATTCCGTGAAGCCCAGCCTTTTCGTCGTCGAAGACGATCCCGACATTTCCCGCCTCGTCCGGCATCATCTCGAAAACGACGGCTTCACCGTGCGCGTCTATCCCACCGGCACGAACGTTCTCGCCGACGCCGAGCGCCAGCGGCCTGCACTCTTCTTGCTCGACATCATGGTCCCCGGTAAAGACGGTCTGGAAATCTGCCGCACCATTCGCCAGACTCCCGGCCTCGCCTCGGTGCCCGTAATTTTTCTGACCGCGAAAAGCAGCGAAGCCGACCGCGTCCTTGGTCTCGAACTCGGCGCCGACGACTACATCGCCAAGCCCTTCAGCCCGCGCGAACTTGTCGCCCGCGTCAAGGCCGTGCTGCGTCGCTTCGAGCGTCCCCTGCCGCCCAGCCCCATCAAAGTGGGCGACATCGAAATCGATCCCTCGGCCATGACGCTCACCGTGCGTGGGACTCCGGTTCCCACCACCGCTACCGAGTTCCGCCTGCTTGACTACTTCGCCCGCCACAAAGGACGCGTCTTCAGCCGTGACCATCTCCTCGACTCGGTGTGGCGCGATACCGCCTACGTCACGCCCCGTTCCGTCGACGTCTATGTCCGCCGCATCCGCGAAAAAATCGAGCCCGACCCCGAGAACCCGCGCTATCTAAAAACCGTGCGCGGCGCCGGCTACCGCTTCGAGTCGCCCAAATGAGGAGAACGTGAAGAACCGCATCTTCTTCAAACTCCTTGCGGTTTTCCTGATCGTGATCGCCGCCACCGCCGCTATTCTCGACGTCATGATTGGCAACGCCTGGGAAGCCTCGTTGCGCACCGAGATCGAGCGCAACCTCACTCAGAAGACCCTCCTCTTCGCCCACCGCGTCGAGACCGACCGCGCCCACACGCTCGCTGACATCGCCGCGCAGGAAGGTCTGGCCGCCGGCGCCCGCGCCACCATCATCGACGCCTCCGGAAAAGTTCTCGCCGACTCCGAATCCAATCCTGCCACCATGGAGAACCACGCCGCCCGCAAGGAATTCGCCGCCGCCCTCGCCGGCCAAACTGGCGAGAACGAGCGCCGCAGCGCCACTCTCGGCATCCCATTTCTCTACGTCGCCGCCCCAGTATCTGGGGGTGCAGTGCGCCTCGCCTATCCTCTCTCCGATGTCGAAGCGGTTCAGGCGCAGGTTCACCGCCGCCTGATTTGGGGCTCGTCTATCGCTTTCATCATCGCTTTGCTCATCGCGGCCACCGCCTCCGTTTGGACCTCGCGTCGCCTCGAGCACATCGTCGATGTCGCTGTCCGCATCGAGCAGGGTGACCTCCAGGCCCGTGTCGAAGACAAGCCCCTCGATGAAATTGGCCGCGTTGCCGCCGCCATCGACAAAACCGCTGGCCAGGTCGAACGCAGTTTTGCCGCCGTGCGCTCCAGCCAGCGCCAGCTCGAGACCCTGCTCAACAGCATGCAAGACGCCGTCATCGCCGTCAGCGCCGACGGCCTGGTGCAGTGGGCCAATCAGCCCATGGATCGACTCGTCCCTCAGCACACGCGGCTCAACGCGCCCGTCGTCGAAACCATCCGCGATCCTGATTTCCTCGCCGCCGTCAAGGCTGCGACCACCACCAAACAGGTCAAGACCACCCGTGCCACATCCATTGTCCCCGGTCGCGCCTTCGATGTCACGGCCGCGCCGCTGCCCGATGGAGGCGCCGTCGCCGTGCTGCGCGATCTCACCGAGACCGAGCGCGTCGAGAAAACCCGCCGCGACTTTATCGCCAACGTTTCTCACGAACTCCGCACCCCGTTGACTTCGATTCAGGGGTATTCCGAAACTCTTCTCGACCTCAGCTCCGACAATTCCGGCTCTACCCGTGAGTTTCTCGAGATCATCCGCAAGAATGCCGCTCGCATGTCACGCCTCACCGAAGATTTGCTCACTCTCGCGCGCGTGGAATCCGGCGAAACCCGCTTCGATACGGAATCCGTCCCGCCCATCGAACTGCTGCACGATGCGGAAGAAAGTTTCCGCGAGATTGCCCGCAGTCAGGAAGTCGAGTTAACGATCCTAGAGACGAACGGCGGCAACGGCGCCGTCGAATCTTTGCCGCCGGTGCGTGCCGACCGCGAAGCCATCCACCAGGTTTTTTCGAATCTCATCGACAACGCGATGAAGTATGGCCGTTCCGGCGGCCGCATCGTTCTCGGCGCCCGCCCGGCCCGCCGCGGCATCGAATTCTACGTGCAGGATTTCGGCGCCGGCATCGCCTCCGAGCACTTGCCCCGCCTTTTCGAACGCTTCTATCGTGTCGACAAAGCCCGCTCCCGCGAATCGGGCGGCACCGGACTCGGCCTGGCCATCGCCAAACACATCATGCTAGCCCACGGCGGCTCCATCCGCGCCGAAAGTGAACTCAACCACGGCTGCACCTTCTTCTTCACCCTCCCCACCGCGTAAACGTTCCTTTGGGGTGTCCCGTTCTAGTCTCTGCATCTTTTGCAGAGACTAGAACGGGGATTTTGACTTTCCCTCTCAGATTCCCCTTGCATTTATCGTGTGTTGGCCGAGAATGATCCTTAACCCTACATCCCGAAAAATGATCGAAAATTCACAGCTTGTTAACCATAAGTCTTGCCGGCAGTTCTATGCTTAGTCGTTGCCCATCCCATCCCACGACCCGCAGAATCGCGACGACGAGTCCCGAAATTCTTTTCGTCGCTCGCATTCTCGCCCGGCGGAAATACCTATGAGCACCGCGATCAAAGTTCCCGATCCTGAACCGGCCCATCACTACATCGTGCGCCGCACCGTGACAGCCTGCCACATGGCCCAGGAAGCCGCCGGCGCCGCGGCCGAGGGCATCGCCACCGGCTCCAGCGCCTTGCTCAACTCGCTGCGCCAGCGCGAGCGCGAACTCGACACGCTCGACATGGAAATCGACAGCGGAGTCACCACCGCCATCACCGAAGTCGGCCCCGCCGAAGCGCGCGAACTCCTCGCCTGCATGAAAGTCATGATCGCTCTCGAGCGCATCGGTGACCTGCTGCTCAGCTTCGCCAACAGCGCCCAGTCCGTCAGCGGACGCATCGACTCCGAGGACACCCGCGACCTCACCCAGATGGCGACGCTCCTCGAAAAAATGCTGACCGACTGCGGCGCCGCATTTTCCGGCCGCGATGTCCCCAAAGCCATCGACGTCCTCCGTGCCGACGCCGAAATGGACCGCATGCGCAACCTCATCTTCCTGCGCCACATCGAGAACCCGGAAAACATCCACCGCCAGGCCAGCCTGCAAGTCATCTTCATGACCCAGTCGCTCGAACGTGCTGGCGATCACGCTAAAAACCTCGCCGAAGAAGTGTGTCACTTCGTCAGCGGACGCACCGTCCGCCACGTCTCCATCGCATACGACAAGCCCGTCGAGCAGATGTTCATCGACTGCCTCCGCCGCCGCGATCATGACCGTTGATCGTTCCGTGTGAGTCGGACACTCATGTCCGACATTCTCACGTGCTGGCGCAAGGCTTCGAGCGCTGTCTCAAAGCCAGGATAGCCATTCAAGATGAACGTGAGCGTCTCCGGATGCGTCTTCGCATCGCGCTTACCACCACGAAATCATCCGCGGGATCTCCAATTCAAAACAGAGATAAGAACATCGAAGCGAAACTGAGTGATCTGAGCCAAGGCTTCCGCGACGGTTCCAACCGCGGTGACAGAGAAATCCTCGCTCTCCAAAACCACGCGCAGCATCGTCTTGATGTTTTCTTCGTCGTTAACCACCAGCACTTTTGCCGCACCGGACATCTCGTTGTTTCGCTTTCTCTTAGATTTTGTTGACAGATTCTGATGTCGGCGAAGCGTCATCAATCGCTGCTTCTTCTGCCTAAAACGTAGAATGGATGCGAAGAACAGGGCAGAGGTTTAATTGCAATTCCCGGATTTATGGCGGCAGCAGGGTGAGCAATAGTGATCAGACTCCTGATTCCCAACATGGGAGAATGCAGATACTCCGGATAAGACCATCGGTCGAATCTCCCAACCGCTCCCGGGGAGGATTTATGTGGGTTCGTTCAAAACAGTCCAAGCAATTGGCTCTCGAACATCAGGAACTCGAATCGCTAGTCGTGGCACGCACGGCAGAGCTGCAAAAACTTTCCCAGCGCCTGCTGAAAGTGCAAGATGAGGAAAGACGAAGATTCGCCCGCGACTTGCATGACAGTACTGGCCAAACCCTGGCGGCTCTGAAAATGGCCATCTTGTTCCTGCAGCAAAGTTGTAAGCAAGATGCGCCCAAGTTGGCCCTGATTTCCGACGTGGAAGCCCTGGCGGATCAGGCGCTCGAGGAAATCAGGACCATGTCCTATCTACTGCACCCGCCCTTGTTGGATGAGGTGGGATTTGCTTGTGCCGCCGAGTGGTATATCGAGGGCTTCTCCAAGCGCAGCGGAATTAACGTCAAGACGGAGATTGCGAATTCGCAGGAACGACTTCCGAGGAGCATGGAGATCGCTCTGTTCCGCGTCCTGCAGGAGAGCTTGACCAATGTGCATCGCCACTCCGGAGCGTCGGATGCGATCGTCCATTTTCAGCATCAAGCCGAAGCGGTGATTTTGGAAATAAAAGATTTCGGCAAGGGTATACCTGAGGAACGGTTGCGGCTGCTAAGTGGAGTCAGTGCGGAAACCGGGGTGGGATTGGCGGGGATGCGCGAGCGATTGAACGAACTGAACGGCAATCTGGAAATAGAATCGGATAGTCGCGGGACAAGCATGCGAGCCACGGTTCCCCTCTATGCCATGGCTGGACCGGCTCAGTTGGGAAATTGCGGTAGAGCGAATGAAGCCGCACAGGCCTGATCACGCGTAGATTCGTTCAGTCTGGACGTTGTTCGTTGCTCGTCCTCCAAGGCTGAAATCTATTGCTCACAGAAGGCAAGAAGTGTCCGATGAACTTGCAAGAGCTTGCCTTTGTGTCCGTAATAAATGAACCCCGAGGCTTTGAACCGCTTCATGAAGAAGCAAACGCGCGACCGCGTAGTTCCCACCATTTCTGCCAGCGTCTCATGATTGATCTGCGGAATCGTGGTCTCGGGCGCGGCATGACCATCAAAATGGGCCAGCCCCAGCAGAATCCGCGCCAGCCTTTTCTCGCTGCCATTACAGCGTTGGTCCACTAAATCCTGCTGGTAGCTGAGGTTCCTGGCCAGGACATATCCCCAGAACAGGTTTGCCAACTTTACTTGCCGGGTCAGCGCGAGCAGCATGGTCTTTTTCTCGATGCGCAGAAGGCTACACCCTGTCATCGCGGTAGCGGACGCCGTGCGGAAACTCTGACCAGCAACGGAATCTTTGCCCACGAAATCCTCGGCACTCAATATGTCGAGAGTCGCTTCCTTGCCGGTGTGAGATCGTACGCTGACTTGCACCTTTCCTTCTTGAATGACAAACAAGGCATCCGCTGCATCTCCCTGAGCATAAATTGTTGCTCCCTTTCGGAACGACAACATCGTCCTTCCCAAGCCGACAGTTGAAAGAAAGGTTCTCGGGTTGAAGGGACGTCTTGGCTTGGACATTGGCTGCTCAGTTTCATGCTCACGCTACCTTTAGTCAAGCACTCGGACGCAGGACAGAATGTTCAATACTGCTCACTTTTTCAAGGAAATTCGCCGTCGTCATCGGCAAACCGGGCGTGATAAACTGTCGCACCGTGAACCTGACTTCCCAGCCGCCGACCCCTCCGTCGTGTTCGGACTGTGCCACCAAAACGCAGGCCGCTGGGGGCAGCCCGCCAACCCAATCCGCCTCGCGCATGTGGCGGTCGAGCAACGGCAACATGCGCATCGACACTCCTAACACCAGCATCATCACCAGCCCAGCCAGCCAGAAAACCATCATGCTGGATCACTTGAAAAAAGAGGCGATGGTCATCCCCATGCCGCCTGCCTCCTCCGCGCCTTCGTCATCGGGAACTCCACAGATGTCCGGCAAATCTGCGCCACCTCCACCGCTGCAGGTACATGATCTGGGCAAGAGCATGATCGAAGGGCATGAAGTCGAGGGCAAGCGCTACATTCTTTCGCCGCCACAGACACCGCAAGCGCCGTCGAAACCGCAGGCGCCGCAAATGCCCAAGATAGCTGGGCTCCCCGCCTCGGCCACGCCCCCAAAGCCGCCGCAGTTGCCGAAACCCCCGCAGCCCACCGTCACCGAAATTTGGACCAGCGTTAAGCTGAGGACCCCGGTCCTGACTAAGGTCACGAGCTCCGCCGGCGAGCAAACCACCTACTGCAAGCCCACCTCTACGGAAGAACCGCATCCTTCACTGTTTGAAATACCGCCGGGATACAAGTTGAAAAACCTTAAGTCCTTCGTCGCACCGTGAGGAACTTTCGGCGGTGTCTCAGTTCGCCGAAAACACTCATGCGGAGACAGCCGCCCTCGGCTGTCCGGTCGAGCAAAGCTCGACAGCTTGGCGCGCAGGACAGCGAAACTGAGGCACTACGAAACCATCTCGCTGCTCATTGAATCGCGCCTAACGCGCGTCGTATCATGGATACAAATGGCTTTTCCCATGAAGATCTGCAGCGTCTGCGAGGAGGAGTTCGAGCTGAAGCCGGATAAACCCGGTTTCGCCGACCGCTGTCCGGCGTGCAGCACTCCCGAGACAACTTCGCCCACGACTCCGCGCCGCATGGACGCCGACGAGCGCAAGACTGTGAGTGAAGCCAATGCAGCTCGCAGGCAAGCGATGCGCGATCTGCTCTATCGCAAGGATAGCTAATCGCGGTCCCCGGGCGAGCCAGAATGCGACTCGCAAGCCGCATCAGCAAGAGGGCCAGTATCGAACTAGCCGCGCTTGAACAGTTGGGCCTGACTCAGCATCAGGAGCGCGGTCTGTGCCAGGCGTTCCAGAACCTCGAGATCGCCCTCGTCAAACGCAAACGGCTGTGGAGAGAAGACCTCCACCAATCCCACCACCTCCCGCTCGTACCGGATCGGTGCCGCCACGATCGAGCGAATGCCGAGCTGCCGGCAGGTTGCGGCTTCGACGCGGGGATCGATCTCGGTGTCATCACAACGCAGGACCTTTCCCGTGCGAATGCATTCCCCGGAAAAGCCCGAATCAACATCCACATGGGTTCCAAGCGGTGGCCCGCCGTTTCCCACGCTCGCCCGGCACATCATCGGACCGTGGTCGATGAGCGCGATGGCGGCGCCACCCCCCCGTAAAAGCGTCCGCGCCCGTTCACTGATCACCCGCAGCGCACTATTCAAATCCAGCCCAAGCGAATTGAACTCATACTGAATTGTGGTCGAAACCGCTGACGAACCCTGCGTCCCTACTGTGTCAGCTTCCGCACTACCACCCTCTGCTTCCAAACTAACGGATCGCGGCTTGCCAGCCCCGTTGCCTGAAGACTTGCTTCCTACACTCGGCCCCAGCACGCGGTCAAAGGTAACCTTCGGGGCCTTGCGGCTCGGCGCTTTTTCGTTGAGTACCAGCCACTCATCCAGGCGCTGCCGCGCCTCCACCGGAAGGTCCGAGAATCTCACCCCGGCGCGACCCAACGCATCGGCCCACGCGATATAGCCCGTAGTCTCCAAGTGGGCGTCAGAATCAGGTAGATCGAGGCGCAACTGCACCCGCCGGTCCGCTTCCAGCGGGACGATCGTTTGCATGGACACGCCCTGCTCGCTGAGATCCAGAATCATTCCCCCGGTAACGCCATCAAAACTGGCAAACACCGGCCCATGCACCTTATGCCGCACGCAACTGCGTCTCTCTGGAATCATCTGCCACTTCTCCCCGCACTTTTCCGCCCCTCGCGCACCATCGGTTCAAGAGAAAACGATACCCTGGGAGTCTTACTCCGTGAGTGCGAGTCTGCGGCGACTGAGTTGTTCCGATGATCGGAGCAAAGTGGTGCAAAAGGAAGTGCATGACGGGGTTCTTGGTGGCAGGAACCCGACTGCGCATTGTCACCGGCTACGATCGCCTTCTACGATTCAGAACAAATCGGGGTCGGCGCTCGCCCGGGCGCGCCGATCTTTCAAGGGGCGTGCGTATGTCAATCTCAGAAAGTGCTAAGTCAGTTTCAACCTGCAAGGCTTTATGGCAAAGCGGAACTTTGCGAGTCGCTTTCGTATTTGCGATTCTGCTTCTGATCGCATTCGCTGCGCTGGCAGCGCCTCAGGATCGCGATCACGATCGAGACCGCGATCACGACCGCAATGGGTTTCACCTTAAGTCTCGCGAACGCATCTCGCGCGACTTCGGCGGTGGCTCAGGCGGAAGGCCTTCGCCTGACGCGCTCTGTGAGTCCGGTTTCGTGGCGGTAGGCTTTCACGTGCAGACCGGCGAATTCTTCAACCAGGCATGGCTCGATTGTGCTCGCTTGCGACCGGATGGAGACCTCGGAGACGAGCTTAGGATGACGGAGAGAACAGGCAGCCCGGGTGGCCGTCCCGTTTTTGATGCTCACTGCCACGGTGGCCGCGCTCTCATCGGATTGCGTGGACGAACCGGCGCCTCCATCGATGAAGCTGTTGGCGAATGCACTTACGTAAGGGAGATAGCTCAGATCCGGGACGATAGACGCGACGACCGGCGCGACGACCACCGGATCGATTTCACAGAATCCGTGACCCGCCCGCATCCGGGAGGGAGACCCAGCGAGGCCCACTGTCCCCCCGGCGCGGTCGTTACCGGATTTCGATCCATGAGCGGCGAATATATGGATCACCTGTGGATCGTCTGCTCCGAACTGGAACGCAATTACTAAGCGCATTCCTTGATTGCTGATCTAGCTTGCACAGAGGCTGGGTGCGCCACGGGCGTCACCGTGCGCTCCCCTCTGCGGATCAACACGATCGCTCCGAGGATCGCCACCGACGCCAACACCACTCGCATGGTCAGCGGCTCGGAAGCCAGCAGCCATCCTAGAAACACGGCCACGACTGGATTCGCATAGGTGTGCGTCGCCACCAGCGCCGGAGGACAGCGCTGCAGCAACCAGGTATAGGCAGTGAACGCGACCACGGATCCAAAGACGATCAGATAAGCCAAGCCCAAAATTGACTTCGAAGAAATGTTGGCCCAGTGTGTGGCGTGAAACTCGCCCGTCAGTCCCGCGGCTGCGAGCAGCATCACCGCGCCGCAGATCGTCGGAAGCGCCGTGCGTCCCAGCGCATCGGTAGGCAGCTTCAACTTCGGAGAGATCACCACTCCTGCCGACCACGCGAACGAACCCAGGAGCACCGCCAACAGTGCGAGCAAGCTCGAACCTTTAACAGTCAGCTCTGCGCCGGTGAGCATGGCCACCCCAAGCACGCCCAAACCCAGGCCCAGCGCGCTGAGTCGATTGATCTTCTGCTGACCCATCGACCACGCCAGAATCAGAATGAACATCGGTTCCGTGGCAATGAGCAGAGCGGTCAAGCCCGATCCCACATATTGTTCGGCCCAGTGCAGCGATCCGTGGCCGACGAGAAAGAACAGTGCTCCGACGACGATTCCAGAAATCCAATGGGCTCGCGTGGGCCGAAAACCGCGCGCCCAGGCCCACGCCAGAAGAATCGTGCCCGCGACCGAGTGTCGGACGCCTGCGGCGACCAGCGGTGGAATGGTCTCAACCGCGTAACGGATGGCGAGATACGTCGAACCCCACACGAGATAAATCGCGGCGAAGGCGAGCGCCAGTTGGATGGAGTAGGCGCTGCTGTGATCGGTTGGGGATTGGGGTGGCGTGGACACGAGCACAGGTCTGCCCCCAATGTTTATCATCCTGGCGCTGCGGATCAGCGCCATAATTTGCGCCGCTTGCTGGTTCATCATGATCTAACCTCCAAACGCACGTTGAGCGGTTAGGAAAATCCTAAGCATTTCGAACTAACTTGTCAAGCGTGTTTTAATGGTTAGATAATGCATTAGAGGGGAAATCTTCTGCCGCAGACTAAAGAGACTCGGAAAATTGCACGGCGACGTCCGCCTCGCTTCGATCTGATTGGGGGTGACGTCTGCCTGGACTTCGTGAACACGCTCGACGACCGACACATCAAGCCCAAAGAATTGCTGGAGACTTATATCGATCTCGCCCGATTCGGCGAAGACACTGGGTTGCTTCAGCCTACGCAGGTGGACCGGCTTTACGAGCGCAGTTATGCCGATCCGCAGCGGGCGCAACAAGCTCTGCTCTGGGGCAGAAAATTGCGCGAGGCGATCCACGATGTTTTTTGGGCGATCATGAACAAGCGCCCTGTGCCGCCCGGTGCGCTCGCGAGACTCAATGACTATGTTCAAACTGCGGCGAGGCACATGCAGCTGGTTCAGGTGAAGAACGGTTTTGAATGGGAGTTCGACGATCTGCTTGACTTCGATAGCGTGCTCTGGCCGATTGCCCGTTCGGCTGCAGATCTGCTTGCTTCGGATCAGTTGGCTTATGTTCGGGCGTGTTCCTCGAAAGCTTGCGAGTGGTTTTTTCTGGATACCAGCAAGAACCATCACCGGCGTTGGTGCGAGATGACGCGCTGCGGGAATCGCGCGAAGGTGCGGCGGTTTTATGCGCGGCGGCGGAAAAAGGAAAGTTAAGTACGGAAGGCAGGACGGAAACAAGATCCCCGCGACCCAGACGAGATTAGGAATCCCGTCTGGACAAAATCCTACCAGACCGAATCAAAGTCCCCACCCTAACCGCAAAGAACGCGGCTAGGATGGGGACTTTTAATTTGTCGTTAACTTTTACAGTCAATTTCCCTTGGCGATTTCGCGGGGTTGGAAGCCTGGGTCGCCGAATTGCCAGAGCAGGAACGACATTTCGTCGGCGTACTCCAGATCGTGTTGGGAGCGGGTAGAGCCCATGCCGTGACCGGCGTCGTAGTCCACGCGAAGCAGTACGGGTCTCTTGCTGGACGTGGCCGCCTGCAGGCGGGCGGTCATCTTCGCCGGCTGCATGGGATCCACGCGAGGATCGTTGATGCCAGCGGTCAGAAGTACGCCGGGATAGGCGGTGCCATCTTTGACGTGTTGATAAGCGTCCATGGCAAAGAGTCCCTTGAAGCCGTCAGGATCGGCGACGGAACCGAACTCGGCGATATTGGGCGGACCGTTGGGAGTGAATTCCATGCGTGTCGCGTTGGAGCAGCCGACGCGGATGAGAGCACCAGCGAACAGATCGGGACGCTGGGTGATGGCGCCGCCAATCAGAATGCCGCCGGCGCTGGTGCCTTCGCCGGAAAGGCGTTGCGGGTTGGTGTATTTGGTTTCGATTAGATATTGGGCGGCGGCGATGAAGTCGTCAATGGTGTGCTGCTTGGTGAGTTTGTAGCCGGCACGGTACCACTCCTCTCCGTATTCTCCGCCGCCGCGCACGTGGGCGAAGGCGATCACGCCTCCGCGCTCCAGCCAGGCGATCCAGACGGGATCAAAGAAAGCGTCGTAAGAAATTCCGTAAGCACCGTAGCCGATAAGGTGCGTGGGGCGATTGCCGTCGAGCGTAATGTTTTTCGCGTGGATGACAGAAACGGGAATCATCGTACCGTCGGCGCTTTTGGCCTTGACTTCCTCCGCGGTGTAGGCGGACGTGTCGACGGGAAGCGGCGGCTGAATACCAGTATCGGTGACGGCTTTGGTTTTGGTGTCGTACTTCAACCAGCGCGGAGAAGTGGTCCAGGAAACGGCGTGGATTAGAGCGCCGGATTCTGTGGGAGTGACGGAAAGTTCAGATGTGGATTGGCCCTCTCCAGCGGAGACGGGTTCGATTTTGCCATCGAAGGAGAGCCGACGCATGCGGTCGATGCCGCCATCCAGATCGCGGATGTAGACGGCGTCGGCGGCAACGTCGGCTTCCTGAATGACGACTTCGCTGGCGGGGACAACCACGGTAGCGTGGGCCACATCTGGGTTCTTGAGGCTGGTTCTTGTCACTTCATAACGCGGCTTGTTCTTGTGAGTCAGCAAGTAAACGTCGTCGTTGCGAAGAGAAAGATTGGTTATGTTGGCATCCACATCGAAGAGCTTCTTCCAGACAATATGCTGGGCATTGAGCTGATCGATCGGGACGTAATAGGCAGTGGCCTCGTTTTGCGTTCCGTGGGCCAGGATGCCCAGAAGATAGGACGACCCCGGCGTATAGGTGACGAAGCTGAGATCGTTATCGTCGATCTTCAGATCGGAAGAATAGTTCCATCCGAAAATAAAGCGATCTTGCTCGGGATCCTGGTGACCGAGTTCATGAACGTAAACGCGGCTGCGCTGCTCGAAGGCGGTGCGCGGCATGTCGGGCGTTAGCTTCTGCAGGCGGTTGTAGACGAAGGATTTGTCGCCCGGCAGCCACTGTACGCCGCCAAAGCGGGCGCGGTCGATGGCATCGGGCAACTGCTTTCCCGTGTCCGTCTGGAGAATGTGAATTACGCTATCTTCCGAGCCGCCGGGAGAGATTCCGTAGGCGACGAGGGCACCGTCGAGCGAGGGCTGAAAATAGTCGATGGAAGAGTGGACGCCGTCTTTGGTGAGCAGTTCGGGATCGAGCAGCAGGCGCTCAGGTGCGTTTCCGCTTTTCACATAGAGCTTTACGTTGTCTGCGCCCGGATCGGCTTTGAGGTAGAAGAGCTTGCCTCCCCATATCTGCGCATTACGCACATGAGTGCTGGCGGTGTCGAGGGCCTTCACGCGGGCGAGAAATTTTTCGCGGCCGGGGATGCTGTTCAGGGCGGAACGGGTGTAGGTATCTTGCTCCTTGAGCCAGGCGGCGCCGTTTCCCTCGCGCCAGTTCTCGAGCCAGCGATAGGGATCGGTCACGCTCTGGCCGTAGAAGACTTCGGTGACGTCGTGGCGCTCGGTGGGCGGCGGGGCAGACTGCGCTTGCAATACGGACGTACTTGCGCACGCCGCCAACAGACAGAGCGCGGCGCGGAGAATGTGGAGGCGGAATGCGATGGGCGAAGGGCCAAAGGAAAAATTCGACATGGTGGACTCCTAGTCGAGAAGTGAATTGGGGGGCCCGGGTGGGGATGATATCAGAGCAGGGGAAATCATGCATGATTAGGCGCCACAGAGGGCAGGGGAATACTACATGTGATCGGTGTGCATCGGTTGTCGTGCTTCGTAATCTGAAGGAACCTAGTCAGAGTCGGAGGCAAAGTCAAAAGTCAAAAGTGCAAAAGCACGTGCAAAAGCACAAGTCACAAGTCAAAAGTCACAAGTCACAAGTCAAAAGTCAAAAGTCAAATTTCCCACTCTGTCGCAAAAAACGCGACAAGGGTGGGGCACCCCAGCTGTTCTATTACAATCACGGCAACGTCTGACATCTGACACGTGAAATTTTTGGGAGGGTCCGTGATCGCTCGCATTCTTGCGGTCGTGCTGCTGACAGGTTCAGCTCTGGCACAGAACGTGGTGCACTACACCACCACCAATGCCAATGTGAAATATCTTTTCGCTACGGCTGAGCCGGTTCTGCGTTTGAAGTCGGGGGACATTCTGGACACGAATACGCTCGACTGCTTTGGCAACGGGCTGAAGAAGGCGGGCGACACGCTCAGGATGGCGACGGGGGATAATCCGCTGGCGGGACCGTTTTATGTGGAGGGCGCGGAGCCAGGAGACACGCTGGCGGTGAAGATTCTCGACTTGCAGGTGGACGGAGATACGGGCGTGGGGGCGTTTGCGCCGGGATTCGGGGCGATCAATGAGACGAACTACACGCCGATGTTGCATGCGCCATTGCCGGAGCGGGTGTGGTTTTATCACATCGATCATGCGGCGAACACGGCGACGTTCAAGGCGCTGGACTCCGATTTCTCGGTGAAGATTCCGATGCATCCCTTCTTTGGATGTATTGGCGTGGCTCCGGCGAATGGCGAGGCGCGCAGCTCGGTGGTACCGGCGGAGTTCGGAGGGAATATGGATTCGCCCGAGGCCAGCGTCGGGAACACGGTTTACTTCCCGGTAAATGTGAAGGGAGGACTGTTCTACATCGGCGATGGGCACGCCGCTATGGGTGATGGCGAAGTCGCGGGCACGGCGATCGAAGTTCCGCTGAAAGCGCGGGTGCAGCTGAGCGTGATCAAAGGGCGCACGATCAGCTGGCCGCAATTTGAGAACGATGACGCGATTATGACCGTGGGGGCGTACCGACCGGTGGATGACGCGGTGCGGATTGCCTTTACAGAACTGGTGCATTGGATCCACAAGGACTACGGGTTGTCGGAGCTGGACGCTTATGAACTGCTGTCCAAGGTAGCGAAGATTCATTTGAACGAGATGGTCGATCCGAATTATGTAGTGGTGGCTTCGATCGAGAAGAAATATTTGCCGGCGAAGAAGTGATTGTTAGTCTCGGGGCCAAAGGGTGCACGTCAGTTATCGTTGGCCGACGCGACTACCAAAGTAGAAGCCAAGTATTGTCGTTAGTGCGGCACCTAGGACCTGTGGGATTTTTTCCGACTGACCGGCGAGTGCCAGGTAACAGATAGTGATCGTAACGAGTACCGCGATCAGGCCCGGGATTGTCCCCGAGGCGATTAGGATGTGCCAGAAGGATGGTCGATAAGCTGCGACGGCGCGGTACACATCGATCGGGTATTCATAAACGTAGGTTGCGGCGCCGACAAAATGGACATAAAAGTCGTCCGAGAGGTCCTCTTCTTTTTTCTTTTCGCCCTCCTGGTCCGGTTTGTATGTGACATAGATAAGCACAAGATCGCGGCCGATAAAATCATCATTATTGGCCCCTTGCGGAGTTCATCTATGTCATCTACTTCCTTGCGGACAGCGTCCTTGGCACGTTCCACCAGTTCCTGGTCGTTCATAGTCGCTCCTTCGAGCAACGAGCGCCGTAAGAAGGCTGGACGCCTTGCGAGGCCAAATATACTCTTCGAGATCGGAGCATTCGGAAACCGCGAGCAGCGCCGTTCGGAGACTGGAAAATCTGAAACAGGCCTCTACTCCGCGTACCCTTCCATTCGGAAGGGCACGCGGCGGTCGGGAAGACAAAGTTTCGCAGCGAAAAAGGGACAGCCGAGGAGGCTGTCCCTACGTGGGCGTTTTAGCCTTTTACTATCTTTTTGGCGGATGGATCCCAGACGGCGATTGATTTGTTGAAGTAGGCGAAGTTCGCCAGGTGGCAGCCGATGGCGGCGTAGTTGCCGAAAACTTCGTTCTCGACGACCGGTTTCCGGGTGCGGACGGCGTTGTAGAAGTTGGCCTGGTGATCGACAGTGTCGCTGTAGCCCGGAGGCGTCGAGTAGGATTCGCCCTCGTCGTCAACTTTCTGGGTCAGGGGTGCAGGAATGGGATGATCATCGTGCCACTTTTCCAGATACTGATCGCGTAGCGCCTTGGGCCAGCCGAAAATCGAATAGCCTTCGGGCTCGGGACGGGTGTCCTGCGGGGTGTAGGCGAGGGTCGAGTCTTTGATGATCATGGTGCCCTTGGTGCCGTAGAAGCCGATGAACTCGCCGCCGTCATTGTTCAGGTTGCAGCGCAGGGTGACGCGGAAATTGGGATAGTCGTAGAGAGTTTCGATCAGGTCGGGGAACTCGCGGCCATCCTTGAAATGGTAGAGACCTCCCGAGGATTGGGCACGCTGGGCGGGCTCGGTTGTGCCGGTGATGAAGTGGATTCCGGAAATGAGATGGACGAAGAGGTCGCCGCCCAGGCCTTCGCCGTAATCGGTAAAGCAGCGCCAGCGGAAGAAGCGGACAGGATCAAAGGAGCGCGTGGGAGCGTTGTAGAGGAAAGCTTTCCAGTCGATGGTTTTTTCGCTGGCGTCAGGGGGAATAGGATAGACCCAGGCGCCGCTGGGAGAATTGCGGTCCCAGTAAGCGTTGATGGAGAAGACCTCGCCCAGTTTGCCGGAATCGTAAATCTCTTTGGCTTTGGCATAGAGGACGGAACTGACACGCTGGCTGCCGACCGCGACCATGCGATTGTGTTTGTGAGCGGCTTCGACCATGGAAAATCCGTCTTCGACGGTGTGCGACATGGGCTTCTCGCAGTAGACGTCTTTGCCGGCAGCGCAGGCGTCTTCGAAAATGTGGCGATGTTGGTGGTCCATGGTGGCGATGAGGACGGAGTCGACATCTTTGCGATCGAGAATGGAGCGATAATCGCGGGTGGCTGGGACGTTGGGATTTTTGACCGCTTCCTGGGCGGCGGTGTGGCGGCTGTCATACAGGTCGCACACGGCCACGCACTGAATGCCGGGCACGTCGAGAGAAGCCTGGAGGTGTTCGCATCCGCGAATGCCGGTGCCGATCGAGGCGAAGCGAATGGTATCGCTGGGAGCGACGGGGCGAGCTCTCGCGGAGAGCAAGTGGGGCTGCAGAACAGTTTTAGCGACCGTAGTGGCGGCGATGGCGCCAGTGCCGATGTGGATGAATTGACGACGAGTCAGGGGATTCTTAGCCATGAGATTCTCCACTTTGGATTTCACTGCGTCCGTGACAGCGCGCGCGCCGGCGCGGAGTGCTTACGGGGAGGAATTATCCCACAGGAAGGGGCGATTTAGTAAAACGATTTTCTTGCAGGGTTGGCAGCACCCGAGACTGCGTCAAGTCTCCCATCTCAGCGCGAGAAAACGACCCCGTGAGGCCGGCCCGATCCCTTCCAACCCTGCGGCCACTCCCGGTCGGCGAAGTCGAAACCAGCCTTTCCGTCGTTGTCATGGAAGGCTTTATCGGTGGAGAGGGCGCCAGTTGCCAAATCGAGCTTCAGCAGGTACAGGCGAGGCTCCGAGCCGGTCACCACTACGCGCTGAGTTCTTGGGTCCCAGCCCGTCCAGTGCGGTTCGTAGGTGTCGCCGAGCTTCACGCGGGAGACTTCGACGGGCTTCGCCGCATTCGCAATGTCGAGCACGATCACGCTATGAGTCGCGGGGACGCTCTGAATCAGGTAGTGCCCAATGATCGTGGGAACGCCGCAGAAAGAGCCAGGAAAGGTATAGACCAACTGCGACGTCGGTTCGTCTATGTTCACGCCTGTGATGCGCTCGATCCCGCACGCCAGGGTTTGAACGAAGATCGATCCATCGGGACCGAGACGCGGTTCTTCCGGGCTGATCTGGGCATAGTGATTGTTTCCCTGATCGAAGTACGCGGTCTTGAGCAGCTTGAG
The DNA here is from genome assembly GCA_963707205.1 of uncultured Acidobacteriaceae bacterium. Lineage (GTDB taxonomy): Bacteria > Acidobacteriota > Terriglobia > Terriglobales > Acidobacteriaceae > Sulfotelmatobacter. Next base: position 237,226 of record CAVPQE010000028.1, read on the forward strand.
ATCGGAGAGACGCCACAGCTGATAGGTCAGACCGCGAAAAAGATCTTCCTCGTGCATCGCGGAATTGGTGGACACGATGCGATCAAATTCTGGAAGGATGACCAGGCTGTAAGGCGTCAGGAGTGCCTCTGGGAAGGCCGGGTCGGCGCTGCTGGCGGAGCGAATCACTTTGCCCGTGTCGTCAATCTCGACCAAGCCGCCGCTTTTGCCCAGAGAGTCTTCGCTCGTTCCGTGGTGGGAGTGCTGGAAGGTGGCAAGAACATGTCCGTTGGGCAGCCGCAGGTAGGAGTGCGGATGCATGAAGCCCGCCATGTCGGTAAAGGAGGTGGCAATCTTTGGATGGAGGGGGTCGCGAACGTCAAAGATGAAGGTGCGGCCGGCATAGTGATCGTTGGCAAAGAGCATGCCGCTTGCGGGCATGGTGTATTCAGTGTGATGCACGAGCATCGTCTTCTGGTCGGTGGCGAGAGTGGTCACCAGATGTCCGTACAAGGGCGATGAAGGGTCGGCATCGATTACCGCGAGAAAGTCGTTGCCTTTTTTGGCGACATCCCCAGCCCACGCGAACATGTAGTGCCCCTCGGCCGACTTTTTCGGCTCTTGAGACTGAAGGGTAGTACTGGCGGAGGAAAGGATTAGCGCCAGAGCTAAGAGCAGACGTGGCATCAAAGACTTGAACCTCGGAAAGAAAGATCCTCGTGACAGGCGTGAAAGCATATCAGAGTCAGCAGGGCGGTGAGCCAGAAACGCGATGAAATTTGCTGAGAAGATTCGGCGGGAAGAAAATCGCTGGTAAAAATTGAAAGGGCCGTGACATTGGTTATGCTCTAGCCGTCAGCTCCTGCGAGGGAGCCAACAACGTGGAGACATGTACCGTCACGACCCCTTGATGCGATCACTGCTTTCGCAGTTCCAAACCCCAACTGCCCCTCGCAGAGCCGTCGGTTTTTTCAGGTCTGGTCGCCTGACGGGTCGCCCCGCCCGGCTAATCACTCAGTCTACTTTGGACTGGCTCAGTATTATTGTGCCAACCCTTTCGACCGTCGACGCCACCAACCTTACGCAGAGCGCCAAGAAAAGTCAACGCAAACTTTTGGTGCAATAGCTCTTTGCAAAGCTGTGCATAACGAATAATGCAAATGGTTGCAAGGCTGGAAGTTATCCACAGGCGCGTCGGGTTGATCCGCTTTTTGCACATTCGGTGCACAGTATTGGGGCGCACTGCAAAACGCTGAAAGTGAACCGAAATATCATCTTGACGATGACTCGAGATGAGCGCATCTTGCAGAGAGCGACGGAAAGAACTGATGTTTGAACTCGTGGCTTATGTGGACGGGGGTTGCCTGGGGAATCCGGGGCCCTCGGGCATTGGAGTCGTGATCAGCGGTTGTGCCAACGGTCCCGTTCGCATCGCGAAGTGGATTGGCCACCAGGACAATAACGTGGCTGAGTATGCTGCGCTGATGGAAGCCTTGCAGTACGCAGTGTCGCTCAAGGCCCAAAAGCTCCACGTGTACTCCGACTCGGAAGTGATGGTGAGGCAGATGACGGGGCAATACGTCTGCCGCAGCCCGCGGCTCTATTCTTTGCACTGGACCTGTCGCAAGCTGGCGCGAGCGCTGAAGTTTTCCATCTCGCACGTGCCGCGGGAAAACAATGCTGAGGCGAACGGTCTGGCGCAGTCGGCACTGCGGCGGCGGAAAGCGTAAGCACTCGGCATTCAGCACTTAGCATTCAGCCACCGACGAATTGTTCGTCCGAAGGCTGAATGCCGAATGCCGAATACGGAGTGCCTTTTGGGTGCACTTTTGGCCTAGTACTTCCGCGCGGGGAATTTCTTGACACCTCGCGCTCTCCGAGCGAGACTCCAATTACGGCATCCTTATAGCTTAGGTGAGTTTGAGGCGGGAAGATTGCGCCCCAGCTTCAGTGTAGCTCTAAGAAGGATGTCGGTATGGGTCATGCAACCTTCCCCTAGTCGAGAATACGCGTCGTCGGCGACGGCCACTCCTGCTTCAACCGATCTTGCTTCCAATGTGCGTTTTCCCGGAGAGGATGGAGGACATTCGTTGGCCGAAATAGCGCGCCGCGATCTTGACGCGGCCTTGCAGTTACTCGCCGACCGGGCGCAGTACATTACGGGCGCCACTGGAGCTGCGATTGCCCTGCGTCGCAATGGTAAGAAGGACATGCTATGCCGCGCCAGCACGGGATCGAACGCGCCGGAGTTGGGGGCGCTGCTTTCCACTGAGTTCGGACTCTCGGGCGAAAGCGTGCGCACGCGCCAGCCGTTGCGCTGTGACGATGCCGAGCGCGACGTGCGGGTGAATCGCGAAGTGTGCCGCCAACTGGGAATTGCCTCGGTGGTGGTGATGCCGGTGGTGAATGACGACGAAGTGCTAGGCGTCTTTGAACTTTTTTCCGGGAAGGTGAATGCCTTCGGCGAGCGCGATCTCTCGGCGGTGCAACGGCTGAGTGAAATGGTGGAAACGGCGGTCCGGCTGGCCGAGGCCACGGAGAAGCTGCCGGAGCGGCTGAGGATGAGCGAGATGTCCGCGCCAGGAGTTGGGCAGGCTGATCCGCTGCAAGATCAGGCACTGAACGAACAAGTCCTGGAAGATTTGGTTTTGGAAGAGGTTAGTCTCGAAGAGGAAGAAGTTATTCTGGAAGAGCAAGAGCCGGTGCTGGCAGTTACGGCCGAAGAGAGTGTTGGAAAACCGGGGTTGGACGTTGCAGCGGCTGAAGCCCTGGTGGAAAAGAGAATCACAGCAGCGGAAGCGCCGCGGCCTCGAACTGGGGATCTCTTAGCGAATGCTGAAGCCGCGCCCGAACCCTTGAAAGAGAAAATCTCCACCCCTTCGACAAGCTCAGGGCAGGCTCTCTCGCAAAAGCCGCTAGAGGATGGGGCACCCATTGTCGGCGGGACGGTCGCGGCCGCGGCGGCACCGCCTCAGGCAACGGTCGCCGAAAATATTGCCGTGGCCCGGCAGGCCTCTTCCACGTCGGCGGAGCCTCTGACCGCGCCTTCTGCGGAAACCGCGCCGGCGAAGAAATCATTGTTTTGGTCGGCTGCACGGAATCCTGCGGCCGATGCCGCGAGGCCGGAAGAAGTCGACCGGAGTCATGTTCCACCGGTGTTGCGGAGCCTGCGCAAGTGCGAGGCGTGTGGCTTTCCAGTTTCTGCCGGCCGGGTGCTTTGTGTGGAGTGTGAAGAGAAGAAGTGGCGGGGGGAGCTGAAGGTGCCGCAGTCGGGCGCGCCCCGGCAGGTTGCAGGTCCGGCATCAGCCGTGCCGGTTGCTGCGGCGCCTAAGGCGGAAGTGCGGACATTTGCGGCTGCGGCCCAATCGGTTGCGGCTAGCGTTCCTGCTCCGTCAATGCAGCGCGCCGCCTCGGCGGGTGCGGTTTCGACGGCGGGCGGTGGGGGGCTAGCGGCGGTGAAGGAGCCGAAAGAAGGCACGGGCCAGTTGCTGCCTGCGCCGTCGGCCGCCAATCCTCCTGCGCTTCAAACGGCATCCGTGCCCGCGCCAAAGGCCTTGGGGAATTCATCCGCGGATTTCGTCTTGAGCGCAGGACTTGAGCCCTCACAATCATGGCTCTTGGCGAACAAGTATGTCATGGGAGTACTTCTAGTAGTGGTCGGCGTTGTGGTTGCGGTGTTCTTTCTACTGCGTTAAGCGAGTCGTTCCGCACCAAGTCCCGCACAATCTCAGCCGCTTAAACCCTTGACAACACAGGCAGGTCTGATAAAGTGCGAAGAAGCGTTGCAAACTACAACGCAACCAGTAGGTGCCATGGTCATGAAGAATGTCTATGAGGTACTGCGGCAGAAAGAGATGGAACTGACCCGCCTGGAAAAGGAAGTGGAGGCCCTGCGGCTGGTGGCCCCACTGCTCTCCGAAGAAAAAGAGATGGCGTCGGACATGGGGAAGCCTGCGTTGGCCACTGCGGTCAATGGACCGCAGCCGACTGCTCGCATTTCCGTTCCAGCACCGCCCTCGATTCCTGCGCCGCAACCCGTGCGGGCTGCCGGATGGGAAGACACCTCCAAGCGCTGGCCGTAAAGGATGGACCAGAACTGTCGCAGATCCCGCGCCCGGCGGCGTGAGGGATTGGGTTTTTGCAGCCCGGGATGTGTCCCGGGCTGTCGTGTTTGTGGAGGTAAATTCCCCTTGAAGCCGATCCCGACAAGAGTAAAATGATGGCCCTTGTAGCGCCCCCGGGCGCACTTTAGGTTGGGGACGCTAAACTCCGGAGGCAATGCATCTGGCAAGGAGGATTTATGCCGGGATTTTGTGTGAGTTGTGGGGCGCCAATGACAGGCGCATTTTGCAATAAGTGTGGTGCGCGGGCGGTGTTGCCGGGAGCTTCCACTGCGCAGCCTGTTGCACCGTACGCGCCGCCTTCTCCGGTTCAGGGTGCAGTTCAGCCTGCAAGCCAAAGCGCGGGAGCGGCGAAGAACTCGGGGCTGGGGAAGGTACTGGCGATTGTGGGCGGGGTCTTGTTGCTTCTATTTGTCATTGCCGTCGGGGCGGGCGTTTACGGCGTGTACTGGGTGAAGCACAAAGTAACGGCGTACAGCTCTGCGGTGACGGGCGGATCCAGCGAGCCAATCAAAGTGGAGAAGGGCGACAGCTGCCGCCTGCTCTCGACGGAGGAGTTGCAGCAGGTGCTGGGAGTGACCGTGGAGAAGAGCGCGGAAATCGTGGAAGGTTCCACCCCGGGATGCGCGTACTACACCAATCCTCAGGCATTCGCGCAACTGCAGCGGATGGCGGCCGAGCAGGCGCGTCGGCAGACGGAAGCGGTGAACAACCGGCCGGGTCCCAAGGACGACAACCTCGGGGCTTTACTCAAGGATACGAACCAGATGGAGGGCATCGTTAAGACCCTGGGATTAACCCAGCCTGTGCAAGATGGGCGGGTGTTTGCTTTCACAGTGCAGCGCGATTCCGGGCGGAATAGTTGGTCCGGCGCGCGTCTGGCGGAGTCGGTTGTGCCCGGGTTCGAAGAGGTGCCCGGGGTAGGCGATCACGCGATGATTGGGTCGTTCGGGCATGCCTTCTATTTGCTGAAGGGGGATGCGATGATCTATATGGAAACGACGTGGGTGCCCGACGCGCGAACGCGGGGGGCGGAAATCGGCAAGAAGATCATGGGAAACTTGTAGGTCTGTCGCACACCTTCAGCCGTGCCTACGGCACGAGACTTCGTTTAGTGTGAGAACCAGCCACTTCAAGTGGCGGGCTATTTTCAGGAGAGCCTTCGGCGCTCTCTGAGAAGGCCATTCCTCAGCGGCTCTCAGAACTTTTTCTGAAACCCTTTCTCAGAGAGTGTTCGGTCTGTCTGGCGTTTCACTTCGCTTCCACTATCTCCCGGAGGGCTGCCAGCAGGCGGTCCACCTCACCTACCGTGTTGTAATGCACCAAGCCGATGCGCAGGAAGCCGCCGGACTTTTCGACGTCGAGATGCTCGGTCAGGTTCAGAGCGTAGTAGTTGCCGTCCCAGGTGAAGAAGCCGCGGTCGCCGAGTTTGGTCGCGAGTTCGAGCGGCGTGTGGCCGTCGCTTCTCACGGCCAACGTGGCGCAACGCTCGTGGAAGCGGGCGGAATCCGTGATGCCGTAGATTTTGAGCACGGGAATTTGGAGCAGGCCGGCGATCATTCGTTCGAGCAGGGCGCGCTCGTGTTCGTGGATGGCTGCGTAGGCGGCTTCGATGGCTGCGCGGCGTGTGGCAACTTCGGGGCGGGCGCGGCGGCCAACGTCGGCGATGTATTCCACGCAGGCGGCGATGCCGGCGATGCATTCGTGGTTGAGCGTGCCCCACTCCCAGCAATTGGGAATTGCGTTCGTGTTGGGACGAACTTTGTAAGGACGCAGGCGCTTGAGATGCTCGCGCTTGCCGAAGAGCACGCCCATGTGCGGGCCGAAGAACTTGTAGGTCGAGCACACCAGAAAATCGCAATCGAGCGCGGCGACGTCGATCAGGCCGTGGGGACCGTAGTGCACGGCGTCGATGTAGGCGAGGGCGCCGGCGGCGTGGGCGAGGCGGACGATTTCCTTTACGGGATTGACGGTGCCAACGGCATTGGAGGCGTATCCGACGGCTACAAGCTTGGTCTTCGCGTTGATCTTGGAGGAGAGGTCGGCCATGTCTAGCGCGCAGTCTTCGTCGTGGATTTCGGCCCAGCGGACGGTGAGGCCCCGATCCTCGGCCGTGGCGAGCCAGGGAGAAACGTTGGCGTCGTGATCGAGGCGCGTGACTACGATTTCGTCTCCCGGTTTGAGATCGCGGCCAATCGCGCGGCTCATGGCGTACGTCAGCGTCGTCATGTTCGGACCGAAGGCGACTTCGTCGGCCCCGCAGTGCAGGAAGTCGGCCATGGCGCTGCGCGCTTCGGCGATCATGGCGTCGGTGCGGCGGCTGGTGGCGTAGGCTCCTCCGGTGTTGGCGTTGTCGCGGCGCAGGTAGGCGGCGATGGCGTCGATGACGCGCTGCGGAACTTGCGTTCCACCGGGGCCGTCGAGAAAGGCTGCGGGGTGGCCGTTGATGGTCTGGCAGAGCGAGGGAAACTGGGAGCGGACCCATCGGAGGTCGAGGGCACTGGCGAGGATTTCAGTTGACGGCATTTCTTACTTTTATCACGAGATTGGTCGCCATGATTCCGCGACTCCCTCACCTCCGCAATTGTAGCAATTGCCCTCAGGGGCTAAAGCCCGCGTCATTTTCGGCGCTTACGGCACGGCTTAAGCCGTGCCCTTCCACGAAGCCAACGCAGACCCGATTGTTCGACCGCTCGCAAGCCAACGCAGACCACATTATTTCACCGCCCGCACAAAATCTGCGAGCAGGCCGTACGCCGTCGCGTACAGGCCGGGATTTTCTTCGGTGATTGCGAGTTCGGGAAAGATATCTGTGTTGAAGCAGACATACGACGATGTGCCATTAATCGTTCCCATCGGCTGGCTGATCAATACCTTCTCTGGCCCGACTTTGGCTTCAACGCCAATCGCCAGCCGTTTCGCTCGGCACACGAGCTTGTAGGGCCAGCCATCTCTGCGCGCGTTTCGCACTGCTTGAGCGCTCAGGTCACGGATTCCTTCGCGCTGGATGTCTTCGACCCGCAACGGGACATCCATGAGCACGGTGATCAGGGCGGCGGTTTTGACGGCGGCGTCCCAGCCGTCGATGTCGTGGGTGGCGTCGGTTTCGGCGACGCCGAGGGACTGCGCTTTGTTCAGCGCTTCGTCGAAGGTGAGGCCCCGCTCCATTTCACTCAGGATCACGTTGGTTGTCGAGTTAAGAATTCCGTGGAAGCCCTGCAGATGAATCGCTGGCATCTGGTCGAATAAAGAGAAGATGGGGACGCCGTCCATCACCGTGGATTCGAAGAGGAATCGTTTGCCTCGCGCCGCAGCCAAGTCGCGCAGCTCGCGGTAGGCATGAACGATGGGGCCTTTGTTGGCGGTGATGGCGTGGGCTCCGTGCTCGAGGGCGGCGCAGATGTGGTCGACGGCGGGCTGGCCGTCCTGGACGTTGAGGGAAGTGGCTTCGAAGAGGACGTCGGCGTGGGCGGCAGCTAGCCATTCGCGAACATTTTGTGGAGTGGTTTGGCTGGCGCGAAAGTCCGGAGCGGCTTCCGGCTTTTCGCGGGCGAGGGCGCCACGTAAAGTCGGATCAAGGCCATTCGGATCGGCGATCCATCCCAGGCGGCGAGAGGCGACTCCCGTGATACGGTACGAGATGCCGTGGCGATCGCGGAGTTCGGTTTCGCGGTCCGCGAGCAGGCGGACCAGCGTTTGGTTGACATTGCCGAAGCCGAGGAAGCAGAGGTTATGGGTCTGGATCGCGACTCCTTGCGACGGGGGCTAAAGCCCGATTCTTCTTTCGCGATGAGCGCGGCGCTGAAGCGCCGCTCTTCCACGATGGCTTGCAAGCTACATCTCTACGATTCGACTATCCCATCACCGTGGTGTGCTCGGGCTTGATCTTGTAGAGCACGCGGACCTCGCTGGGTTGGGCGTAGGGATATTTGTCCACGCCCAGATACTTCTTGGCCAGTTTGTTGATGTGCTCGTCGGCGCCATCTTCGGTGATCTCGACCACGCGGCCGCGAATTTCGAGATAGCGGTAGGGATTTTCGGGATCGATGATGGCAAGCGAGACACGGGGATCGCGGCGGACGTTGCGGTCTTTCTGGCGTCCCTTGGCGGAGTTAAAGATCACGTGCTCGCCGTCAAAGTCACACCACACGGGCGTGACTTGCGGGCGGCCGTCGGGCATTAACGTCCCCAGGCTGGCAAAGGCCCGCTTCTGAAACAGATCGCGGTACTTCTCGGGGATAACTTGCGACATGAGAGCCTCCGGAATTTGGCTTCCAGCATTATAGAACGAGGACTGATTGGGGCGTGCGCAGTGCTTTCCGTTTGTGTTTCTCTTGGTTAGAATTGTGGCCCCATGATTTCACTGCAGAGCAGTTGGAGCCCTCCGCTGCGGCGGGCGGCCGTCCTCGCCGTAGTGTTTTTTCTTGTGGTGGCCGCTTCGGCGCTGTCGTGCGCGGCAAGTGAGCCCGCCCAGAAGTATCCGCCAACAATTGTGTTCATGACGGATTTTGGTGTGGTCGATGACTCGGTCGCGATCTGTCGTGGCGTGATGTACAGCATTATGCCCGAGGTGCGGATCGTCGATCTGACGCACGAAGTTACGCCATTCTCCATTCTGGATGGGGCGCGCTTTCTGTTTGGGGCGACCCCGTATTTTCCCGCGGGCACGGTTTTCGTGGTGGTGGTGGACCCGACGGTGGGCAGCATGCGGAAGGCGATCGTGGCGCGATCGAAGCGTGGGCAATATTTTGTGCTGCCGGATAACGGACTGCTGACGCTGGTCGAGCAGCGCGATGGTATCGAAAGCGTTCGCGAGATTACGAATTCGGAGTGGATGATTGGGAGCAAGCTCTCTTCCACGTTTCATGGGCGCGACATTTTTTCTCCGGTGGGGGCGCACATGGCGCGCGGCGACGACTGGACGAAGGTTGGTCCGGAGATGGCGGTGAAGGACCTCGTTCGTTTGGAGTTGAAGGCGGCTAGGCTCGATGACCGGGGGCTAAATGCCACGGTGATTGCGACGGACGGGCCGTTCGGAAATCTGGTTACTAATATTGATGCGAACGATTTTCTGAAGCTTGGATATCAGCGCGGGCAGGTGGTTCCGGTAACGGTTGGCGGGAAAGAGATGAAATTGAAATTTGTAAAAACCTTTAGCGATGTGCCGCTGAATGAGCCCGTGCTTTACATCGATTCCAGGGGGCATCTGGGGCTGGCGGTGAATCAGAATAGTTTTGCGGCGACTTATGGGATTAGGCCTCCGGCGGCGCTTTTTATTCCACGGGCGGGGAAGTAGGTTTGAGTCCTTGCCGGTTTTGATCCGTGCCGCGCGCCGGTTCGCCCACGCGGGACAGCCGAGGCGGCTGTCGCCACATGAACTGAGGTGCTAACCAGCATCCTTGGCTACGTGCGGTAAGACTGCGCGCAGGAGCGATTCGAATGTGGTTTTGACGCGCTCACCGGTTCCCATTACTTCGGCGTGCGAGAGCGGTTGGTCGAGGATTCCTGCGGCCATGTTGGTTACGCAGGAAATTGCGAGGACTTTCATTTCCATGTGGCGCGCCGCGATCACTTCAGCCACCGTCGACATGCCGACCAGGTCGGCCCCGATGCGCCGCAGATATTCGATCTCCGCTGGCGTTTCGTAGCTTGGGCCGAGCAGGGCGGCGTAGATACCCTCGTGCAGCGGGATGCTCAGTTTGACGGCTTCCTCGCGTGCGATCTGGCGATAGTCACGCGCATAGGCCTGGGTCATGTCGGGGAAGCGGACGCCGAAGCGGTCGTCGTTCGGGCCGACCAGCGGATTGTTTCCCTGGAGATTGATGTGGTCGCGGATCAGGACCAGCGCGCCTTGCGAGTAGCTGAGATTGATGCCGCCGGCGGCATTGGTGACGATCATGGCGCGAATTCCCATGCGTCCGAAGACGCGCATGGGAAACGTGACTTCCTGCGCCGAATATCCTTCATAAAGATGCGCGCGGCCTTGCATGGCGGCGACGGGCACGCTGCCGGCGTTGCCGAGGACCATTTGGCCGGCATGTCCGATGGCGGTCGAGCGCGGGAAACTGGGAATGTCAGCGTAGGGGACGCGGGTCGCGGCGGTGAGCGAATCGGCGAAGGCGCCGAGGCCGGAGCCGAGGACTAGGCCAATCTTGGGGCGCAGAGGAGTTCGCGTCAGGATAAATTGCGCAGCCACTTCAGCAAGTTGAAAGTGATCCTTCATTCTGAGATCGGGCATTCCGAGATCCGGCATTCGGACGTTACAGGTCACCGTCGGCCAGAAGACGGCCGTGGCCGTTGCGTTCCAGCCAATCATACAGAAATGTCTGATAGAGGTAGGAAGCGACGATCTCTTCGCCGAGTTCGTGAGTTTCGGTGCAGATGAAAGGCAGGCGTAGGCCGGCCAGCACGGCTATGAGAGATTGCGTAATGCGGTTGGGATTGGCGCAACGGTAGGGATATTCGGATTTGATCTCGGTCAACGACGCCGTGATCACGAGCAGGCTGTGGGGAAGATCGCTCATGCGGCGCAGGCGATTGATGAACACGGTGCGATTGGAGGTGAACGAACTGATGAGGTCGGCGAGATCCTTGCGCTCGACGACACAGGAGTCTTCCATGCCACTGACGGAATAGTCACCGAGCGGCAGGGCACGTTCCTCGATGTCAGCGAACCAACCGCGAAAGCGGCGGAAAGAAAGCGGATTCTGTTCGCGAGTGTCGATGATGGCTACGGGCAAGGGCGTGCGGAGTTGGGTGCCTCCGCGTTCGGCCAGCACCGGGAGCGGGGGATGCGGGACCGGTTCTGCGCGTGGAGACCAGGCGAGTGGCGACGGGATTAGGGTGCGTTTGCGGGGCATCGGTGCAGGGTTAGCGGAATTATATTCGTTCGAAAGTCGACGAGCGGGCTAAAGCCCGGATTTAATTTTGTCCGCTTAACGTAGCCCTCAAGGGCCGCTCTTCCACTAACGCGGCTCCGAAGAGTCGCTCTTCCAGGGTTAAGTTCAGAATTTTTTTTCGAACCTCGCGAACTCGTTCTCAAGCTTCCATTGTTCCCGAGCGCGCTCGTTCGCTGCCAGGAACTCCGTGCAGGCGTGCGTTGGTTTTCTCGCGAAGTCGGACGTGCAGGCGGCAACCGGACGAAATGCGTTCTTCGTTTCGGCCCACAGACTTTGGCCCGGGAGGAAGCTGTGCTCGAGGCTTTGCCGCGTCATGCGCTTCAGTTCCCGGTATGCCAGGCGATAGCCCTCGACGGCGCGCAGATATTCGTGCGTCATGTCAGAGCGGGCTACACCTTCGTCGTCGGTGGAAATCGCAACCGGGACGCCGTACTTCATGTAGACGGGCAGGGGATGGTCGTCGCCGCTGACGCCGAGAATCTGATCGTTCGAAGTCAAATTGATTTCGACCAGCACATTGCGCGCGGCCATCTCTTTCATCAGGGCGATAGGATCTTTCTCCAGCATCACGTCAACGCCGTGGCCGATGCGCTCGGCGTGTCCGCGCTCAACCGAGGCGCGAATGTGAAACGCGAGATCCTCGGGCTTCACTAATCCCATTGCGAGTTCACCGGCATGCAGGCTGATGTGGACTTTGGGATAGACGCTGTGGAGGTAATCGAGCATCGCCATGTGCTGGTTGAAATCGTGAATGGGAACGTACCAGTCTTCCGGCATGACGAGGTTCAATCCCACAAAACGCGGATCGGACGAGGCGAGTTCGAAGCCAAGCACGATCTGCGCGAAGACGGCTGCCTGCGGCAGGCCGCGCAGCACTTGATAGAGATAGCGCACGGTGACACCGCACCCGGGTTCGGCGTCGGGAGTGCCGCATTTCAGTTCGGTGCGGGCGCGGACGTCGTCTTCCTCCAGCGTCTTGCTGGTGGCGGCGGTGATGTCTTTCAGGCCGCCGGCCAGAAGTGTTTCGCGCATTTTGGCGAAGTCGCTGTCCCATCCCAATCGCATACCGAGTTCAGCCGCGGCGCGGCCGTCGGCGGTGTGCATAAACTCGATGTATTGCACGCCCTCGCGCGCGGCCCGATTGATGACAGTGGCGACCCCTTCGGCTACGTGGTTGTGGGACGCCGGTCCAAACTTGTCGAAGGTGGCGAAGAAGTGATCGTGACCCGATTCATCTCCGGGGCGCCAATTGCGCATGGACCAAGCATCAATGATCTGGCTGTAAAGGATGTGGTCGTCATAGGCGCAGCGGACGGCGGGTTTGGGCGTGTAATGCTCGCAGGAATCGCAGGGCGCGCCCATCAGGTGCGAAGTGGTGCGGTCCACGCAGAAATTGTCGTTGGCGGCAAAATCGAGTAGATCTTCCGCGTAGAGGGCGCCGTCGAGGTGGTTGTGCAGGTCGCCGCCCTTGGGCATGTCGTGCAAAAAGGCCAGCAGCAGGGAGGGCTGGTTGCGAACCGAGTCGAGATAGCGCGCTGTTTTCTGTTCCGCGGTTTGGGCGACGGCGAGAGCAGAAAAAAGAAGGACAATCAGAGAACGACGAACGACCGACCTCACCTCCAGGTTCACGAGCACTCCTTCACAATCAGGAAAGGAATTGTAATTCGTGCGTCGCAGTGGGCGCCAATCCGCGAATGTTTGAAGGTAGCTTTTCGCGCGAGATCCTTCCTCCACCTGAAGAACGGTTCCGTCAGGATGACGCCACAAGAATGGATTGGGTCGACGCTCACGCTGCGCCACAACAAGCTACTCTGCTACATTGTTTCGGTATGCCGCAGGTTTTGAACAAGCCCACTCGCAACTTTGCCAGCGACAATAATGCCGGGGTGCATGCGGAAGTTCTGGAAGCGATCGCGCGCGCCAACCAGGGACACGTGGTTGCTTACGGCGACGATCCTTTTACGCGCTCCGCCATCGCGAAATTCGAAGAGCACTTCGGTGCGGGGATCGATGTATTCTTCACTTTCAATGGGACGGGCGCGAATGTGCTCAGCTTGCAGTCTCTGAACCGCTCGTACCATGCCGTGCTGTGCAGCGAATTCGCGCACATCTATACGGACGAGTGCGGCGCGCCGGAAAAACATACGGGATGCAAACTGATCCCGCTGCGGCATCAGGACGGCAAGATCACACTCGACTCGGTGCGCCATGCTTATCACGGCATCGGCGACCAGCATCACGTGCAAGCTCGCGTCATTTCTATCACGCAATCGACCGAGATGGGGACGGTCTACCGGCCGGAAGAGATTCAGGCGCTGGCCCAGTTTGCGCACGAGCACGAAATGTTTCTGCACGTGGACGGGGCGCGCATTGCCAATGCCGCCGCTTCCCTCGGGCAAACTCTGCGCCAGGCTACGCGCGACCTAGGCGTGGATGTGCTCTCTTTCGGTGGCACGAAGAATGGGATCATGGGCGGGGAAGCAGTGGTCTTTTTCAATCGCAAGCTCAGTACGGATTTTCTCTACCTGCGCAAGCAAGGGATGCAACTGGCTTCGAAGATGCGTTTCATCGCGGCGCAGTTCGAGGCTTTGCTCAGCAATGGGTTGTGGCAGCGCAGCGCCGAGCATGCCAATCGCATGGCGCGGCTGCTGGAGGCGGAACTGCGGCGGATTCCGCAGATCAAGATTGTGTGGAAGGTAGAAGCCAACGGCGTCTTCGCGCAGATTCCGCGAGAGGCCATCCAGAACATCAAGGATCGGTACTTTTTTTACGATTGGGTCGAAGAGGAATGCATAGTGCGCTGGATGTGCTCATTCGACACCACGGAAGAAGATGTGAGGGAGTTTGCAAAAGTTGTGGGGGAGGCGGTGAAGCGCTGAAGTGAGGGCCTCACCGGCTATTGATTTTTGGCCTGCGGTTTACTACATTGGCGGTCTCTAGCCGGATGTCGTTGTCCCAGTTTCAAAGGAATCCAGGAGCTGTCATGAAGGGGATGTGGTTGAGCGTTGTTGCTCTCGGTTTCATTGCCAGTCTATTCCTGATTCTGTCTAGTTGCGGGCACAGCCAGGAGTTGGTGTCGATTGCTGTCCAACCTGCCTCTGAGACTTTCGGTGCCTCGACTACTCCTGTGATCGACAATGCCGGGGCGCAGGTGCAGCTCAGGGCGCTGGGGACTTACGTTCATCCGCCCGTGACCAAGGACATTACAAGCCAGGTGACGTGGACATCGAACACGCCGCAGATGGCCACGGTGGATTCCGCGGGGTTGCTCACGATAACCGGCGCGGCGTGCGGGGGAACGCTGATCTCCGCAACTGTGACCACAAACAGCAGTTCAGGGGGGATATCGTCATCCGGAGCGCTGGTGACCGGCTACATGACTGCGAACGTGGTTTGCTTTACGGCCAGTGGAGGGGGGGCTGGCTCGCCCGCTTTAACTGTGACCTTCGCAGGGAACGGAGCAGGGACAATCACAAGTTCTCCGCTGGGTTTGAGCTGCGCCAGTCCTTTGGCGTGCCTTGCTCAGTTCGTAAGCGGCACCACGGTCATGCTGACTGCTACTCCCATTGGGGGATCGGTGTTTGGAAGTTGGTTGGGCTGCGACACGCCGAGTAGTACGAATCCATGCACGGTCACCATGACGGCTAGCCGCATCGTCACGGTGACGTTTAACTAGTCCTTGGTCCGAGTCATTCGGGCCCTTCCAGCAGCTTGCCCAGCGTGGGTTTGTGCTTTTCCGGCTTCTTCTTTTTCTCAACCACGATCTGTCCGGCCGGGGGCGCGCCGACGCGCTCGCGCGCTAACTCCTTGACCGCGGTTACGGCGCGAAAGCGCTTCGGTCTTTTCTTTTTGACCATGCCAATCTCCCGTTCTGCCCGGAGCTGGGAACGAGTGTAACCTGAGCGGTCGGTGGCCGGTGTTTAAGAATCGTGCACCCGTCAAATGTGCAATAATTCATAGTTGCTTGAAGCGCAACGCCCCCGGACTCCGAACTTATGGAAGAGCGCGATTTTTTCGACGAGAAGCAGGAGAAGAAACTTGCTTCGCTGAATTGTCCCCATTGCCACCAGGCGGCGGAATATGAAGTGACCTGGGTGGTGCGCACGAAGAAGCGGCAGCTTTCCGGCCGCGCGGACGAGCGCGATCGCGCCCGCTTCGCCAAGGCCCGCTCTTACATGCTGCGCAAAGACGATCTGATGGCGTGCAAGAACATGCGGTGCCGGAAGCGGTTCGAGATTTCCGGAGTGCAGTCGGTCGTGTTTACGGACTAGGACGCGCCGGGGCTAAAGGCCGTTGTTTTTTTTCTTCCTTTGCGCGGTACTGAGGCGCCACTCTTCCACGCTGCTGAAGCGGCGTCCTTCGAGGTGCTTCACCGTAACGACGCTACTTAGATCAGGCCCGGTTCGTGCGCATACTCTGGCTTGAGAATCTCCGGCAATCCTTCCAGCCCAACCTTCTTGCCTTCGCGTTGCGCGAAGGCGATCAGTTCCTGTTCACGCTCGGGTGGCAGACGATGGCGCTCGTAGGCGGAGAGTAGTTCGTCCACGCGCTGCCGGGCGCGGTCGAAGATGCTCGGCGGGATGGCATCTTCGCTGGCAAGGCCGCGATCAATCACTGCCGAGGGGAAGTGTTGCTCTTTGCGGAACAGGGCACGCGTTTCCTTCAGTTTCAGAAAATCGCCGCGTAGTCCGGTCTGCGCGAACATGGCTAGGGCCAGCGACTCAGTGCGCGCATCGATGCCCTCGATCAGGCGCTGCGCCGAGGCAATCGCTTCGGCATCGATCACTAGTTTCTCGATGCAGTGACAGGCCAGAAAATCGAGCATGCCGGCGCCGGAAATCATGTTGATTCCGGCCAGCGCGCCGAGCACGGTCGACATGCCGCTTTCCATTTCAACTTGCGCGTCGACCACACGGCCATCCCCCGTGACCATGTAGGCGTGGGTCGGCAGGCCAAGAAACTTGCCGACTTCCGCGCAGCCCACGTCGAGCATGGCGGTCTCGATCGCGCCCATGGGAGTCTTGCCGGTGCGCATGTCGAAGATGGCGGGCGCGCCTCCCCAAACGATGGGGGCTCCGGGTTGAGCGAGCTGATGGATCGCAATCCCACTGATACATTCGGCGGCGTGTTGCACGACGGAGCCGGCGAGGGTCACCGGAGCGGTCGCGCCGGCGAGCGGCATGCTGACGATTTCCGCCGGGACGCCGGCGCGGGCCAGGTCGACAAGATTCTGCGAGGCGAACTCCGACCAGTTCAGCGGGGGCGAAGGGCAGACATCGAAGATTGCCCGGGGATGCAGACGCAGCGCGGCGCGGCCTCCACTTTCGATGGCGAGCAGACTCCAGCAGGGTGTGCAGGCTCGGCGGCGGAAAAGGCTCCGGTGACGACCGGCTTTTCCGAATACCAGAGCACGAGCAGCAGACGGTACCAGTCGCCGATTTCCTGCGGAACGTCGTTGCACACCATGGCCGTGGATTGCGCGGCAAACTGCGGCAGCATTTCGGCGACCTGCACCAACCGCACAAGATCGGCCGACAGGGCGGGACGCGGCTGCTGCGTTTCCGGATCGAGAATGTTCAGGCACGACGAGCCGGGATCGAAGTGGACATCGTCGCCGCCATAGCGCACGGCAGGCTTGCCACTGCGGTCGTAGAGGCAAAATCCGCGCGGCGCGAGATCGAGCAAGCGGCGCGCCAGAGCTTCGGGGATGTGTGCCACGCCGTCTTTCACGGTGACGCCCGCGCTGCGCAGGAGATCGACGACATAGGGAGCGACCCGAACGCCCGGGTCTTCGATGAGTTGGAAGGCTTCGCCGAGAATACGTTCGATGAGCGGATTGTCGAGCAGTTGGAGTTTCGGTCTCATACCGGCTCCACAACCGCTCTCTGGGTCTTGAGTTGCATCAGTTCGCGGGCCAGCGCGACGGCGCTCATGGCATCTTTGGCGTAGCCGTCGGCGCCGATCTCTTCCGCCCAGCGGCGCGTGACGGGGGCACCTCCGACCATAATTTTCACCTGCGAGCGGAGGCCTGCTTTTTCGAGAGCTTCGACGACGCTTTTCTGGTTGCGCATCGTGGTGGTCAGGAGCGCCGAGACGCCAACGATGTCGGCATGGAGTTCGTGCGCCTTGGCGGCGAACTTTTCGCCTGCGACGTCGACGCCCAGATCGTGCACGCGAAAGCCGTGCGCGGTCAGGAGCGTTCCGACGAGGATTTTGCCAATCTCATGAATGTCGCCCTTGGTCGTGCCCAGCACCACGATGCCGGCCATGGGACGTTCCGCGCCCAGTTTCTTTAGTTCGGGATCGAGGACGGCCATCGCTGCGCGCATGGCTTCGGCGGAAGCCATCATGTCGGGCAGGTACATTTGGCCACGGGCAAATTGCTCGCCGACGTCGTGCATGCCGAGGACGTAGCCGTGGTTGATGGCGTCAAGGGGCGGAATGCCGGAGGAGACCGCCTGCTGGGCAAGGCTGAAAGCAGTGTCGGGCGCGCCGTCAAGGATGCTCTGGCGCATGGCAGAAAAGTTGTCGTCGGGCATAAAGCCTCTCGGCCATGCTGACGTGGTTTGGCGACTGAGTCTGTGATTGGGATCACATAGGGCACATTTCCACTCGCGCGCTGCGGTCATTTATACTTACAGGTTTTCTCGTGGCTCCCAAAAAGCCATCGGGAGAAGGAGTCATTCTCTTGAAAATCCTGGTTTGCATGAAGCAGGTGCCGCAGAAAGACGCACCGCTCAAGCTCAACGAAAGCGGCGCGTGGATCCGCGAGGATGTGTCATATGAGGTTAACGAGCCGGATGCGTACGCGCTGGAAGAAGCGCTTCGCCAAAGGGAAAAGCACAAGGGCGAAGTCGTGGTAATTACCAGCGGTCCGGCCAGGGCGCAGCAGGTGCTGCGGGAAGCGCTGGCCAAGGGTGCGGACCGCGCGATTCATCTTGAGGACCCGAAGTTCGTCGGGCTCGATGCGTTCAACACCGCCAAGGCGTTTGCCGCGGCGATCAAAGACGAATCGTTTGACCTGATCTTTACCGGACTGCAATCCGACGATTACGGCTACGCGCAAACCGGCGTGATCCTGGCCGAGTTGCTGGGGCTGCCGCACGCGACCATCATTATGCAGATCGAGAAGACCGAGGGCGGGATCCGGGTGAAGCGCGAGCTCGAAGCTGGATACTTTCAGTTCGTCGACATGCCGACGCCGGCGGTGCTGACCATCCAGTCGGGCATTAACAAGTTGCGCTACGCCACGCTGATCGGCATCAAGCAGGCGAAGAACAAGCCGCTGCGGAAGGTGGCGCTGGCGGAAGTGCAATCGGCGATTGGTGAGAATCTGCAAAAGATTGAGCGGCTGTATGTGCCGCAGAAGACGAAGAAGACGGAGCACATCGAAGGTTCGCCGGGAGAGATTGCGAAGAAGCTGGTGGACAAGCTGCGCAATGAAATGCGCGTGCTGTAGTGATTGTGTGGCGCCGGGGCTTTGAGCCGGCCAGGCCGAGCGAAGCTCGGCGGACAGCCGAGGCGGCTGTCGCTACGTGATTCTTAGCGATCCCGAGATTTTACTTAGAACCGAGAACTTCATCATGGCAGATACCATCTTAGTAGTCGTCGAACAGCGCGAGGGGAAACTGAATCGCGTCTCCTGGGAAACCATTACTGCCGGCCAGGCCATCGCTGCCGCAACCGGGTGGACACTGGAAGCGGCGGTTGTAGGCGGTAGCGCTGCGTCTTTCGCCGCCGAAGTCGCGGCGAAGAAAGTTGCGAAGGTGTACGCCGTCGAGTCACCGAAGCTCGAACCGTACACGCCCGATGCCTTCGCCGCCGCGCTGAAGCAGTTCCTCGCGGCGAAGCAGCCCAAACTCGTGCTCATGCCGCACACCTACCAGGTGCGCGACTTTGTGCCCAAGCTGGCCACGGCCATGGGACGCACGGTCATCAGCGACTGCATCGGCTTCAAGCACGACGGCGGCAAGCTGGTTTTCACGCGTCAGATGTTCCAGGGCAAGCTGGCGGCGGACGTTAGCTTCACCAGCGACGCTCCGTGGTTCGCCACATTTCAGAACGGCGCGTTCCGGGGCGATAAGGCGGAGGCCGGAGTACGAGCACGGCTCCCGTTGAGACAGTGGCGGTTGAAATTGCTGACGGCGTCATTCGGAACAAGCCGCAGGAAGTTTTCAAAGAAGCCAAGCAGGCGGTCGACCTCACGCAGGCTGAGATCATCGTGGCCGTGGGTCGGGGAATCAAAGAGCAGAAAAATATCGAGATTGCCAAGCAGTTAGCCGACGCGCTTGGCGGGGATCTTGCGGCGTCGCGTCCGATTTGCGATTCCGGATGGTTGCCGATGGACCGCCAGATCGGCTCGTCAGGGCAAACCGTGGCGCCGAAGCTGTATCTGGCGCTCGGCATCAGCGGCGCGATTCAGCATATCGTCGGCATGAAAGGATCGCGGACGATCATCGCGGTGAATAAAGATTCAGAAGCCCCGATCTTCGAAATTGCCGATTATGCGATTGTCGGCAATTTGTTCGACATCGTGCCGCCGCTGATCGAGGAAGTGAAGAAGGCAAAGGCGGGAGGCTAACAGGCCACGGATCAACACGGATTTTCACGGATCAACACTTGATCTAATCCGTGGCGATCCGTGCCAATCCGTGGCAGATGTTGCTTATGCTGATTTTTCGCAAACCTCTCGAAGGTGTCGAGCGTCCCCAGATGCCGGCCGATGTGGTCATCGTCGGCGGCGGGCCCGCCGGCATGGCCTGCGCCCTTCGCCTAGCGCAGTTGATCGACGCGCACAATGCCGCTCATCCTGACTCGCAGCTTAGCAAAGAAAACATCTACGTCCTCGAGAAGGCGCGCGAGATCGGACAGCACTGCCTCTCTGGCGCGTCTGCTCGATCCGCGGTCGATCCAGGAGTTGCTGCCCGACTTTAAAAAAGACGCGCCGCTCGATGCTGAAGTCACGAAAGAGGCGGTCTACTTCCTCACCCAGAAAGGCAAGTTCAAGCTGCCGATTACGCCGCCGTTCCTGCGGGATCACGGCAATTATGTGATCTCGCTGAACCGCTTCGTGAAGTGGCTAGGCAGCAAGGTGGAAGAGACTGGGATCACGATTTTTACCGGATTTGCCGGATCGGAACTTCTCTACGAGGGCGACCGCGTCACCGGAGTGCGCACCGACGACAAGGGCGTCGATAAAGAAGGACATCAGAAATCCAACTTCGAGCCCGGCTACGATGTGCAGGCGAAGGTTGTGATTCTGGCCGAGGGACCGCGGGGGTCGCTAACCAAACAACTCATTTCGAAATTCGATCTCGCGAAAAACGCCAACTCGCAAACCTACGGCGTCGGCGTGAAAGAGCTCTGGGAAGTCCCGGCGGGGCGCATCGCGGCGGGTGAGGTGATTTACACGATGGGCTGGCCGCTCACGACGAAAGAGTACGGCGGAGCGTGGATCTACGGCTCGAAAGACAACGTCGTGTCGCTCGGCTTTGTGACCGGACTCGACTACGCCGACCCGCGGCTCGATCCGCAGCGCGTGTTGCAGGAATTCAAACTTCATCCCTTTGTCGCGAAGCTGCTCGAAGGCGGCAAGATGATCCGCTACGGGGCGAAATCGATGCCTTACGGTGGATGGTGGGCGATTCCGCCAGTGGCAGGCAATGGATGGATGATCCTCGGCGACTCTGCCGGCTTCCTGAATTCGGCGCGGCTCAAAGGAATTCACCTGGCGATCAAGAGCGGAATGCTGGCGGCCGAGACTGCCTTCGAAGCGCTCACAAAGGATGATCCTTCGGCGGCGATGCTGGGCGCATTCCAGAAAAAAGTCGAATCCAGCTGGATCAAAGAAGAACTCTGGAAAGTGCGCAACCTGCATCAGGGATTCGAGCATGGAATGTATGCCGGCATGTTCCACACCGGACTGCAGATGATCACGGGCGGACGCGGCCTGCGCAACCGCTATCCCGCCAAGGCTGGATACGAGCACATGCGCAAGCTAGCCGATCTTCCCGCTGACGGCGGCCCTGAGGCTCACATGCTCGGCCCTGCCAAGGGCGACGGCAAGCTCACCTTCAACAAGCTCACCGATCTCTACCACTCGGGCACGAAACACGAAGAAGACCAGCCAGCGCACCTGGTCATCCACGACACCAACATCTGCAACACAAAATGCGTGAAGGAATTCGGCAGCCCCTGCCAGAATTTCTGTCCCGCGAACGTCTACGAAATGGTCGAAGACGCGAGCCAGCCCAACGGCAAGCGCATCAGCCTGAACCCGTCAAACTGCGTCCACTGCAAGACCTGCGACATCGCCGACCCGTACCAGATTATTACGTGGGTGCCACCAGAAGGCGGCGGCGGCCCGAATTACGACGGGATGTGAGTGCGATGCTGGTGTGGGCACGGGCCATGTGGGGACGGGCGCCTTCGCCCGTCCAGCCGAGCGAAGCGAGGCGCAAGGGGGCACGCATCCGCCCGCAAGAGATCTCTTTGCCACGGATCCACGCGGACCACCACCGATGGAACCGAAGTCCCCACCCTTCGACTCCGCTCAGGGCAGGCTTTCTCGCAAAGAACGCGAGAAATCGGGCACCCGGCGTCCAGTTTGCTGCCCTTCGTGGATTATCCCCGCGGGTCGTAAAATCTACTATGGTCGAGGTGACTGCGACAAATGAGCGTCGAACGAAATTGCCCGCTATGCGACGGCGTGCCGAGATCCTGCAGTTTCGAGGCATGCTGAAGCGCGGCCTGTCCGACGAGGGGCTGCACCCCAACGCGTCCGGCTATAAAGTCATGGCGCCGCTGGCGGAGAAGGCAATTGCGCAGGCGATTGCGAGCAGACCGTGATTGCGATCGTCGAGCCCAACGATTCAGCATCAGCAGTTAGGGCCGAGTTATCCTCTCACATGAGAGACCACCACATGAGATCATCACGTTACCTCCAAACACTCACGCTAGTCCTCGCTCTCTTTCTTGCCCTAACAGCCTTGGCCCAGCAGCCGGCGCCGGCGCAAGCGCCGCCCAGCATTCCTTCCACCGGCTTCGCGGGGCTGGATCAGTACCGCGCGAGGCGCATTGCCGTGTTCACCGACGATTTCGGCCAGCTCGCGCGCTACCGCGACGCGAACGCCGCGCTCAAACCGCCCGCAGCAGGCGAGAACCGGGTGGTCTTTTTCGGCGACTCCATCACTGACATCTGGCATCTCGATGAATATTTTCCCGGCAGGCCTTACATCAATCGCGGCATCGGAGGACAGACCACGCCGCAGATGCTGGTGCGCTTCCGGCAGGACGTGATTGACCTGCAGCCCAAGGTCGTGATCATTCTTGCCGGGACCAACGATATTGCCGGCAATACCGGGCCCATGCGGCTGGAAGACATCGAGGCGGACTATGCCTCGCTTGCGGAACTGGGACGCGCGAACAATATCAAAGTGATCTACTCGTCGGTGCTGCCGATACACAATTACACCGAGAGGTCGAAGGATTTTTTTGCGCAACGCTCGCCCGAGAAGATTCTTGCGCTGAACCGCTGGCTGAAAGACTACTGCGGGGCCGCGTCCATTGGGTGCATGTATCTCGATTATTTCAGCGCCATGGTCGATGACAAGGGACTCATGAAGAAAGATCTCGCCGACGACGGCCTGCATCCCAATGGTGCCGGGTTCAAGATCATGGCCCCCATGGCGGAGGCGGCGATCGAGAAGGCTCTGGCGAATCCAAAACCTTGAATCTTCTTTCTCTCCCCGCACGTCCTATAATGTGAAAAGTAAGTTTCCGACCGCCTCGGTCTTTGGGCATACCCGGGCTGTGGCGGCGAGGGATGGGTTTGAGGGACAGGAGTGTCCGTCCCACACTTTCCCGAGGGTGCCGGTGGAAACGCCGGCGCCTCCCGCGCTCCCGAAGGGGCGCATTGGAAAGGAAACAACCGCCGGGATCGTCCCGCCTGTTTGTTCTCTTTCTAATATGGAGAGCATTTAGCCGTTGTCGTTTCCTGCTCGGATTGGCAGTGAATGCGATTGGCTAAGTGCTAGTTGCTAAGTGCTAATGGCTGCTCTTCACGACAAATTCGGGCGCGCCATCACGGACCTGCGCATTTCCATCACGGACCGCTGCAACTACAAGTGTGTGTACTGCCGGACGGGGAACGAAGGGGCGCTCTACGGCGATCTGTCCTTCGAGGACTATCTGCGGATGGCGCGCGTGCTGGTGGGCATGGGGATTTCGAAGGTTCGTCTCACTGGGGGCGAGCCGCTGCTCCGCAAGGGCGTCGTGGAGTTCGTGAGAGAACTGGCCCGACTCCGCACGCCGAACGGAAACGGACACCCGGAGTCCCTCGACATTGCGCTTACCACGAATGGGCACATGCTTGCCGAACTCGCGCAGCTACTGAAGGACGCGGGGCTGATGCGGGTTACGGTGTCGATGGACGCAGTCGATCCTGACCGCTTCGCGCGGATCACGCGCGTGCCCAATGGATATGATCAGGTGCTGGCGGGCATTCGCGCGGCGCGGCGGGCGGGGCTGTGGCCGCTGAAAGTGAACTGCGTGCTGATGCGCGGATTCAACGAAGACCAGATCATTCCGTTCGGCATGTTCGCGCGCGAAGAAGGCGTGACGGTACGTTTCATCGAGTTCATGCCGCTCGAAGAGGGACGAACCTGGGCGCCATCGACGGTGGTCACGCTGGATGAAATCCTGGCGCGGATGGCGGAGTACCGGCCGCTGGTTGAAATCCCGCACGCGCGCTCGGAAACGGCGCGGCGCTACCGCTTTGAAGATGGGGTCGGGGAGATCGGCATTATCGCGCCCGTGTCGCATCCGTTCTGCGGACATTGCAGCCGCATCCGCATCACCAGCGACGGGAAGATTCGCACCTGCCTCTTTTCGGTCTGGGATCACGACCTGCACGCGCAGATGCGGCGCGGGGCTTCGGACGATGAGTTGGCGGAGTTCATCCGCGGCGTGGTGGCGAGGAAAGAAGAACGGCACCACATTGGCGAGGCGGACTTTGTGCCGGCGTCGAGGACCATGGTGCATATCGGGGGATAGGAACAATCACGAAGAGATTTGTGACCTGGAGCCGCGCATTGTTGATTGCAGTTGTTTCTCTTGCCTGGGCTGATGCTCATGGCCAAGATGGGTCGCCCTCTTACCTGGGATTCGACCGCAACGATTATCCGGGTGATGCCAGCCTCAAAGTTCTTCACCAGACTTTTTCTTATACCGGATATTGGCTGAACAATCCTCCGGGAGCATCGTCCAACAGCTGGGTGGGTCACCGGGCTGCCGTCGAATCCGCGGGATTCGGATTTCTCGTTCTATTCAACGGCCGCCTCTACGCTCAACTGAAAACCGTCGCCAACGCCAAACGCCTCGGCCAGTCGGACGCGCACGCCGCCGCCGCCGCGGCACACCGCGAAGGCTTCCCGCGCGCGAGCATAATTTTTCTCGACCAAGAACAGGGCGGACGCATGCTGCCCGAACAGAAGGCTTACATTTACGCCTGGGTTGACGGCGTCACCGCCGCGGGATTTCGTGCAGGGATCTATTGTTCCGGCATCCCCGCGATGGACGATGCCAACGTGGTGACTGCCGATGACATTCGCAAAAGTGCTGGGAGACGCGCGATTGTCTATTGGGCCATCAATGACGCATGCCCGCCCGCTCCGGGCTGCTCCTTTCCGCAGCACCCGCCAAGCCCGGGGCAAAGCGGAGTCTCATTCGCCGTAGTCTGGCAGTTCGCACAGTCGCCGCAACGCAAGGATGTCGCCGCGCATTGCACCAACTACAGCCGCGACGGAAATTGTGATGCACCGGGAATCGGGGAGGGGCTTTCGATGGATGTGAATACGGCGACGTCGGCTGATCCTTCGCACGGGCGAAGCCACTAACGCGAGAGGCCTTTTGCCAGGGATGGCACGGATCTACCGGGGCAATCCGTCAGTATCAGCAAAATCAGGAAGACCGCATGCATTAGAATAGGACTATGTCCGACCGTACTTTTACTCTCGAGGAAGCGCAGTCTCTGTTGCCGGTGCTTGAGTCGCTGCTGCGCACCGCGATCGCGGGCAAGAAGGTGATGGAAGAAGTTGAGGCCGAGCAACAGGCGCTCAGCCACAGGATTTTCTTGAATGGGGGCATGTTTCTCGATGTCGTACCGCTGGCCCGGCGCAAGGCGGAGCGGGTCAAGGCCGAGCAGCGCGCCAAAGACGCGCTGGCGGAGATCGACTCGATTGGCGTGCAAGTGAAAGACATCGACATTGGCCTGCTCGATTTTCCTTGCGACGTCGAAGGTCAGATTATCCTGCTGTGCTGGAAACTGGGCGAGAAATCTATTACGCACTGGCACGGAACGCAGGAAGGATTCGCCGGCCGCAAGCCTATCGACGAGCGCATCGCACGCGCACGGAAGGCAAACTAAACCCCACCTATTTGCCAAGTCTTAACGGAAGCCAGGCCTGTGTTATCCTTTCGCGGGCTCCCAATCCCGCCGGAAGTTGAGGCAGGTCGCCGTTTCGAGCCTTTCCAGTACATTTCTCTGGCCACACTTGCAGACCCTCCGCGCGCCAAAGGCCCTTATCTCTGTCGTGGGCCGAGTTCTGTTTGCGCTGCCAGTTTTTGCCCGGCTGAACGACAACGGAGCGGAGCGCCTGCTGTGGATCCTTAACGTATGCGCCCTGCTTCTGCCTCAACTGATCATCAATGGGCGCCAGTTGTTCGTCCGGCCCACTCCTGCCCGGTAAATCGCCCTCCAACTGTCACATTCCAAATAGTTTTTGCGCCGAGCAACATACTCCGAAGTCCAGTGTTTACATGGGAGGAACGTAATCAGGGCAAGAGTCGATTTTTGCGGCACAATGCCCATGGCGCTTTAATTTTTTTGCTAAGCGTCGTGGCGAAATCAGGGAGAGGGACAATGAACAGGTGTAGGGGCACAGTTCGCTGGATATTGTTAGCACTAATCATTCTGTCTTTTTCGGGCGCATCGTTTTCGCAGATCGCAGTGGGCATCTCGATCCGCGTCGGGCCGCCGCCGTTGCCGGTTTACGCGCAGCCGATCTGCCCGGGCCCTGGCTACTTTTGGACGCCAGGCTACTGGGCGTGGAACGATGACGACGGCTACTACTGGGTGCCTGGCACCTGGGTGGTTGCCCCTGTCGGCATGCTGTGGACGCCCGGATATTGGGGATGGGGCGGAGGATTCTATGCGTGGCACCCGGGATACTGGGGACCGCACATCGGCTTTTATGGCGGAATTAATTATGGATTCGGCTATACCGGCGTGGGATTCGCCGGTGGGGAGTGGCGCGGACGAGAGTTCTACTACAACCGCTCTGTCACCAACGTCAGCGTCACCAACGTGACCCATGTCTATAACCGAACCGTGGTGGTGAACAACACGAGGACCGTAAGCTATAACGGCGGAGCAGGCGGCATCGAGGCGCGGCCGACGCGGGAGGAAGAGGTGGCCGCGCATGAGCGGCACGTCGCGCCTCTGGCGGAGCAGAGCCAGCATGAGAGACTGGCCAGCCAGAATCGTCAGAACTTCGCGGCTGAGAATCATGGACGTCCGGCGGTCGCAGCCACCGCCAGGCCCGGCGATTTCAGCGGCCGCTCTGCCATTCCAGCCAGGGCTGCGGGTGGGGAATATCACGCGCCCGCCATGTCTCCCCGAGAGGCGCACGGACCGTCTGCGCCCGGGAACCGGGCGCAGTCTAATGAAGGATTCCGCCCATTCACGCCACCGTCGAAGAACGGAGGGTCGATGGGCAACACCGCTCGCGGCAACCAAGCCCGTCCACAGCACGAGCCGAGTATGGCTCATTCGGCGCCGCAGTCGCGGCAGAGCGCGCCGAAGCAGAACTCGTATAAACCAAGTGCGCCGCCAAAGAAACAGAGCGAGCCAAAGGAAGAGCACCACAAGGGGCGGTAGGGGACTGTGCGCTTAGGGTAAGGGAAGCGGCTGTTCCCACATGTGATTCGGTGGCGCCCGACTTTTTTCTGCAAGGGGGCTTGAGGGTCGCGTTCTAAACAACGAGGGGTAACTGCGTTCGACGATTGGCTGGGATGGTTCCGCGCCCTGCAGTTCAGGTACTGGAGTGTGCGCCGGACGAAATCGTCTCTGCTACAATTTTTGCAGACCGGTGGGTAGAGAGACAGGATAGGAATTGAGCAGGCGCGCCCAAGGAGTCTCGACGAGTATGTCATCCACGAAACAGAAACTCCGAGTGGCCGGCGCTGTCGCGGCGCTTGCATTTTTGGCCCTGGCGGCGGGTTGCACGGGATTTTTCGTGAACCCCACATTGACGGGGGTTTCGGTCGGCCCTTCAGGCCTGACTCTCAATGTGAATCAGACCTGGCAGATGACGGCGACCGGTACCTATGACGACGGAAGCCAAAAGACCCTGACATCGGGTGTCGTCTGGTCTTCGAGCGATCCAACCACGGTGTCAGTTGGGCAGAGTTCAGGCATGGTGACGGGCCTTCAGACGGGAACTTCGACCATCACGGCCTCGTCGGGTGGATGTACGTCATGCACCGGAACTTCGTCGGTTACGGTGGTGCTGTCGGGTGTTACTTCCATCCTTGTCAGCCCGAGCAGCCAGACAGCAGCGCCAAACGGCTCCCCGGCTTATTTCAACGCCACCGCCCAGCCCGGTTCGATCAACATCAACCAGAGTGCGACCTGGAATATCGTGGATTCGAGCGGCACCAACCAGAATGCCAACTTCACCATCAGCCTCACAAGTTCAGGGGAAGGTTTCCTCCCCTTGTCGACCGCCACGGCAGGAACGTATACCATCGTCGTTACGTATCCCGGTACAAACATTACGGGCACCGCAACGTTAACGGTCCCCTAAGGCTAAGCTTTACCCTAGGCTCATACAATTTTAGGGGCGTCTTTGGTCTCTCAGTTTCTTCAAAGCGGCCCAGTTAAGGGAGGCGGGCTTCCGCCGCTGCAGTCGCGCGGCGCGCTTACTAGCTTGTTCCTCTAATTACGCCCACTCGTAACATTGTTCTCCACTCCTCTGAGCCGTATGATCGTGGGTACTCACGACGGACTTCCCATGTCTGACATACGCTGTATTGGCATTGCCACCGGAGGCGGGGACGCTCCCGGCCTCAATGCTGTGATTCGCGCCGCTACCAAAGCAGCCATCCTCAAACACAAGTGGAGAGTCATTGGCATTCCCGATGGCTTCGATGGGCTCATCTGGCCGGAAAAATCCTTTGAGCTGACGATCGATCGGGTGAGCGGAATTCTGCCGCGCGGCGGAACGATTCTGGGCACCACCAATCGCGGCAATCCGTTCTGCTACAAGACGGAGGAGAATGGACAGGAGGTGGTGCGGGACATCTCCGACGAAATTGTCGCCAACTGCAAGAAGTTGGGCATCGACGCGATCATTACGATCGGTGGCGACGGCTCGCAGAAGATCGGCTACGAACTTTTCCAGAAGGGCATGAAGATCGTAGGCGTGCCCAAGACGATCGACAACGACTTGTCGGCCACGGATTTCACGTTCGGGTTCGATACGGCGCTGCACACCGTCACCGATGCCATTGACAAGATCCACACTACGGCGTCGTCGCACCACCGCGTGATGGTAGTCGAAGTGATGGGGCGCGATTGCGGTTGGATCGCGCTGGCCGGAGGCATCGCGGGCGGTGCGCACATCATTCTGATTCCTGAAATTCCGTTCACCATGAAGAAGGTTTGCGACTTCATCGCGCTGCGCGAGAGCCGGGGCAGTCGCTTCACCATCGTCGTAGTCGCCGAGGGCATCAAACTGCCACCCGAATTGAAGCAGATGGCTCGCGGCTGGCCCGTGGGCAATACCATCGGAGATGCCATTGGGCTGTTTGCCAACAAGGAAGTGCGGGTCAGCGTACTGGGGCATATTCAGCGCGGCGGATCGCCTTCGCCTTATGACCGGGTGCTGGCGACGCGCTTCGGGGTAGCAGCGGTCGATCTGATTGCCGAGGGCAAGTTCGGAAAGATGGTCGCCCTGCGTGCGGATTCGATTGTGGCCGTCGATGTGGCTACCGCTATCGGCCAGTTGAAAACGGTGCGGGCCGACGGAGAGTTGGTGCGCACGGCGCGCGCGATTGGAATCGGGTTTGGGGATTGAAACTTTTTGGTGTGGCGCGGGGCGCCCTCGCCCGCGTGACTCAGCAAAGCCACAGCGCCAGGAACCTCCCGGCGTAGCCTGCGTCGCGTGATCCCAATCACATTCCTTTTTGCTCCTTCGTGTGAGCATGGCCCAGACTGGGCAAACTTGATGTCGGCCCCCTTCACCGGTTCGTTGCCGAATTTGACCGCTGCTAGCCGCGACCAGGACGAATTGCGCGCGGCGCGGCTTGCCATGCGTCTGTCCCTGGCGGTAGGCGTGTTGATGCTGGCCGGCAAGACAACTGCCTATCTCATGACCGGGTCGGCGGCGATTCTGTCGGACTTTGCCGAGTCGGTGGTGCATGTCATCGCGGTGGCGTTTGCTGCGTTCAGTCTACGGCTCAGCACGAAGCCCGCAGGGCCGACGTTTCTCTACGGATACGAGCGCATCACGTTTTTCTCCGCCGGTTTTGAAGGCGCCATGATCGTCGTGGCCGCCATCTGGATTTTGGTGGAGGCGATCGCGAAATGGATGGCCGGGCTGCGGTTGGAACACCTGGGCGCTGGCACGTTGCTGTTGCTGGCGGCCGGCGCTCTCAACGCATGGTTGGGCTGGTATCTGCTGCGGGTGGGAAAGCGCAGCCACTCGCTGATCCTGGAAGCCGATGGCAAGCACGTGCTCACCGACTGCTTCACCAGCTTTGGCGTGGTCGCAGGCCTCGGCCTCGTCCTGCTGACCGGATGGAAGCCGTTTGATCCTCTGGTCGCGATCGCGATCGCCATAAATATTCTTTGGTCTGGTGGACGGCTGGCGTGGCGGTCGGCGGTTGGTCTGCTGGACTACTCCGATCCGGAAACCGGCAAACAGATTCGCGGGATGTTAGACGCGATCTGCAATGAACTCGGGGTGCACTATCACGGCGTGCGCTACCGCACCACCGGATACCGGCAAATCATTGAAGTGCACTTGCTGTTTCCGCTCGCCACGCCAGTGGGAGAGGCGCATCGGCTGGCGACTACGCTCGAAGAACGTTTGCCGGTGGAACTCGGCAAACCGGCGGAAGTGATCACCCATCTGGAATCACTGGAAGACCACGAAGACGTGCACTCGACCGGGCACTACACCGGGCGGCCGGGATAGGAATTGAGGATCGAGGATTGATCACTGATTGAAAGACCCACCTGATTTCAAATCAACAATCATCAATCAACCGCCCTTGCCTACTCCCTCATCATGGTGTCGATGGTCAGGTAGAGCTGGCTGTTGTCCTTAACTTCCACATACGGTTTGCTGGGATTGCGGCTGCTCACGATGTAGACCGTGGGCGTGTGATCGAGCTTGATGGCCTTGCCCAGATCGCGGTCGGCGTTGACCAGCGCCGCGAGTTTTCCGCCGGGATCGAGAACGAAGGGCAAGTCAACTTTATGCGCGGTGGCGAATTTTTCGGCATAGGCGCGCAGGTTCTGAGGATTGATCTCGAGCTGGTTCGCGAAAATGTAGTCGCGGAATTCGTTGCCCAGGGCCTTGGAATGGGTGTCAAAGTAGCGCGCCATCACCGCCGCCTGGTAAGACCAGTTGTGCATGGGCAGCGGGAAGTCATGACGCACAACCGGGATCTTGTAGGTTTTCGAGGCCTGCTCGACCAGCGGCGCGGTGCGACTGCACATGGGACACTGCAAATCCTCGAAGACGACAATGGCGACTTGCGCTCCTTTGGGAGGACGCAGCACCGAATCCAACGTATCCTGCGCCGAGGCGCACACGGCGCCAGCCAACGCTCCCAGAAATGCGAAAGACAAAATGACGAAACGATTGCGGAGTGTGTTCTTCATCAGTGTTTGGTTGTAGTAGGAGAAACAGCTCACATCATCTTAGAAGCAGGAAACCTGAACCGGGCAACCTGTGTTCCGTGAATTTCCGACATTCAAAAGTTTACCTCTATTATGGTAACCGAGACGGGCTGGCTGTGTCTTGACCGGCGATTCATTCGCTCTGCAGATCCATGAATCGTAAACCTCGGTCTTGTCCTAAAGTTACAAGTTTAGGACATCACCTAACCCTCTGTGTCAGGAAGTCCTGCCCCGCGACGCGCTATAGTAGAAAGTTCCCTTCTTTCCTCGTATCCAATCGTGAGACTGTTGGGCTCATCCCGAGTTGGCTGGCTGGTTGTGATGGTGGTAACAGCCATGCTGTCACTGCCTGGGTGTGGCCGCGGGCGCCACCGCGTGCTGGAGGTGGCCTACGTGTCGGCGCCGCAGGCGGGACTGCGCGACCAGGTTGCCGCCATTTATAACCGCGTCGGCAACGTGAAAAATGGCGAGCGCGTGGAGGTGTTGGAGCGCGAAAAGCGCTTCGCACGCGTGCGCACCGGTAGCGGAATTGAAGGCTGGATTGAGCAGCGATATCTGGTCGATCAGAAGACCTTCGATGCCCTGCAGAAACTCACCCAGGATAATCAGAGCGATCCAGTGCAGGCTCCGGGAGTGCTGCGGAATGAGACCAATTTGCACGTCACTCCCGGACGGGATACCGAGCATTTGTACCAGCTTGCATCTGGCGCAAAGGTCGCGATTCTGAAGCGGGCTACCGCCGAAAAGCAGCCTGGCGCGGTGCCTCCGCCCAAGATGGCAACCAAGCCCGGGGCGAAAGCTCCGGCAGGCTCCGTGCTCGAGGACTGGTGGCTGGTACGAGACGATCAAGGCCGCGTGGGATGGGTGCTGGCGCGCATGGTGGACGTGGATGTCCCCCTCGATATCGCGCAATACGCCGAGGGACAGCGCTTCGTCGCTTTCTTCGTGTTGGACGAGGTGCCGGATAACGACAAAGGGGTACAGAAACAAGTTCCGCAATACCTTTGTGTGCTGACCGATCCTCACGACGGCCTGCCTTACGACTTCGATCAGATCCGCGTTTTCACGTGGAACATGCGCAAGCATCGCTACGAGACCGCATACCGCGAACACGGTCTGGACGGGATTCTGCCGGTGACGATCACGAAAGAGAATTTCAACAAAGAGGGAACTCTGCCGGTGTTCATTCTGCGCGTGAAAGACGAGGCGGGAAACGTCAGCGAGCGGAAATACAAGCTAAATACGCCGATCGTGCGAAGGGTGCTAGCGCCGGGGGAAGTGCCCGCAAGACCAGCCAGGAAGCGGCGGAACTAAAGGAGCGTGTAGAGTCCAA
The DNA here is from genome assembly GCA_963707205.1 of uncultured Acidobacteriaceae bacterium. GTDB lineage: Bacteria > Acidobacteriota > Terriglobia > Terriglobales > Acidobacteriaceae > Sulfotelmatobacter. The sequence goes on from CAVPQE010000028.1 coordinate 269,527, forward strand.
AGACTCTTGTGGTTTTTCGTCCCCGTACTACGCTCCTTACCGCAAGATCAAACCAAGATCGAAGATCGTCTGTCATTTGGACCGCGCTGGGAGTGCTGAAATTACCAAGGGGGCGATAACAGCGATCTCCGCATCTTCTGCCCTTCGCGCTTAGGGCTAAAGCCGTCATTGAAGATCAACTTGGACAAAGGAGACCTCGGAGTGTCTTATTGCCACAGTTGGGGCTTCGGCAAGCACATGGTTGTGCCTCACCTGCTGGATAAACTCAACATCCCAAGAAAGACCTACAAAAGCAAGCTGAAGGAAATCGGCGAGCGCATCAGATGACAAGCCCCGAACGCGCAGCCGACATCACGATGAGTGTCCGCATGATCTTATGAAAACCATCACCCTGACTCAAGGCTTCGTCGCCCTCATAGATGAAGCGGATTACGACCGAGTGTCTGCGTTCAAGTGGAGCGCGACCAAAACGAAAAACGTATACGGCGTCCGCAAAGTGCGAACAGCATCAGGACGAACCACGTCACAACGCCTCCACCGCTTCATCATGGGTGTGACCCATCCGAGAATTGACCGTCGATCATGAAGATCATAATGGGCTGAACTGTCAACGGCGCAATCTGCGAGTGTGCGTGCGAGGCGAGAACAACGGCAACTTGCGGAAGACTCGCGGAGTGTCTCAATACAAGAGTGTGACTTGGGACTCTGCCCGCGGGCTGTGGCGTGCGTATATCACGATCCGCAACACATTAAAATTTCTGGGGCGATTTTACGACGAACGTGACGCAGCACTTGCTTACGACGCCGCGGCGCGGGCGACCTTCGGTGAGTTCGCATTTTGCAACTTCCCCTTGCAGGAAATAGCGCACCTGCCTTAGACTTTAAACACGGGTCGAACGTGGCCTAAGTTGTTGAAAAGTCGGGGCGTAGCGCAGCCTGGTAGCGCACCTGCCTTGGGCGCAGGGGGTCGTAGGTTCAAATCCTATCGCCCCGACCAATTTAAAAGGGGTTAACTGGATTCGTGCTCTGCTTGCGCTCCGTTGCCCTGGAAGGCTAGCTCGGCTACTTTCAAACTCGCTGTCCGTGCCTCATCGGTTATCACGTCCCCGTACACGTCCATAGTCGTGATAATCGAAGCGTGCCTCATCATCTTTTGCTGTACTGCAATCGGAGTTTTCACTGCGTCCAACCATGAGCGGTACGTGTGCCGGAAGGCGTGTGTGGTGAGGTGCCCGAGTCCAGCGGCTTCTGATGCGTGCCCGAGTATCCGCCGCGTTCCCGTATAGGAATACGGCAGTCTGCCGACGTTGAGCGGACTGGCAAACACCCAATCGCTTGCATCGTGAAACGGGCTTGCCTGCCTCCGAACTTTCAGACGCGACAACAAGTCTTCAGCAAGCATGAACGTCTTTGCGGAGCCTTCCGTCTTCACATCATCAACAATCTGCGCCACGATGCCGCGCCGGATGCTCAGCCGTGAACCTAACCAGTCCACGTCAGACCATCGGAGTGCTAGAGCCTCACTAATGCGAAGGCCCAAACACACGCACAAGAGAGCCATTGTTGCGAACGGCTCATGAAGTTCTTTCAGCAGAGCGTGGAATTGCTCCGCTGTGAGACTCCGAGCCTTCCGCACTTTCCGCGATGCACCCTTATTCTGGACAAGAGAGACGGGATTCCGTCCGATGTCCAGCACTCCGGCCCACATCGCAAACTCTACAAGCCCGTGCATGAGTGAACGCACGTGAGTTTTGGACTTTGGCGCTAACGGCAGTCCCTTGAGCCATAATTCCACCGGGCGGGGTTGCACATCCTTTATGAGCGTGTTTCCCCATTGTGGAATGACATGGTTCTTGAGAAAAGAGCGATACGTCCGTGCGGTCGAAAGTCTCGCGGGCATACGCTCAGCCTCATAGCGTGTAATCACGCTCCGCACGGTCTCCCCGCTTGGTCTTTCGCTTGGCCGAATATTCAGACGTTCCGCTTCTTTCCAGGCGCTCGCCTTGGTTGGGAATTGCTGTTTGGTTCCAATCAGTTTCGACCGGCGTTTGCCGGACTCATACCAAAAGGTAATTCCAGGTCTTCCGCCTCTTGTCGAAACGTACAGACCCGCTTGCGTGTCGTGGTTCTCTCAACATGCTGCCTCCCTTTCAGCAGAGACCACGGATGACGCGGCTAGCATACCATCCAACTCAGAGCGGAGGAAGCGCCACGTGTGCCGCCCTCCGCCGAGACGGTGGGCGGGGATACGTCCGCTACGTGCCCATTTCACAACCGACCGGCGCGACACCTTCAAATAGTCCGCCGCTTCCTTCGCCGTGAGCCATTCTGAAGTCATAACACTCAATCTTTCCCGCTAGGGGTCTAGCTTGCACCCATCGTTTCATCGTAGAAACGAACAGGAACGCAAGCACGGGCCATCCCATACGCGAAATTTTGCTACTCGGCTAGGATGTCTTCCAGGCTTGGCCCATTATCTGGCGGTGGGGCGGGCGTGGCTCTCGTCCCAAGCGTGATAAGCGTCTTCAAATAGTCGCGCCGAAGGGCATCTAAACGCTTGCTCGCCGGATGCGCTTGCACTGCGCCGGTTTTCGCATTCGTCAGATACTCACCCTCCGTCTTGACGGTTTCCCATGTTTTTGCGATGTCCGCTGCGAGGGTGGCCGCAAGGGACAGCAAGGCGCGGTGGGCCGTGGTCACCTGAATTTGGGCGTTCTCTAGCTCGCTCGTCAGCCGGTCCCACTCAATGGCGGCGCGGGCGGATAGGTTTTCCGGCTTAACAGGTCTGCCGGGCTTCAAATTGGCGTCTTTTCTTACGGTGCGTGGCATTCGTTTCTCCTAGCGAACAAACAGCGAAATAGAATCTATCCGCGTCTATGTACAAAAAGGGGCTACGGCGGGCTATGAGCGATTTGTTGTCAACATTTTTGACCTCTACCCTCTGCCCGTTGTGTGCTTAGAACGCCCATTGCTTCCGTGGTGCCGCCGCTTCCTTCTCAACCACGTCCGGCCACGGTCCCACGTGTGCCTTGTCCTCCAGCGTCTTGACGCCATGACACGGCCTGCACAACCCTTGCAGATTGGACAGCAAGTAGTAGCCCGCGTACTTGTCGTATGGATAACGCCCGCTATCACGCGCTTGCTGCACAGCGACACCTGCAGGGACAATGTGGTCCGCTATATCGCTGAGCGCTAGGTTACAGCGGGCACACACAGGGAAACGATGCAACACGGTTTGCCGGATGCGCTGCCAACGCCCGCCCTTGCGCAAATCGTCCAGCTCTTCCGTGTAACCGGACGTGTGCGTCTTAATCTCGCTTGTTGATGTGCCGCGCTCTTTCTTGCACTCATCGCAGTAACGCACGTCATCCGCTACCTTGCGACCACAACCGGCACCGCTGCATAGTCTCACTGGTTGGCTCTTTCTGCGGTCATGGCGTCCGCAATGCGCTCAAACGCGGCAGCAATACGCTCTAGCACCGCCGCCTGCTTGTCACCTTGCTCCTCCAACGTGCCCACGATACCGTCAAATAAATCGGCGTCATCTTCGCTTACCAATCGCATCTTGACCGGGTAACCGTCCAGGCTGCTATACAAGCCCGAGCCGTTATCACCGTTACGTGCCTGTGTGACATACGTGCTGAAGATGCTGGCAAACCCGTCTATAGCCTCTGCCACACTTTGAGAGTCACGGTAATCCGGCGTGGGTTGCGGTTGTGGTTTCGCCTTACGTTTCGCCGGTTCGTGCTTCGGTATTTTGCTCACAGAATCCTCCATTTCATTTGTGACGCCTGTGACACGTGTGACACCTCTTTACTATTTTTTTCTTAATAACCCATGCCACAAAAACCAAAAGTTATCTTAAAAAAGAACGAGTGTGACGTGTCACACGTGTCACACCTGTCACTGTGGGTCCTTTATCTTCACGCCGCGCACCCGCGCATCTGTTGCCCTTGGGCGTTGCGACTTACAGCCGGCGCTGTACCCGCCGCGTTCCCTGAATCTGCGTGATGAGCGTCTTCTGCTCCACGTATTGGTCCTCACCATTGCTGAGTAGAAAATTGGCGTAAGCCTTCACCAAGTCCGTGGTGAACGTGAACGCGCTGGCATCATTCTCCAGGCACTCATCCATGAACCTGCCCAACGGGTCCAGGTCACGAAATAGCCCCGTGGTCGCATCTGTAACGCTCTGTGGCGGGCTTAATCCAACCCGCTGCCACTCCATGCACGCCTGAATCATCAGGTGCAAAATGCCGGGTGCTTCTGCCTTCAATTTCTCGCTTATCATCCGGTCTTCACGGCCCCGGAATGACACGTTGAAGGGGACCAAGATGCACGCGCCGCCGCGCGGCATCGTCAATCTCTAGCTCTGGTTTGTTGTTGGTCGCTAAAACCAGCTTGTGCGTGGGGGTGAAGGTAAATTCGTTCTCATAGAGGTGTGCGCCGCTCAATAGGTCACTGGATGCAAGGGTCTTTAGAAGTGCCATGTCCAGGCGGACCCGCGCGTTTCCTTCGTTCGCTGTTACGAGTCGGCAGCCGCACAGCTTGGCAATAACGCGCCGTTGGTTATCGCTGCCCTTGTCCCTGAAGGTCAGGTCATCCATGCGCAAGCACCGTGCCGTACTCAAAGCCCATGATGTACTGCCGGATGTTGATCAGTTCGCCTTTGCCATTGCCGCCTGGACCCCACCAAAACGGCAAGCAGTGCTCCGTGGTGCAGCCGGTCAAACCATATCCCGCGTGTCGCATCAGGTACGCGTTTAGCTCTGTGTCCCCGTCCGTGATTTCATCCATGAATTTCAGGAATCGTTTAGGCTCACAGTTGGGGTTCGGGCGCACGCGCGTTCTCTTGGTGATGTAATCCGTCCGCTGCATTTCCCGGAGCTGCCCCGTGCGAAGATCCACCACGCCGTTTCCAGGGACGCCCAGCAAGAATGGATCTTGGTCAAACTGTTCCGAGAATTTCCACTTGGGTAAGTGGGGCTTTGCCTCGGCCAAAACACCTTGACGGAAACGGCTGTCAAGCAAGAGGGACAACCGGGGAGTGTCCTTCGGATACTTCAGGTACAGCTCTGTGCAGTAATCGCCAATGGCGGCCTTAAGCAACAGGTCACCTTTGTCCCCAACGGACCATCGGGACTTGACCCAAGCAACGGACTGCCCACGGTCATAGAGGTAGCCGAAGTCTTGAGACTGCTCCGCAAACGCCTGCCCGATGGGGCCATGCGCGAGATAAGGTAGCTCTGTGGTTGTCATAGCTTGTTAGAAACTCCGGAGAAAAAACGCCCGGCTACTCTAATGCGCTCCCCTCATCGGAGCAGCCGGGTTTAGCGGGTGATGTCGGCCCGCAAAGTTGCTTACGATGCGGCAATCGTGTACGTCTGAATTGCCTCCGCTACTCGCACTCGGCCATCAGTGCGCCTGTAACCGAGCAACGTGATGAGACCTTGGGCGGCGGCAGCTTGGTCCAGGATCATCATGCGGATGGCACTTCCGCCTCTGTCGCCTATCAGATACCCCCTCTTGAAGTCACCAAAAAGGACCGGGCTAGCTCCGCGAGCGGCGGCGGGCATTGCGGATGAATACTCACACGGGTATCCGTGGAGGAAGTCTTGATTGCCCACTCGGGTAAAGACCGGCTCAAAAAAACTGGTCTGGATTTGAGCCTTGCGGATGAGGATTGATGTCATACGGCTCATCAACCAGCTCGCATTTCTGTGGTAGGTATCTTTCAACGTTACGAGCAAGTCGAGCGTGCCCGAGATGCTGACCAAGTTGCCGCTGGAATCCGGCTCACGCACAACACCCGCGCCGACGTTGCCGATGAGTCCCTGTGCTTGCCCCGTGCCCGTGCCATTCACGAAGAGAGTCTCTTCGTATTCAAGCAACGCAGTTGACATATCATCCAAAACAAACGTATTGAACGTGGCCGCGTCTTGTGCGAGTTCGAAACTGGTTTGCGCTTCAGCTCCAGCCGGGAACGCGGAGAGGGTGAACTGTGCCAAGCTTGGAACTGCCACGGTAAAGCTGGACGTTTCAGACTTCGGCGTTGCCGCTCCTCTTGTGACCGCTTGCGGAGTTTTGATGTCCGACTTGGTAGGGATGACAGTTGCTAAGCGTCGGAGTGCCGAGTCCTGCGGAGCCAACGGCACAATCTGATCATCAACCACGATGGGTACCGCGTATCCGCCTGCGGTGCTGGAGCCTTCCTGAAGGGCAGCGCTAATAGCTCCGCCAGACACATAGCCCATAAACGACTCAAAGTAGCTCCGAGAAAATGTGTTGGGCACAATCGGGGTTTGGCCGTTGCCACTTTCGGGTGTGAGGTGTGGCGTTCGAGAGAATTTTGCTAGAGACGCACGCATCTCAGCGGTAGTTCTGATGGGTGAGTCTTTCGCCTTCGCCGCCGCGATTCTTGGTTTCAGCTCGGTTGCCTCTTTCAAGCTGGCATCTACCGTCTGCTGTTCGTGGGTTGTGAGTTGGCGCTTTTGGCTTTCGGCAATTGAAACGAACCTCTCCGCCTTAGCTAAAGCATTGTCATGTTGTGTTTGCATTTCTTGAACCGTCATAATGTTTATCCTTAGTTTTTGTGTCCGCGCCTGTCTCCCGAGCTATGCCCGGTTCGCTAACGCGACAGACCCGCGCCATTCACGCGGGCAGCTAAAAACTTTTTGTTCGGGCGGCGGGTTGGACTCGACCACACCGCCCTTGCCAATAGGCACCCGCATCTGCCCTTGTTTTCATGTCATCCACCTGCTAGAATCTCTATAGACGTTGAATGACAAGTAACGTCTAGTGACAAGCTACCGTGGAGCGGCCCAGTGTTCAAGGGCAAAACGCATTGCTATGAACTCACCCGAAAGCGCAGCCGATCAAGTTCTAGGAACGTCAGCGACGGTCATCAAGGACTTTCTGATGGAGTGCGTCAACCTCCCGGACACGCTCGCCACAATCATCCCGGTTCGCAACACTCCGTATGCCAACTGGAGTGATGACAGCCCACAGTTGGACCGCTGGTTACGCAAATGGCAGCGGTTGTTCACATTTCGGAGTGAGGGTGATGACGGCAAAGGGCACACTATGGAAATTCCGCGTGAGCAGCTTGAACGATTTGTACCGAAAGTACGAACTGCACTACGCCGCATTTGGACGGAACAGGATGTGCGTCAAAGGGATTGGTATTTCTACCGTTTGCGGGATGCTTACTCTCACATGATTGTGCGGGCTGAAAATCCGTATCTCTTGGATGTTACCGATGTGCAAGGAGTGGAAAAGTTGGAGCAAACATCGCGGGCACGCGGAGATAATCCAGAGCAGAAGGCGCGGTTCTTTGAGACGTGGACCGGAGCCGATCTTCTTGAGGACGTGCCGAGGATTTGTCCCTTTGAAGCCGCACTGTATTGGCTCCAGGCGAACCAAAGGTTAATGCTCCGGTGTGGCGGCGCGATGTGTGCGGCCCCCTATTTCTTCAGGACCGAGAAGGGCCAGAAATTCTGCTCACCGGAATGCGCGGACCCGGCACGGAGAGAAGCAAAACTACGTTGGTGGAATGAGAGCCCCAATTCCCCCAAGAACCAGGCGAAAAGGAAGAAGAAATTTGCGCGTTAATCTTTCCTCTTCGCGTTCGGCTTTCTCCAGAATCGCATTACTCGTTCTCGCCTGCGATGGACTTGCTCCGGCATCATCGCGATTCGATAGCCGTATAATTCGCCGGATGAACGACAAACAAGCATATACCGTCCGCGAGGTGGCCGCCTTTCTACAGCGAAGAGAAGTTCAGGCTCAATCTCGCTCACCACCTTGTGTCGGAGTTCAAGCGGAGATTTCCAGTTCGTTACCAAGTTTCCGCTACCGCATGCAGGGTCAATAACTAAATAGTTCTTGCCAAGATTGGGAATGTGCTGCTTCACAAGCCACAAGACGAACTTCGAGAGGTCAAGGTCGGTGAAGAAGATTCCGTGCTTTCGACGAAAATCCTTATCAACGGCATCCAACGCTTCATCGTATCGGGCGAAGAAATCATCCCGATTTTCATCAGCAGCGAGGTAGACATAGTGATTTTCGACGTAGTCTTTGAACTGCCGCCTCTTGGATGGCACTAGGTCAGTAATCGTCTCACCGCCAAGGGTTGCTTTGTGGTTCGCTTTGTCGCTGAGCTGAATAGTCGCCTTGTCGGTCCAGCCGTAGAGCATGCTGTAGAATCCTCTGACTGTCTTCACTGGATTGGCTGGGTCAAAGAAATCTTTCATTTCCTTCAGCACTGATATGAAGTTCTTCAGCGTTATCTTGAGGCGGACCTTCTCACCTTCTGCAATCGTCTTCTCGAAAGACTTGATTCTCTCAATGATGAGGTCGGGTTGCTGGAAGAGAGTGCCCGTGAGTTCTGTGCCGCTCCAAGTTGCTTTCTCAAGAAGAGCCTTCCGACGTTTTGCGTACTTCCTCGCAAAGACACTACCAATACGATTCGGGGCACCCTTCGCTGTCGAGACTTCATCTCGTATGTCTTCCGGTAAGTCTGCAACCCGCCAGACGGCAAGGAAGTTCTTCGCTCCAACGATGATCTGGCTGAAGTCAAGTCCCTTATTCTTGTAGGCGAGCCCCTGAAGAAGCCCTGTCGGCCAGCTGCTGGATTTACCCTTCAGCTCAAGCACAAAGGACCCACGCACGTAGCCGTCAGCTTTCCTTGCTTCTTCTTGTCTGGTGAATGTTTCACCGTAGACGTGCCTGAAATAGGCCAGTGCCAAATCTTCGTTCGCTCGTTCTTCAGGACGAGACAGATACCGCAGCAAACCTGCAATGTGGGTTGGAACTTGAGTTGGCATTAACGACATTCCCCACAGAAGAATGGGGCACGGAGTAACAGGGGCCGAGATACCTAAGGTAATAATGGCCCTCGCCTGCCATAACAGAAGGTCATGTCCGCAAGGGCAGAGAAGTCTACCACCAGCACTCAGAGACGTGCAACATAAATGGTGCAATTAGAGAATTCGTGATTCCAATCACAACCCAAAACACGAAAAGCCCAACCACCTTGAGCTGTGGTTGAGATAGCGGTGTGGGTAAAGGAGACTTCTACTCTCGCTCGGCATGAGCGAGATGATTTTCCCAACACTGTTGGCACAGTCCCGATGCTGAACCTGCAATGGGTGTACCTTTGCATGTCAGTCATGGAGGCGATTGGCGAGATTGGCTCGTTTGGGCACGGCTCCAATTGCGCATGCTGCTCACAATGTCCGCCTCTGCAGCGGCAAGAAAAAGGACGGTCTGCCATGTCGGGATTATAACCCCGTGCCGTTTCCGTGCCATTCGCACTGCTTTAAGGCTAGGAAGATTTTGTCAGCATAGCGGTAAAATGCGGGGTGCACGTCCTCAGGGTCGCCCTTCTCACACTCCAGTCGGCAACCATGCGTGCTGTTGCTTGCTGCGAGCATCCTAGCCGCTCGGAAATTGGCGTAGTTTGATGGCGGTACGAAAGTTCCAGCGACGACGAGCGCGATTGCGGATGCTGTGCGGTGGGCGGAGGAGATTATGAAAGCGATTGATGAACGTTGGCCTGGGAATAATGCACCGTGATAGCGTTGATGAGTAATTGTTTGGAGTAGTCCGTGTACGAAGACCTCGAAGCAATCGCGCAACTGAAATTTGGAAAGGAAATGAACAATATTGCCGAGCAAACGCGGCAGAGTGTTCAAGAGGCAACGGCACGCTTTGCAGCTACAGCGGGCGCGGGTATCCGTAGTGGCCATCATGACGCCACATTGGGTCGAATACGAATCGCGGCAGTTGAACAGATGGCCCGATCTTACTTTCAAATATGGGTTGATCTGCTAAAGCTGCGCAACGGGCACATCGCACGAGGTGACATCGACTTCATCGCGGGTAAAATTGAACAACTTGCTAATGCCCAAAAGCGAAATCTCAACCAGGTTTTTTCGCAGCAAGGCGGAGCGGTCGTTCCGACCTTGGTAGAAGAGGCTGGAAGGCGGATGTACGCCCTCTCAGCTAACGCACGTCGTGATCTTGAGATTATGGTGCGAGAAGATGAGGCATTCCCGAAGAAAATTTCGGCGGAGAAAGCAGCGATGAATAAAGTCCCTTCCCGGTACTCTGTTGGCCGCCGCGTGCTATTCGGAATGGCGAATCGCCCAGGAATCGTAAAGTCTGCCGACAATTTGCCCAGCCAGATGGGCGAGTTCGTTCACGAAATTCAAGACGACATAACTCAAGAAGTCGTGAAAGTTCTCGGTTGTGATATTCGCCCTTTTCCCGAGTTCGACGAGGATTTGCGAGACATGAACCGTCCTACAATTCATATCGAAAATAGCAATGTCGCGAATCTAAATTTGGGTTCGCAGATTGGAACTATCAACGCGGCGCTACAGCACATTTCTGAGGGTGACCAGTCGCAAAAGGAGTTCGCTCTCGCACTGGAGGAGTTCGCACAAGCAGTCGTGTCTGCCAAACTCGCCGATGCCGATAAGAAGGAAGTCGTGGAAGCGCTATCAACGATTGCGGAACAGGCTGCGAAGAAGCCGGAGGAACGATCAAAGGGAACCCTGAAGGCAGTAGTAGCGTGGATTCCACACGTCGTGTCCACCGCAGCGCACCTCACAGCGCTGTGGGAGAAATTTGGACCCATCATCAAGACTTACTTGGGGATCTGATCGCCCGCTACCGAAACGATTTCCCCTGGAGGTGTGTTGGGGTGAACGCGACTATCTTTTACGCAGTTGCAATCGGGGTGCTCACTGCTGTAGGAGCGGGATTGGCGGGCCACTTAGCTGCTAAAGAATGGTGGCATAAGTGGCTTTTCTGGGGATCGGGAGTTCTGATCGTAGTATTGATTTATTTCCAAGCGCGTTCTTACAGCCCACACAGCCGTTACGAGGCTTTCTAGCCGTCCTACCTGCCCCGCTGAAGTGCGCTCTATGTTTTAGGATTTGCGCCGGGCACCGGAGCGCGAGGGGGTTGCACGTATTCCGCTCCGAGCTGCCCCATCTCCGGGTGTTCGGTTTCCGTAACACAGACAACCTCGTTACCGTCAAGCGGAACCGCGTGCGAGAATGCTGAAAGCGGTACGAAAGACTAACCCTTGGCCGCTTTTACAACGCGAGTTGAACTTCATTACGCCAGTGAGGACGACGACGAAACCCTTCATGCGGCGATGGAGCGAAGGGGGTTTTCGACACTCATAACTAGCGACGACGGGACCACGTACCATTTTGCCAACTGCTGAATACGATTTCAACGGTTCTAAGACACGGGCGGAGGTGCTTGCGTTAGCAAAAGCGGCGGCCAATGAAACTAACAGAAAATACGCTGTGCTGGTTACGGAGTCCAACGGGAGAAGATGGCACGGCTTAGTTCCGGCTTAAGAGTGAGGCCCCGATGTTTCGTCGCAAGCGTTTTGATACCCGAGTAGGAACATTACGAAAGCTGTACGGCGATGACTTCGCGTCCGGGTTTCGCAGTGATGCTTACTTAGGAACTGTTTTGCACGAGGAAGGCGCGGATTCACTTAGTGGACTTCTGCACGGAAAGAGAGGAAGGATGGCAAAGAATAAGTGCGTTTTTATAGCATTCGCGATTGAGGACAAGTTCGCACGAGACAATCTGGTTTACCAAGCAAAGCATCAAGAGAACGTCCCCTTCGACTTCACAGATATGTCGGTGAAAGAACCCTGGGACTCGCAGTGGAAGACGAACTGCCGGAAGAAGATCAAAGGCTGCGATGGTGTCATCGCCTTCATTAGCAGGAACACTCCGAGCGCTGAAGGTGCGTGTTGGGAAATCAAGTGCGCGAAAGAGGAAGGCATACCGATAAAGGGTTTTTGGGTTCACAAGGAGGACCCTTGTTGCAAGCCAGGCGAGCTTGGAAGCACGAGCGTCGTCTATTGGACTTGGGAGAACGTCAAGAACTTCATTGACTCTCTCTGAGCAAAACGTGCGGGAGGCGTATGAGAAAAGCCCTTGTTATAGGCATCAATGATTATCCGGGTGCGCCACTTCGCGGGTGTGTTAATGATGCAAATGCAATTGTCAGTGTTCTCGAAACACACGCGGATGGTGGGCCGAACTTTTCTGTAAGGCTTTTGACTTCGCCGGGCGACACAGTGACACGTTCAGAGCTAAGGAGTTCCATCGAAAAACTTTTCTCTGGCGACTGCGACGTTTGCTTTTTCTATTTTTCAGGCCACGGGTACATCAAGAGTACGGGCGGTTATCTCGTTACAACGGATGCCAAGAAATACGATGAGGGCGTTTCGATGGATGAGATTCTGGCTATCGCTAATCAGTCCAAAGCGAAAGACAAAGTGATTGTACTGGACTGCTGCCATTCGGGTGCGATGGGAACGCCAACGATCACGGGTGCCAATACTGCTCAATTGAGTGAAGGTCTTTCAGTTCTAACCGCGAGCCGTGATTCCGAATCCGCCCTTGAGATAAACGGAAAGGGTGTTTTCACATCGTTGGTTGTAGATGCTCTAAAGGGTGGTGCTGCAGATTTGCGGGGCTATATCACTCCCGGCAGCGTCTATGCCTATGTTGACCAGGCTCTCGGCCCGTGGGACCAACGTCCGATATTCAAGACGAACGTGACCCGCTTTACATCTCTCCGGTCAATTGCGCCGCCAGTGTCCTTCGATACGTTAAGAAAAATATGTGTGTATTTTCCAACGCCCGAGCATGAGTTCAAGCTCGATCGATCTTACGAGTTCACTGAATCACAGGCCGACGCTGCCCATGTCGCTGTCTTCAAAGATTTGCAGAAATTCGAAGGAGCGGGTCTGGTCGTTCCTGTCGGGGAAGAACACATGTATTTCGCTGCAATGAATTCAAGATCGTGCCGACTGACCGCTTTGGGTTTTCAGTATTGGAGATTGGCCAAGGAAAAGAAGCTTTGAAACGCGGGAGAGTGTCATCCCGCCCGGAGGGAATCGAATGCGAAATTTTCTTATGTTTGGCTTCGCAATGATGCTTGCAACGGCTGCCGCTCTAGGCCAGGGCTTGAATGTTGCTGAGTCAGCCAAAAAGCCTGGGGACCCACTACGCTACACGGTTACATTGGACAGCCCGGTGAAGGGGACGGTTAACATAATCTATATCGGTTTCACGCTGACCTCGGCTGAGCGTGAAGAGCAAAGGGGATTGCTAACCAGCTTTTCAATCTCAAAGTTCAAGGCAGTGTCTCCAACTGAATACCAAATCGACGACTCCGTCCCAACGGCGATGTCAGGCACGTACCTGCTTAACTCTGTCCAATTCAGAACCCAGGATAATGCCATTGGAAATTACAGTTACCCAAAAGACTTCAAGCAGGAAAACACGATAAAGATCGAGACCCAAGAGAAGAATATTTTTCCAAACATCAAATCAGTGACACCTTCTCACTGAGTTGACCTCCCGTGTAGCGGAAATAAAACATCTTTGCGCCGGTTACCTAGTAAGCGTACGCCGATGGCCGTCTGGACAGACGGATGAGTGAGAGCCATGCTCGCGAAGTGGGCACTTCGGATAAGTGTCCACTTGGAGCGGAGATGGACACTTCCCAGCAAGTAGCAGTCATTCCCAGAGACAAAACAGACGCTCGGTCGCAGCGCCAGCGGCAGCGACGAAGCATCGCGGAGAAACGGCGGATTGTCGAAGAGACGCTGGCGTCGGGTGCATCGGTGGCGCGGGTAGCGCGAGCGCACGGGGTGAACGCCAATCAGGTGTTTGGCTGGCGCCGCCTTTACTTGGCGGGACGACTTGGGGAGCAGAAGCCAGGGATCAAGTTGCTGCCGGTTCGGGTGAGCGAGAGCAAGTCGGCGCCGGTCGTGGTCGAGCATCGCGTCACGGATTTTCCCAACCACAGCCCGGCACGATTCACATCAAACTGCGGCAGGCGCAGGTGCGGATCGAGGGCAACGCCGATCCCGCCTTGGTGCGTGTGTTGCTGGAGTGCCTGCAGGCATGATCGGCATGGCCGGCGAAGACGCGGATCTGGATTGCGGCGGGCGTGACCGACTTACGCCGCGGCTTCACCGGGCTGAGTGCGTTAGTGCAGACGAAGTTGGAGCAGAGTCCGTTCTCCGGGCACGTGTTCGTGTTTCGCGGACGACGTGGCGATCTAATCAAAGTGCTCTGGTTCGATGGCGATGGTTTGTGTTTGTTCGCGAAGCGGCTGGAACGGGGGCGCTTCGTGTGGCCGCAAGCCACGAGTGGCACGGTTTCTCTGACGCGGGCGCAGTTATCGATGCTGTTGGAAGGGATTGATTGGCGTCGGCCGGAGCGCACGTGGGAACCGCAGTTGTCGGTGTAACCTGCGAGATACTTTCCACAACTTTTTTCGCGCGAGCACGGATGGAAATGCGTGAGTTCATGCGATACTCCGCGCATGGCGGTGACTGCGCTCCCCGATCTGAACGTTCTTCCGGCCGAGGCGCTGCGCGCATTGATCCTGGCACAACACGAGCAACTGCTCTCGCGCGAGCTGGAGATCGAGCATCTGAAGCTGCTGCTGGTCAAGCTGCACCGCATGCAGTTTGGGCGGAAGTCGGAGAAGCTGGCAGCGGCAGATCGAGCAGTTGGAGTTGCGGTTGGAGGAACTGGAATCGAATCGCAGCGAGAAAGAACCCACGCGGCAGAACCGGCTTCCGTCCCGGCTCGTTCGACTGCCAGTCCCAGCGAAGCCCGCACGTCGCGCTCTGCCCGATCATCTGCCGCGGCAAACGCGCCGGCACGAGCCGAAAGAAACGGTGTGTCCGGAATGCCAGGGCGAGTTACGCAAGTTAGGCGAAGATGTCTCGGAGATGCTGGAGTACGTGCCCGCCAGTTTCGTGGTGGTCCGGCACGTACGCACGAAGCTGAGCTGCACGAAATGCGACTGCATTGTGCAGGCGGAAGCGCCGAGTCGCCCGATCGAGCGCGGCCTGCCGGGGCCGGGGCTGTTGGCGCATGTGCTGGTCTCGAAATACTGTGATCATCAGCCGCTGTATCGGCAGTCGGAGATCTACGCGCGTCAAGGTGTGGAACTGGAGCGCTCGACGATGGCCGACTGGGTAGGCGGGGCGAGTCGGTTGCTGGAGCCGCTGGTGGAAGCGCTGCGTCGCTACGTGACGGCCGCCGAGCAAGCTGCACGCCGACGACACGCCGGTGCCGGTGTTGGCGCCGGGCCAGGGCAAGACCAAGACGGGGCGGTTGTGGACGTATGTTCGCGATGATCGTCCTGCGGGCGACCGCGCCGCGCCCGCCGTATGGTTCGCCTACTCGCCCGATCGCAAAGGCGAACATCCCGCGCAGCATCTGGAAAAGTTTCGCGGCACGCTGCAGGCGGATGCCTATGCGGGATTCAATCAGCTCTATGAAGATGGTCGCATCCAACCGGCGGCGTGCTGGGCGCACGTACGGCGTCACTTTTACGATCTGGAGCAAGCGCACAGTTCGCCGGTGGCGCGCGAAGCGCTGCAGCGGATCGGCGCGCTGTATGGAGTCGAAGAACCGATTCGCGGTCGACCGCCGGACGAACGCCGAACCGTGCGCCAGGCGCAGGCGAAACCACTGCTTGACTCTCTGCGACAGTGGTTCGAGGCGACCTTGTCGAAGCTCTCGCGCAAGTCGGAGACGACGGTGGCGATTCGATATGCGCTTTCGCGCTGGGACGCATTGACGCGCTATATAGAAGATGGACACATCGAGATCGACAACAACGCCGCCGAACGCTCTTTGCGCGGCGTAGCTCTGGGCCGGAAGAACTACCTGTTTGCCGGATCGGATGCGGGTGGGGAACGCGCCGCTGCGATCTACAGCCTGAT
>CAVPQE010000029.1:0-133635 GCA_963707205.1 uncultured Acidobacteriaceae bacterium
CCCTGGTCCCGAAGCAGTTCCGGTTGTCTAACCTGTTGAATCGCTTAGTTCGGTTCTGCGTCTTGTACTGCGGTTTTAGGGGGTGTTCGGCGCTATCTGGACCCAAGATGGACTCAAGTTTTGCAACTGGACCCAAATTGGACCCCACGACGCGGATCTGCTACTTCGTAGCAAACCTAACCTGCTCCCTCAGAAATGCCAGCAGCAGACGCATGCTAAAATCAGCGAAACCGTTTTGAGAACGAAGAACGCCAGCGCAGGCCAGTTGATTGCCGGAGGTGCCAAAAACTCCACATCCTCACCAACTGTTTTCTCCTCTGACGATCGTACGTTCCCCAAGCGATGGTCCCCAGACGTATTGCGCAAAATCGAATGCCAGAGTGAGCACAACTAGAAAAGTCGGCTTTAGAAGATCGACTGGAATAACTGGCGTTCCGTTAACATCGCGCTTGAAGATCCACGTTATAGCAATGCCAGCGAGCGCCATCTGCCGGATGATGTCGCTGGTTTTTCCCGAGTAGAAATAGTCATTGTGTCGCATCTTTGAGTTTCACGATTACTTCTTTCTGGGTCCACCACTACTCGTTCCCCGCTTCTTAGCTAACTTCTTAGCGAACTTCTTCGCGGGCTTCTTCGCGGGCTTCTTCTTCGACTTCTTTGTAGCCATGTATGCCTCCTCCCGCGCGAGGCAACGTGGCCTGACTACTAACGAGCTTGCCCGCAGCGTAGTGGACGGGCTTGTCGGTCTAGCTGGTACCCAGATCCGTGAAATCCCTGAGCCCCCCATAGAAGCTAAGAACCCTCGTTTGTCTGTTTATTTGGGTCAAAGAGGGTCCAGGCGCTAAACGCAGCCGCAACCAGCAGCGGAATCAGTCCGTCTAGCGCTCTGCGGAAAGCACTGCATGCGGCTTTAACGAGAAATCTGATTCCGTCTGCAGACTGAGGAAGACAACGTATCAGCCGCGCCGCTTGTGGTCGGAATTGTTTTGCTGGCCACCTTCGCCTTGATAGCCCTGATTAGGTGGGCAGCTGCAAGCGAACAGCAGAAGGGCAAATCATGACGAGATTCAACATTCTCGCAATTATTGCTGGACAGAATCAGCCCCTTACGCGTGTGGAGATTGCGAAATTATTGGGTCGTCCCGGTTGGCATACGCGATCTTTTCGAGCATCACTCGCCACGCGTCTTCGCAAGCTCAGGCGATGGGGGCTGCTGTGCCGGAGACAGCGTCCGTGGGGCAGACCTGCGCATTCTGACAGCGTCCGTATGTCTGGACGTTGTCAGCACGAGGCAGGCAACGACTCTCGTGGGCGCGGTCGAAGGGGAAGGTGAATCTGATGGACAACCAAGGAGGAGTTTCGAACATGGACACAAACAACGTAACCGTGGATTTGCGACTTTCGACAAAAGCTGACAGCAAGGTCAAAGCCTTTGCGGACGTAACGATACCGCTTGGTAGTGACGGCCTGATCAAGATCTCGGGGTTTTCGGTCATACAGACGGCTTCTGAACCGCCTCGTGTCGTTCCCCCTGCTCGAAAAGGGCAATTTCGGTATTTCGACACCGTGGCCCTGATCGGCAAGATTCGGCCCATTGTGGACGAGGCGGTCACCGCTGAGTACCAACGTCAGATCGCGCCCTCGCAGCCTTAGCTCGGCCTGGGGGGCATCGAGGGCAGTCCAGGATGGGGCACATAGCGCGGCCGACCAGCTTGACCACTTCTCTCGACCCGCGACGCGACGGGCACGTCCTAGATTGCTCTGGGTGCCCCCAGATGCCCGAGCGGGAGCAAAGAAGTGGGAATGGAGGTCAAGAACAGAGTCTGTCTCTGTCTCGTCTCTAACGTTGTTGAAGGAGAAGTGTGTCTCAAAGTCGGAGGCAGTTACGAGAGGCCTGGGGCCAGTTCCTGAGTCAGTTCCCGTGGGACTGGTTTGTCAACCTCACATTTCGAGACGAGATCCAGACGTTCCGGGCGTATCGAATTCTCGAAAGGTTTTGCGGGATCTGGAGGCAGCTGCGGAAGTACCAATCTATTGGTTTCGTGCCGACAAATACGGCGCTCGCCTGGCAGATTTCACATGCACTTGCTCATTGGAAACACAGCTCACCTCAGGCGTCTGTACTGGATGGATGAATGGAATCGCAGGGCCGGCTACGCGCGCATTCTGCCGTTCGACGGCAGCAAGGGAGCTGCTTTCTATATAGCCAAGTACATCACGAAGCAGGGCGGCGAATGGTCGATCAGCGAAAACCTGGGGAGTCTGGAAACGCAGCCAATCCTCCCGTTGCAGGGCGCCAAGACTGGCGGCTACCACGTCCTCCCAGTCGTGCGAGAGTCGCGAAAACAGCCTCGCACCACAAAGGAGCTGCAGAAACGGCTCTTCGTGCCGGATGCGCCCTCCCGTCCTGCCCCTTCGGTTATGGACGTGTACCGGGAGGAGGTGACTCGTTTTCGGAAAGGCCGTTTTAGGGAATTCTTGTGGCCTCAATAGTGTCTTCGAAAAAGGAGCTTTTATGTCCTTCGAAAAAACGAACGAGAGTGAAGGCTTCGCGTGCGATGCCCTTCTGACGGTCCAGGAGGTGGCACAACTCCCAAGGTACCAGTCTCCTGGGTTTACGAAAGAACTCGCCTGAGAGGTTTTGAGCGTATTCCGCACATCAAGCTCGGGAAGTATCTGCGATTCGACCCTGCGGAAGTTCGCGGCTGGCTGAAAAGGATGAAGGGGAACTAGATTGCGCGATTCGGGTCCACTGACTACACTGTCCACCGACGCAGAACCGGCTGAGCGAGCCTTGAAAGGAGGCAAATTGGCTCGCAAAAAGCATTTTCAGCACGGTTCACTTTTCAAACGTGGAAAGAGGAATAAAGTGTGGGTCGCACGGTACAGGGAGCCTAGCACTGGCGATGACGGACGGGACGGATGTTTATACGCGCGCTCCGAGATCATCGGTACGGTGGCGGAGCTTCCCACGCGACGGGATGCGAAGTAATTCTTTCGAACAAACTACGGCGTGTCAACAGCGCCAACTATCAATCCCCGGTCTTGTTGCCCCTTACGTCATTTCGTCGAGGAATGGAAGACACAGGCACTCCCAACACTGAAGTATGCAACGCAACAGCACTACGAGTACGTTATCGACACTCACCTACTGCCACGTATTTGGTAATGTCCAGCTGCGTTTGATCTCGCGGGAAAGCATCCAGATATTTCTCGCAGAAAAAACTTAAAGAAGACCTTTCATGGCGGACAGTCAAGCATCTTCGCACAACGCTAGGCACGATTCTGGGCGCGGCGGAATTCTGGGGTTACATCGAAGACAATCCTGTTCGTAAAACCAGATTCCGCGGCGGGGCCTTCAGCCGGAGAAAACGGTTCTGTCTCCGGAGCAACTGTATTCCCTTCTCGAAGATTGCCGGAACCGTCCAAATCCCTGGTTTGGCTGCTGGTCTTGACCGGCTTGCGAATCGGCGAATTGCTGGCGTTGCGCTGGCAAGATATCGATTTGAACACTGGTCTCCTTCGTGTAAGCCGCACGCTTTACGAAGGGCATTTTGATGAGCCTAAAACTCGTTCCAGTAACCGCACCGTTCCGCTGAGCGCAAAGGGAGTGGAGATCCTATCGTGTTTGCGGCCCAAAGTCGTCGATCCTGACGCCCTGGTGTTTCGCACGCAGAAAGGCACTCCGCTGTGCCGTCGCAATTTGACGAATCGCCAACTAGTTCCCGTATGCGAAGAAGTTGAAGATTCCGAAAATTCGTTGGCACGCTTTACGCCACGCCAATGCGACATTGCTGGACGCGGTAGGAACGCCGCTGGGCACGGTGCAATCAATCCTCGGGCACGCTTCTCCGGAGATCACCCGAGGGATCTATTTGCATTCGTGCCAGCGGGGGCGAAAGAGGCGGTCCAGAAGGTGGAAGATTTGCTAACTGGACCCAAACGGACCCAAATTGAGGAAATCCGAAATTTGGGATCGACGCTAATCCAATGAGCTGCTTGGGAATAAATGGTCGGGGAGAGAGGATTTGAACCTCCGACCCCCTGGTCCCGAACCAGGTGATCCGATTTTAGGTTCCCAATCGCTCCGAATCACCCACGGCAATCACCCACGATCCTCCCGTGCTGCCCGTATTTTCCAGTGTTAAGCAGTCCCACGGCAACCTTTGAAGTTGTTGGAAACACTGGAAATACGAGTTCTGAAAAGGCTGGCGTCGGCGGTTCAACTCCGTCACTGGCCGCCATCTTTTCAATGAGCGAGGTAGGCAATCGTAATGTTGGTTGGTTCGGATTCCTTGTTGGTACCAGGAATTCTCTGGAAAGGGTCGAGTACAATCCCCGATACAGCAGCGCAGGAGATGCTCGTCGAATGCTTTCCACAACGCGTTCCACAAAGTCGATCAATTTCGTTGATTCGTTGCCCAGTTAGCAGGGGCATGCAGTATTGAGCACGCTTAGCGCAGACATCGTTCAAGTTCGCGAGAACACTGACGAAGATCGCTACCGCTGCTCACCGCTGCTAATTGCATGAAAGCAAGAGGGATACTCTGTCACGGCAGAGGCCGCGGGTTCGAGTCCCGTCGTCCCCGCCAATTCTTTTCAAGCCTGCAGGCGTGCCGCTCGCTCATCTGGTACTCCACCTCGACGTAGCTGACGACTGCCCGAAGTCCCGGATAAAAACCAGAAGTCGTGGCAGCGCCGTAATAGCGCGAGCGCGGATTATAGTTGAGTATGGCCAGTGGCCCGGTATGTGCTTCATGCAACATGCGTTCGGACTGCTCATCCCGCCAGTCATTTTCGACTCTCTACTGCCACTGGTACACGCGATGAGCCATCGCAAGGTAACTCCGCTAGTCCACAGCGCCCATGAAGACCACACTGCCGACAGCGCGAACGAGTTCAATCGACGCAGTTTGGGAATGGAATAGAACCCAATTCCGAGGATGAACGTTCCGATCCAACCGAAGATCTGAGCATGGCCGTGGGCCTGAATCCATCCGGCAGACACGGAATCCGCAGCACGACGGCTACTGATCGCCAAAAGATTCCAAACTTCGAGAAAGGTTCCTGGAAGCAACATGAACAGCAGCCCCGTACTGATGTAGAGCATCAGTAGGCGCGACAGAGTCGTTTCTCGCGCCGCTGTTATATCGAAAATCTGCAGCGGCGTGAACGGACGACCAACCTCTTTCTCATTGCGCGTTGGCAGTACAGACATGAGCGTTCTCTCCGTTTAGTGTGTCTTTTCCATCGCAATCGCCCGAGGAAACAGAATGTTGTTCTCCAGGTGAATGTGCTGGTGAAGATCGGCTTCAAAGTCTGCCAGCGCCTTGTACAGCGTTTGGTAGCTGATACACGCGTCGCCCGGGGCAGTATAACCACAACTGGCTTCGCGCATGGCGCGCAATGCGTTCCCAGCGGAGTCGTGCTCGTGTTCCATCATGGACACTGGGTTTTGCACACTGCCAAACGGTGGTGGCAGAACCGGTTCCTTCTGGATGACGGCCTCCTCCATCCTCACGATGTAGGGGAATAGAACCCGCTCTTCCTTCATCATGTGTGTCGTCAGCTCCTGAACCAGGCTCTGAAAGCTGGCCCGCACCTGTTGCAGTTCGGGATGGTTCTTCCCGTGGACGGAGCAAACTTTATCTAGGAGAGGAATGAGGCGCGCCATTTCCTCGCGAGTGTATTTATGGTGCGTGTTCTTGATGTGTGCGATCAAATCCGCGAGGGGTTCAATCTGCCAGTTCCGGTCCGTCTGTGCGGCATGCGCCGCTTCCTCAGCCATCTCCAGGGAATCGATCACCTGATCGACCGAGAGATTTGATGCCCGGCAAGCATCTCCCAGGGATTTGTTGCCTCCGCAACAGTAGTCAATGCCCAGCTTTTCAAAAACTCTGGTAGCCGCTGTATTTTCCAGCGCCAATTCACGGACGGTTCTTTCAGCGGTCATGGTCATTGCAGTCTCCTCACGACCCAGCTCAATGCTTATAGGTCGCGCTTCATGGTTTGAAGTTAACGGAGCAGCAGACCCGTGCCGATGACTTTTGTCACGAAGGGGAAACTTGGACGAGAAAGCTCAGAATCGGAGGAATCGGAAAGAATGATGGTCGCAAGCCAGGAGGTTTCAGATTCATTCCGGTGAATCGATTTCCGCTTCCAGAGCTTTCAGACTTGAGATTGTCACCGTCCGCCCGTCGATCTGCAGTATTCCCTCTGCCTGGAAGCGAGAAAGGTTGCGGGAGACGAGCTCGCGGACCGTGCCAATGTGCGATGCCAGTTCCTGATTGCTGGCGGGTAAGGTGATTTCCACGCCTGCGCCGGAACGTTTGCCATCCTTCTGAGCGAGACGCAATAGAAATGAAGCCAGCCTATGACGCACTGTGGTGAACGAAAGTTCTTCGATTATGCCAACGAGTCTACGCAAGCGCGAACCGACAACCCGCAAGACCTTCAGCGCCACCTGAGGATGGGCCAGGCACAAAGCCTGAAAGTCTTGCTTGCCGACAAAGAGCAGCGTGGCTTCGTCGATAGCCGTCACAGAAGCGGGATAGTTCCCGCCATCGAACACAGGAAGTTCTGCGATGGAGCTACCCGGCCCATCGATGCTGAGCACCTGTTCGCGCCCATTTGCTGAACTCTTAAAGATTCGTACATGGCCGGCTTCAACGACGTAGAGCCCAGAACAAGGCTCGCCTTCGCCGAACACGCTCTGGCCCGCTGAATAATTGCGCTGCACAGCACGTTGCGCGAGAAAGCTTAATTCGCCTTCCGTTAACCCGGAGAAGATCGAGACTTTGGCGAGCGTCTTTCCAACTGCAGAAGTAGGCTCTGGCACGATGGCTATTGTATCGGAGGGCCGTGACGGGAGGGCATGTGTTCCCGTCCAAGCATGTCTCTTGTCCAAAGCCCACGAGGCGCCCACCCTACCGTGGATGCCACGTCGCGGCACCGGATTATCGCGAGCGCCATTGCGTCAATTAAGCAGCACCACATCGACCCCTTGGAGGCACAGGCGGCCGCAGACGCGCTTCTCGCTCACGAGTGATATGGCGATGATGATTCAGCCACGAGCGTCACGGAGTTCACCCGTCTCGTAACAAAGCAGATGCGAGAAGCAACCGGCGATCGTGAATTCGAGTTGCTTTTTAGCCCGCGTGCTATACCGGAGCGCCCGCCGGGACCGCCGCCGGCGCTTCCTACCGCATATCGAGACGAGATTCAGCGGGTCAATTGCGCCTTTGAACGAGTCCACTGTCGCACAACGTGGGCTATCTTATGCTCAATGCGTTCCCGGACACGTCTGTGTGCCAGGCCATTGCTTCCGCGGACATGGCCAAATTGAATGATGCCGATGCCGTGATCTTTGACCTGCGGGACAATCGTGGCGGCTTCCCGAGCATGGTAAGCCTGATTGCGGCTTACCTTTTCGACCATCCCGAGTACTTGTATTGCCCACTGGAGAAGCACAACAGCAGAATCGTGGACGCGCTCGCCGGTTCCCGGCAACAAACTCGCTAACAAGCCCGTGTATGTCCTCACGTCTCCTCGAACGATATCCGCCGCAGAGGAGTTCACCTACAATTTCAAGATGTTCAAAGGCGCAACGCTAGTCGGAGAAATCACCGCCGGCGGCGCCCACGCGGCGAACCTTCACAGCATCGGAAACAATTTCTATGTTGCTACCGTTGAAGTGCGGGCCATCAATCCGTACGCCAAGTACCATTGGAAAGACACGGGAATTGAACCGGATGTCAAAGCCAGCGCCCCCGATGCGCTCAATGCTGCGCTGAGATCAACAGGCGAGAAGCTGCATGTGAAGTAAGCCGAAGGACGCGCTTCTGACCTTCAACTACTAGCCACGAGAGATTAGCCCTGGCAATGAGAATCCTGCGTGTTAGATGACGGGCAAAAAGGACTAATCCCAAGGTAAGGTTTGCCGACGATACGGCAGGTGATCCCCTGGGACAATCTGTCATAAGAACATCGCTCTCTGATTTTCGCTCAGCGTTTGCCCGGTCCAGACACAATGCGCAGATCGGGGGTATGATGCCTTCTGAATCGCCGTCACTAACCCGGAGAAAATCGTTGCGCTGGCGCTCCTGTACAGCTGTGGCTTTGGGGCTGTCCTTCTTAGCGAGATGACGTTATACATGGCACAAGAAATTTCTCCAATTGCCTGGGTATAGCAACTACGCCTTGGAGACCTTGCCTGAGGCGAGATCTTGAAAGCGTCAGCGAGCTGAGAGCGATCTTGCCAGCATCGAGAGACTCAGATCAGAAGAGCACAAAAAGCGTTTGACGAGTACATTGCGTAAGTTGATACAGCCGTCCATGCTGATGTGCCGCCGGGTCACTCAAATTCGCGCGGTCACGGCTCTTCTTTCCGCCTTTGTTGCAGTTCAGGCAGTTGGCCAGGCAGCTACCGGTACCCTGCGCGGCAAAGTCTCAGATACGCGCGGTAATACAGTCGAGGGCGCTCAGGTGCTGCTTTATGTCCGATATCGCACCCAGGTGACGGCAACTGCGGTAAGCGATCAACGCGGGCGGTTCGAGTTCATCCACCTTGCAGCTCCGAGCGACTATCGATTGCGCGTTACGCACAGCGGGTATGTCAGCATCGAAGCCGCAGGCATTTCGCTGCGCGCAGGGGAGACCAGGCAGTTGCAGATCACGCTGGACTCGCGGCGAGCGCTGTCCAACGCGGTGACCGAGGTCACTAGCGTGGGTGTCGAACAGCAGGTGCGCACACTACCGGTACGCGGACAGGCATCAGGTAATCTCGAGACACTCGTCCCCGGAGCCGGCGCAACCGGGGGCACGTTTGGATCGTTTCCAATCAACGGCAGTCGCGCACAATTCAACACCTATATCGTCAGCGGCACGAATAACCTCGACCCGTTCCGGAGTGCAGAAGCCATCGGGCAGGGCGGCGCCTTCGGTGCTCCAGCGGTCCTGCTGCCGCTCGACGCCATCCAGGAAATCGAAGTGCAAACCAACACTGGCGCCGAGTATGGTCCGTCAGGGGCGGCGGTGCTGACCACGATCAAGAGCGGCGGGCCGCACTTGCATGGGTCGCTGTTTGAATTCTTCGATAACGACAAGCTAGCCGCCAACAATTTCTATGACGACGCCTTTGGGCGCCCGCGTCCTGAATTTCGGAACA
Organism: uncultured Acidobacteriaceae bacterium; assembly: GCA_963707205.1. Lineage (GTDB taxonomy): Bacteria > Acidobacteriota > Terriglobia > Terriglobales > Acidobacteriaceae > Sulfotelmatobacter. Next base: position 9,167 of record CAVPQE010000029.1, read on the forward strand.
ACCAATTCGGATTCACCGCTGGTGGCCCGCTGCCGTATCGCAGTTATTTCTTCAGTTCGTATGAAGGGCAGCACGAGCGAGTGGGTGTTACCTTCGCATCTCGATTTCCCACACCGGGAGAAATTGCTACAGCAACGTCGCTCGTCGAGGGGGCTGGCCGTTCGGTGAACGCGCTGGCCTCGCCCATTCTTGCGCTCTACCCAGCCTCGCTCGGCCAGGGGCCGCTCAGTTTTTCTGTGATCGGGCGCAGTGACGGCAACACCCTGACGCTGAAGGCGGATCACGGCGAGAAGGGCAAGGATAGTATCTCCGCTTCGTACGCTTTCGGCGCAAATCGTCAGAGTTTTCCTCAGGGACAGTTCGGGTTGGGAGGAGGCTCGCGGCTGCCGGCTTACGCTTCGCAATCCCACGACATCGTGCAGTTGTTTGCTGCCGAATGGCAACGAGCGCTGTCATCGCGCTTGCTCAATTCTGCCCGGTTCGGGTATTCGCGCTACAACGAAACAACATTTCCTGGCGACACGGGCTTCAATGTAACAGCAATCGGCCTGAACACCGGAGTCAGCTCGACCCGGGACTCCGGTCTGCCGGAAATCGATATCGCGCCCGGCGAATACGAAAATCTCGGCGCTCCTCTGTCGCTGCCGCGCGGCCGCGTCAGCAACGTATACGATTTCTCGGATCATATCGCTTGGAACCACGGCGCGCACCAATGGAACTTCGGCGGCAGCATGACATTACTCCAGGAGAACGCCTTCACGGACACCGGCATGCGCGGGCGGCTGGTGTTCGACGGCTCGCAGCTCGGCGATCAACTCACGGGCGACTTCGCGATTGCCAGCATGGTGGATCTGCTAGCTGGCGTGCCTGCTCCCGGCGTAACCACCATTGCGCGTGGCGACTCACAACGCTACCTGCGCCAGCATCGCTGGGCGGCGTTCGTCGAAGATGGCTGGCAGATTCGGCCGGCCCTGAAGGTCACCCTTGGATTACGCCACGATGAATTCTCTGTACCTACCGAGAAGCAGGGCAGGCTGAGTAACTTCGTTCCGAGCGCCGGGCTGGTATTGGTCGGCGCTGCCGGACTTGAGCACGAATATCAGCCGAACCTCAACGACCTCGCACCACGCGCCGCATTTTCGCTCGGATTAGGTGGCTTTCGCACGTTAAGCGGCGGCTGGGGAATGTATTTCGACGCCCAGTCATTTGACGAATTGATGGACAACAGCAGTAACTCGAACTCGATACTTGCAGGGCCGATATTTAATCCTATCGGTTCCAGTGCAATCTTCACCATTACGCCGCCGGTGCCCGTGCCGTTCGGTCCGGGTATCCAGATCTTTGGACCGGCGGCACCGCAGCCGCCATTCGATGTTTTTGCTATGAGCACCCATTACCCCGATCCGCGCTACCAGAACTTTGATCTCGCATTTGAACAACGGTTAGGCATACAACAATCGTTGCGCATCGCGTATTACGGCACGCGCGGCACTGATTTGCCCGTGGTGAGTGACATCAATCAGCCAACACCCGGCAGTTCCGACCCGGTGAGCGAGCAGGCTCGCCGGCCGTTTGCGGCTGCCTTCCCCCAGTTTCGCGTGATCAACACGCTTTCCGATATCGGGTATTCGAACTACAACAGCCTGCAGGTTTCCGCCCAGCGCTCGGCCTCCAACCTGACATTTCGGGCTAGCTATACGTTTTCCAAATCGCTGGATGATGCGTCAGGCGCCGGCGGATTTTATCGAGGGCCGCCGGAAGACAGCCGCAACCTGCGCCGCGACTATGGCCGCTCGGATTTCGACCTTCGCCATCGCTTTACTATTACTTATGCCTGGCGTATACCAGCGCCCACCGGCCTGCCCGGCTGGCTGCACGCTCTCGCCGCTAACTGGCAACTGAATGGCATTACGACTCTGCAAACTGGCGGGCCGCTCAACATAACTTTGCCTTTCGATAATTCTGGTACGGGCGAATTTCGCGACCGCCCGAATTTGGTCGGTAATCCTCACGTGGCGTTTAATCCGACGGGGCCATATCTGAATCCGGTAGCTTTCGCGCAGCCTCTGCCTGGGACTTACGGCAATCTGGGGAGAAACGCTTTCAGCGGACCGGGACTGAATGACTTTGATATGTCATTTGTCAAATCTCAGCACATCTCTCGCGATTGGTGGTTGCGCCTGCGAGCTGAATTTTTCAACATATGGAACCATCCGAACTTTGCCAATCCATCCACGACCTTCGGTTCTGGCTTCCAGTTGACCAGCACGCCGGATTCGTTTAATCCTTATTTCGGCAACGGCAGTCCCCGGAACGTGCAACTCGTCGCCGAACTGGAGTTCTGAGCCTGTAAGAAGCAGTTCCAGTCGCTTCGCCCCGGACCCTCGGAAAAAAGCTACTTTTGAATTAATTTGGGACAAACGTTGCGGGTCACCAACCACAACAACACTGTTACCGAATTGCGGGCGAGCGACAGCACGAAACTTGGGACATTCTTGGGGGGCGACGCCAATGGTCCTAGTCTATTGCGGAACCAACATCCGGGTAACGAATGCAGGCAGCAACACAGTCACTCGCATTCCCGGCAATTAGAAATGAATCGTCGGCAATCAGAAATAATCTGGTCCTCGGGCTAAGCTGGAATTAGTCCTGGGAAGTCGGCTTGTGAGAATCGATCGCAAGCCAGCTCCCAGATCACGGGCAAACCTTCCGTAATCGGCCAAGGGAAGAGTTGCCGACCGTTCAGACACAATTCGTAACGCTGTTCGGCTCAATCTTGTGGATTGGGCGCCTTACCTCCTGCTCTTGGGAAGCACCATCTCGCCCAAAGTGTTCCTGCGGTGGTGAGGTGTTTAAGGCACCCGAAACCGCCCCTGATTCAATTCGTCGGCGATTCGACGGGCCATGGAAGCCGGGTCAACAGCGTCATCGCAAATCGCTTCGACGGTTCCTTCTTCAAAGCGCGCGTAAAACGTCTTGAGCATCTCGTAATCGGTAATCGCGCCCTCTTGTCGCGAGGCCGCCCTCTCTACGCAAATTTGCAAACTGGGACGCAATAGAACAAAATCGAACGGCACTTCTTTCAGGATCTTGCGAGCCGTGTCGACGTAAGTGGGTGGTATTGAGAAGTCAATCAGGACTCGGAACCCCGAACGCGCGAACGGCACCGCTGCCGCCGTCATCGAACGGACCAGCACCGGAAAGTTCTCCTGCAATCCGCGCTCTCCTTTTTTTTCGATGAAAGACCAGAATGTGTCGCCCTCGATGTAGGAGAGTGGGGCGGGAAGCAGCGGCAATAACGCCTTCGCTACCGTCGTCTTGCCGGCCCCAATCGGACCCGATAAAAAGATGACGCTCATGCCGCAAGTCTCGCACATAATGTAGAAAGTGTTCCAGAGCGGCTTCCAATTCAATTGACGAGTAGCCGACAAACTGGGAGTTATCTCGCCACTTCCCCGGTTGACGTTCCCAAAGCAAGTGTTCTGGCTTAGAGATGCTCCGTCAGAGCCGTCACTCATTGAAGGGTACGATGTGGCGATGGGAAAAACCGCTCCGCCCTCTTTTTGGGTCGCTACGCGAGCCGTGGAGCTGGCGAGTGGGCGCCGGGCCGGACGCGGCGTGAACGGGTGTGCGTGCGTGAAGAAGTTTTGATTGTAATCGTCTTCCATGAAAATGCCAGTCGGAGTAAGATCTGAATTATTGTTACCCACGTCTCAACGCTAAGTCAGCTAACGCTCGTTCGCAGCTTGGCCCTGAGCAATTCTCGGGACTCAGCCTTGAGGTGATCCAGCATGGACGATCCAGTAGACCTCGTACCTGACGACAAGCTCAAGAGTGCTTCACGGCGGAATTTCATTAAGGGAGTGATCGCCGGAGGGGTGGCGGCATCCTCGGCGAATTATCTTTTCCGCGCATCCTCTCTCTTTGGACAGCCGCCCGGTCTAGGCGACCGGCTCATCACGTTGAACGTGAATGGCCAGCAGCGCCGCGTGGACGTCGCGAAGCACGAAACGCTGGCTTGGACCCTGCGCTACAAGTTAGGGCTCACCGGGACCAAGCTCGGCTGTGATCGCGCCGAGTGTGGCGCTTGTACGGTGTTGATCGATGACGTGGCGCACTATTCGTGCTCCATCCTGACGCACACCGTGCGCGACCGAAAAGTCCTGACGATTGAAGGACTGGCGAAGCCCGACGGCACGCTGCATCCGGTGCAGCAAGGCGTGATCGACGAACAGGGCTTCCAGTGCGCCTTCTGCATGACCGGCTTCATTATGTCGGCGGTTGGATTCCTCAAGACCAACCCCAATCCCACTCGCTTGGAGATGGCGCATGGACTCTCCGGGAATCTGTGCCGCTGCCAGGACTACGACAAGATTCTCACCGCCATGATGCGCGGCGCGGAAAATATGAGGAAGGCGCAAAATGTCTAACTCAGAGTGGAAGCCCAATCAGCAGAAATTCGGAGAGAAGTACAAACTGATCGGCAAAGATTATCCCACCCCCGATTTGTACGCGAAGGTGACCGGGAAGGCGAAGTATGCCGAAGATTTCCGGGTCGACGGCATGCTTTTCTGCAAGCTGCTGCTCAGTCCGGTGCCGCATGGCCGGGTGAAACATCTCGACGTGAGCAAAGCGTTGGCGATGCCTGGGGTGAAGGCGATCCTGACCCAAGACGATCTGCCGGCGCCGGCTGACAGTGTGACCGACCTGGGGGTGGTGATCAAGGCGAACAAGCTGGGCGAGAAGGCGCTCACCTGGGAGCCACTGTATCACGGCGAGCCGGTGCTGGCGGTGGCGGCGGTCGACGAATACACCGCGGCCGAGGCGATTGAAGCCATCGACATTGAGTTTGAGCACCTCCCGTTTGCCGTGGATCCGCTGGACACGCTGCGTCCGGGTGGGGCGAACCCGAGGATCGGAGGTAACGTCTGGGTGCGGGAGCAGATGCCACCGCCGAGGCCCGGCGAGAAACCACAGAGCCCGCCAGTGCCGCGGATTGGAGAGCTGAAGTGGACCGAGGCTGATTTCGAAGAAGCCAAGCACGGCCGCTTGCCCATGGGCAAGCCGCAGGATGAATGGAGCGTCGGCGATCTGGATGCGGGCTTCAAGAATGCTGCTCTGGTCCTCGATGAAACCTTTGTTACTCCCGATACGAGCCACGAGACGCTCGAGCCGCGCACGACTTTGGCTTATTGGCAGAACGGAAAAGTATTCGTACACATGGGTACACAGAGCACGGTGCAGACCTTGGCCAGCCTGGCGCGCTGGCTGAATATGGATCCCAACCAGATCGTGCTGATCAGCGAGTACACGGGAGGCGGCTTCGGCAGCAAGGCGACGGGCTACATTTTTGCGATCATCCCGGCGCTGTTGTCGAAGAAGGCGAATGCTCCGGTGATGATGCGCATCAGCCGCGAGGAAGAGCATTTCATCGGGCGTGCGCGCCCGGGTTTTCAGGGACGCATGAAAGTCGGCTTCGCGAAAGACGGCCGCATCGGCGCGCTCGACATGTTCGTCATCTGCAATAACGGCCCGTATGACGCGGTGGGCGATGCGGGAACGTCGGGCATGATCGTTTCGTTGCTGTATCAGCCGCTCGCCATGCGCTGGCGTGGAACGACTGTTCTCACCAACACTCCTCCGCGAGGCGCGCAGAGTTCGCCCGGCGGCATGCAGGGCATCGTAATTATGGAAACCATCGTTTCCAAGGCGGCGCGCAAGCTGGGGCTCGACCAAGTCGCGATCCGCCGCGTTAACTGCCCGGAAGGCAAAGCTCCGGTGGGACCGGTGAGAAACGGCACGCGCGCACACTCGACGAGCGCGTTCTTGAAAGAAGCGTTTGATCACGGCGCGGAGCAGTTCCAGTGGAAGGAGCGGATCGCGCAGCCGAAGCGCAGCGGTACCAAGGTGCGCGGTGTAGGCGTCTCTTCGAGCTGCTTTGTTGGAGGATCGGTCGGCTATGACGGCCTGTTCGTGATCCGGCCCGATGGCCGGATCGCAATTCAGTCCGGAATCGGAAATCTGGGAACTGAATCGCTGCTCGACGTCCACCGCGTGGTCGCCGAAGTTTTGGGCGTGCCTTGGGAAAAGTGCGATGTGACCTGGGGCAACACGTCGAAAAATCTACCCTGGACGTGCGTCTCCGGAGGAAGCCAGACCACGCATGCCATGACCCGCGCGGCGCACGCGGCGGCAATGGACGGGAAGCAGAAGCTGCAGGAAATCGCCGCGAAGACCTTGGGTGGCAAGCCGGAACAATACGAAGTCGCCAACGAGCGCGTCTTTCACAAAGGCGGGGGTCGAAGCATGACTTTGGCGCAAGCCGCCCAGAAAGCGATCCAACTCGGCGGCATCTACGACGGCCACGAAGCTCCGGAAGACGTGAACAAGTTTACGAAAGCTTCGATTGCCGCGCTCGCCGGGCAGGGCCTGATCGCGGCTGCCAAAGACAAATATCCGCGTGACGGCCAGACGTTCTCGTATGTGGCCAGCTTCGCCGAAGTCGAAGTCGATCTCGAAACCGGCAAGTACAACATCACGGATTTTCTCGCGGTAGCGGACGTGGGCACCGTGATTCATCCCAAGTCGCTTTCGGGGCAGATTCTTGGACGATCGACGCTGGGGATCGGCCACGCCATCGGTCAGAAGTGGGTGTTTGATCCACAGTATGGCCACACGATTTCGCTGCGTTTCTATCACACGAAACCGCCGACCATTCTGGATGTACCCGTCAACATGCAATGGGCGGCGCTCGACATTCCTGATCCGGAAACTCCGGTGGGCGCACGCGGCATTGGAGAACCGCCGGTGGGCGGCGGCTGCGGCGCGATCTTGAACGCGCTTTCCGATGCCCTGGGGGATGAAATTTTCCGCCGCGCACCCGTCAACCTCGATACGATTCTGACGTCGCTCGAAGCTGGGCGGCCGGTGCAGGATCCACTGACCGCGCACATTTAGTGGACTTGAAACGGAGAGCACTATGGCAGTCATCCGAGATGTGATGCCGGCATTTCAGTTGTATCAACCGACCTCGGTGGCCGATGCGCAAAGGCTGCTCGAACAAAACCACGATGACGCGCTCGTGCTTGCCGGCGGCCTCGACAGCATGGATTGGCTGAAGGATCGAATCCGCAAGCCGAAGGCTGTGGTCGATCTGAGCGGGATCACGGAGCTGAAGGGCATTCACGCCACGAACGATGGAATCGAGATCGGCGCGATGACGACGCTGACCGAAGTGGTTCGGCATCCGGTGATCCGGGAGAAATATGGGTTGCTGACGCAGGCCGCCGAACTGGTCGCGTCACCGCAGATTCGCAATCAGGGAACGCTGGGCGGCAATGTTTCCCAGGATACGCGCTGCTGGTACTACCGCGCAGGCTGGCCCTGCTATCGCGCAGGAGGAAACATCTGCTACGCCGACACTCCGGTCGGTCGGAATCGCGAGCACGCCATTCTTCAAGCCGAGCGCTGTGTGGCGGTGAATCCCTCCGATACCGCGCCGGCTCTCATTGCGCTCGACGCCAAGTTTGTCGTTGCCACGCCGAAAGGCGAACGAGTGGTCGATGCGGAGGACTACTTTGTCGGCCCCGATCTCGACATCACGCGCATGAATATTCTGCATCCCGGATATCTGCTGACCTCGATTCGCATTCCTGCCACCTGGGCGAGCGCGCAGTTCTACTTCGAGAAAGTCCGTGACCGCAATGTGTGGGACTTTCCGTTGATGAATGTTGCTTCGGCCGCGAAACTATCTGGCGGTACGATTCAAGACATTCGCATTGCGGTGAACGCCGTTGCCGCCCGGCCGCTGCGTCTGAAGAACGTCGAAGACTCTGTGCGTGGCAAGGCTCGCATCGCGGCGACCGGCGAAGCAGCTGGAAAACTGGCAGTGCAGGGAGCCGTGCCGCTGCAGTTCAATGCCTACAAGATTCCGCTCATGCGCAACCTGGTCAAGCGCGCCGTCGGCGGAGTCGAGGAGGCGTCATGGGCATCCTAGAGTGGGCGACCAGTCCGTTGGGGCAACGAGTTCCCATCCATATTGCCTGGTTTCTGATCTGGGTTGCACTGATGGTGGGTCTGGTGTTTCTGGTCGTGCATGCGATCTACGTTCGCTACTTCGCGGGCCACAAGGAGTTCGCGGCCGATTCTTCCGCCGACGCCGTCGCGCAGATTCCCGCGCGCATTCCGCGGCATTCGCTCGCCGCACGATTGTTTCACTGGATCATGGCCGCGGCCATGTTCGTCTTGCTGTTTACGGCGTTTCTGCCCAAGGTCGGAATCCAGTTCAACTGGGTGACCTATCACTGGGTCGCCGGCACGGTCCTTACGCTTTCCGTTCTGTTTCACATCGTGCATGCGACGTTCTATCTTGATTTCTGGTCGATCTGGCCCGACCGGGCGGATCTCGAAGATGCACGGAAGCGCCTCCAGAGGTTCATGGGAAAGTCGACGGCTCTGCCGCGAAAGTTCGCCAAGTATCCGCTGGAAAACAAGCTCTATCACGGCGCTGTCATACTGACGGGGCTCGCCGTAATCGCGACCGGCATTTGCATGATGTTCCGCGTGCGCACCTTCTTTTTCCCGCGCAATCCTTACCTGTTTAGCGACATGACCTGGGGCATGATGTACGTGCTGCACGGGCTGGCCGGAGTCGCGCTCATCACGCTGACGATGGTTCACGTGTACTTTGCCATCCGGCCGGAGAAGGTTCCCATCACCGCCTCCATGATCGTCGGCTCCATGAGCCGCGAGTTCTATCTGAAGGAGCACGACCCCGAGCGCTGGGTGATCAAGCCCAATCCGCAGCGAGGCTTGGCTGATGGCGACTGACTTTCTCGAACGCTGCGAAGTCATCGAAGAATGCTACGAGTTCCTGCTGGCCTACGCCGGACAAGGGCTGCCTACCGACGAAGGCAGCTCCACCGGCGGCCAAGTGCGCAGCTTTTTGGACCGCGCCAGTCAGGCCCTGCGCGGCTTAGCCGAAAGTTGCAGGCAGGCGATCAAGGATAACGAACTCGAACCTGCTGGGAGGTACTCCGCCTTTTGCTCCATGCTGGATCGCGACGCGCAGGATTCGCTGGCCGCCATCGATCTGGTCCTGGCCCAGCCGTCGATCAGCTCGCAACTCACCGACAACCTGAACGCGTCCAGCCATCTCCGCGCCCTGCTAACCGATCTTTTCCTCATTGGCGAAATCCTGAGAACGCGTAGCCAAACCGCGGTTGCCAACCCGAGCGAGTGATTGAGGCCAGAGCAGTTCCATTTCTCGGCTGCCCAGCCGTCGTAGTCGGAAGGGAAAAAATAGCAAAGGAGACGAACGGAGAGTCTCCTAAGGCGTCGACAGATGGCCCTGAATATTTTGCAAGCTGCTTCTTGGAACTGCTGGACGGGGGCCTGGGCGCAGCCAGGGCCGATTCTACATCAAGGGCTGCGGAGGATTGCGCCCGAGTAACGGGCAAGCCTGAAGTAATCTCAAGGCGAGGCTAGCGACCACTCGGGAGTTATCCGGCGTGGGGGCAAAAAACTGATGTTGCCGCGTGGAACGTTCAGGCTCGGCTCCGCGTATATTAGCTCCAAGAAGGCACCTATGCCCCATTCGCCCATACTGATTGGTCATATCTGCGCGGGAACCTTAGGGTTGCTGTCCGGGACCACGGCAATGTCTTTCCGGAAGGGTTCCCCCCGCCATGTCCTGGCGGGAAAGGTCTTTGTCGCATCCATGCTCACCATGGCCGTCGCCGCAGTGTACCTTGCACTCGTGAGGCATCAACCGAACAACATCGGCGGCGGGATTCTAACTTTCTATCTCATCGGAACAGCATGGCTGACCGCCAGGCGCAAAGACGGGGAAACCAGTCGTTTCGATTGGGTTGTGCTCCTGATTCCTTTGGCGCTCGGCATCCTCACCTGGATGAATGGTCTACAAGTCGTGCGTAGCGGAGCGAGTTCACAAGACGGAGTTCCCGTCGGAATGACCTTCTTCATGGGTTCCGTGATGCTGCTGGCTGCCGCGGGGGACGTCCGCATGCTGCTACGCGGCGGTGTTCTTGGAGCAAAGCGCATCGCGCGGCATCTCTGGAGGATGTGCTTTGGGCTGTTCATCGCAGCAGGGTCTTTTTTCCTGGGACCCTCGAACCGCCCATTGAGATTGCTTTCGGCAGTGGGGCTCGGGCAATACCTGTCCCCGGCTCTATTCAGCACGACGTTGTATCTAATTCTCACCATACTCCCACTGATTATGCTGATTTTCTGGCTAGTCCGAGTGCGCTTCAAGAACGCGTACAAGGTGTCGATACAACTCGCACCAGCAAGTCCTGACTTAACGCGATAACCGGACGAGTCAAGCTTGTTAGTCTGCGGGTGGGCGGGCATCGATCAGTACGCCAGTGTGGTTAGAAACGATCGATCTTAGCGCAGGCAGTTCGATAATGAGATCTGGGCGAGGATGAACCGTCAGTCTGGCTGCCGCGACGTTGGCTGAAATGGTTCTCACAGCTCCGAATTCTCTGGACCACTTCTCCAGTCCGCCGTCGAGTAAAGCGGTGCTGCTTCCGTGGCCAAGATAGTCGAGTGTAAAGTACGCCCGCGCCGCAAAGGTTCCCGCAACTAGATTCTGAGTTCCATAACGCGCCCGCAGCGCACACCAGTTCCGAGCCGATTTGGCCGGATGATCCGGCGAGTTCGAAGAGTCCCGAACCTGCTTCTAGAGGCTTGATGTCACATGCGCGTGATCTGGGCGGGAACATATCTGGAGGAGGAGCCGCACGTCCGGGAATATAGGGACGCCTATCGCCATTTCTAGTCGCGCGGTCCGCGCATTCTCCCCGCCTTCCTGGCTTTGGGCGGTCACGACCTGAGTAGCACACAGGAAGCGACCACCGTCCTTTTACTTTGTGAGTAAACTGTTGGTAATCTCAACGTGTCGCCGCAAACTGCGTCGGACCACAGGGCACCGAGATTACGTCTACTGGGGTGCTTTCTCGGAATGTCGCCTAAGTGGAAAGAATTGGGGAAGCCCATGAAATCGCAGATCAAGTTGGGCACAGTATTCGGAGTTGAGCTGGGGCTGCACTATAGCTGGCTAGTCATAGCGCTGCTCATCACTTTTTCGCTGGTCGCACAATTCCACGCCGTGAATCGCGATTGGAGTGATGCACTGGTGTGGAGCACAGCCATCATCACAGGCGTGCTTTTCTTTGCCTGCTTGTTCGCGCACGAGTTGTCTCATGCGGTCGTCGCCAAGGCTCGCGGAATTCCAGTCCACAAAATTACCCTTTTCTTACTCGGGGGCGTCGCCCAAATCGAGAAAGAAGCATCCGATCCGAAGACGGAATTCTGGATGGCTATTGTTGGACCCATCACCAGTGGGGTCCTTGGGCTGGTCATGTTCGCTTTAGCCAAGCTTTCTGGCTGGATTCTGTGGACGTCGCCGACAACCCCTGGGACAGCACTGCTAGTGTGGCTGGGCTACATCAATCTTGCCCTGGGCGCGTTCAACATGATTCCAGGCTTTCCCCTCGACGGCGGGCGAGTGCTGCATGCCATTCTGTGGTGGTCGATGGATGATGCCGAACGCTCAACGCGGGCTGCGGCAATCGTCGGGCAAATCATCGCCGTTTTATTCATTGCCTTTGGGATTCTCCGGTTCTTTCAGGGAGCGGGCCTTGGGGGACTCTGGATTGCCTTCATCGGTTGGTTCCTTTTGCAAGCCGCTGGCGCCACGTACATGCAGGTAAAATCGCGTACGCTTCTCCGCGGCGTGCGCGTGAACGATGTGATGTCAACAGATAGCTATACGGTAGATCCCGAGCTTTCAGTGCAGGAGTTCGTGCACGAACAATTGCTGCGCACCGGCCGGCGTTTCTTCCTAGTGGTCCAGGAGGGGCATCTGCTCGGTGTGATTACACCCAACGAAGTGCGCACAATCGAGCCGCGAGCATGGCCGTTCACTCCTGTGCGTAGCGTCATGCGCTCCGCGGATAAGGTCCATTTCGTTTCTCGTGATACGCCAGCGATGGAGGCTCTGGAGATCATGGGGCGCGAGGACGTCAATCAACTGCCGGTCATGTCGGAGGGTCGAGTTGAAGGCATTGTGTCTCGTGCTCACGTGCTACAGATATTGCGATCACGTGCGGAAATAACCCTGCCCCCTAGTCTGCCCCGAGCCGCATGAGAATATGGTTTCCTTCAATGGGGCAATTGCATGCCGAGGCAAGCATATGCTTCGCTGTCTGCTTGTTGTTGGCAGGCATCGGCGCAGCGGTACAGCACTGCATCGAGCACGAAAAACTTTTGGGAGGCAACTCAGGCGGTCGCCGAATGGGCAGTCAGCGGCAGCGGAGCTGACAGCTGCAGTGCTTAGAGGAGCGCTCAATTCGAACCAGAGTTCACATAGACTATGAAGATTTTGTTAGCGATTGACGATGCGAAATTTGCCGAGGTGGCGATCCAGGTGGCAATCTCGCAGGTTCGCCCGGATCACTCCCAAGTACTCGTGCTGCACGTGGTCGATTGGAGCAACTTTATGCCGAGTCCCTTTCCCCTCGTCGGGGAGGAACCGATGTACAGCGCGCGTCAACTCGAATCCATCATAGAGGATGAAACCACGAAAGCTCACGAACTGGTGACCAGTGTCGCTGAGCGCCTGCGCTCGGCGGGGTGTGAGACGAGCACATCCGTGCGAGAGGGGGACCCCAAAACGGTAATTCTTGATTGTTCTACTGAGTGGGGAGCTGACTTGATTATCGTGGGCGCACATGGGCGCAAGGGCGTCGCTCGTTTTGTGTTGGGAAGCGTGTCCGAAGCCGTCGCTCGCTATGCTCACTGCTCGGTTGAAATCGTGCGTTTGCCAACCAACGTTTGAGCGATTCGTTGCGAGTCTGTTCCCACCCTGCGTGGACGGAAAAAATGACCACTGAGAATTTGGGGCCGATCGAAGACCTTCAGGCTCGCGGTCTCACCCGCGAGGAAGCCAGTGCACGGTTGAGGCAGTACGGTCCAAATACTGTTCGCGAGGCAAAGTCCCACCTGTTTCTTGCGATCGCTGGGAAGTTCTGGGCGCCTGTCCCTTGGATGCTTGAGGCCACGATTGCATTGGAAATCGTTTTGGGCAAGCGTCCCGAAGCGGTCATTATCGGTGTTCTTCTCATCTTCAACGCTGGCCTGGGCCTTGTGCAGGAGAACCGCGCTCACAATGCACTCGCCCTGCTTCGCAAGCGGTTGCCGATAAAAGCCCGGGTCAGACGCGACGGGCAGTGGCAATCGCTGGCGGCCGAGGAATTGGTTCCCGGTGACCTCATTCACGTGCGCATGGGAGACCTGATGCCGGCCGATGTGCGAATCGGCGACGGGCATATCTTGCTCGATCAATCTACACTCACCGGAGAATCTTTGCCTATCGAAGCCGGACCCGATCGAACAGCATTTGCCGGCTCGGTTGTAATCCGTGGGGAAGGAAGCGGCGAAGTGATCGCGACAGGGGGCCGCACATTCTTCGGCAAAACGGCGGAGTTAGTCCGAACGGCTAAGACCGTGAGTCATCTCCAGACCATCATTTTCACCGTCGTCAAATACCTGGTCATGCTCGACGGCGTTCTCGTCCTCATCCTTCTTGTATATTCCCGGTTTGCGCATTTGCCAATGGTGGAAATGCTGTCCTTCGCTCTCATGTTGCTGGTCGCTTCGGTTCCTGTAGCTCTGCCGGCCACTTTCACTCTGGCCACAGCGCTTGGTTCTCTGGAACTCGCCGCCAACGGCGTACTGGTGACACGCCTCTCCGCCATAGAAGAGGCCGCTGCCATGGAAGTGCTGTGCAGCGACAAAACCGGCACGATTACTCAAAACCGGCTCGCGGTTTCGGCTCTGCAACCCTATGCCGGATACGCGGAGAACGACCTCCTGCGATTTGCGATGCTGGCGAGCGATGAAGCCAGTCAGGATCCGATCGATTTGGCGATTCTGACGGCAGCCCAGTCCCATAATGTTGATCTCGCGGGATGGAAAAGACTCGAATTGATTCCATTCGAACCCGCAACCAAGCTCTCCGAGGTAATCCTCAGCCAAAGCGGTGGAAGGCTTCGTGCCATCAAAGGCGCGCCGGACGCAGTCGCCGCCAGGGTCAAAGGCGCGCCTGATTATTCGGCGGACGTGGAAAGGCTAGCTGAGCAAGGATACCGCGTGCTCGCAATCGCTGCCGGGGCCGACGAAGACCTGCACTTCGTGGGATTGCTAGCTTTGGAAGACCCTCCGCGCGAAGACTCGAAGAGAGTCATCGCGAGCCTGCACGATCTGGGAGTGCGGGTGATGATGATCACCGGAGATGGCTTATCCACGGCCCGGGCGGTCGCCCGCCGCGTCGGCATCGGCGGTCGTGCGGTCGAACCCAAAGCTTTGAAAAATGAGGCGGCAGATGAGGTCCTTCAGGGCGACGTCTTCGCTGGAGTTTACCCAGAAGATAAGTTCCACTTGGTCCGCGCGCTACAGAAAGTCGGCATGGTGACGGGAATGACCGGAGATGGTGTAAACGACGCCCCGGCCTTGAAGCAGGCAGAGGTCGGAATCGCGGTGGTAAATGCCACGGACGTGGCGAAAGCAGCAGCCAGTCTGGTTCTTACCAATCCCGGCCTTACCGATATTCTCGCGGCGGTCAAGACCAGCCGCCGCATCTATCAGCGCATGCTGACCTACACCTTGAACAAGATCATAAAGACGGTGGAGATCGCCTTTTTCCTGAGTGTGGGTGTGATGCTTACCAGGAGCTTCATTATCACGCCTCTGCTCATCGTTCTCCTCTTGTTCACCAATGATTTCGTAACCATGTCGATTGCCACAGACACCGTCTCCTATTCGCCGCAGCCGGATCGCTGGCACATCCGTTCGCTGGTTCTGGTTGGTTTGGTGCTGGGCAGTCTGGTTCTGGTGTTGTCTTTTGGGATCTTCCTGGCTGGCCGCTACTGGCTGCAATTGCCTCTGCCGCAGTTGCAAACCCTGGTCTTCGTGACGCTGGTGTTTACTGGCCAGGGCACGGTCTATTTGGTTCGGCAACGCCACCACTTCTGGAAGTCGAGACCCAGCAAATGGCTGCTTCTAAGTTCAGCTGCCGATATTACCGTCGTGAGCGTTTTGGCTACGTGCGGCATTCTGATGGAGGCGATCCGTGCGCAATTGGTGTTCACCGTGCTGATCGTGAGTGCCTGCTATCTGGTCGCTATCGACCTTGTGAAGATCGGCCTTCTGAGGAAGCTCGCGCAAGGGTGACGAACGAATGGTTCCCTTGGCCGCAAGTTCCAACTGCGCTCCAATGAACTTGTCTATTGCGGCCATCGAACCATTTTGCTTTCTTGGTCCGGGCGCTGTGACAAATGCAGGTAGAGACGGAGCGGTGGATGATTGCGCTCCGGTCCCAAAATAAGGCGGCTCTATCGAATCCTTGAGGATAGGGATGGAACAACTTCTGCCGTTCGGAGCGACGAAACGAGGAAACTGAATGAAAACTGAATGAAAACTTTGTTCCGAGCCTGCAAACAACTCGCTCTGGCGCAAACCAGTGGATGCCGCGAGGAGCACCAATGCTCGCTTGCGCAGAACGCGCTTTGGCCGCCATCTTCGACCAGAGCTTGTCCGTAAACGTAGGATGCGCGGTCCGAGAGTAGGAACAACACCGCCTGGGCGATTTCGTTCTGTTTCCGCCAGCCCTCCAAGGAGAAGGTCGACGGCCAGCGGATGTCCCTGCCAATATATACCTTGACAGGCATATACTCCGTGGAGTATATGAAGAGAGTGGAATCTGTCTTCGAAATCATTGCGGAGCCGAACCGCCGCGCGATATTGAGCCTCCTGGTCTCGTCCCAACAGTCGGTGGGAGAGATCGAGCGTCAACTTCGTATGCCGCAGCCGACCGTGTCAAAGCATCTGCGCGTGCTGCGCGACGCCGGTTTCGTGGAATCCACGGTGGACGCACAGCGCCGTCTCTACCGGCTGAAACCTGAACCATTTCAGCAAGTGGATGCCTGGCTGGCTCAGTTCCGCCGATTCTGGTCCGCCCACATCGATGCTCTCGAACGCCACCTCGACCGCATGGATCAGGACCGCATGGATCAGTCAACATCAACGAAAAGGAAGACGAAAGAGAAGACGACGCGGCCCAAACCGCGAACGTGATAAAGGAGAAACGAAATGAAAATCAAAGTGACCAGCGTATACGTTGACAACCAGGACAAGGCCCTGCGCTTCTATACGGAGGTGCTCGGGTTTGCCAAGAAGACGGACTTTTCGCAGGGCCCATATCGTTGGCTGACCGTGGCCTCGCCCGAGGAGCCGGACGGCACTGAGCTGCAGCTGGCGCTGAACAACAATCCCGCAGCCAAAGCGTATCAGCAGGCCATATTTCAACAGAGCCAGCCCGCGGCCATGTTCTTCACCGACGACGTCAAGGGCGACTACGAGCGGATCAAGGCCCGCGGCGCCCAGTTCACAATGCCGCCTACCGACGTGACCGGCTCGACCATTGCGATGCTGAACGACACCTGCGGCAATCTCATTCAGCTCACCCAGCTGGCGCGCTATTGACCCTAGAAGCAAAGATGGCAAGGAGAAGAAGATGAGCGACCTCCAGCACTACACACCGGGTCCGGCCCGCGGGGCGCAGATACGAAAGGACCGGGGAAAAAACGGTGAAGACAAGTGGACGCTCATCCTCGTCCGAGAACTGCGCCACTCGCCGGAAAAAGTCTGGCAGGCGCTTACTGACCCGGCGCATCTGCGCGAGTGGGCTCCCTTTGAAGCCGATGGGAGCCTGGGTACGGTTGGAACCACGGTGAAGCTCACCACGGTGGCAGCGCCCGCGCTGCACGTTACCGAAACCAGAGTGACGCGAGCCGACGCTCCCGAGGTGCTTGAGTACAACTGGGGTGACCACGATATGCGGTGGGAACTCGAAGCCCTTGGTGACGGCACGCGCCTGACGCTGTGGACCAACATCGGTCGCCGCTTCATCGCCATGGGTGCTGCCGGGTGGCACATCTGTTTCGATGTTCTGGATCACCTTCTCAGCGGTACTCCCATCGGCCGCATCGTCGGCCCCGATGCCATGAAGTTCGGCTGGCAGCGATTGAACGCGGAGTACGCCAAGCAGTTCGGTATCGAAACGCCAAACCGGCCACCTCAGGCGGCTCAAAACTCGTGAATCGGGGTGAATCACACTTCGCCACGCTCGGCGAGCAGGACGCTCTCGCCGAAGGCGGTTACGTACTTGTAGGTGTGCCCGATTCGCTTCGCTCTCGTTCTTCAGAGGAGATCACATGAACTGGAACAAATGGATTCGGCAAACCCACCGCTGGCTGTCCATGGCCTTTACGGTTGCCGTCATCGTCAACATCATCGCCGTGGTGCAGGGGAAATATAGCTCTAGGCTGGGACTCTTGGCGGTGTTCCCGCTCGCCCTGCTCCTGTTCAGCGGTCTGTACTTGTTCGTGCTGCCGTATGCCGCCAAGTGGGGCAGCGCGCGACGCACCGACTGAACAAGCGGCCGGCCGCACGACGATGGCTCGGAGGCGTGGGGCTGGGCGGCGGCCGCCGGCGTGCTCTGGGGGGCTCTCGGGCGGGTGGCCCACTCAAGCCCGATTTTGGCTTGAGTGGGGATGTTCACATGTCACAGACATGATCCGCCTGACCAAACTAAACTGCCCTCATGCCATGGGGACTAACACGCTTCCACCACAGCGGACAGAGTCATTTCGTCACATTCTGCTGTTACCATCGCCGTCGCTTGTTTACAACAGGCGCAAGCTGCCGAATCTTCGAGTCCGCCTTGGACCGGGTGCGGCGCAGTTACAGACTCTACGTTTACGGTGGGTGGCCCGTTCAGTGCCGCACTCAATTCCATTTTGAAACAGGGTGGCCCACTCAAGGCCTCTTTTGCCTTGAGTGGGGAACTTGAGCACGCTACGCTGAGTTCATGCCCTGGGGCCTTAAGCGTTATCACCACACCGGGCAAAGCCATTTCGTAACCTTTTGTTGTTATCACCGCCGTCCCCTGTTCACGACCGACACCAGCCGACGAGTTTTTGAGAACGCCCTTGAGCGCGTGCGCCGCAACTTCCGCCTTCGCGTCTACGGCTACGTTGTGATGCCGGAGCACGTTCACCTTCTCCTCAGCGAACCAGAACGGGACACATTAGCGGACGCCCTCAAGTCGCTGAAGCAAGGAGTGGCGCGGCGTTTGATCGGAGACGCCGACCATTTCTGGCAAAAGCGTTATTACGACTTCAACGCTCGCAATCATGCGCAGTTTGTAGAGAAGCTCCACTACATTCATTGGAACCCGGTGAAGCAGGGATTGTGCGAGCGCCCCGAAGACTGGCCGTGCAGCAGCTTTCTCCATCACGCAACCGGCTGCGAGGGACGAGTCGAGATCGAGTAATGGACCGCACGCAAACGCGAGCGAGCAGCGGGAAGACTCTGTCCAGCCGTTGAACTGCCCCACTCAAGCCAAAATCGGCCTTGAGCGGGCCACCGGCCCTTTCGCAAAAGGTGCGAAAGGATGGACCGCCCGCCCCTTGACGGTAAGTAAAGGATCCAAATTACAATCTCGGCATGCCACGGAAAGTCATCCTGGGATTCGGAATCAGCATCGACGGCTATATTGCGCGCCGGAACGGCGCCATGGATTATCTGGTGATCGACAAAGAAGGCGAAGCGGTGATGGCCGACTTCTTCGCCAAGATCGACACCACCATCATGGGCCGCAAGACCGCCGCTGCCACGGCGGAAATGCGCAAGAGTGGCGAGATCCCGGACATGCCGGGCATCTCCAACTACGTATTCTCGCGACGTTGGAAGCCGGGCAAACGCGACGGATTCGAAGTGGTGAACGGATCTCTGACCGCCTTCGTGAGAAAGCTAAAACGCCGCAAAGGGAAAGACATCTACCTGGGCGGCGGGGGCCAGTTGTGCCGCAGTTTCCTGCAAGAGGATTTGGTGGACGAAATCTTCCTCGGTCTTGGTCCCCTTCTTTTAGGGGATGGCATTCCCGGCTTCCCGGGCAAGTTCCCGCAACGCGACTTCAAGTTGATAGAGTGCAAGTCCTACTCGAATGGATCAGTCGGGCTCCGCTACGAGCGGATCCGGACCAAGACAAGCGGATAATCCGGCCCGAGAAATAAGAAATATAGAGAAAAATATAGGGACAGAAAATATAGCGACAGACGGGACGTTCACGGGTTTCCGATTGACTGACCAGCGCAGAAAAACGGGGAACGTCCCGTCTGTCCCCAATTTTTTATCCGTCGCGTGAGAAGTCGAAGCCTACGAAGGAATCCCTTCTCGCGCTTCGTCTTAGGCGGGTGGGCCCACTCAAGCCCGGTTTTTGGCTTGAGTGGGGATGTCCACGGGCTGCCGGGTATGCGCGCGTTTTGCTAAGGGGGGCGTGGCCGGCGGCGGTCCGGACTGCGCGTCAGAACTTTATCCACAGCCAAAATCGGATTCGTTGTGACATCCAACCTTGACCCTGGCCACCAAACGCGCACAATGGAAGCGTGCGCATTTGCACCGCAGAATCGTCCGGTTTTCGGCTCCGAGCCCCGGGCCGCAAGACGGTCCAGCTAAGTCCTTATTTCGGAATATTTTACGTGTAAGTCGTTCTTTGACAATATTTTGCGAGGCATGCCGGCGATCTGCATCGCGCAACTCTCTTGGAATCAAGATTTTGCGGGGTCAGGTCTGAAAAAAAGTTGCACCCAGACCAGCAAGAATGCTCCAGTAAGTCCTTATTCTGGAATATTTTGCATGTAAGTTCCTTGTTTTGAAGATTTTGCGCGGAACAGCAAGGATCAGAAACCCGCAACTCCTTCAGCTAGAATATCTTACGCGGATCGGTCGAAAAAAATTCGCACTCCCGCATGCGGAGGTTGCAGCTTTCGCTGAGCGCAGCTAAATTAGTGCGAGAGTTGGAGCTATACATGAAAACGCCCGACCCGATGGAATCTGCTGCGATCATCGACGCCAGGATCAGGGAACTTGGGGACTGGCGCGGGAAGATGCTCGCGAAAGTGCGCGACATCATACACCAGGCAGACCCTGAGATCGTCGAAGAGTGGAAGTGGGTCAAGGCGACATCGCCGGGGACTGCCGTCTTTTCCTGCGGCGGCATCGTCTGCACGGGAGAGACCTACAAGAACGTCGTCAAGATGACATTTGCCAAGGGAGCTACGTTGCAGGACCCTTCCGGTCTATTCAACTCCAGCCTCGAGGGGAATGTCAGGCGCGCCATCGACATCCACGAAGGCGACAAGGTCGATGAGGCGGCCTTGAAGGATCTCATCCGCGCTGCAGTGGCGCTCAATCTCAAAGGCAAGAGCAAGCCGAAGCCCCGGCGAGCGAGCAACAAGCGGCCCGACTAAGGTTCATCGTCGGGTGGCCCGGCCGAATGCTCAGCCGACCCGAATCGATTCGGGTCGACAGACTTCGGCGCTACCTGGTTTCGGCCATCGGTTGGAAAAAAAACGAGCGTCCCGAGATGGACAATGATCTTCACGCTGCTGGATTGTCTTTACTGTCACGGACAAGAGTTCGGACCGCCGAATACCGCAACCGAGAAGCATGGCAACCATGGCGCAGTTGGCGCGTAGAGTCTCGTTCTGAGCGTACATCACCGCCCGTGCAAGGTAGTGTTCAGGGCAGTTATCCCTGAAATTCCCAACCCACAACCCAACCCACAAATCAGGGGATATCAGGGGACGATAAGCGTTTGTCCGCCGGTCTTTCGAATACGGAAGATCAATAATTTCAATTTCCTTATTTCGCGTGGGAACGGTATTTATAAGTGGTGGGGCGGGTCAACCTCGATCTGCAACATGTTGGCCGCGTGTCTGCGTATCTAGCCTCGTAGCAACTCGTCAGAGGGTAATTCTTGCTCATCGGGCCATTAACACAAGGGATCGGAAAAGTCTTTCTCGTCGGCGCTTGACCGCTGGACCGGGGGATCCGGACCTGCTGACCGTAAGGGCTGCGCGCACGCTGAGCCTCGCCGATGTCGTGCTGCATGACGCCTTGGTGTCAAGGGAAGTGCTGGCACTCGTTTCTCCACGGGCTCGGGTTGTTAATGTCGGGAAACGCTGTGGACGAAAGAGCATAAGCCAAAACGAGATCAACGACTTGCTGCTGCGGGTTGCCTCGAACGGAGGTGTGGTCGTTCGGCTGAAGAGTGGCGATCCGTTGATTTTTGGCCGTGCAGGAGAGGAACTGGATGTCTTACGGCGAGCAGGCATTGAGGTTGAGATTGTACCCGGCGTAACTGCCGCCCTGGCTGCCGCTGCCACGGTGCAGGTCTCGCTGACGGACCGCAGAACCGCCGAACAATTACTTGTGATCAGCGCGCACCGCAGGCATGGAACGACTGATTCGGAATGGTACCGCCTCGTGACGAGCCGAACCACCGTCGTGATCTATACGTCGTGCCTGCCCATTCTTTCGGCGACCTGGAAGAGGTGGCGTATCTGAACGGAAGACGCGACGAGCAGCACGTGGACATTTCCGCCAATGATTGACCCGACGGCATTCTGAAGCGGGCTCAGATCTTCGGGCAGCGCCCACTGGTACACCCTAACAGGAATTATGACCGCGCCTCGCTCCTCCAACCCTGCCGACAATTCGGGAATTGGCCACGCCGTACTCCTGTACGGCTATGCGGCGTCCCGCCAGGGGAAATGTATCTTCGTGCTGGTCCAGGATTGGCAGCAGATCTCGCCATGTGTTCGGCTCGGGGACAGACAGGCTGACTCGTATTCCTAATTCCCTGAGGGCCGCAGTGGGCTTGGGGCCACGAGCTACGACGACCACTTCGTTCAAATACTGGGACAGTTTCTCTCGTGAACATACGTTTTCCACCGCGGATGCCAGAGCTTTGACTCCCACACCGGTCGTGAAGATGACCATGTCCACTTGCCCGGCAGCTAGTTTCCAGGCGAATTCCAAGGCTTCTTGATTTCCTTCCAGGGGAACTTCCCTCACCGAGGGAGCTACGATCGGCAAGCCGCCGAAATTCGCGATGAGTTTTGCAATCTCGCGAGCGCGCCGGCTCTCCAGCGCCAAAACACAAAGACCTCCGAAAGTGACGGTCGTCATCGCTGAAATCTTCTTGTCTATCTAAAAGTGGAAGTTGGTCTCCAGGTACACGAGCTGCCCATTTGCATCCTTAGGATAAATCGCCGCGGCCCGATTCTCGGTGAGCGTAATCTGATTGCAACAACTACGCTGGCCTAGTAGACGACTTCTGGTTTGTTCTTTGGATTGAGCTTGACTTGGCGCTGAACCGAGCAGCCCGCTTCGTTGCAATTGACTTCCGGAGCGCAGAAGGGATCGCCGCTGTGGTGGATACGGATGCGATAGCGTCCCACTGGCACTTCCCCGAAGGAATATTCGCCGTTGCTGCTAGTGACCGCCGTGCCGGTGACGTGTCGACCAGCCAATAGTTCTAGCCTGAAGCCGGGCAGTGGAAGTGGGATCGGGTCTTCCAAAACGCCAGCTAAAACTTGGGATCGGCTAAGTTGAAATTCATTTTGACATGGTGCAGTTTTTGGCCGAAGCACTGCCTAGGAGCGATCCCGAGATCAAAATTGCCGCGATGGGTCGTTTCACTGCGGATAGTCTATTCCCGGACACCTGAGTACGTCACATTACTCTGGTGATGGAGTCCGACTGCCGTGCTTTGCGAGTCAGTTGGCGCAACATCGCCATGGCAGTCATTGACCCCCAAGAGAGTCTAGAATGAGGCCGTGGAGGAGAATCCGTGATAGGTCATCTCTCGAAGGGCCTTCGCGCGGCTGCTTTCCTGTCGATCACCATCGTTGCTCTGGCGGGAGGCTGTAACCATCCGCGCTCGACGCCAGAAGATGCTACTGCAGTCTCCCATGAGGTTTCGCAGACGCTTGTCGGAAGGCAGATCACCATTCGAGGGAAATTTGCATCACTGGTCAAGGGCGACCCGTATGTCGTGCTCGACAATCAGCAGGAAGTCTGGATCGGACCCAGAGAATCTATGTTGGAAGACACCTACTCTAGAATGGACGGCAAACTCGTCGAAGCGACTGGCACTCTCAGGTTTTCTCACAACCCCGCACCAGTAGACGAAACAAGACAGCGAGCAAGACAGCGAGAGCCTGATCATTTTTACTTTGAGGCGAAGACCACTCAACTGCGGCTTGTTAGCCGTTGACGCTAGTTCGCACATCCGAACGTCTCATTGGTGACGATAAAGCGCCAATCACTGACGGGTTCTAAGCGTAATCGCGTTGATAGGACAGTAATGTTGCCATCGCCGATGGAGTTGGGTAAATTGCTGATGTCCCTTGTACGCTCGATCACACCCTTACCCCACGCGTGGCCGTAATACAGAGTCGTGCTGAAAGAATGCGTGACCTGATAGTCGGCACTGAGATCCCAAACGTTGGCGAGCCCCCGGTTGCCGCTGCTGGGGCGGCCGGTGTACCCAAATGTCTGCGGCTGGAAGGCAGGCAAAACGGCAGAAGAAAAGATACTGACGTTACTTCGATGCGGAGCGTCCGTCATAGTGGTTGCCCGTGCTGCCACTCGAACCATTCAAGCTTGGGCGCTTGACAATATGATAATTTGGGAACAACGACGCTTCGATGTCCATGACCTGGACGGCATCTTCCTCACCGTGGTGGCCACACCTCTAAAGACATTGAACAGAACGGTGTTTGAACAAGCGCAACAGCGTCACATTTTGTGCAATGTCGTTCGCGATCGGCTGTTATGCGATTTCTATTACCCAGCTGTAGTGCGTCGCGGCCCGCTGCAGATTGCCATTTCTACCGCCGGCCACAGCGGAGCTCTCGCGCAACGCCTTCGCAAACAGTTGGAATCTCAGTTCGGTCCGGAATGGGAAAGCTGGCTGCGATGGCTTGGCGAAGCCAGATCCTGCCTTTACGATGATCCTCTCTCCCCCAGGCGCCGCCGCACAATGTTGCACCGGCTGGCGAGCCAAAAGAAACAGGCGGAGTTTTTCAATCGTTGGGGTATTCCCTCCAATGTCGATCGACCACCTAGAAAGTAGCGTTATCCCGCCACATGCGGTGAATGTTTGAACACTTAATGATGCGGGAAGGGTGTTCGGTGTTTAGCGGCCGACGCTCCACCCCCATCCGGATCTCTTCGGCCTGCTTTTGAGCCGGAAGCGCCATGCCGCCGATCTCAGGTCATGCGATACAGAAAGAGAATAAGGATCAGGAAGCTTAGGACATAACCGACATACGCGTTCAGACGACCGTGGTGCATGGCTGCGAGTAACCTCGCGACCGCACCTCCGATAGGATTTGGAGGAGTCATCAGCCGTCGATAACGGCGGCACTTTCCCTGGACGTGCCAGGGGCGGCAAACTCCTTTGCCGTCTGGTATTCAACCACAGATGAGTCGAAGCGGCAAGTAGGTCACCGACGTCACACGCCGCAGGCTGCCACGGAAGATTTCTAAAGCAAGTTAGTTGTGAACGCGGCAAGCTTGCACTGGAATACGAGTGCGTGGGGCGCCCGACGCGCCGAATCTCGTTGACTCGGTCCTTATCTTTTGATGTACTAACAGAGTCGTAAAGGGTGAAGGAGTTCACCGTCAACCGCTGTCCCATCTTTTAAGCCGGGCACAGCTGATGACTCCTGACAAGCGGGTTTTTGTCGCGGAGTCATGGTACCGGCAACGATCCGCAAAACATAGGTCCACGTTCTATGGGGCAAGGTATGAGTTCTTGCTCCAATGACGCGCAGTGCCCAGGGGATCACGTGATGTCGGAATTCATCTTTGACCGTGAGGAGGAGAGACAAGGCATCAGGCAGCGCCTCGCGAAGAAGAGACCCTTCCTTATTCATGGACCCGCGGGTGTTGGCAAAACTCTCCTGCTGCGCAGCATGGTGTCGGAATTTCCTTCGGTCCTCTACTGTGAGGATTCCGCCACGACGCACATCATGTTCCGGAGCCTGGCCCATAGCTTGCTACGTCTGCACAATCCACGCGCACAGACCGCTTTTCGGAACGAGGAAGCTATCAAGCCGAAGTCACCAGTCTCTCTGAAAGGAATTGTGATGGACGCGTTGAACCAGGGGGAGTACTCGGTTGTCCTAGATCACTTGAAGCGTCCTTCGTACTCCTTTGCGGCGGCGGTGCGCGAAATTAAGGGATGGGGCTCCACGCCGGTGAGCGCAGTGGGGCGGTCGAGCCACATGGAAGACGTCGGTTTTCTTCAGCCGTTTTACTCGGACCGTTCCGAAAAGTATGAAATCCGGAACTTTGAGAACTCAGTGGCCGAGCAGTTCGCTCGCGAAGCGGTCGCGCGGGCGAATCTTACGGCATCGAACCTGAACGAGTTCCTCGACAAAGTCCTGGAGTTCAGCGACGGGAACCCAGGAGCGATTGGGACCCTGATAGAGATGGCGGCCTACCCAAAGTATCGCTCGGACGACCACATCAAGATTACCCCGCTCTACATCGACTTTCGCATGAATTGGAACCCTATAGGAGCGCGCTGAGAAACTGATGGAAGCTGATGTCAAGAGGCTGCCGAGAATCTTTGAATATTGACTTCCCTCTCCCTCGTAGCCATAATTGGCATGGGTGTTGGAGTTCGCCTTTAACCGCCTGAACGGGCAGATGACTCCTACGAAGAAGGAAGTTTCTTGGTAGGAGTCGGTGTGGTTTGGCTCAGTTTCCCACGTCGCTCAATCCAAGAGATTTCCGGTAATCTTGCGCAGCTGAACAAAGCCTGTGCGCGTGCCAGAGCTGCGCCGCGGATGCAGCGTGATGCCCGAAGAATCGGCAAATTCGCTCAATTCGAATCACGAGCGCCGCCTTACTGTCACTTGCCGCCATATTGACAAGTTGCTAGCCGACATGGAAAGCACGCTCAACGTCTCTGCGTCCAAGCTGGCGTTCCCGCAATACGCTCCCGATCTAACCTCCGCTCAAAGGCGTGTCATCGAGGACTACATCGGCCGCATCCGGGCGCAGTTGGTTCGGGTGCTGGATGGGCAAAACATTGAAAGACCGCCCGCTGATATTCCTGTGACGCGGTCACTCCACTCGACGCTCACGTTTGTAGACATCGCGGTTGAGGAATTGAAGCCTGAGTATATGCGCGGCTATGGCGAAGTCCCTCCCGCAGCCGCGGTCGAACTGAACGGTATTGCCGGAGAACTGCAGGGTCTGGTGAGACAACTGGATCACTATCTAACACGCGGGGCCGGGGAGAACCTGCAGCAACGGCTGGAGAAGCTGGAAGAAACGGGAGATGAGGTACTCCTTCTCAAAAAGCTGGAATCGATCATCACCGAACGCGGGCTGGTGGAATTTCGGTCGACACTGTCGATGATTCTTGATCGCCTGGAAGACAATAGTTTTGAGATCGCTATCTTTGGCCGGGTCAGTTCCGGCAAGTCGTCTCTGCTGAATGCCATTCTGGAGACTGACGTACTGCCGGTAGGAGTGACGCCCATCACGGCCGTTCCTACGCGACTAGCATACGGTGAAGCCGCGGCGGTCAACGTCTGGTTTGCCAACCGGTCACCGGAACGCTATGAGATTTCCCGGCTATCAGAGTTTGTGTCCGAGCAACTCAATCCGGGGAATGAGAAGCACGTGACCAGAATCGTGGTGCAACTTCCCTCGCTTCGCCTTCGGGGTGGAATCACGTTCGTGGACACTCCGGGGCTGGGATCATTGGCCACGCGGGGGGCGGCTGAAACCCTGGCTTACTTACCACGCTGTGACCTGGGTGTAGTTCTGATTGATGCCGGATCCACGCTGACACCGGATGATCTTCAGACCATTCAGATTCTCTATGACGCGGCCATTCCGGCAACGGTTTTGCTGAGTAAAGCCGATCTGCTCACAGTGAAAGACCGCTCGCGCGTGATCGAATACGTGAAGGACCACATCCGGAAGGAACTGAACCTTGATCTGACCGTGCATGCTGTCAGCGTGGTTCAGGAAAGCAAGGAGTTGCTCACCCGCTGGTTCGAGGAGGACATCGCGCCCCTTTACAACCAACGTCAGGAACTCAAAGCGCGCTCGATTCGCCGTAAACTTGGCGGGTTGCGGCAGTCGGTGGAGATCGCCTTGCGTGGGCGTCTTCGCCGCAAAGACCAGATTCCCCTCCAGAGGATCGAGCAACTGCGGGTGGTCGAAGGCGAACTTCGACAAGCTAATGGGCGTCTGGAAGAGATGAAAAAGATTGCCAAGCGCGTAGCGGATGAGTTGGAAACGAGTTCCCGGAAGACACTTCAGATAGCCGGAGCTTCGCTGGTGGAATCGTGGTCTTTGCCAGGCGCTGACGAGAAACCGTCGTCCGAGATTGTAAGTAACGCGGTAACGCAGACGGTTCAGGAACAAACAGAAGCTCTGCGCCGGCGCATGGACGTACTGGCTCATAAACTCCATGGAACTCTTCAGTCGGCCGCCAAAATTCTGGAGATAGCGGATATACCTGGCGCGGAAGAGTTCGCAAGCGTGCTGCGAGAAATGCCAGCGTTCGATCTTGGACAGGTTGAGTTTCGTCTACGACGGCCAGCGCTACTTACGTTGTTGGGGAGAAGATTGTCCGAATCGTTTGTGACCGACAGGCTGAACGGCTTGATAGGGGCTAAGCTTACAAGATCTTTGTCCGCATATCGTGCATTGCTCTATGACTGGTCCCAGAGGACATTGGGACAAATCCAACGCCGATTCGATGCCCATGCGAACAGCTATCGCGCTCAGGTCGAGAGGTCACTGGGAAACCAGGAACTGCGGACCGGTCACGATGAAGACATCATCCGCCACGACTTGGAAGCGCTGGAAAGCGCGCCAGCGGAAAAGACCATGGCTTCCTGAAGCGTGCCGATGGGTCGTAGAGGTTTATGAAGAAGAAAGGAACAGAGCGACTTGCTGAAATACGTGATGGTTGGCATTGGAGGCTGTCTGGGGTCGATTCTGCGTTTTTGGCTGGGCAGTTACATCGGCGGCAAAATGGGTACTCGTTTTCCCTACGGGACGCTCGTGATTAACGTCACGGGTTCGTTTCTGATTGGCTTGGTCTTTGCTTTGCTGACCGTGAGGACGCATTGGAGTCCCAACTGGCGGTACTTGATCCCCATTGGCTTCATCGGAGGCTACACGACATTTTCCAGCTTCGAGTATGAGACTCTGCGGACGATCCAGGATGGCCAGCTCGGGCTTGGAGTGCTCTATGTAGGGTTGAGTGTGTTAGTCGGGTTTGTCGCAGTATGGGGAGGCGTGATAGCAGGGAGGGCAATCCCATGAAAGCTGAAGCTTCTACCCACGCAACCACCGTGAGCCAGGCGCTCACGAAGGGTGCATGTCCAATTTGTGAAATCTTGAAAGATTTCCAGTGGACGCTGGCCGAGACGGCGAGACCGCAAGCAGATCTGCGATTGTGCAATTTTCACACTTGGGCGCTTGCTCGTTCCAGAGGTGGTTCGCTTGAGCGTTCTACGCCAGGCGAAAGTGTTACGACTGTTTTCCTCGAAATGCTGAAAGGGCCTCTCGCCGGAAAAGTTGGCAGTGATGAATGTGTGCTGTGTCACCGCGTCTTGGAGGAAGAAGTAACCCGGTTGCGTGAACTCGCCCAGAAGCTTCAGAGCGCCATGTTTGCTCAATGGATGAAGAGCCAGGGAACTCTGTGCCTCGACCATGCGCGGAAACTGAAGGAGTTTGTCCCTTTGCGGCTTAGAACACTCGTTGATGGGGTCGTAGAACGAACTCGCGCGGAGCTTCGAGGGGAACTGCAGGCCTTCCATGAGCAACTCAAACAAACAAGGAGTGCATGCTGGAGGCGGATTGCTGGGTCGCGTGGCGGAGTTTCTGGTTGGTCAGAGAGGACTCTAATTTCGGGAGGACAACATGCTCACAGCCGGACCTGGTAAGAAGGTCGGCATTTACGTAGCTGAGGACCAGCAGTACCACGGGAGTGCCGCCTATGCCGGCATTCTGGATTTTCTCTTCTTCCACGGTGTGTCGGGTGCGACGGTAACGCGTGGTATCGCCGGATTTGGGGCAGATCATCACATGCAAACGACCAGACTCGTGGACCTGGCAGTCCATCTTCCTGTCAAGATCGAATTCATCGAAACTGCGCAGAAAGTAGAAGAGCTCCTACCCAAGCTGCAAGCCATGGTAGGTGCCGGACTGATTGAGATGCACGACACCACAATCGTCAAGCCTGCCGAGAAGCAACAAAAGCACCCGGCGGCTGAGGCGCCGGCCCTGAAACGCGAGGGCAAAGCCAAGATGATGCGGATCTACATCGGCGAGAACGACAAGTGGAATGGCAAGCCGCTATACGAAGCCATCGTCAATGGTCTGCGATCGAACGACATTGCCGGTGTCACGGTTTACCGAGGGATTCTCGGTTATGGCGCCAATCGGAGAATTCATAAGGACGCTGCACTGAGCCTTTCCCATGATCGGCCTATCCTGCTGTCCGTGGTCGATACGGAAGAAAAGCTGAAGGCTTTTATGCCAATTCTTGACCAAATGGTGAAGCAAGGTTTGGTCGTGCTATCCGACGCGGACGTCATCAAGTACACGCATAACTATGACAAGGCCGATCGGCGGCAGGAGAAACGGATATGAAACTCGAAGGAAAAGCCAAAATGTTGCTCATCCATTTTGGCGAGGATGACAAGTGGCACGGGAAACCGCTATACGAGGCCATCGTGGCCAAGTGCCGGGAACTCGATATCGCCGGTGCCACCGTGTTTCGCGGGATCGAAGGCTACGGAGCGAGCACGCTCATTCATAAGAAGCATCTGCTTCGGTCCGCAGACCGACCGATTATGGTGTCCGTAATAGACACGGAACAGAACGTCAACAAGCTGCTGCCCGCGCTCGACGAGATGGTGGATGAGGGATTGATCGCCATGTCCGAAGTGGAGGTGATTCGCTACGTGCACCAGGAGGGAGTGCGATCTCCGGCTTCGCAGTGAATGGGCAGATTGAAACTGGACCATTGAGGAATGAGGTATGGGGGCAGACTCGAAAGAGAACTCGTTGCTTCAGAACTCCGTGGCATCCGTAGCATCTGAGGATCAACAGGGCTCCCCTGAGAATTCTCATGGAGAATCGGCACTCTTGCAACTGGCGGAGTTGGCGGAGGAGTTTGACGCCGAGCAAGTCGCGGCAGATGCGAGGTCCTTGGCAGAGCGGGTATCCGAGGGACGCTTCTACGTTGCTTGTATCGGTCAATTCAAGCGCGGCAAATCCTCTGTCCTGAATGCCCTGGTGGGCCGCAGCGTACTGCCCACGGGAGTCGTGCCGGTTACGACCGTCCCAACGATCGTCCGCTACGGCGGCCATGCGGCTGCTCGAGTGCGCTTCGAGGCAGGCGGATGGACAGACATTCCGGTTAGGACCGTCGATGAGTATGTCTCTGAAGAGAAGAACCCTGAGAACGCGAAGCATGTTGCCGCACTGGAGATCTTTGTGCCTAGTCCGCTGCTTGCGACGGGCATGTGTTTCGTGGACACGCCGGGATTGGGATCAGTGTTTACCGGGAATACTGAAGCAACCCAAGCCTTCATTCCTCACATTGATGCGGCCCTGGTAGTCATTGGGGCCGATCCGCCGCTGGCCGGGGAAGAACTTGTGCTGGTTGAGGCGGTCTCTCGGCACATTCACGATCTCATTATCGCTGTGAACAAGGCGGATCGGACTACGGATGCAGAACGAGCCGCAGCGGTGACCTTCGCCCGCCGACAGCTCGAAAAGAGACTCCAACATCCCGTGGGACCTTTGTTCGAGGTCAGCGCGGCGGAACAGCTTGAACATCGGGGCATGGGTCGGGACTGGAAAAAGCTGGTCGCGTCGCTGAACCAGTTGGTCGAAGGCTCGGGCCGACGCCTGATCCGTGCAGCTTGCGACCGCGGCCTTGAGCGGATCAGTGAGCAACTTCTAGCGATCATCACAGAAGAGCGCGAGGCGCTTCAACGACCGATCGAAGATTCGGAGAGACGTATCGCCGTTATGAAGCAGACCATCGCCGATGCCGAGCGATCGATGCGAGAACTCGGGTATCTCTTCATGGCTGAACAACAGCATCTTTCGGACATGTTTGTCGATCGGCACAAGGCGTTTGTGGTACGCGTATTGCCGCAGGCGAGCAAGGAGTTCGAAGTTGCGCTGCGGTCCACTCACGGGCTGGGCCCATCGTATCGCCGACGCGTCTTCCACGAGACGCAGGAAGTTGCACGACGTTACATCGTGCCGTGGTTGAAGCCCGAGCAGGAAGAAGCAGAGAAGCAATACCGGCGTGTTGCCCTACGATTCGTCGAAATGGCGAACGAATTTCTCAAGAAATTGGCTGACGCCGGCATTCCCGAGTTGGCGCGCATGCCCCATGCACTCGATCCTGAAGGCGGATTTCGTGTTGGTTCACAATTCACTTTCATGGAATTCATCGAAGTCGCGCAGCCTGCCTCGCCACTGCGCTGGTTGGCTGACATCATCCTTGGTCTGGTGGGCGCCCGGAATATCATTTCGAACGATGCCCGAGAATTCCTCGTGAGGCTGCTCGAAACCAACAGCATTCGTGTGCAGAGCGACATCCTTAACCGGGTTCAGGAGAGCCGAGGGAAGTTAGAAGCTGAGATTCGCAAACTGCTGCACGAGGTTAGTCGCATTGCCGAACAGGCATTGGCCCGTGCGAAAAGAGTACGAGAAGAGGGTGCTCCGGCAGTCCAGGCGGCATTGCAGCGGCTCGACTCCTTGGAACAGGAAGTGCGCGCACTCGGTTCGCCAGGAATCTCGGAAATTGAACGCTAGAGACGTCCGCACGTTCTGATGCGGAACGGGCTCTCTTCCGCAAAGGAGGAAATGGTAGTCGCGGAACGGGTTTTCTATCTTGACGTACGAGGACGATCGTTCAGGTCGAAATACCCGTCGCTGTCAAGCGAGTAATGCTTGCGAGGCGCAATGGCCGGGATGCAAAACCAATCAAGTTGTCGGATGTATTTCCTGCAAGATTGGTCGCGCTAACGGAACGGCCGTTCCGTGGACCGGCAGCGATACCAACAGTATTCGGATTGCATTTCCAGCAGAAGACGCGCCAGCAATGCGTCCGCGCTGTACGATAGCTGGGAGCTTTTAATCCTACGGAGCGTGTCATGATACCTGCACTCGCAAACCTGGAACCTGAACCGTTATGGAAGCACTTTGACAGATTGGTGGCTATTCCTCGCGCCTCTACAAAAGAAGCCGCAGCACGGGACTACGTCCGGTCACTGGCCACAAAGTTGGGTCTGGAATCCGTACAGGACGATGTGGGCAATCTTGTAATCCGGAAACCCGCGCGGCCGGGACGCGAGGGAGCACCGATGGCTCTCTTACAGGGCCATCTCGACATGGTGTGTGAGAAGAACGAGGGAACTGTTCATGACTTCGATACTGATCCCATCAGCGTAGGGAGAGACGGGGACTGGCTGAAGGCAGATGGCACGACCCTGGGTTCCGATAACGGAGTCGGCGTGGCCGCCGCACTGGCCGTGATGGAGAGCAATAACATTGCCCATGGTCCGCTGGAGTTCGTTTTCACGATTGACGAGGAAAGCGGACTCACGGGCGCTTCGTCATTCCCCGGTGGCTTGCTGAAGTCCAAATATTTCCTGAACCTCGACAACGAAGAGAAGGGGACGCTCTGTATCGGTTGTTCAGGTGGCGTCAAGACGACTGCTCGACGTAAGGCCAAGCTTGGTCCTGCAGGGGCAGGATCAGCCTGGCGAATCAAGGTGTCTGGTCTGAAAGGCGGCCACTCCGGTGTCGATATCCATCAAGGCCGCGGCAATGCTCTACGAATCATGGGTGGTGTTCTGCAGTTATTGCTTGATCGCCTTCCGATGGAGATTTCCAAGATCAACGGAGGAAGTGCGCAGAATGCGATTCCCCGCGAAGCTGCCGCCCTGGTATTGCTGGATCCCTCTCGCGAGAATGAACTGAGATCGCTTGTTGCTACAGCCGAAGCTGGGTACAAAGCCGATTTGGGGGGATTCGATTCCGGTCTGCAGATCAGGATCGAGAAAGCTGAACGTCCGGGAACGGTGCTGGATACGACTGACGCGAGACTGACGGTGGCGCTGCTCGCGAGTTTGCATCATGGCGTTCTGGCCATGAGCCCCGATGTTGCCGGCTTGGTCCAAACATCCACGAACCTGGCAACCGTCAACACCAAGGGGGACGTGGTAGAGATTGTTACCAGTCAGCGGAGTGCGATCGAGAGCAGCATGCTGGCTGCCGCCCACATGGTTGCGACAGTGTGCGAACTAGCGGGGTTCGAAGTGGAGCACGGAGGCAAATACCCCGGCTGGAAACCGGAGCCCAACAGTGACATCGTGCGTAAGCTCCAGGACGTGCACAAGAAACTTT
Organism: uncultured Acidobacteriaceae bacterium; assembly: GCA_963707205.1. Taxonomy (GTDB): domain Bacteria; phylum Acidobacteriota; class Terriglobia; order Terriglobales; family Acidobacteriaceae; genus Sulfotelmatobacter. Next base: position 42,581 of record CAVPQE010000029.1, read on the forward strand.
TCGGCGAACCCGCAAAGCTGATCGCCATGCACGCTGGCCTGGAGTGTGGCGTCATTGGTGAAAAATACCCCGGCATGCAGATGGTGTCCTTTGGTCCGACGATCGTAGATCCTCACAGCCCGAACGAGCGAGTGCAGATATCGTCTGTGGAAAGTTTTTGGAACTACCTTAAGCTAGTGCTGGAGAACCTGTGAGCAGGAACTTGATTTGGCACAACTTTCTGCGCCGGCTGGCAACCCTTGGATAAGGTTCAATACGGGGCCCATGAGCGGCTTGCGACCCAATTCTCGTAACGTTTGCCGCTTCACTTCTGCTCTGCGTTCTCACGATCGCGAGCCGCATCGGGAGACTCCCATCCTTTTCGATTGGCTGGGGCAATCCGCTTTGATCCGCATGAAATGGCGAACTGGCTTCGAAAAGCGCAGCCCGTTCCTTATCGGCCGGAAGAGGGCAAGCAATTGTGTCGTGGCGCATAGTTCGCGACCGCGGTGCTGCAGCAATGTCGTCGTCGGATCGAAAACGTGAGCGCGCAAGCAGCCTTCTCGCTGCCATTGTGGAACACCCCCAAGACCATCGCAGTCAATAAGCGTGAGGGGCGAGAAGTGCTAAATTGAAGGTGATGCGTCCTGACGTAGAGCGCGCCATGCAACTGTTGCAGAGGGGCGACGATGCCGCTTTGGAGCAGGCTCTGGCTCTACTCCAAAACACCGTGTTCTCCTTTAGCATGCGCGTCTGCGGCCAGCGCGAGGACGCGGAAGACACCATGCAAGAAGTGCTGCTGAAGTCGGTCCCGTACCTGCCCAAATTCGACAGTCCCAAAGCGCTCGTGGTTTGGCTCTATAAAGTGGCAAAGAACCGCTGCCTGATGAGCCGGCGCCGTAGCAAGTTCGCTCCTAAACCGGATCTCTCCCTGGAAGAACTCATGCCCGATCGCAAAGAACTTGAGCATACTGGGAGTAACGGCAGCATCAATCCCGAAGCGTTCGCTATCCGCAGTGAAGAAGCGGGACGTTTGCGCGACGCCATTCAGAAACTGCCGCCACCATACCGCATTGTTTTGGTTCTACGCGATATGGAAGGGCTGACCGACGAGGATGTTGCCGAGATCACTGGGCTTCGTGCCGGAACTGTGCGGGTTCGTCTCCACCGGGCCAGGTTGTTTGTCCGGAAGGAATTGATGAAAGGGTTGAAGACACGTCAGGAGAGAGGGGTTGTTCCCGCGCAGGCATCTGCCCACGAACGACCGAGACCTGCGCGCTGCAAAGCCATGTTCGCTGAACTCTCGAACTATCTCGACGAGCAGTTGGATGATTCACTTTGTGAAGAATTGGAGAAACACTTGAACGGTTGCGAACCGTGCAAGGTATTCCTATCCAGTCTCGAAGCAACGATTGAGCAATGCCGAACGGCCGCGACGGAGTGCCCAGCGAGGTAAGAAGGCTGTCCGGCTCCGCAAGCAACTGCTGAAGAATTACGAACAATCCCTCGCACTGGTCAGACAAAAGAACGCACACTTCGTTTGATCGCCGGGAGCTTCATTCTCTTGTCGCTGGCACTCGGACACTAGGTAAGCCCGTACTGGTATCTTTGCACCGCCTTTGTCGGCCTCAACCTATTGCAGTCAGGCTTCACGAACTGGTGTCCAATGATGACAATCTTGCGTAAACTAGGCGTGAGCAGCTCAGAAGGGGGCAGAAGATGCCGCAGTGGGTTTGGTTGATTGCAGTTCTGGTTGGCTACGTGGTTCTCACGCAGTGGCTTTTGCCAAAGCTGGGCGTTCCCACTTGAAGGACCGCTGGCCGCGTCGGGTCTCGACGCGACGATACTGATGGACGGAACGATCCCGTGAAGCCAGCGGTGTCAAGGAAAGAATGATCGGTAACGCGAGTACATACTTCTCCGGATTCATGCAACCATCGTGCAAATCGAATCCGACTCAACTTCTTGTCGACCCGTGAAAAGCCTGCAATTCCTGGGCATCCCATTGTCCCGTTAGGTCTGAACTGATACTCGTTTAAATCGTGAGACGATGTGTCATGGGCATCGTATGTCCCCCCAACGCCATCTAATGTAGTAGGGAAGACTAGAAGGAGATGACGTATGCGGCTGCCGAAGATTGCAGTAATTGCAGGCTTCTTACTGGCCGCGATTCTATCTGCGCCCGCATGGGGCAGTGAGACGAGCGCAAAGACAGCGGTCCCGGGAACGCTAAACTATGTGGAAGGCCAGGCCTCCGTCGGCGACCAAGCCCTCGACTCGAAATCTATCGGTTCGGTGGAATTGAAACCGGGCCAATCGTTGACCACGGAAAAAGGCAAGGCTGAAGTTCTGCTGACCCCAGGTGTTTTTCTACGAGTCGGCAACAACAGTTCGGTCAAGATGATTTCGCCTAGCCTGACGGACACAGAGGTCGAAGTCGATCAGGGTCACGCGATGGTCGAAGTCGCCGAGATCCATCCGGAAAACAGCATTCGCATTGACGAGGACGGTACAAGCACGCAACTGTTGAAGACCGGTTTGTATGACTTTAATCGGAATCAGAAAGAGTTTCGCGTATTTGACGGCCAGGCATTCGTGGAGAGCGGCCGGGAGCATGTCAAGGTAAAGGGCGGCCGCGAAGTCACGCTGGCCAGCAACGATCTGTCGAAAGCGCGGAAATTCGACAAGAAGTCCTATGAGGAAGGCGATCTGTTCCGCTGGAGCAGTTTGCGGTCGGGCTACCTCGCCGAGGCCAATGTCGATGCGGCGAGTATGTACGCGAACAGTGGATGGGGCGGCCCAGGCTGGTGGGGCGCCGATTGGTATTGGGATCCGTGGTTTGACGCCTTCACTTTCATTCCGGGCGATGGGATTTTCTACAGCCCATTTGGCTGGGGCTTCTATTCACCGTGGTGGGTCTACCAGGCTCCGTTCTTCGGATATGGATATGGATACGGCGGATATGGTAGGTACGGCGGATATGGTGGACACTTCTACCATCACTTCAGTGAAAACGCTCGTAACTGGGGGCCGGGCACTCACTATGCAGCAGGACGCAGTTACGCCCACGGCATCTATCACGGAGCAGGATCTACAGGAAGGGGTTTCCATTCCGGCCCCGCGATGGCTGGCGGCGGGCGCGGCTTCGGAAGATTCGGCGGCGGTAGAGTTGGTGGTGGCAGCTTCCATGGCGGTGGATTTCACGGGGGCGGCGGTTTTCATGGAGGCGGTGGCGGTGGAGGCCATCGGTGAGATAACGATCAAGCACCTTTGTCACAACAGTTGCAAGCAATCGCGGTGGGGAGACTCGCAGAGAGGACGTTAGAGTCATCCCCGCCCGTTACTTTTCAGGGCGTGAGACGAATAATTCCGATTGCGATTCGTGGCCGGATGAAATCGATGCCGTGGCAGGACCCGCCCTAAGCCGCGGCTTCCTCGGTAAAATATGTTCCCCCGTGCATCACGGCGTCAATGGCGTTCTCCAGACAGTGCATTTCACCCTTTGCACAAACCCCTCTGATTCCTGCGTTCCTGGCCTCTTCCTCGAGTTGGCTCGAGGGATCGGTGGTGATCATCAAAATGAGAACATCAGGGTTTCGCTCGGTTAAGTGACGAGCCGCTTCCAATCCATTCATTTCAGGCATTAAGAAATCCATCACGGTAAGCTGAGGCGTGTAGTTGCGAAATGTCTCCAATGCCTGACGCCCGTTACACGCTTCTCCGACAACAACCCAATCCGAGTGCTGTTGCAGTGCCCCTTTAATAGAGGCTCTTGCCATCGCGTTGTCATCCACCAGAAGAATCCGAAGCAAAATAGCCTCTTTCGGCTGACGCAGAGTTCGCGGCCGATCAGGCCGCGCCTTCGTCCATTGAACAACTCGATGATTTGAGCATCGCATCCATCAGGGGGGTGCTGATGATCTGACGAGGGGGCTAGTTCGACCATACGCCGGGAGGCTCAAGATGGAATACCGCGGATACTGTACGCTACCGAACGTATCCTTGTTCGCCAGCGCACCTTTATGCAGAAGCTGACGAAGTGCCCGAGAATGGCCGCTGCGCGTGGCCTCGACTCCGGGTTATCCACAGCTCTGAAGGTCAGTGTGACGACTATCACATTGCGGAGTGACTGGCATTGCTGACTTCGTTCGTACCACGGTTCTACTTTGGGAACGAGGTCGACCAGGTGCCCGCCGGAGTACAGACCGTCCCCAGCCTTGAAGTACTTGTGACCCGCCTGCATGAAGTCCACGAAGTCTCGGTTTATGGAGCCATCGAGAGAATGGTGCAGGCTGGAGAAGCGGTAGGACTCGATGCACACACTTTAGTCCGGATGCTCGATCAGGGCATGACCTTCGGAGCATTGCTCAAATTTATCGAATCGCGCATGGAATGTTCGCAGAGACCAGCAGGTGAACGCGCAGCGTGAGGCAGTCATGAATTTCTTGGAATGGTCCAAATCCAGCGTTGACTACGGCCAGAGGCTGGTGGACTCCGCACTCGACGGAGCGCACAAAGGGGAAGACGAGTTTCTCAAGCAGGAATTGCTTGCTCCTTATCTCAGCGAATCAGCCCGGCATGCTTTTGCGCCCGCGGTGGTGGGAGCGTTTCTGGGCGCTTTGGGCGGGAGCCTGGGAACCCGACGACGGTCCTCTGCAAGAGCCCTCGCCTTCGGTTTGCTCGGCGGAGCCATCGGATTTGGCGCAGGCATGATTTGGGAGAACCGGCAGTTCACCGCCAGCATCGCTTCCGGTGCCTGGAAAAACATCAACCAGACCCGCGATGAACACTGGCTGGAGAAGAATCCGATCGACTACGCGTAAGAAAAGGGGATACAAGCCCCTCCGGTTGTACAGCTGCGCCACGGACTGAATACAAGAAAGCGCTGATTCAGCCTCGTCGGCGCAGGCATTTTCAGGCATCAAGGTGCAGACCGTGGTAGGCATCTTTTCACCCCAGGACGTCGTTGACTGGCTGGTTCCCGGCCGGAACCTGTTTCTGGCCCTCCATGTTCTCGGCGTTGCCTGTTTCATTTACATCGTGACGAAGCGGCTGGTGCCGCTGATTCGAGCGCAACGCGATCCCCGCTTTGATCGTCCCTTGGCTCGGCTCGGAAGAGTCTTGAAGTTCTGGCTGGGGCAGTGGAAGCATCCGCGCTACAAGTTCGCAGGAACCGTCCACATTCTCATCTTCGCAGGATTCATCCTTCTGGCGCTCCGTGCCTTTTCGATGCTGATCGTGGGAGTTTCTGAAAATTTTGTGATGCCGGGTCTTACTGGAAGAACCGGGCAGATCTACGACCTGATCACCGACTATGCTGCGACTGTCGTCTTCTTATGCATGGTAGTGGCCGCGGCCCGCCGTCTCATTTTCAAGCCCGCTCGGTACGCGGTGCCGGCGAAGTACGGCAAAGGTCACACCGCCGACGCCGTCTTTCTTCTGGGACTCATTGCGATCCTGATGGTCGCCGACAGCCTCTTTGCAGCCAGTCGTTCTGCTGGCCATTTACAGCAGGGCCAGCCGGCTGAAGCTCTGGCCGCATTTTCTCTTCCGTGGATGCTGCAAATAGTTGTGGGTTCGATGCCGTTAGCAACAATCTGGGGCCTCAACGTGGGTGCCTATCTGGTCCACGAGATCACTTTTTATTTCTTGCTTTGCTATCGGCCCTTCGGAATTCAATTCCACGTGGAAACATCGCTGTTCAGCATCTATTTCTCCAAGTTGGAGCGAGGAACTCTAAAGCCGGTGCGATGGGGAGTTCCCGATGAGCATTTGGATCAGGTGAAATCCTTCGGCGTCAAGACGTTCGAAGATTTCACCTGGAAGCACATCCTCGATTTCTATTCCTGCGCCGACTGCGGACGCTGTGCCGACAACTGTCCGGCTAATGCCGTGGGTCGTCCGCTAGCGCCGCGATTCCTCACCCTCAAGGCCAGAGATTATGCGTTCCAGCACTATACGGTGTTCGGCAAGGCAAACAATAGCAAGCCACTGATCGGCAACGTTTATTCCGAAGATGAAATCTGGTCGTGCACGACCTGTGGCGCGTGTGAAGAAGAATGCCCGCTCCTGGTTGAGTACATCGACAAGATTGTCGACCTGCGCCGGGGGATGATTGACGACGGGAATGTACCTCAATCCCTGCAAAAGCCTTTGAAGGCTCTGGAGAGTCGCGGCAATCCCTACGGGAAAATCGAGAAAAAGCGAGCCGACTGGGCGAAGGCTCCTGAGTTCGTACAGAACGGCAAGGTCAAAGTTCTCGACAGCAAGAACGGCGCGGACACTCTGTATTTCGTCGACAGCATCACTTCCTATGACGACCGCATGCAGTCGATTGGGCGAGCCACGGCGCGAATCCTCACCTACCTCGGCCGCAACTTTGGAATTCTGGGCGCCACAGAGAAAGACAGCGGCCACGAAGTGCGGCGCTTCGGCGAAGAGATGCTGTTTATGGCCTTGCGCGATCACAATACTGAGTCCATCAAGGCATCGGGGGTTCAGCGAATCGTCACTGCCGACCCGCATGCCTTCAATGCCCTCAAACACGACTATAAGGATGTTCCACCCGTCGAGCACATCAGCCAGGTGCTTGCCCGCGAGGTGAGAGCCGGTAACGTTCGATTCAACCGCATCGAAAACGAAGACCACGTTTACACCTACCACGACCCGTGTTATCTAGGCCGCCACAATCACGTCTATGACGATCCGCGCGACGTGCTCGACTCCATCCCGGGCTTAAACAGAGTCGAGATGCAGCGCTCGCGCGACCGGTCCTTCTGCTGCGGAGGTGGCGGACTCATGCTTTTCTACGAACCCAAAGAAGAACAGAGGATGGGTGTGGTCCGAGTGCGCATGGCCGCGGACGCCGGAGCGAATGTGATCGTGACCGCCTGCCCGTTCTGCATGGTGAATATCGAGGACGCGATCAAGGTGGCGGGCATGGAGGGCAAGATGTCGGTGATGGACCTGACCGAACTGGTCGACCAGCGCCTGGTTCGCGAAGACCGCACCGAGAAGACGGAGAAATTAGAAACCGCAACCGTTGGAGGGTAAACATGGAAATTCTGGTGTGTGCGCGAAGGGTGCCCGATACCTCGGAGAACGAGATTGAGCTCAACGCCGCCGGAAACGACATTGAGCGCGAAGAACTCGTCTACTCGGTAAACGAGGCAGATAACTACGCGGTCGAGGAAGCCTTGCAGATCCGCGACCGCATCGGCGGCAACGTCACTGTCGTCACCGTCGACGGCGAAGATGGCGAAGAGATCCTGCGCCGGGAGCTAGCCATGGGCGCGAACCATGCAGTACTCGTCTCTGACGATATCTTCAGCGGATCCGACGGCAGGGGATTGGCAACCATTCTCAAAGGCTTTGTGGAGAAGGGTCATTACGACCTGATCCTGACCGGGGTCCAGGCCGACGATGGCGCCGCCCAGGTGGGTGGAATGCTGGCCGCGATGCTCGACTATCCCTTTGCCTCGCTGGTGAATTCAATAACAGTGGAAGACGGGAAGCTGAAAGTCAGCCGGGAAATCGAAGGCGGCAACCGCGAGATGAATGAAATCGATCTTCCGTGTGTCCTCTCCATTCAGACCGGCATTAACGAGCCGCGTTATGTCGGGATGCGAGGCATCCGCCAGGTGGCTTCGGTGCCGATCCCCACTTTGGCAGCGTCAGACCTCGGCGTGGATCAAGGCGTGGTCGGGGCAGCAGCCGCGAAGGTGAAGCGGGTCGACTACTTCGTTCCCGCGTCGGGCAAGGGAGCGCAGATGCTCCACGGCAGCAGGGAAGAGAACGCCGACAGAGTTCTTGAGTTGGTGGCAGCGAAGGGAGGGCTGAAATAATGCCTCGCATTTTTGCCTATATCGTGCACAGAGGTGGAGTCGCCGAAGATTCCGCGGCCGAACTGGCAGCCGCCGCAAAAAAGATCGATGCTACAGCGGTACCTACGGCCGTTCTCACCGGCTGGGGGCCGGCACTTGATGCCGCGTGCAGTTCGCTCGGTTCCTCCTTCCGTGAGATTTGGAAGATTACAAACCAAGCCTTTGCCTATCCAAACGCCGAATTAGTCCGGCAGGCGCTGGTGCGTGTTCTGCCGCCCGGCAGCATTGTACTCGTCGCTCACGATCACTTTGGAATCGATCTATCGCCGGGTCTGTCCATCAAACTGAACTCCGTATTTGCTGCAGATGTCCTGGCGATCGATGGGATCGAAGGAAACTTTCTCAAACTCGTTCGTCAGGAATTCGGCGGACAAGTGAGCACCCACGTGCGCTGCGATATTTCCTCCGGAGCGGTCATCAACATTCGTCCCGGTGCAATCAAGCCGCAGCCAAGCGTTGCTGCTTCCGGTGTGGTCGTCGACAAGTCATCCGAGGTTGGCGCTCTGCTGGCACGACGCCGCTATCTCGAGACGATCGTCGCTGAAGCGGGTGATGTGGATATCACCAAGCACAGTGTGCTGGTCTCCATCGGGCGAGGCATCCAGGAAAAAGACAACGTAGCCCTTGCTGAGGAACTGGCTGAAGTGCTCGGGGCTGCCGTGAGTTGCTCGCGGCCCGTGGTCGACGCCAAGTGGATGGAGAAGTCCCGCCAGGTTGGTTCGTCGGGAAAAACCGTGAAGCCCAAGGTCTATCTGGCTTGCGGCATCAGCGGAGCATTCCAGCACCTGGCTGGCATTAAAGGAAGTCCGTTCCTCATCGCCATCAACAAAAATCCCAAGGCCCCCATCTTTCAGGTGGCCGACGTCGGAATCGTGGACGACCTCCTTGAGTTCCTGCCCGAACTGACCAACAAAGCCCGTGAATTGCGCGGCGTTGCCGCCAAGTGAGGAGCCCATGCTTGCATCCAAGACGCTGAAACTGAGTTTGAAATCTCTCAAAGAGTTTGCCAAGAAGCGCCTGCCCGACGAAGTCCTGATCGATCTCGATGAACGCGACGAATGCCCCATCGAGATCGTCCGCGACATGTGCAGTCCCGACAAGCTGGGCATTCAACTCCTGTTTATTCCGGAAGAGTTCGGCGGCATGGGCGGAGGCACGTTTGACGTCTACTGCATTTGCGAGGAGATGGCGCGCATCGATCTCGGGATCGCGACTTCTGTGCTGGCCACTTTTCTAGGCAGCGATCCCATTACGGTGGGCGCCACTCCCGAACAGAAGAAAATCTGGCTGAGCCGCATCGGCGATGAAGGCCTGCTCTTCGCCTACGGCGCTACAGAACCCGAAGCGGGCAGCGATCTGGGCGCGCTCCGCACCACTGCGGATCGTGTGATGCAGGACGGAAGCATCGTCGGCTACAAGATCAACGGCAACAAGCAATGGATCAGCAACGGCGGAATCGCTGGCGCGTACACGGTGTTGGCCAGCACACCGACCGGTCCGAGTTGGTTCGTGGTCGAAAAAGACGCTAAGGGATTCACTCACGACGAACCGGAAGACAAGCACGGTATTCGCCTTAGCAACACCGCCGCACTTGCCTTCAACGACGTCTATGTCGACGCCAATCGGCTTATCGGTGGCATCGAAGGCCAGGGGCTGAATCAGGCTCAGGCGGTTTTCGGCTATACAAGGCTGATGGTCGCGGCGTTTGGCCTCGGTGCCGGATGGGCTGCGCTCGATCGCGCGATTCCATATTCGACCAAGCGCATTCAGGCCGGATCACCGCTCTCGGAAAAGCAAGGCTACACCCACAAGCTGATCGTGCCGCACGTGGCGCGGCTCGAAGCCGCTCGCGCCTATATCGAACAGACTGCCGAGCGCATCGACGCCGGCGAAGGCAGTCTTAACACGGAAGGGGCCATCGCGAAATACATGGCGACCGAGGCAGGGAATCAGGCTGCCGACGCCAGCATTCAGGCGCTCGGTGGCTACGGCTACACCCACGAATACATGGTGGAGAAGATTAGCCGCGACGTTCGCATCACCACGATTTACGAAGGCACTTCCGAGATCATGGAGATGACCATCAGCCGCGATCGCTGGCAACTCCACCTGAAGACGCGGGGCCAGCATTATCACGAGCAAGCGAGCGAACTGGAGGCTCTTCATGCGCGCCATCCAAACGTGGGCGCAAATGTTGCCGCGTTTGCTCATCACGCGCTCGCCGAACTGATGGAGAAGGCGCGCGTCGCACGCCTCACGCGTTATCAGCACATTCTTCTGCGTCTGGGAGAGTGGATTGCTTTTGCCGAATGCGCAGGCACTTTGGCGCGCCGCGCCGCACTTCTCGCCGAGAACAAGTTGAATGAAAAGGCCAACCGGCGCTTTGACGCAACCGCGCTCGCAGCGGTCAGCCGGATCTTCGCGCGCGAAGCCGCGCTCAAGGTCGCGGAAGAAGGCTTGCGCTGGGTGTGCGGCGCCGGCGGCATCAGCGATGCCGAGATGCCCGCCTTTGAAGTGAGTTTAGGTTTGCCCGCCATTCATCGCATTCAGGCGGGTCTGATTTCTGACATGGATTCGGTAGCCGACGTCCTCTACGCTCGTGCGGCGAAGCCTGCAATCGCCGCCTAAGTCTCAAGACGCCTGACTATCTTTCACATGCAACCTGCTCGGGGTGCACAGGAGCGTCCTCATGGAAGACACAGCCTATCGAGCCATCGCAATCGTAGGAGCGGGAGCCGTTCTGCCCGATGCCGCCAATGTCGCGGCCTTCTGGGAAAACGTGAAGAACGGCCGCTACAGCATCACCGAGGTTACCCCGGAACGTTGGGATCCGGCGTTTTACTACGACGCCGATCCCGCCGCGCCCGACAAAACCTACTCGAAGATCGGTGGCTGGGTGCGCGAGTTCCCATGGGATCCGATGAAGTGGCACATGCCGATTCCGCCGCGGGTCACCGATGCCATGGACCAGGCACAGAAGTGGGCAATCGCCGCCACACGTGAAGCCTTGGAAGACTATGGCTATCCCAAGCGCCCGCTGGACCCGGATCGGGTCGCTGTGATCCTGGGCAATGCCATGGCGGGCGAGAAGCATTATCTGACGGCTCTGCGTGTGTTCTTTCCGGAATATGCCCACGAACTCTCCGAGATCACCAGCTTCGCCGCCCTGCCTGAAGCGACCCGCGCCGGCATCACTAGCGAATTGCACGACCGGATGGGCAAGCACCTGCCCGAGATCACAGAAGACAGCATGCCCGGAGAATTAGCCAACTGCATTGCCGGGCGCATCGCCAACATCTACAACTTCCACGGTCCGAATTTCATTTGTGACGCGGCCTGCGCCTCCGCTATGGCGGCGATGAGCGCTGCCGTGGAGGGACTGGTCGCGAACAATTTTGACGCTGTCATCACCGGCGGCATTGACCGCAACATGGGAGTCCAGACCTTTGTTAAGTTCTGCAAGATCGGCGCGCTCTCTGCTACCGGCACTCGTCCCTATGCCGAGGGAGCCGACGGCTTCGTTATGGGCGAAGGCTCTGCCATCTTTGTGATGAAGCGTCTGGCCGATGCCGAGCGCGACAGGGACAAGATCTATGCCGTGCTCCGCGGCATCGGCGCATCCAGCGACGGCAAAGGAAAAGGGATCACCGCACCCAACCCGGTCGGCCAGAAATTCTGCCTCGAGCGCGCTTGGCAGAATGCCGGCCTGTCGCCCGCTACCGCGACTCTGATCGAGGGCCACGGCACCTCAACCCGCGTGGGCGACGTGGTCGAAGCGCAGTGCATGGCGGATCTGCTCAGTGGTCAGCATCTCCCACTCCATTCGGTGGCGCTGGGTTCGGTCAAGTCGAACATCGGTCATCTCAAAGGAGCGGCGGGCGCTGCCTGGCTGCTGAAAACTGTGCTGGCGCTTCGGGATAAGGTGCTGCCACCCAGCGTGCATTGCGAACATCCCAGCCCGGACATCGACTTCGCTCATTCTCCTTTGTACGTCAACACCGAACTGCAGCCTGGACGATGCCAGCCGACACTCCGCGTCGCGCTGGAGTGAGCGCCTTCGGCTTTGGCGGCACCAATTTCCATCTCGTGCTCGAGGAGCATATTCCCCACCGGCTGACCGGAAATGGAAAGCGATCTCGTCGCCGTCGGTACGCTCCCACAATCTGCGATCAATGAGGTAGTCATGAACACGAAACAAGTCCCCTCCTCCAGCTGCTTCCTCTGCAACTCCGTCCGCCTGCAAATCGCCCCTGCGAGGTGCGCTCGTGATAGGAGCTGCCTCGGAAGCAGCGCTTGCCGAGCGCTTGCGCGCGGTATTAAAGGATGCGCAAACCGGTTTTGCGCCATCTCCGTCAGCACCCGCCGAGGCGGACCTGCGCGCTCCCCAGCGCTTGGCGATTGACTATCTCGATGCCACCGATTTGGCCGACAAGTTAGACAAGGCACTGAAGGCGCTCGCGGTAAATCAGCCAGCCGTGTGGAAAGCTCTGCGCGCGCAAGGCATCTTTCGCGGTCAAGGTCCGGCGCCTAAGGTGGCGTTTCTTTACACCGGGCAAGGTTCGCAGTACGTGAATATGCTGCGGCCGCTCTACACAGCGGAACCGATTGTCGCCGAGACTTTTGCCGAAGCCGATCGGGTAATGACCCCGCTGCTCGGCAAGCCGCTCACCGAGTTTGTTTTCGTGGACCGGAGCCGACCCCGCCGCCGTCGCCAAAGCCGACGAAGATCTGCGCCAGACCGCTATTACTCAGCCTGCCGTGCTGGCCATTGATCTCGCCCTGACCCGGCTGCTGGCCGCTTACGGCATTCAGCCCGACATGACCATGGGACACAGCCTGGGAGAGTACGGAGCACTGGTCGCCTCCGGCGCTTTGCCCTTCGAGGATGCGTTGAATGCCGTCAGCGCCCGCGGTCGCGGCATGACCCGCGTGGCCGTAGCAGACAAGGGAAAGATGGCCGCTGTGTTTGCGCCGCTGCATGAAATTGAACAAATCCTGAAGACCGTGCAACGGCTACGTCGTGATCGCCAATATCAACAGCGAACACCAGGCAGTCATCGGCGGTGCGAGCGATGCGGTCAGCGCAAGCAATGGAAGTTCTGCAAAAAGCTGGCTACGACGTCTCGGAACTGCCGGTCAGCCATGCCTTTCACACCTCGATCGTGGCGCCGGCCAGCGAACCTCTGCGGCAGGAGCTCGCGCGCCTTCACATGGAATCGCCGCGGCTGCCCATCGTTGCGAACGTGAATGGTGAGTTCTATCCCACTGGCCCGGGCATCGTTCCTCAGATGTTGGATCTTCTCGCCAGGCAAGTCGCTTCTCCCGTGCAATTTGTCAAAGGTCTGCGCACGCTATACGAGGCCGGTGCTCGCATCTTCGTGGAGGTTGGGCCAAAGAAAGCGCTGCAGGGATTTCGCCGAAGATGTCCTCGGCGACCGCGGCGATGTGCTTTCGCTCTTCACCAATCATCCCAAGTTCGGCGACATCGCATCGTTCAATCAGGCGCTGTGTGGCCTTATACGCGGCAGGACTGGGCCGCGGGACCGCTGCAGTCTCAACCGAGAAAGCGGCCAACCGTTTCGTTGGCGTCCACGTCGACCGAAATGCCTGCGCCTGTCGCTGTGGCGACTGCTGCCGTCGCTGCGCCGCCGACTCTGGCATCGGGCAACGATCACTACGCCGACCTTGGTCACTTTTTCGCCGAAGTTCTGGAGCGCGGCTGGCAGATGTATCAAGGTGGGAATCGTACCCCGGATAAGCTTCCAGTCGTCATTACCGGCGCCGCTTTAGGTCTGCCCGGAACCGAACACATTTTTGACGACGAAAATCTCGCCCGCATCCTGCGCGGTGATCAATTCATCGATCTCATTCCCACGCGCTTGCGCAAGGCCATGCTCGACAAGCACATCACGCGTCTGGTCAAGAGCGACAATGGAGGACCGACATTCGAAACTATCAACAATGTGGCCGACGTCATCAAACTGGCGGGCCGAGGAGGGGCGTTCGATCTGGAAAAGGAATTCGGCATTTCCGCCGACCGCCTAGCCGCGCTCGATCGTGCTACCCAATTGGCCATCGCGGTGGGCATCGATGCCTTGCGCGATGCCGGCATTCCGCTGGTCATGCGCTACAAGACCACGACGAAAAATACACAGTTACAGGATCGCTGGGCCTTGCCCGACGCATTGCGCGATGACACAGGCGTGATCTTTGCCTCGGCTTTCCGGGCTGCGACTCATTCGCCGATGAGATGTCGCGCTATTACGCGGATCACTCCCGCCGCGAACAGTTGGGCCTGCTGGAAAGTTTGCTGGCACGAGCGGCAAAATCGAACGGCGACTCCGTCCTCGAACAGGAAATTGAGCGGCGCACGGAAGACTTGCGAGATGCCATCGAGAAAGAGCCCTATGTGTTTGACCGGCGCTTCTTGCTCAGAATTCTGTCGATGGGACATTCGCAGTTCGCCGAGTTCATCGGCGCCCGCGGTCCCAACACGCAAATCAATTCCGCCTGCGCCAGTACTGCGCAAGCCGTGGCGCTGGCCGAAGACTGGATTCATGCTGGGCGTTGCCGCCGCGTGATCGTGATCTCAGCCGACGACGTCACCTCCGATCATTCGATCGAATGGTTTGGCGCAGGATTTCTCGCCAGCGGCGCGGCCGCCACTGACGAAGTAGTGGAAGAAGCCGCCACTCCCTTTGACCGCCGCCGCCACGGTTTGATCGTCGGAATGGGCGCCGCCGGAATGGTGGTCGAGAGCGCGGAAGCCGCACGCGAACGCGGAATTCAACCAATCTGCGAAGTGTTGAGCACGGTCACGGCCAACAGCGCCTTCCACGGTACTCGCCTCGATGTGCAGCACATCGGCCAGATGATGGAAAACCTCGTCTCCCAGGCAGAAGCTCACAGTGGCATTTCGCGTCATCAGATCGCGCCCCACACGGTTTTCGTCTCCCACGAGACCTACACGCCCGCGCGGGGTGGCAGTGCATCAGCCGAGATCCACGCGTTACGCCACGTATTCGGCGACGCTGCAGATCGGGTGGTGATTGCCAATACCAAGGGTATGACCGGTCATGCGATGGCCACCGGGATCGAAGATGTGGTCGCGGTGAAAGCGCTGGAAACCGGCATTGTGCCTCCTGTCGCCAACTTCAAAGAAGTTGATCCCGAGTTGGGCACATTGAACTTGTCAAAGGGTGGCGGATATCCAATCGAATACGCAATACGCCTCGGCGCGGGATTCGGATCGCAAATCAGCATGTCGCTCTTGCACTGGATAGCCCCGAAGGATGGCATCCGCCGCCGTCCAAATAACCTGGGCTATGCCTATCGCATCGTCGACGAAAACTGCTGGAAAAACTGGCTCAGCCAGGTCGCAGGTTATCCAATAGCGGATCTGGAAGTCGTACGTCACACGCTGCGGGTGCGCGATCAACGGCCAGGGGCCCGATTGGCGGAAGTCACACAGAAGTCCCACAAGCCGCCTGTCCCCACTCTTCCGAAGTCGCCTGCTCCAGAGTTCGATGCTCCGCCCCTGCCATCGCCAAGCAGGGTCGTGGAAGTGAAAGTGGACGCCAAGAAGCCTGCGCCCGCGCCGCCATCACCCGTGCCGTCTGCTGTCGAAGGCGATCCTGTCAAGGAGCGGGTACTGGCTCTGGTAGCCGAGAAGACGGGCTATCCGGTTGACATGCTCGATCTTGATCTCGATCTCGAAGCCGATTTGGGCATTGATACCGTGAAGCAGGCCGAAGTGATGGCGACGATTCGTGAGGCGTACGGCATTGCCCGCGACGACACCATTAGATTACGAGACCTCCCCACGCTCGCTCGCGTAATTCAGTTTGTGCATGACCGCCTGCCCGAACTTCATCCCACGCAACCCGCGCCAATTCCAGCGGCAGCGGCGCAGGTTAGGGCAGAGCCCGAAGTCACGGTCGCGCCGCCGATGCCTGCGGCGATCTCGCCCGAACCTAGCGACCCAGTGAAGGAGCGCATCCTTGCGCTGATGGTCGAGAAGACCGGATACCCGCAAGACATGCTGGACCTTGAGCTTGACCTGGAAGCGGACCTCGGCGTCGACACGGTCAAGCAAGCGGAGATGTTCGCGGCCATCCGCGAAATCTACAACATTCCTCGCGACGAGAACCGCAAACTTCGCGACTACCCTACTCTGGCGCATGTGATTCGCTTCGTTTACGAGAAGCGGCCGGATTTGATGAGTAAGTCTCCGGTGCCTTCGTTCTCGCCGGTCTCGTCTGTGCCCGTCTCATCTTCGGCGGTTTCATCCTCCCCAACGACTGAACCGTCTGAGCCGCCGGTCGTCACTCTAGAAAGTTCCGAAGACCCCATCAAGAGGAAGGTGCTGCAAATCGTCGCCGAGAAGACCGGCTACCCGGAAGAAATGTTGGACCTGGATCTCGACCTGGAAGCGGATCTGGGCATCGATACGGTCAAGCAGGCAGAGATGTTCGCAGCGGTCCGAGCCGCGTACAACATTCCGCGCGATGAAAATCTCAAGCTGCGCGATTTTCCTACGCTGGCGGATGTGATCAGGTTCGCGCACGACCGGTCGGCGCTCGTGGCGGCTGCTCCGGTGTCTGCCGTGAAAGCAGAACGAGCGGAACCGAAGCCGGCCGCACCTTCATCTTCAACTTCGATCCAGCCGGCGCGTCCCGTTCTCGCCAGTCTCGATGCCGCGAATCGCATTCCACGACGCGTGCCGGCGGCGGTCTTGCGTCCTCCGCTCGCCTTCTGTAAAGCGACCGGCGTGAAACTTGACAGCAGCAGCCGTGTCGTCGTCATGCCCGACAACGGCGGCGTAGGAGGGGCGCTCACGAAGTTACTCCGGGCGAGGGGAGTAGAAGTGCTCCATATCGACGGTCTGCCGGACGCCGACGCTCTAACCCGTCTTCTCAAGAATTGGATTGCGGCTGGTCCGGTTCACGGAGTTTATTGGCTACCCGCGCTCGACCACGAAGGGAATCTTCGCGAACATGATTCTTCTGCCTGGCATGATGCTGTTGGTGTGCGGGTGAAATCCCTGTACGTCACCATGCGCGCTTTGTATGAACACATAGAGTGCCCGGGAAGGTTCCTCGTGTCCGCGACGCGACTTGGCGGGCATCACGGATACGACGACGCTGGAGCGGCGTACCCGCTCGGCGGCGCCGTTGTGGGCTTTGTCAAAACGTACAAGCGGGAGCGCCCGGAATCGCTTGTCAAGGCAGTCGACTTTGAGCCAAATCGGAAGGCGGAGGAGATTGCTGACCTACTGGTCGAAGAGACACTGCACGATCCAGGAGCGTTCGAGATCGGATACACCGGCGACCAGCGCTGGACCGTCGGCCTCGAAGAGCAACCGGCTGCCGATGGCCAACCCGGTATGGTGTTGGACAAGAACACTGTCTTTCTGGTGACGGGCGCTGCAGGAAGTATTGTCTCTGCCATCACAGCCGACCTAGCCGCTGCATCCGGCGGCACTTTCTACCTGCTCGACCTGGTACCGCAACCCGATCCGGACAACCCAGATCTTAAGCGCTTCGTTAGCGACAAAGAAAATCTCAAGCGCGATCTTTTCGCGCGCATCCAGGCCCGCGGCGAGCGCGCCACTCCCGCGCTCGTCGAAAAAGAACTTGCCAGCCTGGAAAGGGCACGGGCGGCGCAAACCGCCATCGATGCCGTGCGCGCGGCGGGCGGCACGCCATATTATTTCAGTGTCAACCTTGCGGACGCAGGGGCGGTCGCCAAAGTGATCGACCAGGTACGCCAGGGCCACGGCCGCATCGATGTCCTGTTGCATGCGGCCGGTATTGAGCGAAGTCACTTCCTGCCGGATAAAGATCCGCGAGAGTTCGACATGGTATTCGACGTCAAGGCTGACGGCTTCTTCAATCTGCTGCAGGCGATCGGCGAGATGCCGCTCGGCGCCACAGTAGCCTTCAGTTCGATTGCCGGCCGTTTCGGCAATGCCGGCCAAACCGACTACAGCTCCGCCAATGACCTGCTCTGCAAGATCACGTCGAGCTTTCGCACCACTCGCCCCGCCACGCGTGGCATCGTGATCGATTGGACGGCGTGGGGCGGAATCGGCATGGCCACTCGAGGGTCCATTCCGAAGATGATGGAACTCGCCGGGATCGACATGCTGCCGCCGGAGGCAGGCATTCCGCTGATCCGGCGCGAACTCACCGCTGGAGCGACGCGTGGCGAAATTGTGATCGGCCAACGCCTCGGCATTTTACTGAATGAGTTCGACGCGACGGGCGGCCTCGATGCGTCCGCTGCAGAGGCTGCCAGTAAGTCTTCGCCGAGAATTGGACCCATGGCCGGCAAAGTCGTATCGGTCAGTGTGTCCGATGGTTACACGGTCGAGGCCGTTCTGGATCCACATGATCAGCCGTTCCTTCATGACCATCAGATTGACGGAACTCCGGTGCTGCCCGGTGTGATGGGCATTGAGGCATTTGCGGAAGCTGCTCTGTGCCTGCTTCCCGAATGGCATGTCGAAGCCGTTGAGGACGTAAACTTCCTCGCGCCCTTCAAATTCTATCGAGGTGAACCACGCGAGGTACAAATTGAAACCCGAATTCATCCGCACGGAGACTACTTGCTGGCCGATTGCCGGCTGATCGGCCACCGGTCTCTACCCAATCAGGCGAAGCCGCAAATGACGACGCACTTCACGGCGCGAGTACGACTCGCGAAACAACCCGCGCAAATTCCGACCACTCATCCACTCGGCACACTGGAAGGTCACGTCGTTGAATCCGCCGAAATCTATCGAATCTATTTCCACGGCCCTGCATACCAGGTTGTGGAGAAAGCATGGTGGAATGGGAAGCGCCTGATCGGCTTACTAGCGAAAAATCTGCCTCCCAATCACCATCCCTCGGAACTGGCCACCGTTATCGCTCCGCGAATGATCGAACTATGTTTCCAAACTGCCGGAGTCTGGGAGCTGGGCGTGCAAAGCCGAATGGGCCTGCCACTCCACGTTCAGCAGATTTCCCTATATCGGGCGCCGACGCTCACCGATGGCCGCTTGTATGCAGTGGTGACTCCCGACGAAGTTCACGGAACCTTCGATGCGGAAGTTCTAGACACTAAGGGCAATTGCTACCTGCGTCTCGCCGGCTATCAGACGGTGGCGCTCCCGAATAGCGCAGACGCCGAACCTTTGAAAACCTTGCACGAGGTCATGTCAGGCCTGGCCGCCCTCGCGGCCTGACGAATGCGACCCGATTAACCCATAACCGTTTCATCGGGGGGCGTATGCAGATGCAATTTCAACGCGTTGCGATTGTCAATCGCGGCGAACCCGCGATGCGGTTTATCCATGCCGCACGCGAGTTCAGCCTGGAGCATAGCGTGCCGCTGCGGACCATCGCGCTGTTCACCGAGCCCGATCGTCATGCCATGTTCGTCCGCGAAGCAGACGAGGCTGTCTGTCTTGGCGCCGCCCAGTTCATGGACCAGGAGGCGCAGCGTCCCAAAAGCAGCTACCTCGACTATAAGCGGCTCGAACAGGCGCTCGCGGCAGCGCGTGCCGATGCGGTATGGGTGGGGTGGGGCTTCGTGGCGGAACACGCGGCCTTCGCCGATCTCTGCCGCGAAATGGGAGTAGTTTTCATTGGGCCAAGCGGCGACGTGATGCGACAGCTCGGCGACAAGATTGCTGCCAAGCGTCTTGCGGAACAGTCGCAAATTCCTGTCGCCCCTTGGAGTGGCGGGCCGGTAGAAACCATTGCTGACGCGTCGTCTCATGCGGAGCGTCTGGGTTTCCCTCTGCTGATCAAAGCCACGGCGGGCGGAGGCGGTCATGGAATCCGCCTTGTGCACTCGGCGAACCAAGTGCCGCACGCTTTCGAACGCGCCCGCGCCGAAGCGTTCAAGGCGTTCGGTGATCCTACCGTCTTTCTGGAACAGCTGCTCGAGAGCGCCCGCCACATCGAAGTCCAGGTCATCGCCGACAACTACGCGACGACTTGGGCAGTCGGCGTGCGCGATTGCACCATTCAGCGCCGCCATCAAAAAGTGCTCGAGGAAGCGCCTTCCCCGGCGCTTTCCTCCGAGCAAGATCAGGCCCTGCGCGACGCCGCAGTTCGCCTCAGCCAGGCCGCGGGCTACTGCAATGCCGGCACGGTGGAATTTCTATACGAACCGGAAGCCCAGCGGTTCTTTTTCATGGAAGTAAATACCCGGTTGCAGGTCGAGCATCCCGTCACCGAATGCACCACCGGACTTGACCTCGTGAAGCTTCAGATCCACGTGGCGCGCGGAGGACGTCTGGAAGGTGCCCCTCCGCGTACCACCGGTCACGCGGTTGAGGTGCGGCTGAATGCGGAAGACCCAGACAACGATTTCGCCCCGGCGCCGGGCCTGATTGAACGGTTCCGCATAGTGACTGGCCCCGGCGTGCGTGTGGACACTGGTGTCGCCGAGGGCGACAGCATTCCCGCGGAGTTCGACTCCATGATCGCCAAAGTGATCGCCTATGGTCAGACTCGAAAGGAAGCGCTGTCCCGACTCCAACGGGCGCTGGGCGAGAGCGTCATCGTGGTCAAGGGTGGCGCCAGCAACAAAGCGTTTCTGCTCGAAATGCTAAGCCGTGACGAAGTGCAGCGTGGCGATGTCAGTGTCGGATGGCTCGACCGAATCGCGGCGGACGGCGATCATCTTTCCAGGAAATACGCCGACGTGGCTTTGGTGCAGGCCGCGATTGATGCCTACGACGCTGAGTTGGCCGTGGAGCAGGCTCAGTTCTACGCATCCGCCGCCCGCGGCCGGCCACAGGTTCGCAGCGAAATCGGTCGCGTGCTGGCTTTGCGCCACCGTGGCCGCCTCTACTCCATGAAGACTCACCGCGTCGGCCCACAAGATTACCGGATCGAGGTCGATGGATTGCGCATCGAGTCCCACATCGACCGCCTGGACAAGTTTGAATGTTGGCTGACCGTCTTCGGCCGGCGCTTTCATACCGTCTCGGTGAATCAGGGAATCCGATCTCGCATTGAAGTGGACGGCGTGTCGCACCAGGTGGATCGAGACGACGGAGGCGTAGTCCACGCCCCCGCCCCCTCCGTGGTCGTTTCCATCGCCGTCAAGGCCGGCGACACCGTCGAAGTTGGAGACCGACTGGCCGTGCTCGAAGCCATGAAAATGGAGACTCAGGTGGTCGCGCCATTCTCCGGCAAAGTCCGGAAAGTAATGACTATGGCGAACGTGCAAGTGGACGCCGGCGCTCCACTCCTGCAAATCGATGCCACCACTAGCGACGAGGCAATTAGTTCCCAGCAGCGCGTAATCTTTGGCGAATCCCAAATCTGGCACGAGAACCGGGAAGCCACCTGCATCGAGACCCTCAAGGAAATCCGGCAAGTCATGCTGGGCTTTGACCTCGACCCAACCAATCATGCCCGCCTTCTCGCTGCCTGGAGCCAGACCTGCCCCGCGCACAGCGACGAAATTACGCAGCACGAGGACGAAATTCTCAGCATCTTTGCGGATATATGTTCGCTATTCCATCGCGAGCCGGAAGTGAACCACCGTGCGTCCGCGGAAGAGCCGAGCGCTGAGTCCCATCTCTTTTCCTATTTGCGCATGGTCGAGACCAACGGAGAAGGACTCCCGCCGGCCTTTGTCGAGGCACTCCGCAGAACGTTGGCTCATTACGGCGTGTGTGGACTGGATGCCTCACCCGAATTGAAAGAAAGCTTGCTCTGGATTTGCAAATCGCACCAGCGGATGGAGCGGCAGGCAGCTTCCATTCTCGACATCCTCGAACGGCGTCTTCACCGCGCCAAAGCCCCGGGACCGACGGCCAGCAGCGATTTTCGAATCCTCCTTGATCGCATGATTGCGATTACGCATGAGCTCTATTCTTCGGTCAGCGATCTTGCCCGCGAAGTGCGCTATCGTTGCTTCGATCAGCCGATACTTGAACGCGCCCGCGATCAGGTCTACGAAGAAGCGGAAAACCATCTCGACTATCTCGCGGCACATCCCGACGCCGCCGACCGCCGTGCCCGGCTGCATGCGCTGATCGAATGTCCGCAGTTGCTGGCGGGCCTGTTTGCGGGCCGGTTCCCATCTGCCGATTCCGTGCTGCGCCGGGCCATGCTGGAAGTCCTGACATGGCGGTACTATCGCATTTGCGCGCTCTTGAACCCAAGTTCGTCGTCTGCCGGCGAATATCCCTATTTCTCGGCTGAATATGACTCTGAGGGCAAGCGTGTTCATCTCTTTGCAGCGTATGCTGACTATCACGCTCTCTCTGCAGCGGCACAGGCCATGCTTACCGTGATCGCAGAAGTACCTGCGGATCATGAGATCGTCATGGATTTTCACGTCTGCCATTCTGGCAAGTTGGCTGATGCAGACGCTACGCAGCGTGAACTTCAGTCCATGCTTAACCGGGTCGCCTTTCCGCGCCCCATCCGCCGCATCGTGGTTGCAGCCGCGGGTGCGAGCCAGGGCCCGCGCGTCAGCGGTATGCAGCACTTCACCTATCAGCCCGGCGGAAATGGCTACGAAGAAGATCAGTTCTATCGCGGACTGCATCCCATGATGGGGAAGCGTCTGCATCTCTGGAGACTCAGCAATTTCAAGATCGAGCGCCTGCCCTCGATTGAAGACGTTTATCTCCTCCATGCCGTTGCCCGCGACAATCCCAAGGACGAACGTTTGTTTGCGGCCGCCGAGGTACGCGACGTGACTCCCGTGCGCGACGAAGCGGGACGCATCGTGCAATTGCCGCATCTGGAACGCATGCTGATGGAAGCGCTCGCTGCGATTCGGTTGTTTCAGTCGCGGCGACGTCCCCAGGAGCGCCTCTATTGGAACCGCGTGTTTCTATACGTCTGGCCTCCATTCAATCTCAAGCCCGAGGAGTTGCGCGACATTGTGCGCCGACTTATACCGGCGACGGAAGGCCTGGGGTTGGAGCAGGTGGTGGTGCGTGCCCGCATTCCGAACCCTTCCACGGGAGAATTGCGTGATCTCGTGGTGCGCATCTCCAGTCCGGTCGGCAGCGGTTTGCTCATCACATTTCGTCCCGCCGACAAACTGCTCGCCCTCAAACCGCTCTCCGAATACGATCAAAAAGTTGTGCGTGTCCGCCGCCGCGGCCTGGTCTATCCGTACGAGATCGTTAGAATGCTCACTTCCGCGCGGGAGGACGCACGAACCGAATTCCCGCCCGGCGATTTCGTGGAGCACGATCTCGATGCCGAGGGAAGGCTGGTTCCCGTCGATCGCCCGTACGGCAAGAATCGCGCCAACATCATCGTCGGTGTCATCCGCAACTTCACCCCTCGCTATCCTGAGGGCATGACCCGCGTCCTGTTGCTGGGAGATCCCAGCAAGGACTTGGGAGCGCTCGCCGAAACCGAGTGCCGGCTCATTATGGGCGCGCTTGACCTTGCGGAAGAGAAGGGCGTTCCTCTCGAGTGGTTCCCGATCTCTGCCGGCGCGAAAATCTCGATGGACAGCGGCGTCGAAAACATGGACTGGATCGCCCGCGTCCTGCGCCGCCTCGTGCAGTTCACCCAAGCGGGCGGCGAAGTGAATCTCCTCATCAATGGAATCAACGTCGGCGCACAGCCTTACTGGAATGCCGAAGCCACCATGCTCATGCATACCCGAGGCATTCTGGTGATGACGCCGAAGGCGGCGATGGTGCTCACCGGCAAGCGCGCCCTGGATTACTCAGGCGGAATTTCCGCCGAAGACAATCAGGGAATTGGCGGCTACGACCGCATCATGGGTGTCAACGGCCAGGCGCAATACTGGGCGCGCGACATCAATGAAGCGTGCCACATTCTGTTCCGCCATTACGAGCACACCTACGTCATGCAAGGCGAACGCTTTCCGCGCCGAGCCACAACCACCGATCCGATCGAGCGCGACGTTCAAAACTTTCCGCACAGTGAAAATGGCGAGAACGGGTTCGTGCTCGTAGGGGAGATTTTGTCGGACGAGACCAATCCCGGCCGTAAGAAACCCTTCGACATTCGCAAGGTAATGATGGCCGCCATCGATCAGGACCATCCTCCGCTTGAGCGCTGGGCAGGAATGCGCGCGGCCGAAACTGCTGTCGTGTGGGATGCCCATCTCGGTGGCTATCCCGTTTGCCTCATCGGCTTCGAATCTCGTTCCGTGCCGCGGCTGGGTTTCGTCCCGGCTGACGGACCAGACCAGTGGTCGGCAGGAACGCTCTTCCCCCAGTCCTCAAAGAAAGTGGCGCGCGCTATCAACGCCGCCAGCAACAATCGCCCCGTGGTTGTGCTGGCGAATTTGTCGGGCTTCGATGGTTCTCCGGAGTCCATGCGCCGGTTACAGCTTGAGTACGGAGCCGAGATCGGAAGGGCCGTTGTCAATTTCAAAGGCCCTATCGTGTTTTGTGTGATCTCGCGCTATCACGGCGGCGCCTACGTAGTTTTCTCGCGCGCGCTGAACGAGCAGCTTGAAGTCGCCGCGCTCGAAGGAACCTACGCCTCCGTCATTGGCGGCGCTCCGGCCGCCGCTGTCGTTTTCGCCGGAGAGGTTGAAGCCAGGACTCGCAACGACGAGCGCCTCCAGGCTATGAACCAGACCATGCTACAAGCAGACGCTGCGGACAAAGGCCGCCTGCGCGCCCAATGGAAAGAACTTTACAACCTGGTCTACTCCGAAAAACTAGGCGAGATGGCCGGCGAATTTGACCAGGTGCACAGCGTCTTCCGCGCTCTCCGTGTGGGCGCACTTAATCACATTATTCCGCCGGCAAATCTTCGCCCCTATCTCATCGATGCAGTGAAACGTGGAGTTGAGCGCGAAGAGAATGTCGTACACGAAGGAGAGCTCGAGATCGTCGCAGCCTAGCGCGTGTAACCACGAAGCGGCGCGGTTTTAGGCGCGAGGGCGTCGTTTACCCGCGAAGCGGCGCAAGAATGCAGCCCACGGCGCGAGCCGTAGGTGGAAAGCAAAATGAACGGTGCCCCAGCGGGGCGAAAGAAGCTTCCCGTGAACATCTACTGGCTGGAACAAAGCGCATCTGATGTCCCAGCCGAGAATCACTGGCTGAGCCCGAACGAGACGCTTCGCCTCACCGCCATGCGCATTCCCAAACGCCGCGCCGACTGGCGCCTAGGTCGTTGGACCGCGAAACACGCCGTCGCTGCCTGCCTCGATCTGCCGACTCACTTTCCCGATCTTGCGGACATTGAAATAAGCGCCGCATCCTCTGGCGCGCCAGAAATTTTTCTCCACGATCAGCCGGCAGACGTTACGGTCTCACTCAGTCACAGCTCCGGCACCGCGTTGTGCACCGTCGCCCAACTCGAAGCCAGCTTCGGCTGCGATCTGGAGACCATCGAGCCCCGCAGTGATGCCTTCGTCGCCGACTACTTCACGGTCGGGGAGCAAGCGCTGGTTGCACGAACACCCGCGGATGCGCGCCCGCTCCTCTTAGCCCTTCTCTGGAGCGCAAAGGAAAGTGCCCTCAAAGCCCTACGCGTGGGCCTGCGACTCGACACCAAGTGCATGTTTGTCTGCCATCTCGATGGATGGCCACAGTCGTCAGGAGAGAGAGAACAGGATCCGCCTCTTCCGGTAGACGCCAATCCCGAAGCATGGCGTCGCCTCCGCGTTCGTTATTCCGGCGGCCAGGTCTTCGCTGGTTGGTGGCGCTGGCAGAATGGTTTGGTGCGAACCGTAGTTTCGAGACCTCCGCTGCCCACCCCGTTGCGTGCGCGATCAGCAGATTTCTCCAAGATAGAAACGACTCCATCCACAGATTAGAGGTTAGCCGCGAAGGGTCGCATTTGCCATCCGTCGAGATGTTGCTTGCAACGTCTCTACGAAAGGAGCCCCGCACGCTGCGATCCGACCCGGGGAGGCGACTCTCATTGTCCCCTAGTGAGCCGGCGCTGCTTGAGGATTCGCTTGCGGCGCCGACGTGGTTGGACTCAAAAAATTCACCTTGGGGACCTCGCGCGCTCCCTCGGACGCCGTGAAATAAGCTTCATTCGGCTTGAACCCCGCCCATGCTGCAAAAATGCTATTGGGGAACTGCTGGACGTAAGTGTTGTAGTCCTGCAATGTGTCGTTATAGCGCTTGCGTTCGACAGCAATTCGATTCTCAGTGCCCGCCAGTTCGTCTTGTAGCCGCAGGAAGTTTTCGTTCGACTTCAGTTGCGGATAATTCTCTACGATTGCGAGCAATCGCCCGATCGCTCCATCCAGTTGTGCGTTGGCGGCGATTTTTTCCTGCGGAGTTCCCGCCGAAAGCAATTGCGAGCGCGCCTTGGCGATATCGCCAAACACAGTCTGCTCCTGCTTCGCGTATCCTTTCACCGTCTCGACCAGATTCGGGATCAAGTCGGCGCGCCGTTGCAACACGACGTCGACTTGAGACCACGCACTTTTCACCGCCTCATTCTTGGTCACCAGCGTGTTCTTCACGCTTACGTATTGCCCGAAGAATACAAGCGCGAACACCAGCAGAACGATAATGACGATCACTGCAATTAACCCTTTACCCATACGCTCCTCCCGAAAACCTGAATGTACTGCCGCTACGCATTGCCGGATGCATCTGAGTCTAACGCCTCATCGACAACGGTAGCCACTCTCTCAATCGCCGCGAGATAGCGAGCCACGAGATCGTTGATGTCCATCTTCTTGGGATCAGCTTTGTGTTCGCGAACGTCCAGAGCCTGATGGAGCGCAGTGGGATCAAATCCCACCCGCTTCGACAGGACCTGTACGGCTTCCCGTCTTCCTAGTTGTGAAGCGTCCCCGAGCGCGATCAGCGCGTGCCGAAACAGGGTGCCGAACGAAGGCACTGATCGCAGTAGCAGGTCCCACAATCGCGAATTGTTCCCGGCCGCCAAAAGGACTTGCTGGCGAAGCAGGGTCAATTTTTCCCGCAATTCGTATTCGATCTGTATGCGATGAACGTGCATGGAAATTCGCAGGCCCTCTACTACATCTTCGCCAAACAGAACGCGGTGATGTTGCTGCATGTCCAGCAGTTCGATGGTGAAGACATCAGTGGACCGTTGCAGTTCCTTGCAAGTCATACAAAGCGGCGGCGGCTGCTTCTGGCGGTCCCACCACTTCGCAACCGGCGCCAGCGCTTGTAACGCCGCGAACGAGCAGTCGCGCAAAACACAGAGCAGATTCAAGTTCGACAGACCGGGATGAAAATCTCCGGAGGCTGCCGAGCCGAACAGAATTATGCTCTCGAGGTTTGATCCCGCCGCTTCGCGCGCCCGTTTCACAAATTCGTCGATCTTCTCTTCAGGAACCATCGCATCCTCGCTTGCTACCAACTGCTGCTTGCCCCTCCGCCCCCAGAACTACCCCCACCAAAGCCGCCAAACCCGCCGCCACCGCCAAAGCCGCCGCCTCCACCAAATCCTCCGGCCCCGAGACCTCCACCGCGTCCACCGAACACCTGGGAAAAAAGAAGCCAGAAAAGAATGCTGCGTAACGGCGTGAAGAGGATGATCAGTACAACGACGATAATTCCAATGATCCCGCCGACCGACAAGCCACCGCTGGGCTGAGGCTCGGGCTGAGTTGGAGCCCGCGGCTGCGGACCTGTTAGTTGGATTCCCGCATCAGTGGCAATGACATCGGCAACGCGGCTTGTGACCAGCAGCAGGGCTTCGTTGTAATCCCCACCGCGCATCAGTGGGATGGCCTCACGCTGAAAGCTGCCCACTTTGCCGTCGGGCAGAATCGGTTCCAGGCCATAGCCTACTTCAATGCGCGCCCGGTGATCCTTGATCGCATATAGGATGAGTACTCCACGATTCGTGGATTTGGCGCCGATGCCCCATTTCTTGAAGAGATCGACCGCGTAGCTCTCGATGTCGGAGCCGTCAAGAGAATTAATGGTCACGAGGGCGATTTGGGCGTGAGCCTTTTCGTCGATCTGCCGGCAGAGGTCCGTGATCTGCGCGCTGGTCTTCTGATCGAGAACGTGCGCGAAATCGTTAACGTAACCTGTGGGTTGGAGTTGTGAAACTGATTCTGCCCACGTCAATACGCCTAGAGACAAAACAAAGATCGTAGCTAGACACAATTTCCTGCGCAAATTCACAGGCAAATTGTACAGGACGCGCCGGATTGCCCGAGATTTCGTTAGTCTCGGTAGACAACGTCGGAGTTGTGGCAACATGCACAAACTTTGCCGGTTACGCCCATCCACGATTGACGAAACTCAGGCGAAAAGATGACCCGCGGGGAATCCTTCTTCGTACTTGTCGGAGGCAATGGTGTAGCTGAGAGTAAATATATTCTTACCGATTCCAAATGAGGCACCTGAGAGTAACCCATGCAACCCATCATTTGTCTGCGCTGCAGGCGCGAAATTGAGCCAGGACACAAGTCAGTAGCGGTTTACATGTTCGCACAGACCGTCGGGGTAAAGCCGCGGCAGAAGTCTGGAGCGCAGAGGATTTGCTTTTGTCCACAGTGTGCGGTGTCGCTGGCGATGGGGATGCCGCCGGAGGGTGCGCTCAATATGGCGGCCTGGGACATGATCCGTGACTTAGTGAGTTCGGAGCCTTCGCTCAATGAGGCTGCATGGGAAAGCTTGCGAGGCGTAATTGGGCTACTTGGTCCCGCCGAGGGGCCTGCTTCAGATGGGAGGGCCCGGTTCCGGAGGACGGGTTAAACTAGGAGTTGATCATGCCTCCCACGCTTGGCAACGGCAAAATCTGCTACATCCAGATTCCTGCGACAGACATTGCGCGCTCGGCTGATTTCTACAACCGTGTGTTCGGCTGGAATATCCGGCCACGGGGAGACGGTCGTACTGCTTTTGACGACGGGGTCGGCGAAGTGAGCGGCGAATGGGTGCTTGATCGGTCGCCCGCTACCCAACCCGGGCTCC
Source organism: uncultured Acidobacteriaceae bacterium (assembly GCA_963707205.1). Lineage (GTDB taxonomy): Bacteria > Acidobacteriota > Terriglobia > Terriglobales > Acidobacteriaceae > Sulfotelmatobacter. The sequence goes on from CAVPQE010000029.1 coordinate 71,330, forward strand.
TGGTTTACATCATGGTCGACAGCGTGGAGGCCTCGGTGGACTTGATCATGGCGAATGGGGGCGAGATTGTCCAGTCGATCGGTGGGGACGCTCCAGAGATTACTGCTAGATTCCGCGACCCAGGAGGAAACGTGATCGGGCTCTACCAGGAGCCAGCATGAAAATGCCGGCACTCTTTGATTTCAGAAGTGCGCACCAAGGCTGAGAGCCCTGCATCTTACCACCTCGCCCACTTATGGCTCCTCCTGATTCTGCACCACTGAGCTTCTATTGGGCCTTCTGGTCGGCCTCGGGTTTTTTCTTAGCGAGGGAGCGGACGTAGTTGACCAAGTCCCAATTCTCTTCCGTTTTGACGCGCTGACCTTCGGGAGGCATGTCCTCGTGTCCATTTTTGATGATGTAGAAGATCTCGCCGTCGGTGCGGTCTTTGAGAGTCGCGGGATCGGTGAAATCGGCAATTGTAAGTTTCATGTCCTTGGCGGTCTCGCCTTTGCCGTCGCCATCTTTGCCATGGCACATGGCGCAATCCAGCGTCCACCACTTTTTGGCGCGGGCCAGGGACTCGGGTGTGGACTTGACCGGGTTCGGCTGCTTGACCGCGTCGACGGGGATTGCAGCGTACGTCGGAGTCTTTTGCGGTGTGGGGGTTGAGGACTGCTGCGCGGGTAGCGCGGATGCCAAGAGAAAAAGAGCGGGAAGAACCAGTGTGAATTTGGTCACAGGAACCTCCTCTTAAGACTTAAGAGTAGCCGAGAGGATTGTAGCACTGGCCGGGCGCGCATCTGTGACGGAGATCACTCAGAAGAGCTGTCGAGACGCGGCTTGCAACGTCTCTTTCTCACTATCGTCCGGAATGGCGCAATCAGAGACGCGTGGCAAGCCGCATCTCAACGGTGATCGCTCCCACCAAGTAGGCGCCGGTTCGTTATTCTTCTCGAGCCAGTGCTTTGCCGTCGGGGCCGACCTGGATTTCCTGTTTCTTGCCGGCGGTTTCGACCACGGCTTCGTAGGCCACCAGTTTGTCGTGTTTGGTAAGGGACTCGACGTTAAGAATCTTGCCTGAGTTGGTTTTGGCCTGGAGTGCGTTTTTCACGACTTCCGGGAGGGAGTCGAGCGCCACCTGCTCTTCGATCTCGGCGACGGCGCCGTTGGCGTCGATGAGAATGTCTTTGCTGTGGCCGTCGACGGTCATTTCGGCTTCGTAATAGTTCTGGCCCTTTTCCTTTTCCTGAGAGAAGCCCCTAATCGTCGCTCCTTGACTCTGGACGACCACTGTGTGTTCGACCGCGGGAGGCAGATCCTCACGCTCGATCTTCTTTTCCTGAGCAGACGCAATGGTGGTGAGAAAAAGGGCTAGCGGTGCCGCGAGGTGTGAAATATGCATAAGTTTTCCGGGAATAAGGGCGGCAATAGTTCGGGGTGCCACCCTTATTCCATTCAACTGCAGCACGATTACACGCGGGCAGCCTGAAAATTAGATGAAACGCGCTCCTGCCTGGTACGCCGGTCCGGCTAAAGATTCAGAGTCGCGTATGATATTTTCAAACGTCTGCCCTGTGGGGCGCAGACTTGAAGCATCACACCGTGATCATCCTCAAGAGAGATCTTTTCGAAAAACCATGAACAAAAAATTTCGCGTGTTTGCTACCTGCGACATCGGAGAAGCGATTGACCTGCTGCGCAAACGGGGGTATGAAGTGGAAGTGTATCCGCAGCCGGAAGCGCCGCCGAAAAGTTTGATCCTCGACAAGGTGAAGTCTGGCGTGGACGGGCTGATCACGACGCTGCGCGATCCGATTGACGCAGAGGTATTTGAAGCGGGGAACGGCAGGTTGAAGGTGGTGGCGCAGATTGCGGTTGGATTTGACAACATCAACCGTGCCGACGCCAACCGTTACAAGATTCCGTTCACGCATACTGCTGATGTTCTGACGGAGGCGACGGCGGAGTTTGCATTTTTCATGATGGGGGCCCTGGCGCGGAAAATGTGGACTGCGGAGCATCTCACGCGCGAGAACCACTGGGGATACTGGCATCCCTATCTGCCGTTTTTGGGCGATGAGGTCACGGGGAAAACCGTGGCTGTGATTGGGACCGGGCGCATTGGGCTGGCATTCATCAAGAAATCTGTCGGGTTCGATATGAATGTTTTGTGTTATGACCCGGCGTTCCAGAACCAAGCCTTTGTGCGGACAATTCAGGAAATTCACGATCTGCGCCATGCGAGAGGACTGAACAAGCAGAAAGCATGGATCAAGTACGTACCTTTTGAAGAGGCGTTGCGGGGAGCGGACTTTGTCAGCGTCCATGTGCCGCTGCTAAGGGCGGGGGAAAGCGCGACGCCGACCTATCATCTGTTCGACGAAAGGAATTTGAGGCACATGAAATCGACCGCTTATCTGTTGAATACTTCGCGAGGGCCGGTGGTGGATGAGGCGGCACTGGCGCAGGCGCTGCGGGAAAACTGGATCGCAGGGGCTGCGCTGGATGTCTATGAGGAGGAGCCGCTGCCGGCGAATTCTCCGCTGCGCGATCCGGCGATTGCGGATCGTTGCCGGTTGTTGCCGCACTTTGCCAGCGCGGCCCGGATCACGCGGCTGTCCACCGATCCGGACAAAGGCATGGCGGGGCGGTGTGCGCAGGGGCTGATTGATGTACTTGAGGGCAGCTACGGCGGGGATGTCACGAAGATGCCGTATGTTGTTAATAAGGAAGCCTTTGGGAAAGAACCTTGAGCGCCAAGAATCAGATTGAATCGCTCGCTGAGTCAGAGGTATCCAAAGGTTTAATGGCGCCTTTGGACGAGCTTGCGCGTACAATACCTTAGGTTATCGAATCAAGGATCTGAATGAATAAGCGACTGTTGTGGATCGTTGCATGTGTGCTGCTTTGTGCTTCGGCACTTTGGGCCCTGGATTCTGATGGCCGGGCGCTGTTGAAGCTGGTGCCTGCGCCAAAAGAAGTGCAACTGCGCGACGGCGGATTTCAAGTCGGGCCGCGGACCAAGATTTTCGTGCTGCTTGGGCATCAGTCCGAGGATCGCATTGCAGCGGAAACCCTGGCGGAAGAGGTTGCCGACCAGTCGGGATTGAAACTCGACATTCTGGGCATGAAGGCTGCGGGCAAGGCGGAGGGCGGCGCGATTGTGCTGGCTCGATTGCAGGATGCGCGCGTGCGGCGGTTTCTGGCGCGAAACGGACTCAAGGCTGACGAGTTGGTGGGCGAGGATGGCTACCTGCTGTTCTCCGATAAGTCGCATCTGATTGTGGCGGCCAATACGGGTGAGGGATTGTTCTATGGCGTGCAGACGCTTCGCCAGTTGCTGCGGCCCGGCGGCAAGGGTTTGATCTGTCCGGCGGTCGGGATTCGCGACTGGCCCACTTTGCAGATGCGGCATGTGCCCGATGACCTGAGCCGCGGGGCGCCTCCGGAGTTTTTGAAGAACATGTTCCGCGGGCCGCGACGGTAGTAGCGGCTTAGCTCCGCATTTTGGATTCAGACGTCCCTCCGGGATGCGCGCTCTATTTCTCAGCTTATCGGCGCTGGAAACGCCGGGCTATTTTCGAGCCCTCCTCCGGCGCTTGGGTTCGTTATTCCTGCCGCGCCCGAAATAAAGTCGCTGCCCATTCATGCTCCTCACCCCGCAGCTTTTCCGACCTGATCGCATAGAATCCATTCATGTTTTCTGAACGGACCAACTGGAAGCTGGCGCAGAACCGATTTACCCAAGTGCTGGAACAGGTGCGCGCGGGCGGAGCGAAGATTCTCGATCTTACGGTTTCGAACCCGACGCGCGCAGGGCTGCATTACCAAGAACAGGCGATTCTGGGAGCGCTGGCATCGCCGCGTGCGCTGGATTACGATCCGCAGTCGAGGGGGCTGCCCGAGGCGCGGGAGGCGGTGGCGGGATATTACCGCCAGGATCATGCGGTCCGCGATCTGGACGCGCAGCAGATCATTCTCACTACCAGCACGAGCGAGGGGTATTCGTTCGTGTTTCGGTTGCTGTGCAATCCGGGCGATGAGTTACTGGTGCCGAGGCCGAGTTATCCGCTATTTGAGTTTCTGGCGGATTTGCAGGACGTGAGGCGGGTGCCGTATGAACTGATCTACGACCACGGATGGCAAATGGATTTTCCGTCGCTGGGGAAAATGGTGACGGGGCGGACGCGAGGCGTGGTGGTGGTGCATCCGAATAATCCTACTGGGTCGTATGTGAAAGACGCGGAAGTGGAGATGCTGAATTCGTTTTGCCGCGAGCGTGGGCTGGCGGTGATTGCGGATGAAGTGTTCCTTGACTACCAGCTTGGGAACAGGGCGCACTCTAGCTTTGCCGGAAATCATGATGGGCTGACGTTTACGCTCAGCGGCCTGTCGAAGATTGCGGCGTTACCGCAGATGAAGGTAGCGTGGGTGGTGACGAGCGGGCCGCAGGACGAAGCTGCTGAGGCGATGGGGCGGCTGGAAGTCATTGCCGACACTTATCTTTCGATGAATGCGCCGATGCAGTGGGCGACGCCGGCGCTGCTGGAGCAGAGGAAAAACATTCAAGCGCAATTGCTGGAGCGCGTGAAGAAGAATCTTGCGGAACTCGATCGGCAACTGGCGGCGCAGAAGGCTTGTCAACGGCTGAGCGTGGAGGGTGGATGGTATGCGGTGTTGAGGGTTCCGGTGACTCGGTCGGATGAGGAACTAGCGATCGAACTGGTGCGCGAGAAATCGGTGCTGGTGCATCCCGGACATTTTTATGATTTTCCGAGCGACGGATATTTGGTTTTGAGTTTGATTACTCCACAGCGAGAGTTTACCGACGGAATGAGCGCTATTTTGGAGAAGTTGAGTTCGTAAGTGCTCGGACAACCGTGCCGGAGGTCGTAATCAGAAGTGCTGGCGCGCAAGCGCCAAAACGTCAGTCATTTAGATTCCAACCCTGAAGGTACAGACGACATCCTAGTCTGGCCGCTATTGGAGGAAAACTATGCACCGTGGGAATGAATACGTAGCGTCGCTGTTTCTCTCGGCTGTACTACTGGCGCCGTTGGGCGTCTTTGCTATGGCCGCGCCACAGGATGATCACGAGCGGCACGAGCAGGAGGAAAGAGAACGACGCGTATACGATCCTTATCACAAGGACTATCACAACTGGGATCAACGCGAGGACGGGATGTACCGGCACTGGCTGGAAACGCGGCACGAGGCATACGTCGATTTCGAACACCTCAAGCACAAAGAGCAGCGGGCCTACTGGAACTGGCGCCACGAGCACGAAGAGCACGAGCACATGGAGCACATGGACCACCAGTAAGTAGCCCACCCCAAAGAACGATAAACAGCGGAGGCTTGTCTTCCGCTGTTTTTTCGTTTGCGGTTCCGAATCTCAATACAGTTCCTGAGTGTCCAGTAGCTCAGCAAGTCGTGTTGTTTTGGGCGAGTTCTACCTTTTAATGAGGAAGGGATTGGTCTCGCGCTCTTCGCCGATCGTGGTTAGCGGGCCATGGCCGGGGACGACCACTGTTTCATCGGGCAAAACCAGGACTGTGTCGTGCAGGGAATGCAGGATCTTCTGCATCGAACCGCCAGGCAAGTCGGTGCGGCCGATCGAGCCGGCGAACAGCGTGTCGCCAGCGATGAGTTTATGGTCGGCAGGGAAGTAAAGGCAGATGCTGCCTTCGCTGTGGCCCGGAGTGTGGAGAATGTTGGCGGTGAGCGATCCGGCAGTGATGGTTTCTCCGGTGGTAACGCTGCGATCGATTTCTACTTTGCCGGGCGAAGGCATACCGATCCACGCGGCTTGCGCGTCGAGCATTTTCAAAAGCGCGTAATCGTTCTGGTTAAGCAGGATGGGAGCGCCGGTGGCGGCGCGGAGTTTCATGGCTCCGCCGACGTGATCGATGTGAGCGTGGGTGATGACGATCTGCTTAACCTGAAGCTTATGCTTGCGGATGAGCGCGAGAACGTCTTGAATGTCATCGCCCGGGTCGATGACCATAGCCTCGCGGGTGGTCTCGTCGCCGATGACGGAGCAGTTGCATTGCAGCGGGCCGACGGGAAGGATTTCGTGGATCATGGGTCTATTGTAGCGAGTACCCGGTAGCGAGTACCGAGAGTAGCGCCGCCGTCCCCGCGCGACAGCCGGCAAGATTTCGGTGCCAGCCCCGCGCGCACTTGCCGCGGGAGGTGCGCAGGAGAGACAATACGGGCCGCGTGGTCGGGGAGGGTCTGTGGCAGCAAAATACCGGCAGCATGGCTATCAGGACCGCGACCACGAGTCGCGCAAAGGGTCGGGAGAAAAGTCCGGCACGGCGCCGCCGAAGAGGGACAATACTTTTGGACCGAGGCCCGTCAATCTCCCGGGTACACACGCGGTTTCACGCTGCACGCAATGCGGCACGGTGTTGCAGGGAATGCCGACGACCGGGCAGTGTCCGAAGTGCGGGTTTGAGCTGCATTCGTGCAAGCAGTGTACGTATTTCGATCCGGGGAGCCGGTTCGAGTGCATGCAGCCAGTGAAGGAGCGAATCGCGAAGAAGGATGCGCGGAATAAGTGCTCGTTGTTTGAGATTCGCGTGACCAGGGAAAAAGAGACTTCGACTCCCGCCAGTTTGCGGCCGAAGGATGCCCGGCAGGCATTTGAGAATTTGTTTAAGAAGTAGGATTGCCAACAAGCTTTAGTTGGGGCTAAAGCAAAAACCAGCCGAAGCTTCGCTCCGCAAACAGCCGGGGGCGGCTGTCCCTACACGAGCGATCCTCCACACCCGCACTTACGGTTTTTGCGTTGGCCGCAGAAGGATTTCACTGACAAACGATTGCGGTGCTTGCGTCACCAGCATGGCTACGGCGTGGGCGATGTCATCTGGCTGCAGCATCTTCTTGACGTCTTTGCCGGTGTGCGGACCGAGTTCGGTCTCTGTCGAACCGGGGCAGATGACGGCTGCGCGAATGTTGTGTGGGCGCAGTTCCTCCGCGACGGAGTAAGTCAGCCCGTTGAGGCCCCACTTGGAGGCTGCGTAGGCCGCGCCTTTGGGGAGAGCGTTCTTTCCGGACAGGGATGAGATGTTGATAATGTGTCCGAAGCGGGCGCGAATCATCAAGGGGGCAAAGGCGCGGACGGAAAAGTAGACGCCGCGCAGGTTGGTATTGAGAATACGGTCCCAGTCCTCGGGTGGAAGTTCGTGTAAGAGCTTGGTGAACCCGCCGACGCCTGCATTGTTCACCAGGATGTCAAGGCGGCCGAAGGTGCTGTCGACGCGGGCGGCGGCGTATTCGAGTTGATGCAACAGGGTGACGTCGCAAGGGATGACTTCGGTTTTGCCTCCTGCCTCGAGAATGGTGCGCGCGGTGGAGTCGAGCGTAGACTGCGTGCGTCCGCAGAGCACTACGGTGGCACCGAGGGTCGCGAGTTTGCGCGCGATCGCGGCGCCGATTCCGCGGCCCGCCCCGGTGACGACTGCCACTTGGCCGGCCAGAGGTTGCTCGGTGTCCATATAAAGGGCTCTCCTGAGAGTCGATTGGGATGCGGCCAGGCAGACCAGGAACATCCGCCGCGTCCGCTATGCGCATCTTAGCAATAAATAGGAGGAGGATTGGGAAGTCGCTTGCCTTCGGCAGAAGAGGTACTTATAATCCGGCCAACCGGGAAAAAGGGTCAGAAGCGTTGTGTTCAAGCAAGTCACCCTTTCTCCCCGGCGCCCTGCCAGAAAGCCGGGCATTCCAAAGCAGGATCCGGACGCAAAGTGGTCCAGACGGAATGCAGTTGCTGCTAAGTTTAAGAAACACGTTTCCCAGAAAAGCTATTCCCCAAAAGATGCAAGGAGCCATACTGATGAAAAAGATTCTGCTTACGGTTGTGCTTGGGATTGCGGTGGGTGCGGTGGCACAGAGTACTTCTCAGCCAGCTCAGGGACAACCGGCCACGCCGCCCGCGCAAGCAGCCGCGCCACAGGCAGCGGCCCCGGTAATTAAGGATCCGGCTGAATACAACGCTTACGTAGCCGCGGTGCAGGCGACCGATCCCAATGCGAAAATCAGCGGGCTCGAGGCGTTTCTCAACCAGTATCCTAACAGCGTCATGAAGAATCAGGCGCTCGAAATTCTGATGCAAACCTATCAGCAGGCTGGAAACGCGAAGAAGACCATGGACACGGCCACCAAGCTAGTAACGGCCGACACCTGCAACGTGCGCGCATTGGCGCTGCTGGCCTACTTTGACCGCGTGATGGCCCAGGGCGGTGACCCGAATGCCAAGCAACTCCTGGCGGACGGCAAGAAATATGGCCAGCAGGGACTCGATTGCATGCCGAAGTTCACCAAGCCCGAGGGTACTTCGGACGCGGACTTTCAGAAAACGAAGGACCAGATGAGCGGGATTTTCAATGCGGCCATCGGAATCTCGGCGCTGCAGGATAAGGACTATGCGGCAGCGATACCGGCCCTGCGGAAGACCGTGGACGCGAACCCCGCAGATTTCAGCGTAGTGTATCCCCTGGCGCTGGCGTATCTGGGGCAGACGCCGCCGGATTATCAGAATGGAATCTGGTTTGCGGCGCGGGCGGCAGCAGTGGCTCCTCCGGCGGCGCAGGCGCAGATTGAAAAGTACGCGCGCTCGCAGTACGTGAAGTTCCACGCGGGAGAGGATGGCTGGCCGGAATTGCTGGCTGCGGCCAAGGCCAACGGTCCACAGATTCCGATCAAGCCCGCGCCTTCGCCGGCGGAGCAGGCGCACAACATGATTACGGCAACGTCGCCGGAGAAAATGGACTTCGCCACCTGGGAGTTCGTGCTGAGCAACGGCAGCCCGGAGGATCAAGCCACGGTTTGGAACGCCATCAAGGGCAAGGCGGTGCAGATGAATGGCACGATCATCAGCACCACCCCGACCGAGTTCATGATTGCAGGCAGTTCGGATGACATCGACGCGAAGAAAGCCGATATCACTCTGAAGTTCGAAGACAAGGTTCCGGTTAGGCTTATTCCGAAAGACGGAGCCAGCTTCGACTTTCAGGGCGAGCCAGCGTCGTACACGCCGAATCCGTTCATGATGGTCATGGAGAAGGGGCAATTGCTAAGGGCAAAGGCGGCGCCTACCACCAAGAAGCCGCCAGTGCACCACAAGCCTGCCGCTCAGTAACGGACGTCTTCATCAGTAAGCAAAAGGCAGCCCGCGAGGGCTGCCTTTAGTTTTTGGTTGGCTCAAACTGACGGACGGCCACCGAACTGGACGAATCAGCGCACAATCTTTTTTTCCAGGATGACGGACCGGGTACTGCGGGGCGGTCGTTTGACGCCATCGCGGAGCTGGCGGACGTCAATCTTCAGCTCGCTGATCGTGCGGCTGAGCGTATTGCGGTGCATGCCCAATTCGCGGGCGGCACGGCACTGGTTGCCTTTGTTCTCCTGGAGAACGGTCAGGATAAAGCGTTTCTTGAACTCGCGTACTCCTTCGGAATAAAGAATATTGCTTCTGTACATCTGCAGGATAAGCGCTTCCAGTTGATCTTTCACGATGCATCTCTCTCTTTGCTATGAATTTTTTCACTGCACCGCGGCCTATTTCGGCGGGGAAGCACGGGAGCCACTGAGCTTCTGCGGAGCCTGATGGAGCAGATCCAGACCCTGATAGAAACGAGCACGCAACTCCGAAGGAGCCACCCAGATCGCAGCCCGGCCCATCACAAGGAAGTAAGGCGCCAATTGCGAATTCTGCAGCAGCTTCGAAGTTGGCTCGAATGCCGTCATACCCATCAGGATTACCGCAACCATCAACCCGCCCTTCAGCAGTCCCAGGATTGCGCCAAGGAAACGGTCAAAACCGCTGAGCCCGGATTCTTTCATCACCCAGCGGGCGATCCTGGCGGCTACGCCGAACAGGAGCACGATGGCAAAAAAGATGATGAGAAAGCCAAGAATCTCAGCTAACCACTCATTCTTCAAAAACTTCTCAAACCACTCCGCCAAGCTGCGGTACTGCCACGCAGCCACGATATAACCGACGACCAAGCCGGCCATGGTCAGGGCCTCAGAAAAAAAGCCTTGCATGGCGGCCGTGACGACGTTCAGAAGCACAACCGCACAAATGATCCAGTCCGCGAGGGTCATACCGTGCTCCTGCGGGTGGAGATGGTTCCAGGCACCCGGTTAGACATCCAGCTTTTGACCGGTCAGCTGGAAATACGCCTCGAGATACTTTTCGCTGGTGCGCAGAGCCACGTCTGGCGGTAGGCCCGGCGCGGGTGGCTGCTTGTTCCAGTGAATTTGCTCGAGGTAATCGCGAACATACTGCTTGTCGTAGGAATCCTGCGGCCGTCCCGGAGCGTACTTGTCGGCGGGCCAGAAGCGGGAAGAATCGGGAGTGAGGACTTCGTCGGCCAGGGTTATCCCCTTGGCGGTTCGTCCAAACTCGAACTTAGTATCGGCGATGATAATGCCGCGCTGCCGAGCATAGGCTGCGGCCTTTTTGTAGACGCGCAGCGTCAGATCACGGAGATGGCTGGCGGTTTCGACGCCGACAATCTTGCACATCTGGTCGAAGGAAATGTTCTCGTCATGTCCGGTTGTGGCTTTCGTGGACGGCGTGAAGATGGGCTCGGGGAAGGCGTCGGATTCCTTCAGACCCGCGGGAAGCTGGATGCCCGAGACTTTACCCGTCGCCTTGTATTCCTTCCAGGCGGAGCCCGAGATGTATCCCCGCACCACGCACTCGACCGGGAACATTTCGGCGCGCTGCACCAGCATGGAGCGTCCGCGGATCTGGTCGGCATACTTGCGGACCGCCGGCGGATACTGGTCGACATCGGCCGTGATTAGGTGATTAGGGACGATATCTGCGAGGTAATCGAACCAGAACAGAGAAATCTGGCTAAGGACGCGTCCCTTGTGGGGGATGCCGGTGGCCAGAATGTAATCAAAGGCAGAAATCCGATCGGTGGCGACGAAAAGCAGTTGCTGATCGCCGATGCTATAGACGTCGCGCACCTTGCCGCTGGCGTGAAGGTGGAGATCGCGGAAGTCAGTTTGTAAGAGGACGGAATCGAGAAGTTCAGGGCTCATGTTGAAATTTTACAGGGAAGAGGCGAGGCGTATTCTAGCTGGTCAGAAAAAATTGTCAACGATTCTGATCACACGTACCGGAGCATCGCTTAATCCGTTCACTCGAAAGATGTTGACAGGTCGCGAATGACCGAGATCGCTGACAGGACAAGGGTTTCGACTTTCCGACCTTGTGGAAAAGCTGAGGATGGGAGTGGATAACGTGGGCGGGCACACTTCATTTGACTTTCGGGAAGTTCGCCGGAATATCAAAGTCAAAGTCCCCACCCTGTCCCTCCAAAAAACGGACGGACAAGGATAGGGCACCCGGTTGAAAGCGGATTACGCTGGCGCGCCGAAGCGGACAGAGACCAGTTTGGACACGCCCGGCTCCTGCATGGTCACCCCGTACAGGACCGGGGCGATGCTCATGGTCTTCTTGCTGTGGGTGATGAGCACGAATTGGGTCTTCACGCTCATTTCTTTAACCAGTTCGGTGAAGCGGCCGATGTTGGCTTCGTCGAGCGGGGCGTCGACTTCGTCCAGGATGCAGAATGGGCTGGGCGCGTACTGGAAGATGCCGACCAGCAGCGCGAGCGCGGTCAGAGCTTTTTCGCCACCGGAGAGCAGCAGCACGCTCTGCAGGCGCTTGCCCGGAGGCGAGGCCACGACGTCGATGCCGCTCTCGGCACTGTTTTCTTCGTCTGTTAACTTCATGAACGCATGGCCGCCGCCGAACAGCTTCTTGAACGTAGCTTGGAAGTTTTCGTTGATCTTGGCGAACGCCTCTTCAAACTTCTGTCGCGAAATCTGGTCAATCTCGCGGATGGTGGCCGTGGTGTTCTCGATGGATGAAATCAGATCCTTGCGCTGAGTTTCAAGGAACAAATGACGCTCGGCGGTTTCTTTGTACTCTTCGAGGGCCATCATATTGACCGGGCCCATGGCTTCGAGCTTGGCTCGCATGTCGCGGTAGAGTTGATCTTCAGCGGCGAGCTGTTCGCCGGCGACGGTTGCTTGCGTTGTGTCGGCCATCAATGCAGCACGTTCGACCCCGAGCTCGTTGATACAGGTTTCGGACATGTATTGCGCGTCGGATTCGAGCTTGGCTGCGGCGGCGGATAATTCACCGCGGCGGTCGCGCGCCTGATCGAGCAGCTGGCGGCTGTTACGCAGGAGTTCGTCGATTTCGGTGAGGCGGGCGCGGAGTTGTTCGGTTTCGAATTGCAGCAGGCCTTCGCGAGTCTGCGCCGCATTGCGCTCGGCTTCGAGGTCGGCGGCATGCTCCGCGAGTTGCTGGTTTTCCGCTTCGCGCTGCAGCTTTTCCGCGGCGGCGGCTTCGATTTGTGAGGCCAGCGCGTGGACCCGCTCACCCATCTCGGAAAAGAGGGATTCGATACGTTGCAGGACAGCCGCGGCTGATCGATGGCGCTCTTCCAAAGTAGCCACGCGAGCGGCATGCTGAGAGGTTGTTTGGGCCGATTCTTCGCGGCGTTGGCGCAGAGCCGTCAGAGACTCCTGCGCAGCCGCGATCTGCTGTTCAAGCTGGATGCGTTGCTCTTCCAGCATTTCGATTTCGGACTGCCGGGCGCACACGATGCCTTCCTGCTCACCCCGCTCAGAGACCAGTCGGTGAAGTTCAAGTTGCGAGACGCTTAGACGTTCGGCTACCCGCGTCATCTCCGAATCGAGTTGCTGCAGCATGTGGCCCGACGTCATGGCCTGATGTTCGGCTTCGCGTTTTTCGCCGTCTAGGCGATCCAGCAGGGAAGTGAGGTCTTTGATTTCGCGTCCCAAGGTGAGCACGCGCATTTCTTCTTCGCGCAGGGCGCGCTCCAGATCTTCCAGTTGGTGCAGGACTTCGCGTAATTCGCGCTTCATCGAGAGCGGGCCCTCCGCGCGCTGTTTGCCTCCGGTGACGGTGACGTTGTGGAAGCACTCGCCGGCTTGAGAAAGGAAGAACGCGTCCGGATTTTCGAGTGCAAGGCCGCGAGCCACGTTCGCTTCAGGCACGATGTACCCGTCGCGGAGCTTCGGGAGAATCACTTCCAAGGATTTGCCGAAGCCGTCAAGCACACGAATCGTGTTCTTCAGCGGAACAATCTGCGCGGCGGGCGGTGCGCAATGCGCGGCTTCATCGAGAACGAAGGAGAACTTTGCTTGCGCGTCTTCGGGATGGACAAGGAAGGTGGCGCGGCCATCAACGCCGGTGCGCAGCATGCGCAGGCCCTCGTCGGCTGCATCCCAGGATTTCACGACGACGTAGTTCAGTTCGTCGCGCAGGAAATCTTCGACCACCCGCTCGTAGCGCGGTTCCACTTCGAGGAAGTCGGCGAGCACGCCGACGGGAGCCAGGCCTCCATGCATGACGCCGGATTGAAACAGGCGGCGGACGGATTCGGTGGAGTATCCGTGCTCGGCGATGACCGCTTCGAGCGAACCTTTCCTGCCGAGAGCGGTCGCAAACTCCGCGCGGAGAACGTCGAGGTTGGTCTTGGAACGGGTTTCTTCCAGCTTTTTCTGTTCGATGAGGCGGCGCAGATGGCCGATCTCTTCGGTAATGCCGCTGACGCGCTGAGTGACCGTTTCAAATTCGAGGGCAAGTTGGCCGCGTTGTCCTCCGAAGGCGTCGACCTGGAGGTTCGCGTTGGCGATCTCGGCCTCGAGACGGCGGGCTTCGCGGTCCGCTCCTGCCAGTCGTTCTTCAGCTTGGGCGAGTTGGTTGCGTAGACGTGACGCTGACGAGACTGTGTCGAAAATGGCGACGCGCGATTCCTCCTGCTGGCGCTCGATCTCGGCAAGGCTCGCAGCCGCAGCGGCAGCATCCCGCTGGCAGAGGACGAGATCGTTCTGAGCGGCGGCGAGATCAGCGGCGGCGGAGTCGAGAATCTGGCGGTTGGATTCGCGCTCCGATTCCAAAGCGGTCAAGCGATGGCGGGCCTGCCCCAACTCGGCTTCTGACGAAGCGACCCGCACCAGCAACTCGGCGCAACGTTCTTCGTTGTGCCGGCGGCGGGCGTGGGCACGGTCGATTTCGAGCGCAATCTGGCTGATGCGGTCACGGTTCTCGCGCAACTCGGCCTCGATGGTGTAGCCGCGCTGGGTGCGCTCACCTTGTTCCCCTTCGAGTTGCCGCACGGCCTCCGTGCGATGCTGTATTTCCTCAGCCAGCGCGTTGAGTTGGGAATCGAGTTCGGCGCTTTCCTGCTCGATTGCGGCGAACTTGCTGGCCAGAACCAGGCGCAGTTTGGCGCGCATTTCTTCGCGCAGGCGCGCATAACGCTCGGCCTTAGAGGCCTGGCGCTTCAGCGAATTCATCTGGCGCGTCACTTCATCAAAAATGTCGTTGATGCGGGAAAGATTCAGCTTGGCATCTTCAAGGCGGGCTTCGGCCAGCCGCTTCTTCGTTTTGAATTTCGTGATTCCCGCAGCTTCTTCGAGAATCGCGCGGCGGTCGGTGGGACGACTGCTGAGGATCTGACCGATTCGTCCCTGCTCGATGAGCGCATAGGACTCCGGTCCCAGGCCGGTGCCCATGAACAATTCCTGAATGTCGCGGAGACGGCAGAGCTTGCCGTTCAACAGATATTCACTGTCGCCGGAACGGAACAAGCGGCGCGTGACCACGATTTCTCCGGCGCGGAACTGCTGCTGGTTGAACTTGCGGCGACGGATCTTGAGAACAACGCAGGGAGCGACGGTTCCGACGGACGCGGCGGCTGGGGGTGCGGTGACGTTATGCGCAGGCAGCGCGAAAATCGGTTCGTCCTCGGGAAAGGCAACGGCGATCGTGTTGATCTTCGAGCGTTGGACTTCGACTTCTTCTGTTTTACCCGGCTGGGCGTCCTCGACAGCTTGTTCGGTGGCTTCGGCTGCGCGGGCGCGAATCGAGGCTTCGTCCCAATCGTCGGAGATGTTAGATTCCGGCAGATCGTCCTGAATATCGATTTCGGTCGGCGCGTTAGCATCGGGGCCGTTGTAGGCTTCCGGGTCGATCAGCGTGAGCGATACTTCCGCCATGCCCGTCGGCTTGCGATCGCGCGTGCCGGCGAAGATGACGTCTTCCATGCGCGAGCCCCGCAGGGTCTTGGCCGACTGCTCGCCCAACACCCAGGAAATGGCGTCGGAAATATTCGACTTGCCGCAGCCGTTGGGGCCGATGATGGCCGCGACACCGTCCCCGTGGAACTTGAGTTCGGTGCGGTCGCAGAACGACTTGAACCCGAGAATCTGAAGCCTCTTCAGTTTGAGCAACGTGAACTCCTTAAAAACAGCGGCCAGTTGTCAGTGGCTAGTTGCTGGTTGATTGGCCTCGCATGGGCGCGCCGAGTGCCTGGGCAAACCTGTTTACTAACGGGATTCCTCTCGTCCATTCGATGCATGCGTCGGTCCCTTTCGGACCATTTTTCCGCGACATTCTCACCCCAGGCTGGACAGGGCGGGCACAAAGATAAACTACTGTAACGGTGAAATTGGGGCGGGGTCAAGCAATATAACACCATATATGGTGTGGGCTTACGAGGTACCGCGTTGGGTTGCACACACATTGCGACAGATGGGTGGTCTTTCAGTGGGAGATGAAAAGGAGGTGGGAGCACCGCGAGAGCAACATCATGCTAACGCAAGTGCAGGCTGCACACAACAGCGGTTTCACGGGCGCGACTGCTTAACGCAGACGCGACGAGCGTCGCGCCATGAGGGCAATGGGAAGGCCGACAAAGACGGCATGGGAGAATAACTGATCGAGCAGTTCGCCGAGCGACATTGGAGCGGCGCGCTTGTGCACGGCGGACAGGGGTAGAACCACATGCTGCATGAAGAAAAACAGGCCGATTCCGAACGCCGGCCCGCAGATCCAGGGTTTGCGGAAAAGCGCAGGAATGAGATGACTGGCTGCGTAGTAGACGGCGGCTGCCCCGATCGCGATCGAGAAGTGAAGGGCCACGCCCAAGCCGACCGTAAGCCAGCCACCGCGAAACGATCGAGGACCGAGTAGTCCGCTGGCGATGTTTTGGAAAATCAAAGCTGGAGGCACTGCGTAGGCGAACCCATAGAACACCACGGCGTCGAGGCCGTCCAGAACGCCTGCGATTGAGCCGCCCAAGAGAATGGTTTGGAGTGGGCGGGGCCGTTCAACTGCACCAATTGGCCCAAGTACCATGCCTACCCTCCGCGGGCAGCCGAACTTCGCTCGCATGGGCAGCCTGAGGTGGCTGTCCATGCGCGAGTATCTTATGCTACTTCTCTCCCAGCTTCTCGAAGAAGCGGCAGATGGTCTCGATCCCGCGGTAGAAATTTGGGATGTGGAACTTCTCGTTCGGGGCGTGCAGGTTATCGTCAGGGAGGCCGAAGCCCATCATCACGCTTGGAATCTTCAGCACGTCCTGGAAGTCGGTGACGATGGGGATGGAGCCGCCGCTGCGGATGAAGACCGTATCTTTCTTGAACGTGTCGTGCAACGCTTCGGTGGCGGCTTTGATATAGCGGTTGTCGGTGCCGACAACGCAGGCTGGGCCCTTGCTCCAGACTTTAATTTTCGTGTCGATGCCTTTGGGCGTCAGCTTCTTCACGTAGGCGGTGTACTTCTTCAGGATGTCGTCCGGATCCTGATTGGGCACCAGACGCATAGAGACCTTCGCCGCCGCTTTCGCGGGGATCACGGTCTTGGCGCCCGATGCGATGAAGCCTCCGGGCATGCCGTGGACTTCCAGCGTGGGGCGCGCCCACGTGCGGTAGAGCACCGAGTAGCCGGGTTCTCCGGTGAGGACTGTGGATCCGACCTCGGCTTTGCGGTAGTGCTCTTCGTTGAAGGGCAGGCGCTTCCAGGCTTTCAGTTCATCCTTCGTTGGGGTCTTGACGCCTTTGTAGAAGCCGGGGATCAGGACTTTGCCCTTGGAGTCTTTCAGCTTGCTGATGATTTCGATCAGGGCGAAGAAGGGATTCGGGGCAGCGCCTCCGTACACGCCGGAGTGAAGGTCGGTCTTGGCGCCGTTGGCTTCGATTTCGGTATAGACCAGGCCGCGCAGGCCGACGCAGAGCGTGGGCATATCGGGAGCGAACAGTTCGGTGTCGCAGACCAAGGCGAAATCAGCCTTCAGCTTTGCCTTTTGCTTTCGGATGTATTCGGCGATGGCCTCACCGCCGACTTCCTCTTCGCCTTCGAAAATGATTTTCACGTTGAGGGGTAGCTTGCCGCCGCCAGTCTGCATGAGGGCCTCGAGGGCTTTGACTTCCATCCAGAGCTGACCTTTGTCGTCGACGGCGCCGCGGGCGTAGATATTGTTATTGCGCTCGGTAGGCTCGAACGGCGGAGTGTGCCACTCATCGAGCGGCTCGGCCGGCTGGACGTCATAGTGGGCGTAGCAGAGGACGGTGGGCTTGCCGGCGGCGTGCAGCCAGTCGGCGTAAATAAGCGGGTGTCCCTTGGTGGGGATGACTTCAACGTTTTCCATGCCGATGCGGCGCAGTTCGTTGGCGACGTAGTCGGCGGCTTTTTGAATGTCGGGTTTGTGTTCTTCGAGGGTGCTGATGCTGGGGATGCGAAGAAGATCTTTCAGTTCGCTGAGGAAACGTTGCTGATTACTGCGGGCAAAATCGACTGCTGAGGAAGCCATAGGATGATCCTTTCTCGCGGAAGAACTAGTACACTTCGGAATTACGGTGCTGTGGAAACGCACCAGTATACCGCTAAGAGAAGCGCGGATGTGGCTACCGGAGCTTGCATTTCAATCAGAATCTCGCTGGAGAGAACGGAGCGAGATCGTATTCAGGAGTGCGTCCTTCGATTACCGCTGCCATTACCTCCGCGGTGATCGGAGCGAGCAGGATCCCGTCGCGGAAGTGGCCGGTGGCGACATAGTAGCCGGCGGTTGCAGTTGCGCCCAGGATGGGCAAGGCGTCGGGAGTTCCGGGGCGCAGGCCGGCCCAGTCTTCGAGGATTTTGCCGTTGCGTAGCTCTGGGACCAGGTCGAGCGCGGCGCGATGGAGGCGCTGGATTGTCGCGAGGTCCGTGCGTTTATCGAATCCCGCCTCTTCCACCGTGGCGCCAACCAGCAGGCGTCCGTCGCTACGCGGGATGAGATACGCCTCGGGAGAGCGGACTACGTGTTTGAGTAGCGTGCGCGAGGGCATCAGAAGACACAGCATTTGTCCTTTTATGGGACGGGTGGGGAAGGAGTGGGGCGCGATTCGGCCCGACCACGCTCCGGCACAGTTGACGACTTTGGCGGCGTGGAACGTGGTCTTGATGGTTTTGACGCCGACGGCGCGGCCATCGACTAAGCTTACAGCCGTGACCTCGTCGCCAGAAGAGAAGTCAACGCCGCGATGTCTCGCAGCTTTCCATGCAGCTGCGGAGAGCGCTCTCGGATCGACGCTGCGCTCTTTTAAATAGAAGGCCGGCCGCTTGGGCTCGGCCAGCGCGGGTTCCAGTTTAGCCAGGGGAACGGGCAACAAGCTTGCAAGCGTGAATCCCGGCCGCTCGTAAACATGTTCCGGAGGAGGAAACACAATCGTCCCGTGATCGCGTAGATCGACGTGCACTCCGGATTCGAACTGGAGTTCCTGCGCGAACTCGGGATACAACCGAGCACTGGCGGTCGCAAGAGGCTGCACCGCGGCAGGAGTTTCGAGGCCGCAATCCACTAGCATGCCGCCGGCAGCATAGGAGGCCTCGCGGCCGGGCGCTCCGCGCTCGACTATCAAGACGCTAGCCCCACGTCTTCTCAGCGCGAGGGCGAGCGAGAGGCCGATGATGCCTCCGCCGATGATAATTATGTCCCAAGTCTTCACCTCGGCATTGTAAAAGAGTCGAAGGTGCGAGGGGTTCATCGCATGCGAAACAAAGATGACAGGGAGAACGCGGCTGCATAAAATGGCCTGCATGAAGAAGATCTTTATTATTGGGGCAGTATTGGGGATGCTCGCGATGGCAGTCCCGGCTGTCGGGCAAAAGGATGTGGACAACGAACCGACGTCATTTATGTATTTCCTCGTCGTCAAGGACGACAACGGGAGGCCAGTGCGGAATGCTGCGGTCATCCTGCATGCGGTGAATGCTAAGGGCAAGCAGGAACGCGGGGACATGGAGTTAAAGACCGACCTGGACGGGAAGACCAATTTTGACGGCATTCCCTATGGCATGCTCCGCGTGCAGGTGCTGGCTACAGGATTTCAGACGTTCGGGGAAGACTACGACATCGAGAAGCCGAAGACGGAGATCACGATCAAGCTGAAGCGGCCGCAGGGGCAATATTCGGTATATGACGATCACGCGAAGGAACCGGGCGCGCCGCCGAAGCAAGACCCTCAGCCACCGGATCAGAACAAGAAGCCGAACTAGAAGCCCGCGCCGCTGCATTGGACGGCTGGCAAGTTCCTGTTGCAGGCTTGGTTACTAGTTTTGCAGCAAGAATATTTTTGATGATTGGGGACGTGATGGACTACTTACTGAAAACCGAACCCTCCACGTATTCATTTGCGGACTTGCAGCGGGAGAAGACCACCATTTGGGATGGAGTCTCAAATCCCGTCGCGTTGAAAAATCTGCGAGCGATGAAGCCGGGGGAGCGGCTGGTCATATATCACACCGGAGATGAGAAGAGGGCGGTGGGGACGGCCTCGGTTGTGTCGGTGGATGCGGCGGACGCGAAGAACCCACAAGTGAAGATCAAAGTTGGCAGGGCCAACCCCAGACCGGTGACGTTGGCTGAGGCGAAGGCGAACCAATTGTTTGCTGAGTCTCCGCTGGTGCGCCAGGGAAGACTGAGCGTGGTGCCTCTGACCGAGGTGCAGTTTAAGTTTCTGACCGGGGAGTGAAATCAAAATCCCCACCCTTCGCACAGAACAAAAAACACGCGAAGGATGGGGCACCCGCTTCATTCTGGTTCTCCGCCGATTCCAGTTCTCGCCCAATCAAATTCCGAATCGATCCGAAGCTTATGAGGGGCGAGCCTCGCGGCGGATCAGTGTCGAGTCCAGTAAATAGCCCAGTCCCAGGGTGAACGGGATGGCGCCGAAAGCTCCTGCTACCAGGGCGTCGGGTTCGACTCGCGCGATGATCGTGAAGGTCAGCATGTAGCCGACGGCGCCCGCGATGAGCAAAATTCCAGCGCGGCGGGAGTGGGCCGCCTCAGTGAGATCGGGCTCCATGGGGACGCTGACGCCCCGCTGCATGGCCGCCAGCCGTTCTTCGGTGCGCAGTTTACGCACTCGATAAAATGTGTACATTCCCAACACTGCCGTGGGCATTCCGAAAATCATTATGACCGCTGCAAGACCAGTGAGTCCGTCCATGGTAGTTCTCCCTCCTGTTGCGCCCGAAGCGCTTTCGGAGCTGAAATCGCTTGCAAGGAAAGATACGGAAGACGGGCCGGGAAAGTTCCCCTGGCAGCCAACTCAGGCTAAAGTGGATGCTTCCAAGCAAATGAAGCCGGCTGCTTGGGATTCGGGTCGCTCTTCTGGAGACAAGATGAAATCTGGAAAGTCATACGGTATGAGTGCGCTGGTTGCCGCTGGCTGCCTGGCGCTGCTCTTTGCTGCTTCCGCGTTGCGAGCGCAAGAAACAAAGGAAAAGGTGACGGTCGACGATGTGGACCGCAACTTCATGATCCGGTTGCCGAAAGGCTACGATCCTCAACAGCACTATCCGGTGGTGATCCTGCTGCATGGCATGAATCAGGACCCGGAAGACATTGAGCGGCTCACGCGCTTTAACGAACTGGCGGATAAAGCCGGCATTATTGCTATTTATCCGTCCGCATTGCACGGACGGTGGAATGTGGGGGTTCGACCGGAAGAGCGGCGACCGATGCCCATGGGGCCGGGGAGAGGTGGACGTCGCGGCGGCGGTTACCCGGGTGGAGGCGGCTACCCGGGCGGCGGTGGTTATCCTGGTGGGGGCGGGGGATATCCTCGGGGCGGAGGACAACAGCAGCCCCAGGGTGGTCAGCCGAGCGAGGAGAAACGGGCGGCTCCAGCGGATGACATTGCTTTCTTCAACCAGATGCTGGACCAGCTCGGGACCAAGTTTTCGGTGGACACGTCACGAATCTATGCGGTGGGCCTATCGGAGGGCGGCTTCATGAGTCTTCGCCTGGGATGCGCCCTAGGCGACCGAATTGCGGCGATTGCAGCGGTGGGGGCGGCGATGCCGAAGACCATGATTTGTCTGCCCTCACGGCCGGTGCCGCTAGCGATGATCAACGGTACTTCAGACCCAGTCGTTCCTTATGGCGGTGGCACCGAGCACAATATGAGCCTGGCGACCGTCTCTGTGGAAGACAGCGCCAAGGCATGGGCGAAGATTGACCGCTGCGAGGAAAAGCCGGAGAAGAGCAAGTTGCCGGCGCACGAGAAAGGTGGCATGGAAACCAAGGTCGATACGTACAATGGTTGTCAGCAGAACGCGCAGGTTGTTCTCTACAGCGTGAAGGGGGCGGGCAATACGTGGCCGGGAGGAGAGCAATACGAGGTCGAGAAAACGATTGGGAAGACGAGCCAGGATCTAAATGCCAATGAGGTGATTTGGAGCTTCCTGGTGACCCGGAAGCTGCCGGGGCCGGGCGGGGATAAGAAATAGCTCCACCAGGAAAAAGGTGACATCCGCAATTTCTTGCCAGACCTCCCGCCCCCCAAAATCAAAAACCCCACCTTCTCGCAAAGAACGCGAGAAGAGTGGGGCACCTATCCGGCTACCTCGCTACTGCGGCCTCAGTGGAAAAGATTCAAGGTGTTGCTGGCATCATCGACGAAATAGATGCCAACGCCACGGACGTCGATGAACCCAAACAGCGCGCCGGCTCCCGGCGGATTGCCAGTACTGTCCAACAGTACGCTGCGGATTTGGTCACCACGAGGTGTGGTTTCCACCAGAAAACCATCGTTTCCGTTGACCGTCAGGATGTTGCCGTCCGGCGCAACCGTGAGGCCGAGAGGATCGTTGAGGCTGCGGCCTTGCGAGACCGTCGCCCCGATTCCGGCGGAGGTATCGCGGAACCCGGGATGTCGAATAGCCGCAACCCTATTATTGACACTATCGGCCACATAGAGAGTGTCGGCATCGGCGTCGAGGCCCAAGCCCGTCGGCCCAATCACCAACGCCGCCGGATCGGTCCGTTCGGGGAAGCCGGATCCAATCACGGTAATCGACTGCAAGACTGGCACCGAACCGGAGTTAATATCAAGGGTCAGCCGGACCACGGTTCCTTTGTGCACAACCTTGCCCCCAGCGGCTACAGTTCCGTTCAGGACATTGGTGACGAACAAATCTGCCGTGCTGCCCGCGTCCCACGCTGTCATATCCCAAGGGCCATTAATGAGCGAACCATAGAACGTCTCAGCAACGTTGCCATGGTTGTCGAGCACGAGCAAGCATCCGGCCTGCGCCGTGGCTGCCGTTCCGTCGGTAGTCGGCAGGCTGCCCACAATAACCCATCCCGTGCGCAGCACGGCCAAGGCGGTGGTCAAGCCAACGCCGCCGGGGCAAGGCTCAGGCAAACTGCTAGCGTCGATTTGAGCGAACAGACCGCTCGTGCCGTCTGGAGCAACCTGCACGATCGTTGTACCCGTTCCCTGCAGGTTAGCGCTATTGTTAAAATTACTAATCAGGATGTTTCCTTTGAGCAAGGAACCGGAGCTCCGCGGAATGCGAGCAATGCCATACGGATTTACCTCGCCATTGGCTGGAACCGTAGAGGCGACGACGGAAATGCGGGGTTGGTTGCTGAAATGATCTCCCTGCGCCTGGACAGAAAGCACGCTAGCGCCGACCAGCAAGGCTGCGCAAGCTACGGTTCTTAGTTGAGACAAGTTCATGACAATCCTCCTATGGCAATGCCAACCGAGTTGGACATGATTGTTTCCGCGCCGCCATCCCCCGAAACCAGTTGCTGGGCTGGACATTTGCGGGCGCACGCTCCGTTGGCGATGCCCATTCCGTGGGGTGTGCCGAAATCAGTTTGGGACGGAGGCCGTGAGGAAATTGTCAGGCGGGTGTCAAAAGTGTGTCACTTCTTTGTGAAGCGACGGCTCCGCGTTTTACGAAAAGAGGCGGCGGGCGCGGTCAGGCGATGGACTTCCTCAATTCGCGGCGGAGAATTTTCCCTGAGGCAGTCTTGGGAACGGTATCCACGAAGTGAACCTCGCGCGGTTGTTTGTAATGCGTAAGCCGGTCGGCGACGAAGGCGCAGAGCGCTTCTCCAAGCTTAGGGCTCTCGACAAATCCGTCGCGCAAGGCGACGAAGGCGACCGGAATCTCTCCGGCTGCGGCGTCTGAACGACCAACAACTCCGCATTCCTTCACGGCCGGGTGTTCCAGCAACACCGCTTCGACTTCGGCGGGGGCTACCGGAAAGCCCTTGTACTTGATCATTTCTTTGCGGCGGTCCACGACGCGGTAGAAGCCTTCCCGGTCGCGGGTGACGATATCTCCCGACCAATACCAACCGTCGCGCAAAACGGCGGCGGTGGCTTGCGGTTCCTTCCAGTAACCCAGCATGAATTGCGGGCCGCGCATGACCAGTTCTCCGGGCAGGCCAGAAGGCGCTTCCGTCAGATCGTCGGGCGTGTCGCCGGGATCAATGTCGGACTGGGACAGCACGCGGCAGTCGGTTTCGGCGAGGGGATGGCCGATGGAGTCTGGCCGATAGAGGGCTGGCTCAAGAAAACCGACGTGCGTGACGGGCGAAGCCTCGGTCATGCCGTATCCCTGGCACACCAGAATGTTGGTAAGAGCCGTGAAGCGGCGAGCAAGATCTGGAGCGAGAGGCGCGGCTCCGGATTTGACCCAGTGGACTTGATGATCGCGAGGGAACTGTCCCGCCTCGGCCGCCTGGCAGAGTGCATTGATCGCGGGCGGGACCAGAGGCATCGTCGTCACGGCTTCGTCAATGAGAAGTTTCACAAGCATCGACACATTGAAGCGCGGCACCAGAACAAGCTTCGCACCGAGAATCAGCGCGGGATTGAGAATCACATTCAGGCCGTAGATGTGGTAGAGCGGAAGACAGCAGAGAATATTGTCGGCAGAATTGAGCGCCGTCGCGTTCGGGCCGAGAAGTTGATACACATTCGCGACCAGATTGTAGTGCGAGAGCATGACTCCCTTGGGCAGGCCCGTCGTGCCGCTGGAGTAGGGAAGCACGGCGAGCGTTTGTTCGGAAGATTGATCCGGCTTGGGATAAACCGCGGTCACTGGATGAAAGAGGTTGGTGAAAGGCTCGGCGCCCGGTGCTGGCTGGCGCGTCGTGTAGACGCGGCGGAGATTGGGCAATCCTCCGAGATTGATGCCTTCGATGTTTCCGCCATCCGTGATCAAAAGGACGGCGCCCGAGTTTTCCAGTTGATAGCGAACTTCGCGTTCGCGGTAAGTCGGATTCAGCAGAGTAGGAATCGCCCCGGCCAGGGTAGCGGCGTGGTATGCGGCACAGAACTCCCAGGAGTTCGCCAGGAAGATGGCGATCACATCGCCGGGCTTAACTCCAGTAGCCATCAGACTGCGAGCCAGCGACTCGAGGATGTCTCCATATTCGGCGTACGTCAGGCGGCGTCCACAAGAGGTATCCACCAGCGCAGTGTTCGGTGCATTGCGGCGACAAGAGTCGAGCACGACATCGTGCAGAAAAAGATTGTGCGGGTCAGCATAGAGCTGCGTTCGCAGCATGCCGGGAGAAGTTGTAACGGAAGGAGTCATACGAACGAACCAGACTCAGACGAATCAGCGCTAGCTGGCCAACTTCCGCAGGAATTCCTGCTCGTCCATGCGGTACTTGAAGGCTTTGCGGCCATCGATAAAGACGACAGGAACTTCGTCATTAAACTGTCGCCGAAGTTCAGAGTCAGAATCGACATCGACGTCTTGCCAGGTGAATCCTCCGCGGCGCGAAAGCTTGGAAAGGCTTTCTTTAACCACCTCACACAAGTGGCATCCCTTGCGGGAATACACCACGACGCTGCGGGACTCTGGCATGCGGGGAGATTCTAGCGCGGGGAAACGGCGTTTTTCCAGCAACAAAGTGAATCGGATGGGCGCGCGATGTCATTTTGGGAGGTCGGGTGGCTGGACCATTTCATGAACCTAACCCTAAGAGACCTGTGTGATTCAGGGTGATTCAAGTCACTGCGCCCTATAGGATCTTCTGATAGTAGGACCCATACGGTGTAAACCGGCGCTCGGGGATATCCATGGCCATGGGCGAAACAGGGAGGTGCCGGTGACCAAGCGACGTGGTAACTCTGTTCTCTGTATCGGAAACGATCCAGTGCATTTGAATCTGCGCTGTTCGCTGCTGAAGGAATACGGCTGGAATGTGCTCAGTTCGGGCAACGGGCATGAGGGAATCCTCCGGTTTGGTCAGGAAGTGGTGGATGCGGTTGTGGTCGATCTCAACGGTGACGGGACGGAAGCCGCACTGATCGTCGGAGAACTGAAGCGGTTGCGACCGGAAGTGCCCGTCATTATTGTGGTAACGGAGGGGAAGGCCCTCGCGCAAGGAGCGACGCAGCAAGCTAGTGCCGTGGTCGTGAAGTCGCAAGAGGCGCTCAGTTTGATCGATGCTCTAAAAGCCGTGCGAACGCCTCACTAAGAGTGAACAATCCAGAATTCGGCTTTACGGGATCGCCGGGCTGCGCGCGGAAGGCTTGTAGCGGCAGCTACGGGGCGCGAGGCGGTAGAATCCCTGCATGCACGATCCTCAGGCAAAACCTCTTCATGGAAAGACTGCGCTAGTCACGGGCGCCGCCCGCCGGCTGGGGCGAGCCTCGGCACTGGCCATGGCACAAGCTGGCGCGGACGTCGCCATTACCTTCAAGAACTCGGCGCGCGAAGCTCGAGAGACGGTCGTGGATTTGTCAGGATTCGGGGTACGCGCGTTTGCGCTGCGCTGCGACGTGACCGACGAGGCCAGCGTCCGGGCGATGATGAAGGAGGCGGGACGCGAATTGGGACGCATCGATATTCTCGTCAACAACGCGGCGAACTACGAAGCCGTAGAGTTCGAGAAACTGACGGTTCGGCAATGGGATGCGATTTTCGCCTCGAATACGCGTGGCCCGTTTCTGGTGACGCGCGAGGCTCTGAAGTGGATGCGCAGGAAACGCGGCAAGGGGTCAGTCGGACGCAGCGGGGAAGCCGCGGTCAAGGCCGCCGTTCAGGGAAAGATCATCAATATGGGGTCGCTCGGTGGGCTCCGGCCCTGGGCGACGAACGCGCACTATTGCTCGTCGAAGGCAGCCCTCCACATGCTGACGAAGGTCATGGCCAAAGCGCTGGCGCCCGAGATCGCGGTGAATGCCGTCGCCCCCGGGATGATCGATCTGGGAGAGAAGTCCGCGGCCGCGTTCATGCGGCGCATGGCCAAGCAGACGCCCATGCGGCGAAATGGGCGCGGGGACGACGTTGCCGAGGCGGTGTTGTTCTTCGCGACCGCGCCCCAATTCATTACCGGGCAGATTCTGGCCGTGGACGGAGGCCTTGGTCTTTAGCGAGTCGCTATGCCTCGGCCGAGGTCGGGTCGATTACAAGCTTGACCTCGGACACACGGTTAGCCGGGAAACCGCCTTGTCTGGCATGCTCGCGCACCATTTCCTCGTTGGGCGCGATGTAGACACAGTAGATTTTGTCCTGAGTGACGTAGCTGTGCAGCCACTGGATCTTCGGACCCAGGCTGTTCAGCACGCTGCAGGATTTCTGTGAGATGGCGATGACTTGGTCCGGGGTCACATCGCCGACGTTAGGGATATCGCGCTCGATGACGTACTTGGGCATGTCTTCCTTTCCATAACCGAAGGTAGGGCGTCTCGCCTGCCATTTTCTGCAGGGCAAAGATTTTAGGTCATAAGGCCGGAAATAGCCATTGCCGCAAGCTCGCGGTATATTGAGGCGAATGAAGAAATCGAAAAGCAGTCCTTTTCCAGTAGCATCTTCGAAAAAGCGCACGTCGTCTCTTTCGCCCTATGGTTCGGGAGCGACCGCGAGTCAGCGGGTTGCTGTGGCCATCATGGCGGCGGGCAAGGGCACCAGGCTGAAGTCGCGACTTCCTAAAGTATTACATGAAGTCGGTGGCAAGCCACTTCTGGAGCATGTAATCCGGGCCGCTCTGCGAATCGTCCCCACCGAGGATGTGTACGCCATCATCGGCTACGAAGCTGACCGCGTGCGCGCGGCGATGGAGCACTCCGGCGTCAACTATGTGCTCCAGGCGGAGCAGCGGGGAACCGGGCATGCCCTCATGATGGCGCGCGAGGCGCTGGCTGGGTACGACCACGTCATCGTGCTCTCGGGAGACGCTCCACTGATCACGCCGGAGACGATTGGACGGCTGCGCAATTTTCATCTGGAAGAACAGGCGGCCATGACGCTGCTGACCGCCGACCTGGAGAATCCGACCGGGTATGGCCGGGTGCTGCGGAAGTCAGAGCGAAGCGTCGAGGTGCAGGCGATCGTCGAAGAAAAAGCTGCCAGCTCGGCGCAGAAAAAGATTCGCGAGATTAATTCCGGCTTCTATGTTTTTGCGGTGAAGGAACTCTACAGCAACATTGGGAAACTTTCGACTACCAATACGCACCGCGAATACTACCTG
The DNA here is from genome assembly GCA_963707205.1 of uncultured Acidobacteriaceae bacterium. GTDB lineage: Bacteria > Acidobacteriota > Terriglobia > Terriglobales > Acidobacteriaceae > Sulfotelmatobacter. Next base: position 98,932 of record CAVPQE010000029.1, read on the forward strand.
ACCGACATGGCCGAAGTGCTCCGCAAGGCGCGGCAACGCGTCGTGGCCTTTAAGACGGCCGACGCGAGCGAGGTGCTGGGCGGAAACACGCGCATGGAACTGGCTGACATTGACGAAAAGATGCGGCTCGCCAAGTGCCGTCAACTGATGGCCGACGGCGTAACGGTGTTTTATCCGGCAACCTGCGTGATCGATGCTGATGTGGAGATTGCCCCCGATACGGTGATCGAGCCCTACGTACAGTTGCTGGGGAAGACCCGGATTGGGAGTGCTTGCCGTGTGCGGTCTTATTGCGTGATTCGCGATGTGGAGATTGAGGATGGAGTAATGGTGCTTCCAGGATGCGTAATGGACGGGGCGCGCATTGGCACCGGAGCGGTGGTTGGGCCCTACTCGCGGCTGCGGCCGGGGAGCGAAATCGGCGAAGGCGCGCATGTGGGAAATTTTGTCGAAACCAAGATGATCAAGCTAGGGAAGGGATCGAAGGCCAATCATCTGACCTACTTGGGAGATGCCGAGATCGGTGCGGGCGTAAACATTGGCGCGGGGACTATCACTTGCAACTACGACGGCATCGCCAAGCATAAAACCGTGATCGAAGATGGAGTGTTTATCGGAAGCGACAGCACGCTCGTAGCGCCGATTCGCGTGGGCAGGGGCGCGTATGTGGGAGCGGCATCATGCCTCACCGACGATGTTCCCGCGAATTCCCTGGCGATTGCGCGCGCCCGGCAGATCGTGAAAGAAGGATGGGCAGAAGAGAAGCGCGCGGCACGCAAGAAGTGATTCCGCCGCGGAGACACTCTTCGACTGCGCTCCGGACAGACTCAGTCACAAAAGAAAACCCTTAAGACAGCAAAGGCACCGAGACATTAGATTCGTCCGTCTCTCAGTGCCTTCGTAATGAATCTCTATTGTTCTGGCTTTAGTGGGTGACGGCAGCGAACAAATCCGAATGCATCAGCGACTGGAACTGCTGATCGTTAGCTTTGAAGTGCACTTGCACGTTCGGGCCGTCGGAGTCGACAGAGGTATTCTCCACTGCGATTTTCTCCGCGGGCGTGGCGCTCAGCTTCTTATAGAGCATGTATCCCTTGAGCAGCGATGAAACCGTGGAGGCAGTTGTAGTGTCAGAGGTGACGACGGTCATATCGAAGTTGACGCCGCTATTGAAGCTCAGCGTGTAGCGGGAGCCCAACAGGCGCTTCTTGACGGTGTCGTAGTCGGCGATCTGCGAGGCGTCCCCCATGGCGGAGTGCATTGCGTTCTGTGTGCCCTGCTGGTCAAGAATGCTCCAGACCGGCGCGGAGTCGACGCTCGACATCATGTCCGCCATGTCGCCATTGGTGTCCAAACTCAGGACCTGGCCACTGCTGGTATCGAGCGCAACGCGAATTGAAGTCGCATCGCCGAATAGCAGCGTGCTGTCATCGAGGAAGCTCATGACGAAGCCGCCGTCCATGGGATAGATATTCGCGTTTCCATACTTCTTCGGTACGAACTTCTGCAGCTTCATCTTCTTCAGCACGGCCTTCATGTTGAAGGGGCCGGCGGCCACGCCGACTGTCTTGACGCCTTGTTTGCCGGCGTGGAAAGAGGCGAAGGTGAGCGTATCGACGTCTTTCTCGGGATCCAGGCCGATGGCCTTTAGAGCGGCCTCGAACTGTTTGATGTTCTCTGGAAGCAGTTGCTGTTTCAATGCCATCGCAGTAGGCGAATCTTTGAGGGTGCGATAGTCCACCGAGATCACTTGCAGCACGTCGGCAGGAACGCAGGCGCGGGCAGACGAGTTCAGCGGCATGGCGTAGGCCATGCTCACCAGAAGTAGGGAAACCAAGCAAATCTTAAAGAGTTTCATGAACGCCTCGAATCACGGAACAGTCTGGGTTGAGTGCACCTTTTGTTGGATGCACGATCTGGCTCCGGAGTTAATAGATCGCTTTATTTTATTCTACTTGCAACCAGGGGGAATCGCACAAAAGGACAGTGCCTATTGACTGACCGGAGACCCCGTGTCACGGCCTGGAGACGTAGTTTGGTAAGTTTTTGTCAAGGCAGAAAACGATGCGAGCAACGTCTCTACGAAAGGACTGCGGTTCGGCGGCGTACTTCCGCCGCGAACGCCTGATCTTTCAGGGAGGCCAGATTGATCTCCACGTTGGCGAGGGCCCCTGTAATGGCAGCGCCCGCCAGTGCCAAAGCCGTGGTCAAATCCGATTTCATATTGGGATTTGTAATGGGATCGAGCGACTTTGCGATGTCTGCGACTTCGTGAGCTTTTTCGGCGACGCCCAGAGGAACGTTGGTAGCTTCCTTGAGGGCGGCTTCGATCATTGCCTCGCCAGATTTTTCATCCGCGGCGGTTTTGGCCTGCTTGTAGGCCTTCATGACAGAGTTGTAGGATTCGGCGTCGGCGTCGACTGCGGCCTTCAATTCTTCGCGTAGCGGAGTGAGGCGCGCGATGGCCGCGCTGAGTTGCGATTCGTATTGCAGGTAGGCCTTTTTGCCGCGAGACATAGACGCAACCATGGCGGCGAGGCCTGCGGCCATGGCCGCCGCCACCGCCGAGGCGCTGCCGCCTCCGGGAGTGGCCATTGGAGCTGCAAGTTGCTCGACGAAAGGTTCGACTCCCGCGCGCAGGCCACCCACGGCTGTCTTTCCGCCCATGACGTCCATAAGGCGGTTTTCCAGAATCAATGACGAATCGAAATTCTCGACTTGCAGAAACCACTCGGCGGCTTGCTCCAACGCCTTCTTGGGGATCAGGCCCACGATCTCGCTCGATACCGGCACGACGCCGTAGCGGGCTGCCTCGCGCTTGACCATCTCAAAGACGCGGTGGATCGGCGTTTGTTCGAAGTCGGTCAGGTTCATCGAGACCTGGGCGAGACCGCGCACCAGGAAACCAGCGCCTTTCACAAATCGCATGCCACCGCTCGAGAAGCGCACGGCCTTGGCGATTTTCTTGGCGATCTCGACGTCGGGTGTGTTGAGGAACACGTTATATGCAATCAGGAATTTGCGTGCGCCGACCACCGTCGCGCCTGCCGTAGGATGCACACAAGGCTCGCCAATGTCCGGACAGCGCGCGGGATTGGTGGCGATCTCAGCGCGGATACCTTCGAACTGTCCGCGGCGAATATTTTCCAGACCCTGGCGTTCGGGAATTCTGGCGGCGGATTCGTAGAGATAAACCGGAATCTGGTAACGCTTCCAGATCTGCTCCCCGACGTGGCAGGCCATGGCCACGCAATCTTCAAGGGTAACGCCGTCGATAGGGATGAAGGGAACTACGTCGGTCGCTCCCATACGCGGATGAGCGCCCGTGTGTACATTGAGGTCGATGAGTTCCGCGGCCTTGCCCACGCCGCGGATCGCCGCTTCCTGAATCGCTTCGCGCTCGCCAGCCAGCGTAATGACGCAGCGATTGTGGTCGGAGTCCATCTCGCGATCCAGCAAGTAGACGCCAGGCATCTTCATGGCGTCGATGATGGCGTCAACCTTCGATTTGTCGCGGCCTTCAGAAAAATTAGGAACACATTCGACGAGCGTGGACATAAGGGAGAAGAATAGCTGCACCGCGCGAGTGCCGCAACTCGGATTGCGAATTATTCGTTGTAACAAACTCGGCTATGACAGCCTGGTAATCCCCGGAAACCCGTCGAAACCGGAATCGAAGGTCAGGATTCGGTCGATGCCGTGTTGTTCCATCACCGCGAGATGCACCGCATCGCGCACGGAGAGACGCTGGTAGCCAAGGACAATCTGTTTGGCGCGCTCGACAACCGCCCGGTCCACCGGAAGGACTTCGTCGATTGTATTCAGAAGCGCGTCGAAGGCTGGCTGGATGTCGTGGCGGCGATTGATGGCGACATAGCGATGCAGGATTTCTTGCAGCACTTCGGCGTCGGTGACCAAGCGCTGGCGCTCGCTGACCAACTTTTCCAGTAGCCGTTGCGCATCGGTCTTGTGGGGACCCGGTGTGCCCACCAGATACATCGGGATATTGGAGTCAATCAGGATCACGGATGCCGACCGGAGGAATAGCCACGCTCGATTTCCGCCAGCATCGTATCAATATCGGAGGTTAGCGACTCATGCCGTGCAGCGGTGCGAATGGCCTTAAGCTTTTTCTCTACGTCGCCTAAGGGTTCACGTCACCGGGCGAGCGCCAGCGCTTGGCGTACCCATTCTGCAATTGACATCTGGCGCGAACGCGCCATTCGCTGAATTTCCCGGTATTCCGGATCCTGCAGAATCACTTGCAATCGCTTAGCCATATCATGGGTCTATTTAACTCATGCTGATGAGTCAAGAGTGAACTAGCACAAATCTACTGTTCAACGCTGAGCGACTAATGATCGCCCCGGTCAAAGAACTTTCCCACTCCGAGCCGCACTTGCACAGTGTTGATTCCCGGATTCGGAGTTGCCAAGCCCGCGTTCGAGATGTGCATGTAGCGCAGCTCCAGGCCCACGCTGTGCCTCGCGCCGAGGATGTGCACGCCGAGTGCGGCTTGGTCTGTGAAGTTCACGGTGTTGGTGCCAGTTGGGACGTTGTGGTCGGTGAAGAGCGTGCCGCCGCACAGTTCGAGGTAGGGCGAGAAGCGGCCGTGACGTTCGAAGTTCCACTTGAGGCCCAGCGGATCGAAGCCCACCCCGTACGCGGTGTTCGCCGGCTGGAAGACGAAGAAGACGGGAACTGCGTCGACCGCATATTCAAAGCGTCCGCGGAGAAAGCCAGGCAAGTGCGAGCCGGTCAGGATCCATCCGTAGCGCAGGCCGGCGTTGAGCGCGCCGGTGTTACCGCGCCCGCCGCTGACGGAGTGGCCACCACCCGCCCAGATTTGGACTTCGTGGCCGCCTTGCTCTGGGCCAGTCTGAGCGAAGCAGAGGGACGAAGCGAGAAGCAGAATCGTGAAAATGAACAGGGAAGAGCGCATGACGATGCACCTCGAGGACGTAGAGCCTCGAAGCGGAAGGATCACGATACAGGAAGCAGGTGGGGAGCGCCAAGCCGCAACGCCGCACAGGCAACGTCCCCGATTGCTTCGCAGGCCGCGTTGAACCCGTCGAGCTTTGCTCGACCGGACAGCCGGGGGTGGCTGTCCCCACACGAATCGACTACTTAATTGCGGTCGATTTTCGGGTGTTGCGCCATGAGGTGCATCAGGTCGCGAGCTACGCGGGAGGTATTGTGGCGCGCGACTCCGGCTTCTTCGAGATAGTCGCCGAGGACGGGAACCACGCCGAGAGCTTCAATCGCCTCGAGATCGTTCACGATCTGACAGGCGCCTTCGCTGGCGTACTTGGCTTTCAGTTCATCGGAAGCGGGGGTTCGGTTGATCAGGGCGTAGTCGAAAATTTGTTTTTGTGCGTGCCGATTCAACGCGCGAATGTGGTCGGCGGCGGTCAGTCCGAGGCTCTCATTGGCTTGGGTCATCAGGTTGCAGATGTATACCTTGGTGGCGGGCGATTCGACGATTGCCTTTGCAATGCCACGCACCAGCAGGTTGGGGATGAGGCTGGTGAAGAGTGACCCCGGCCCGATCGTAATCATGTCGGCGTTGGCGATTGCCTCGAGAGTCTGGGGCATGGGTCCCACGTCCGGCGGGACGAGAAACAGTTCGCGGATGCGCCCTTTACTGGCTGTGATCTTGGTTTCGCCGCGAACGCATGTGCCGTCTTCCATGAGCGCTTCGAGCTCAATGTTTGAGGTCGTCGCGGGGTAAATATGGCCGCGCGTGAGAAGAATCTCGGAAGAGAGTCGCACGGCTTCTGAAAAATCGGAAGTCAGAGAGGTGAGTGCCGCGAGAAACAGATTGCCGAAGCTGTGGCCTTCGAGTCCCGAGCCCTTTTCGAAGCGGTGACGGAAAAGCTTGGACAGCAGCGCTTCATCTTCGCTAAGGGCGACGATGCAGTTACGAATATCGCCCGGGGGAAGCATGTTGAGTTCTTTGCGCAGGCGTCCACTGGAGCCGCCGTCGTCGCTGACCGTGACGACGGCGCTAAGATCACGGATGGAGGGAGAATCCGGCTGGGCCGGAATCTCCGATGGCCAGAGCACGAAACGCTTGAGTCCCTTAAGCAGGGTGGAGAGTCCGGTGCCGCCGCCAATCGCGACGACTCGGAGACCGGCTTCGCGCACGGTCTTCTCCGGTGGCCGAAACTCGGCGGTTTTGGTTTCCATCGAGTGTGTCCAGCGGCTAAACGGGCTCTACTTCGCCGAGGTCGCCGTCTGAGGAGCCCAGTTCGGCGCCGGGATCCGGATAGAGCAGTTCCGTGAAGCGCGGATCCTCTGCCAAATTCTGGAAGTCGGAATCGTTACGCGCCTGGAAACGCAGTTGAGCGTTCAGGCGAAGGGCCTCGTCCAGATGTTTCAGGGAATCCTCGACGTGACCGGTGAGGCAGTCGAGCGCAGCCAGGCCGTAAACCACATAGTCAGACTTGGCATTCTGCTTGAGCAGCTTTTCGAGATGCTCGCGGGCGGTCACGTAGTCGCCAATATTCATCAGCGAGACGGCGTAGTCAAAGTGCTCCTCGGCGGTCTTGAACTGCGTGGCCGCTGAGCGTTCCAGATGCTGGTTGCAGATGCTGAGATGAACGTTGGCGCGATCGATCAGTTCTTTGCTGGGGCCGCCAACCACCTTTTGAAAATGAGGCTTCGCCTTGTCGAATTTGTGCTCTTGCATGGCGCGCAGTCCGGCTTCGTAGCTCTGCAGCGCCTGCGTGTAATGCGGATCTTCCGCTACGGTCTTTTTCGCGGTAGGTTTCTGAGCCATGTGCAAAACTCTTCCTGTGCTCTTGGTAATGGGGAACTCCTTGGAATCGCTTTTAGCTGAGCAATAAAGTATCACTCAAACAGTGGGTTGAGGTCCAGTTTGCCAGCAGTACCGAGTTGCGAGTAGTGCGCGGAATCACTGGGCACTCGCAACTCGGTATTCAGTTCATCGTCGAGGCCGACAGCAGATCGATCTGCTTCCACTCTCCCTTAATAATTCCGGCGCGGATTTGCGCCGCGGTCTTGCCTTTCTGGTGCTGCTGGTAGGAATAGTAAAGCTCCTTCAGGCAGGTCGCGCACTGCGCCCCGTGCGTGTTCTCAAAGCAGCTGTGCAGGCTGTTGTGGCCCATCCGGTCGCAATAGCAATAGCAGGGTTGCTGGTGCAGCACGTTCGGGATCTTCGCCGCCAGTTCGTAGGCATGAGTCTGGTAGACATTCTGGGCGTCCGCTCCCCAAAGGTCGGACTTGGTCAGGAGGGGAGGCAGCTTCGTCCCTTTGGGCGGAGGTCCGGCGTTGTAAGCCGGAATGCCTCCTTCTTCCGGCATCGTGCCCCATTCGGCCGACAGGCTGAGAGTAGTTACCAGAAAGAGGAAGGCGACGGTCAGGCTGCGATACACAATCTTGTTCTGAAGTACACGGCGTGTCATTAGGTTCCCTCGCGTGTGGTTATTGTAACCCGCAACCAAAGAAGGCTGGAAGGGCGCAGGAAATGTCCGATTAAAACCAGAGTGCAATGCAACCCGCTCCCATCAGGACAGGTTCTGTATACAATAGGGACGCATGCCAGGTACGTTTTCAGAACCAAATTCAGCCAGCGGGACAGCGACACCCACGCCGTGTGCAGGCGCGGCTTCTGAGCCGACATCGCCAGCTCCCATTCGCCTCGGGACCGGGATCGGCGTCTGGGTGCGCGATCTGATCATTTCCCTGGCCATCTCGGCGTTCATCATCATCTTCCTCTACCAGCCGGTGAAAGTTGAGGGAACCAGCATGATGCCCTCGCTCGATGATCAGGAACGGATCTTCGTGAATAAGTTTGTGTATCGACTGGAACCCATTGAGCGCGGGGATATTGTGGTCTTCCGGTATCCCCGCGATCCCTCCAAGAGTTACATCAAACGTGTGATCGGAATGGCCGGTGACCGCATCCGCATCGACGGCGGCCAAGTGTATGTGAACGACCAGGCGCTCGACGAGGACTACGTTCCCCCAGCCTATACCGATTCTCGCTCGTACCCGGAAACCACGGTCCCCGCAAATTGCTTCTTCGTGCTCGGCGACCATCGCTCCATGTCTAACGACAGCCGCGATTTCGGCCCGGTCAACCAGAGCTTTATTTACGGCAAGGCGGTGTTCGGGTACTGGCCAATGGATAAGCTGGGAAGAGTGCGGTGAGTGGCGTCAGAATTCTTTGTGTTTGCGAATAGATTTCATATTTGTCATCAGATTTGTCATCAGAGGTCAGGCTCTCGCAGCAAAAGATTTCTTCTCGATTCCGCGTTCCGCTCTTGGCCGCTGCGGCATTCCCTGATAAGATTCTGTAAATCTATTCACCGGAGCGAGAATGCAGGCTATCCTTGCGCTGGAAGACGGGCGAGTCTTCCGAGGCAAAGGCTACGGCGCCAAAGGCGAATGCTACGGCGAAGTCGTTTTTAATACTTCCATCACTGGCTACCAGGAAATTTTCACCGATCCCTCCTACTCCGGGCAGATCGTTGTCCTGACCAATCCGGAAATCGGCAACTACGGCACCAACCAGGAAGACAACGAAGCCACACGTCCGTGGATCGAAGGCCTGATCGTGCGCGAGTTCTCGCGCGTCAGTTCGAACTGGCGCTCGCAGCAGGTGGCCGAAGAATACCTGGAGCAGTTTAAGGTGCCGGTGCTATCCGACATCGACACGCGGGCGCTGGTGCGGCATCTGCGCGACCACGGCGTGATGCGTGGCGTCGTCTCGACCATCGGGAGTGATGCCGACAAGCTGATTGCGAAGGCGCGGTCCATTCCCAAGATGGACGGGATGGATCTGGCCAAAGAAGTGAGCACGAAGCGTCCGTACGTGTGGGAAGTGGGCGAGCGCTCGCACGAACCGGTTGCAGTAGTCGGGGTGAAAGATGAGCCTCCGCGATTTCACGTGGTGGCGTATGACTTCGGGATTAAGCAGAACATTCTGCGAAAGCTGCGCGGCGAGGGCTGCAAGGTGACGGTGGTTCCGGCGCAGACTCCGGCGGAAGATGTGCTGGCCTTGAAGCCGGACGGAGTCTTTTTATCGAACGGTCCCGGCGACCCTGAGCCGTGCACCTATGCGGTGGATTCGATCCGAAGGCTCATGGGACGGCAGCCGATCTTTGGCATCTGCCTTGGGCATCAGCTCACAGGGATTGCCCTCGGCGGCAAGACTTTCAAGCTGAAGTTTGGCCATCACGGCGGGAATCATCCGGTGAAGCAGCTGAAGACCGGAAAGATCGAGATCACGGCGCACAACCATAACTTTGCCGTGGACCCGGATTCGCTGGCCGACAGCGAAGTCGAATTGACGCACATCGATCTGAACGACCAGACGCTCGAAGGCTTGCGACATCGGAATCTTCCGCTGTTCAGCGTGCAGTATCACCCGGAAGCCGCGCCGGGGCCGCATGATTCGCATTATCTGTTCAAGGAATTCACGAAGATGATGGAGGAGTGGAAGGGGTGAAGGGGAGTGGCAAACAAGCGCTGTGCAGCAAAGCAACTGTAGCTGCTGTGATGTTGGTCCTGAGTAGCGTTGCGTTTGCTCAGAAGGTAATACGACCCGACCAGGTTCCATGCAGTGAAGAGATCGTCCGCTCAAATTTAGAACTCAAGGAAAAGTTGCATGTTTCGGGAGAATTGAGAGATCAGACGGGCGCCCCATTTTCGAATTCTAAAATTCTCTTGAATGTTGAGGACGCTAAAGGCAAGTTCGTTCTTTATCGCTCGGCCGTAACAGACAAGGATGGCCGCTTTGATCTCGGACTGGTGGATGTTGGCAAGTACCGGCTCTTACCTGCTCCGAATCGCGGCTGGAGGCAGCCCCGAGAAGTAGTATGCACGGGCGAGCACGCTTGCGACATCAATCTGGTACTGGAGGCGAATCCGTCCGGGCCAGGAATTCGCGGCATGTCCCGTTCGATGAGATCAAATGCCCACACGCACTGACATCTCGAAGATTTTGATTCTCGGCTCCGGGCCATCAGTATTGGACCGTGTGCAGCGCGAGCTTTGAAAGGGCGCGCCTTCAAGGCGCGCCGCAAGATGCGATAAAAGGTTTGCGGCTTTAGCCGCTGAGGTACCGTTTGAGACCCACGAGAGAACACGCCACCAACACGGGCCACACATACATGATTACGTCGGCCACTTGGGGCCGGCGATCCCTCTTTCAACGTGAGTGCTGGGCGAAGCTTCTCATCAACATCCTCTATCACTATCGAGGCTCCGCTTACCTGCTGCACGAATTCGTAATCATGCCGGATCACATCCACGTCCTTCTCACGCCGACGACAAGTCTGGAGAAGGCCGTTCAATTCATCAAAGGTGGATTTTCCTATCGAGCGAAGAAAGAACTCGGATCGAATATGGAAGTCTGGCAGAAAGGATTTTCCGATCATCGGATTCGTGATGCGGAAGACTACTTCCAGCACGTTTCCTACGTTCGTGAGAATCCCGTTCTTAAGCATTTATGCGAGCGGGCGGAGGAGTACTCATATTCGTCAGCGCGCGCCGGATTCGAGCTCGACCCCGCACCTCAGGGGCTAAAGCCCACGGTTTCAGAGGAGCCGGATACGGCACGCCTTGAAGGCGTGCCCTTTCAAAGCGCGCCCAAGGAAAGGGATACCCGATCGCGGCAAGCGCGACCGCGGCAAGCCTTCCGGCAAAGTCGAAGCGGTGAGCCTTGAAGACAATTCTGGAAAGATTGCATCGTAAATGCCCAAACGTAGTGACATCTCAAAGATTCTGATCCTCGGCTCCGGCCCCATCATCATTGGGCAGTCGGCGGAGTTTGACTACTCCGGTACGCAGGCCTGCAAGGCGCTCAAGTCCGAGGGCTACGAAGTGGTGCTGGCGAACTCGAACCCGGCCACTATCATGACCGACCCGGAGTCGGCCGACCGCACTTATATCGAGCCGCTCACGCTGGAATATCTGGAAGAGATCATTCGCATCGAGCGGGAAATGTCGCCGGGCGCGGGCTTTGCCGTGCTGCCGACCGTGGGAGGACAGACCGCACTGAATCTGGCGATCGAACTTTCTGACGGCGGCGTTCTAGAAAAGTACAACGCGATCCTGATCGGCGCGAATGTTGCGGCCATCAAGAAGGCGGAAGACCGCCTCTTCTTCAAGGACGCCATGCAGCGCATCGGGCTCGACGTGCCCAAATCGGCACTGGTCAACAACACGAAGGATGGCATCGAGTTCGCGGGGAAGATCGGCTTCCCCGTGATCATCCGGCCATCTTTCACGCTGGGCGGTTCGGGCGGCGGCATTGCCTACAACCGCGAAGAAATGCTGGAGGTGCTGAGCCGGGGCCTCGATTTCTCTCCCGTGCGCGAGGCGCTGATTGAAGAGTCGGTGCTGGGCTGGAAGGAGTTCGAGCTCGAGGTGATGCGCGACACCAAAGATAACGTCATCATCATCTGCTCGATTGAGAACTTCGATCCCATGGGTGTGCACACGGGCGATTCGATCACGGTAGCGCCGGCGCAGACACTCACCGATCGCGAGTATCAGGCGATGCGTGATGCCTCGATCGCCGTGATTCGCGAAATTGGAGTCGATACGGGCGGGTCGAATATTCAGTTTGGCGTGAATCCCGAAACCGGGCGGATGGTGGTAATCGAGATGAACCCGCGCGTCTCGCGCTCGTCGGCATTGGCCTCGAAGGCGACCGGTTTCCCAATCGCGAAGATTGCCGCGAAACTTGCCGTGGGCTACACGCTCGACGAGATTCCCAATGACATCACGCGCAAGACTCCGGCGTGTTTTGAGCCCACGCTCGATTATGTTGTCGTCAAGATTCCCAAGTGGCAGTTCGAGAAATTTCCCGGCGCCGACGATACGCTGGGCCCGCAGATGAAATCCGTTGGCGAAGTCATGGCCATCGGGCGCACCTTCAAAGAAGCCTTAATGAAGGGGATCCGCTCGCTCGATACCGGCAAGCGCGTGGGCGGCGAAAAGATCGAGCCCAAGATTCTGACCAAGCGGCTGGTGACGCCGCATCCGGAGCGGCTGGCGTACGTGCAATACGCGTTGCGCCAGGGACACACGGTGAAGCAGATCGCAAAGATGACCTCGATGGACCCGTGGTTCCTCTATCAACTCAAGGAAATCAACGACCAGCAACTGGAACTGGAAAAGCACCCCATGGAGTCGATCCCCAGCGAGGTACTGCGCGAATCGAAGCGCATGGGATTCTCCGATGGACGGCTGGCCGCGGTTTGGCGGCTGGAAGGGCAGGAGAAAGTCCGCCACCTGCGCAAGAAGCACGGCGTGATGCCGGTGTACAAGCGCGTCGACACCTGCGCCGCCGAGTTCGAAAGCTTCACGCCGTACCTGTACTCGACTTATGAAGATGAAGACGAGGCGGCGCCAACAGACAAGAAAAAAGTCATTATTCTCGGCAGCGGCCCCAATCGCATCGGGCAGGGAATTGAATTCGACTACTGCTGCTGCCACGCGTCGTTCGCGTTGCGCGATGACGGCTATGAGACGATCATGATCAATTGCAATCCTGAGACCGTCTCAACCGACTACGATACCAGCGACCGCCTCTATTTCGAGCCGCTGACCTTTGAAGACGTGTGGGCGATCTACCAGCACGAGACTTCGAAAGGCGCGCCGGTCGGCGTGATCGTGCAGTTTGGCGGGCAGACTCCGCTCAACCTGGCGTTGCCCCTGAAGGCCGCGGGCGTGAAGATCATCGGCACGTCGCCTGAGTCGATCGATCTGGCCGAGGATCGCAAGCACTTCAACAAGCTGCTCGAAGAGTTGCAGATTCCGCAGGCCCCCGGGGTCATGGCCACCTCGATCGACGAGGCCATTGAGGGTGCGCGCCGCATCGGATATCCAGTGCTGGTGCGGCCTTCGTATGTACTCGGCGGCCGCGCCATGGTGATCGCCTACGACGAAGAGTCGATCATTCGCTACATGAAAGAGGCGGTCGAGTACTCGCATGACCGCCCTGTGTTGATCGATCACTTCCTGGAAGATGCGATTGAGGTCGACGTCGACGCATTGTCCGACGGAGAGGACGTAGTGATTGGCGGGATCATGCAGCACATCGAAGAGGCCGGGATTCACTCCGGTGATTCGTCTTGCGTGCTGCCCTCAGTGGATATCCCACAACATCTTCTGGAACGCATGCGCGACTATACCTTCAAACTTGCGCGCGCTCTGAAAGTTGTGGGGCTGATGAACATTCAGTTCGCCATCCCGCGCGGAAATGGCAGTGCGAATGGCACCGATGGAGATAAGGTCTACGTACTCGAAGTGAACCCGCGAGCCTCGCGCACCGTGCCTTTCGTTTCCAAAGCGACGGGCGTTCCCATGGCAAAAATTGCGGCGCGGCTCATGACGGGCCGCAAGTTGCGAGAGTTCTTGCCGGAATTCGTTGAGCGCCGCGCCGACCTCGACACCGGAAGCCATTACTACGTAAAGTCTCCCGTGTTCCCGTGGAACAAGTTTCCCGGGGTCGATACCGTGCTCGGGCCCGAGATGAAATCGACTGGCGAAGTGATGGGCGTAGCCGACAACTTCGGCGAAGCGTTCGCCAAAGCGCAACTCGCTGCGGGACAGAAATTGCCCACCCAGGGGGCCATCTTTGTCAGTGTGACCGACCATGACAAGCGGCTTGTCGCGCAGGTTGCGCACAAGTTTGTGGACATGGGATTCAAGCTGGTGGCCACCGCCGGCACCGCCGACGTGATCGAAGCCGCCGGCATGAACGTGGAGCGCGTGTACAAGGTCAAAGAAGGACGGCCCAACGTAGTCGACTTCATCAAAGGCCAGCGCATTCAATTGATCATCAACACGCCCACGGGACTTGAGCCCTGGTTCGACGAGAAGGCGATTCGCCGCGCTGCGGTCAGCGCGCGCATTCCCACGATCACGACGCTCGCCGCCGCGCGGGCCGCGGCTGAAGGAATTGCTGCTCTCCAACGCGGCGAAGTGAATGTGAAGGCCTTGCAGCACTTGCACGCGGAGAGAGCGGTAAGTAAGCAGTGAATCGCACTGTGGGAGGGCTGATGCATGTCCACCAAAACTCTGGGCCTTGTGGTCCCGCTGCTTCTTCTTGTTAGTCTTCCATCCAATGCGAGTGACCTTCAGCAGAAATACGTAGCGAAAAGCAGCTGCGGTCCTGGTCTAGAGCGCGCTGTAGGATCGTTCGGAATACGACTGGATAAGCACCAGATAGCTCGGCTCGAAGCACGCACTAGCGGTGGGAAGAAGATACTCCTGATTGTTCAGTACCAGAAAGAATGGGACAAGTGTGGGACTGTTAGAGATGTCATTCAGTCGGCCGACGATGATGCATCATTTATTTTTGACTGCGTTGACGACCAGCATCCAGGGACAATAGTTGTGGGGACTTGGCGGACTCCGAAAATCTCGGGCCGTTCATTGCAATCTTGGCGGGTTAACCTGGACAGTCTCAAGTTTGTGCCGATTAGTCAACCGTTAAGATTCGTTCCCCACTTTGGCGCCGGCGAGGATGATGGCAGCGATCTAGCAGATTGGGCTAGAAAACGGATGGCCACGAAGTAATGAGGAGTCTCGCCTGGTCACGACCGCGGGACCGAACTGGTAAGCTGGTAGCTGAAAGCTGAGGGCTTCTCCCATGCTCCTACACGGAATTTTTCCTCCCATCACCACGCCCTTCTACCCCGACGGCAACGTCTATTTCAAAAAGCTCGAATCCAACGTGGAGCGATATTCGCGCACGCCGGTGGCGGGCATCGTCGTGCTCGGCTCGACCGGCGAGGCGATCTTGCTCTCCGACCAGGAGCGCCGCGATGCGCTGAAAGTCGCGCGCGACGCCGCAGCGCCGAACAAAGTGCTGATCGCTGGCACAGGAATCGAGTCGGCCATCGAGACGCTGCGCCTCACCGAGTATGCCGCAGAACTCGGCTACGACGTCGCCATGGTGCGCACGCCGCACTACTACAAGAAGCAGATGCAGACGGCCAACATCCTGGCCTTCTACCGAACCGTGGCCGACCGCTCGCCGCTGCCGGTTATTATTTACAACTTCCCGCAGGCCACCGGCTATGACATCCCCGCGGAAGTGGTGATCGAATTGGCCGAGCATTCAAACTTGGTCGGCATCAAAGAGTCGAGCGGCGACGTGGAAAAAGTGCGCAAGATGGTCGAGGGCACACGTCACATCAAGCGCGGTGCCACCGTCACGGAAACATTTGATGCGGTGACGCCACGCATGGTGGCCGCCGCGGCGTCTGGATCGTCGGGGTCGATCGACGAGAGCGTGCTGGTGCCTGTGGGAGCATTGGCGGGGACCCTAGAGACTTCCCCTCGTCTCGCAAAACCGCGAGACATGGGGCACCCGGATTCCTCTTCAGGGAAACCTTCCTCGTCGGCTGTCACGGTCGTAGGCAATATGAAGACGCGCCAGAAGGAAGTCGGATTCCAGGTGCTGGTAGGCGCGGCACAGAAGCTGCAGCCATCGCTCGATGCCGGTGCGGTGGGAGCGATCCTCGCCTTTGCCTGCCCAGCCCCCACCGCCTGCTACGAGATCTATGCCGCATGGAAAGAAGGCGACGCTGACCTGGCGCGCCTGAAGCAGGAACGAATTGCCAAGGCCGCGCAGCGCGTGGTTGGCGATCTCGGCGTCCCGGGCGTGAAGCACGGAATGGACTTCAACGGCTATTACGGCGGGCCCTCGCGACTGCCCTTTCTCCCGCTAACCGCAGATCTGAAGGCTGACATTGAACGCATACTGGCGGACGTAAGGAATTAGGGCTAGACGCGGTGCAGCGAGAAAAGTCTTCACGGCCCAATCTCCCGAAAGTTTCCGAGGAGATGAAGGCGTGGTCTGGTGCTTTGGCGGCCGAAGTCAGCGACTGGCCACAGGTCGCCACACGGTCCTTTTTCGGATTCACGGCTTTCTATCGCAAAGACAAAATGTTCGCGATCTTGCCCCGTACTCGCGGGATGGAGACTCCGAATGCGCTCGCGTTCCGCATCAACACGCCGAGCGCTACAAACCGCGTCCGCCTAGAACAAGATCCTCGTATTGGCTCCGCTGAGATTAAGAAGGCCCGCTGGTTCGCCTTCGAACTTTCTTCCGATTCCGAACTGCACGACGCTCTCGAGTGGCTGGGGCGGGCTTACGACGCGGCAGGCAAAGGTAAGAAATCGCGCTAGTTGCGTACCCCTTGTGATCAGAATCACACCGGCGTATACTTAGTTCGAACGATCGTTCGAATCAGCCGCTTCACGATTATGGGGAGTCTTTCGACAGCAACCCGAATGACGGCGCGGCGGCGCGGCAGCCCGACCGCTACGGCGACGCGGTATGACCGGCGCCTGGCGGAGATCCTCGCTCATGCCACCGAGGTCTTCTGCAAGAAGGGATACGAAGGTGCTTCGATGCGCGATCTCTCGCGCGAGAGCGGCATGTCGCTGGCTGGCCTTTACTACTATTTCGAGTCCAAAGAGCGGCTGCTTTATCTCATCCAGAAGCATACCTTCACTACCATTGTGCAGCGGCTGAAAGCGCGGCTGGAAGGCGTGAGCGATGCGGAACAGCGCGTCCGGATTTTCATCCTCAACCACCTGGAATATTTTCTGGCGAATCAAGCGGCCATGAAGGTGCTCTCGCACGAGGCCGAGGCACTGAAGAACGGTTTCGCCTCGGAAGTTGCCGCTATCAAGCGCGAGTACTACCGGATTTGCGTCGGCCTGCTCGACGACTTGAAGGCTGACCGCGGCCTGCAGTTTTCCACGCGCATTGCCGTGCTCAGCCTGTTTGGCATGATGAACTGGATCTACACCTGGCACAACCCGCGCGTCGACGCGGATGCGGCGTCGATTGCCCGCGAGATGGGCGATGTTTTTCTAAGAGGAGTGATGGATAGCAAGAAGCGTAGGGACGGACGCTGAGCCGAAAGCTGTTTTGTGGCGCCGGCGAAAATCGATTCCTTGCTTTGCTCGGAATGACAAAGCTATTTCACCGAGATAGAAGGAGACACCCACATGGCGACTACAGTGCAGCCGGCAACCGGCGAAACCACCAAGCAGCTTGTCAACTATCGCACCGACGGCGGAGTAGCGGTCATCGAGATGTGCGATCCACCGGCCAATACCTATACCTACGAAATGAACCGCCAGTTGGACGAAGCTATTCTGAAGGCTCGCATGGACAACGACGTCTACGTCATCTTGCTGACCGGTGCGGGCGACAAATTCTTCTCCGCCGGCGCCAACATCAAGATGCTTTCTACCGTCGATCCAACCTTCAAGTATTACTTTTGCCTGCATGCCAACGAAATGCTTCTGCGCCTCGAACACACGCCGAAGTTGGTGATCGCAGCTGTTAACGGCCACTGCGTGGGCGGCGGACTGGAAATCGCCATGGCGGCCGATATCCGCATCGCGCGCAAGGACGCCGGTAAGATTGGCTTGCCCGAAGTGAACCTCGGAGTGCTCCCGGGTACGGGCGGAACGCAGCGGCTCTCGCGCATGGTGGGAAAGAGCAAAGCGATCGAGCTGATGGTGACCGGCAATACGTTCTCCTTCGAAGAGGCGCAGGAACTCGGCATCGTGAACGATATTTTCGAGCGCGATGGTTTCATGGAAAACATCATGGAGTACGCCAAGCAGTTCTGCCCTCCGAACAAGGCATCGAAAGCCGTCGGACGCATCAAGCGCGCGGTCCAGACGGGCTGGGAGATTCCGATGGAGTCAGCGCTGGCCGTCGAGCGCGAAAACCAGCAGTTGCTGTTCCAAAGCGAAGATGCGAAAGAAGGCCTGGCGGCGTACGTCGAGAAGCGTCCGGCCCAGTTTAAGGCGAAATAGCAGGAAGAATTAGAGGTCCCACATGCCGGGAAAAGTAGCAAAAATCGGAACGTTCAGTGACTGGATCGGTTTGTTCAACGATTGGCGCAAAGACATTGGCGTCAATACCGAGGACATCGACGCCTTCCACTTCGACACGCTCTATGGCGCCATCGACACCGAAGAGATAGAGTTTGGTTCATACAAGGGCCGCCGCAAGTGGGAAAACCTGCGCCAGATTCCGACGCAGCAGATGCGGGACGCCCTCATGAACATGATTGTCTACCAGGGTGACACCGAGTTCGCCAGCGTGGAACAGCAGCGCAACCTGCTGGAGAACGCGCCCACCGAGTGGGATCGCCGCGCTATTACCCGCGTCATGATCGAAGAAATGCGTCATGGTTGGCAGATGTGCGCTCTGCTGGTCGACCACTTCGGCTACTCTGGCAAAGTCGAGGCGCAGAAAATGCTGGAGCGGCGCGCCTTTGAAAACAAGCGTCTGCTGGGCGCATTCAACGTCGACGTCGACAACTGGATGGACTTCTTTACCTATACCGACTTCGTCGACCGCGACGGCAAGTTCCAGTTGCAGATGCTGAAGTATTCCGCATTCGCTCCTCTGGGACGCTCCATGTCGTACATGCTTCGCGAAGAAGCCTTCCACATGGGAACGGGCAACGACGGGCTGCGGCGCATCGTGGAAGCGGGCGTTATTCCGGCGTGGCTGATTCAGAAGTATCTCAACAAGTGGATTTCCAGTTCGTACGACCTGTTCGGCACTGATCATTCTTCGTCCGCTCACTGGGCGTATGTATGGGGCGTCAAGGGCCGATACGATGAGCCGAAGAACGACAAAGCGCCCGACTTGGACGATTTGAACGATTACAACCGCAATCTCTATCGTGACGAAGTGGCGGGCCTGATTGAGCGCTTTAACAACTCGCTCAGGCCGGGCGAGCCAAAGTTGTACGCGCCGCACATCAAGTTCAATCGCGCGATTGGAAAATGGGCGGGACAGAAGTTCCACGCGCAAACCGGCGAACCTCTTGACGACCGCGCCTACGCAGAACATTTGAAAGAGTACATGCCGTCGGCGGAGGACAAGAAGCTTCTGCTGGACATCATCAACAACGAGAAGAAGTGGATCGCGGAGAAGACGGGCGCGCGCGACCCGCTCTCAACCATCGGAGAAGTGCGGAAGTCGGCGATCAATTTATAGCTCTCCCATGACCACCACCTCCACATCCACGTTTGTCAAACTCGGCCGGATTTCGTTGCAGATTGACGAACCCGTTGCGCGGATCGTACTACGCAATCCGCCGCTGAACGTGATTGATCTCCTGATGATGGGGGAATTGGCGCAGTCGTTGGCGGAAATTGAGTCCCGGCGAGACGTTTCCATAGTCGTAATTAGCGGCGACGGCAAAGCCTTTTCCGCGGGCGTGGATGTGGCCGCTCATACTCCCGACAAGGTCGATGAGATGTTGACGAAGTTCCACTCCGTGATCCGTGCACTCGTGGCGACGACAAAAGTCACCATCGCCGGGGTGCGTGGGCACTGTCTGGGCGGGGGCGCGGAATTAGCCATGGTTTGCGACATGGTCTACACCACGGAATCGGCGCAGTGGGGTTTTCCGGAGATCAAGCTGGGCTGCTATCCGCCGGTCGCATGTACCGCACTGGCTGCGCTCGTAGGACAGAAGCGCGCAGCGGAGCTGATTCTGACCGGTCGAACGATCGACGGCAAAGAGGCAGCGGAGATTTGTCTGGCAAATCGATCTGTCGTCGAAAGTGAGTTGCCTGCCACGGTGGACGAATGTATTGGACATTTGCACAAGCTCAGCCCGGCGGCGCTTGCATTGGCAAAGAAGGCTTCTTACGCATGGGACTCGATGCATTTCGATAAAGGTCTGGCCCGTGCCGAACGCATTTATTTCGACGAACTGATGAAGACCTCAGATGCGCACGAAGGCATCCGCGCTTTCATGGAGAAGCGTGAGCCGAAGTGGACGGGGAAGTAGCAGTTTTGGATAACAGCCGAGCCATGGACTACGAGATCACTCCCGAAGAAGTGAAGAGCAAACTCGATGCGGCCGAAGCCTTTACGCTGCTCGATGTTCGCGAGCCTTGGGAGTTTGAGACTGCCCGGATCGATGGCGCCGAGTTGATGCCCATGGGCGACGTGCCCTCGCGGGCGCATCAGGAACTCGATCCCGAGGATCACGTGGTGGTGGTTTGCCATCACGGCGTTCGCTCCATGAGTGTGACGGTGTGGCTGCGGCAGCAGGGATTCGACAAGGCGCAGTCCATGCGCGGCGGCATCGATGCCTGGTCGCGGCGCGTGGACGGAAAAGTGCCGATGTACTGAGAAGCTGTCACTATCAGCTTTCAGAAAAGCCCTTAGCTGATGGCTGACCGCTGAGAGCTGAAGGGTTCCAATGAAAAAAGAACTCATCGAACTCCGCATCAACGGCCGCTCGCACGAGCTTGCCATCGAGCCCAGCGCTCTTCTGCTGGATGTGCTGCGGCAAGAACTGCAGCTCACGGGGTCGAAGCGTGGTTGCGATGATTCGTCCTGCGGATCTTGTACGGTGCTGGTAGATGGGGTTGCGATGATGTCGTGTGCGTTGCTCGCAGCCAGTTGCGATGGACAAGAGATCACTACCGTCGAGGGAGTGAGTGAGCACGGCAGTCTCGCGGCGATCCAGAAGGCCTACGGCGACTGGGGTGGAGCGCAATGCGGCTACTGCACCCCGGGATTCATCATGACGGTGAAGTCGCTGCTCGCTGAGAATCCCAATCCGTCCGAGCCTGACGTTCGCGCCGCACTGAGCAGCAATCTATGCCGCTGTACCGGTTACGGCCAGATGTATGAGGCCATCCGGTCGGCGATCGCAGCTGAGCGCAAGGGTTTGGCTGTTATCGAGTGAAGTGGTAGCACGCGAAAAACCGATTCCTCGCTTTGCTCGGAATGACAAGGCAAGGCGGAATGACAAAGCAAAAACGAAATTATAGAATGAGTGATTTCTCCATTATCGGCAAGCGCACCGCGATGATCGACGCGGCCGGGAAAACTACCGGGGCGGGCAAGTACACCGACGATCTCAGCGTGCCCGGCATGCTGATCGGCAAGATTCTGCATTCGCCGTATCCGCACGCGCGCATCAAGGGCATCGACGCGAGCCGCGCCGAGAAATGCGAAGGCGTAGTTGCCGTTGTTGTAGGCAAGGATGCACCCAATCCCTATGGCATCCTCCCTGTGGGTCACGATGAGTATGCGCTGGCTCTCGACAAGGTGCGCTACGTCGGCGATAACGTTGCCTGTGTGGTTGCCGTTTCAGAAGCGATCGCCGACAGAGCGCTCGAACTTATCGATGTCGAATACGAAGTGCTGCCCGCCTACTTCGATCCCGAAGAGTCGATGAAGGCGCAGACGGATCTGATCCACGACTCCAAGCCGGGCAATCTGGAGAAGGATTATCACCACGTATTTGGCGATCCCGATCAGGGCTTCGCCGCAGCCGATCATGTGGCCGAAGCGAGGTTTATCGCCAATGAAGTGACGCACGCTGCGATGGAGCCGCATTCCACGCTGGCGTCGTTTGAAATCGATCCGCACACCGGCAAGCCCGGACGGCTGACCGTATGGTCTTCGACGCAGGTCCCGTACTATCTGCAGCACAAGCTGTCGCTCGTGCTCGAAATGCCGATGTCTCAGATTCGCGTGATCAAGCCGCTGGTGGGCGGGGGATTCGGCGGCAAGAGCGAAGTGATACCGCTAGAAATCACCGCCGCGGTGGCGGCGCGCAAGGCCCAGGCGCCGGTGAAGATTACTTACACGCGCGAGGAGGTCTTCTGGGCGCACCGCGGACGGCCGCGCACCATCATCGATTTGAAAACCGGCGTGAAGCGCGACGGCCGCATCACCGCTGTTAAAGCGCGCGTGGTGCAGGATGGCGGCGCCTACTGCTCTTACGGCGTAGTGACTATTCTTTATTCCGGCGCGCTGCTGGGGGCGCTCTACGACATCCCGAACATTCAGTACGACGGATACCGAGTGCTGACCAACAAGCCCGCCTGCGGCGCCATGCGCGGCCACGGCACGGTGAATGTGCGCTTCGCTTTTGAATCGCAACTCGACGAACT
The DNA here is from genome assembly GCA_963707205.1 of uncultured Acidobacteriaceae bacterium. GTDB lineage: Bacteria > Acidobacteriota > Terriglobia > Terriglobales > Acidobacteriaceae > Sulfotelmatobacter. Next base: position 120,886 of record CAVPQE010000029.1, read on the forward strand.
GGCAGCAAAGATCGGCATGGACCCGGCCGAGATTCGGCAGCGCAATCTGCTGCAGCCGCCTTGCATTACTGTGAATGGTCTGCGGGTGCAAAGTTACGGATTGCCGGAGTGCATCGAGAAGACGGTAGAACGCTCCGGCTGGAAACAGCGCAAGGGCAGGCTGCCTAAGGGCCGCGGGCTGGGCATCGCCTGCAGCCACTACGTTAGCGGCGCGGCCAATTCGATTATTCGCTCCGACATGCCGCACTCGACGGTGAATATCAAGATCGATCGCGATGGCGGCGTCGTGGTTTATACCGGCGCTTCGGAAATTGGTCAGGGATCCGACACGATGACCGCGCAGATCGCCGCCGAAGTATTGGGATGTTCGCTTCCGCGCGTCAGAGTGATTGCCGCTGACACCGACTTGACGCCGATTGACATCGGCTCTTACTCAAGCCGTGTAACCTTCATGGCGGGGAACGCGACCCTGCGGGCGGCCGCACAAGTGAAGAAGCTGATTGCTGCCGCGGCGGTTCAGAAGATGAAATGCGCGCCAACAGATCTGATCTTCCGCGATGATCTCGTCTTTAAGAAGGGAAGTGAACCTCCAGCCGTGAACCAAGATCAGGCAGAGGAAGTCGAAGTGACGCAGGCCGGAGCCTCGGTCAGTGGACGCGTCGAAGGCCAGATCCTGCGGGGATCGCTGCAGCAGAAGCGTAAAGAAGAAGGCCCGAAGGATTGGATGACATTTGAAGAGGCAGTTGTCGCGGCCATTGACTTTCACGGAGCGCTCACCGGTACCGGCTCCTATGCTCCTCCGCAGGAAGCTCGTGGTGGCAAACACAAAGGCGCAGGCGTGGGGCCGTCGCCAGCTTATTCGTACTCCGCGCAAGTTGCTGAGGTTAGCGTCGACGAAGAAACCGGCGAAGTGGTCGTGCACAAAGTCTGGGCTGCTCACGATTGCGGGCGAGCGCTGAATCCGGTTTCCGTGGAAGGTCAGATCATCGGCTCGGTCTGGATGGGCATGGGACAGGCGCTCACCGAAGAAATGGTCTGGAAAGACGGCATGCTGATGAATCCCGGTTTGCTCGAATATCGCAGTCCGTCATCAGTGGAGTCGCCTGAGGTCGAACCCATCATCGTGGAAAGCATCGATCCGGAAGGCCCGTTTGGCGCGAAGGAATGCAGTGAGGGATCGCTGGCGGCGACGATCCCCGCAATTGCAAACGCAATCTACGATGCGGTCGGCGTGCGCTTGCACGAGTCGCCCTTCACGCCTGAGAGAGTTCTGGCGGCGCTGCGCGCCAAGAGGAATGCCAAAGCGCTAAACCTGACGGAGGGTGTTGATCCAACCTCGCCTACACGCTTCCGCGAGCACGGGGGCTCTCTCTGCTTTGACGGGAAAGGACCGGAACGCCATGCGCTTGATCCCTCGCGGCGCGAAGCGCCGTCCGTAGCCGGAGGCGCGGATTGAGCCTGCCGCAATTCAAACTCCTGCGCCCACGCAGCATCGAAGAAGCTGTTCGCTACTTGGGCGAGCATTCGGGAAGCTTGTGTGTTCTGGCCGGCGGCACCGATCTGATTCCCTCCATGCGGCAAAAGCTTTTCGATCCGGAGTACGTTCTCGATCTTCGCGGGATTGCTACGATGCGAGGGATCAGGCCGCAGGGCGACGGCGGCGCCGAAATCGGCGCCTTGACTACGCTCCGCGCGATTGAACGTTCAGACTTTCTGCAGGAGCACTACCTGGTGCTAACCGAGGCCGCGGCTACAGTTGCTTCGCCCGTGTTGCGAAACATGGGAACGATCGGCGGCAACATCTGCCTCGACACGCGCTGCCTGTGGTACAACCAGTCGCTGACCTGGCGCAAAGGCTGCGGATTCTGCATCAAGAAAGATGGCGGTCTTTGCCACGTGGCTCCTGGTGGAACGAAGTGCTGGGCGGTATTTTCCGGAGACACGCCTCCAGCTTTGCTCTGCCTCAACGCGGAAATCGAAATCGCAGACGCCGGCGGCACGCGCCGCCTGCCGCTGCGCGATTTCTACACCGGGCTTGGCGACAACTATCGTAAGCTGCAGCCGAACGAATTGGTGACGCGCGTTTTCCTGCCGGCCTCGGCGGCAGACTACCGGGGTGTCTACCGTAAACTGCGAGTCCGCGGTTCCATCGATTACCCTCTAGCCGGGGTGGCCGTCGTGTTGAAGCGGTCCAACGGTCACGTCGCCGACGCTCGGATCGGCATTACGGGAGTAAATCCCGCGCCCCTGCTGGTGACGGGGGCTTCCGAGTTGCTGGCGGGCAAGGTGCTAGACGAAACGTTGGCTGCGGCCGTCGGCGATTTGGCCGCAAAGACCGCAAAGCCGCTGACCACTTCCGCATTGACGCCGGAATACCGCCGCGAGATGATTCGCGTGTTCACCAAAAGGGCAGTGCTCGCTGCCGCAGCCGCGAGCTGACTGCTCTGGTATTCTTCTGACAAAGATTCGACTAGGCATTAACCACTAATCACTAGCCACTCATGATCACCGACTGCCACATCCACATCCAGCCCATGGAAATGTTTAAGCCCCATGCGCTGGAGCTGATGAAAAAGAAGCGGCCGAACTTCGACCAGATTGTCGAGTTCTGCCGCTCACCCAAAGCCTTCCTCAAGTTCCTCGACACCAGCGGCATCGACCGGGCGATGCTCATCAACTACGTTGCGCCGGAAGTGATCGGGTTTACCAACGGAGTGAATCAGTTCGTCGCCGACTATGTGAAGGAGAATCGGAAACGCCTGCTCTCATGCGGCAGCCTGCATCCGCGGCACACCACGAACGTGCTGGCCGATGTGGAGCACATCCTGCGACTAGGACTGCAGATGATCAAGATTCACCCGCCGCACCAGTTGCTGTTTCCCAACGACTACCTGAGCGGCGTAAAGGAACTTGAGATCATTTACCGTGCTGCCGAAGCCAACGGCGTGCCGGTCATGTTCCACACGGGGACGTCGATCTTTCCCGGTGCGCGCAACAAGTATGGTGATCCGATTTACGTCGACGATGTTGCGGTCGATTTCCCAAAGCTGAAGATCCTGCTGGCGCACGGCGGACGCCCGCTGTGGATGCAGACCGCATTCTTTTTGGTGCGACGGCATCCCAACGTCTATCTCGACATCAGCGGCATTCCGCCTAAAACGCTGCTGAAATATTTCCCACGCCTCGAAGAAATCGCGCACAAAACGCTATTCGGAACGGACTGGCCCGGTCCCGGCGTGCCCGACATCAGGAAAAATCTTGAAGAATTCCGTGCCCTTCCTCTTAGCGAGGCCGTCCAGCAGCAGATCTTGATGAAGACGGCCCTGACGATTTGGTCTGCCTGACTTCTGCCGCCTTTGGCGAGCGCATGACGAATAGGCCCGCATCGAGATGCAGGCCCGAATTGATTCTGCATCAGAGAAACATCTATTTGCCGGCCGTTGCGCCCTTGGCTTTGGTTCCCATCAGTTCATCCGCCAAAGCGGTCGCTCCGTAGATCTTACGCAGGGCCTCCTGAATGCCTCGCGAATCCACAGAAACGGCGCGGCCCTGCACGTCGTTGTACGCGAAGTTCCAGGGCAGTGATTGAATGTTACCGTCGAAGATGATTCCCACCACCTCACCCTTTTTGTTGACTGTAGGTGATCCGGAGTTTCCCCCGATAATGTCTGCGGTAGAAATAAAGTTCAGTGGAGTCTTCAAGTCGAGATTCGGTTTCAACTTCATCCAGCTCTCCGGCAGGTTGTAGGGCGGCTGGTTATTATGTTCGGCCGCATGTTCATAGGCTCCGCCGATGTTGGTCGCGAAGGGAATCGACTTTCCATTCTCTTGATAGCCCTTCACCGCCCCATAGCTCAAGCGGAGGGTAAAGGTGGCATCCGGCGGTTGAGTAAAGCCGCTCTGGGCGAAGCGGGCCTTGGCGACGATCGTGCCGTCACGGCGCACCACCGCGTCGACTCTATCGTCGAACTCCTTGCGCGCTTCACGGGCGGAAGGTTCAATCGCACGCATCGCGATAATCAAGGGGTCCACGCTCGCATCGATCGCTGCTTGCCCGCCTTCATAAAGCTGCTTGCGCACTGCGACATCGTCAAGCTTTGTGTTGGTAATCATGTCTTTCGCCGCGTCTGCCGGGGTTTTCCCCGCAAGCACTTTCTGGACGTCCGAGTTGTCTTTGCCTAGCGCATCTTGCATCTCGCTGAGCGAGTCGGTGAGGAGAACCGTGTCCAGATTCTTGTAAATCGGTTCGGTCGAGAACAACTGCTGCTCCACAGACGGTAGGGCAGAATCGCGGAACTCCCGCATACGCTCCTGATTCGGTTTTGGCTTTTCCTCCGCCGCCCGCACCAGAGTTCTGGCGATCTGGGCCAGATGCGAGGAGAACCCGCGCATGCGCTCCAGATAAGTCAGGTTGGGATAGATCGACTGCTGCACCTGAATCGCCTGGGCAATTTCCTCCCATGGATCGGGTATTCCCGTGTTCTTGGGATCAGCCTTGAACGCGGCACGCAGTTTCGCTTGGTCGGCCGCCTTCTGGTCCATGATGCTCGTATCGAGCAAGCCTGACTGATAGCCGGTGATGGCCTTCTGCGAATTCTGCAGCCCGAAGATGGTTTCTTTGGCGATGCGCGCGTTTTCTTCCGACTGCTTGCTGAAATCTTGCAGCAGCACAATACGCCGTGCGTAGAGTTTCAGGGCTGCCGGATACTGCACATCCCGCAGGAATTCGAGTTGAGCCATGGTGAGCAAGCGCCCCGTATTTCCCGGATGTCCGGAGACAAAGATTAGGTCGCCATCTTTCACACCGGTGCTGGACCACTGGAGAAAATTATCGAGATGCGCCGGTTTGCCATTCTCGTAAACCCGGAAAAATGTGATGTCCAGATCGTAGCGCGGATAGGTGAAGTTGTCGGGGTCTCCGCCGAAGAAGGCAATATCGAATTCCGGCGCGAACACCAGCCGAACATCGGTGTACTTCTTATACTTGTAAAGGTTATAGACCTGGCCGGAATAAAAAATCACCACATCGCAGCGCAGTCCGGTTGCGGTGGAGCAATCCTTTTCGACCTGCGACATTGCTGCGCGCTGAGCCTGCCCGGCGTCCGCCGCCGACATTCCTGGCTTCACTCCCGTGTTGATCTTGTCCGTCACATCTTCAATACCGACGAGTTCGTTAAGTTCAAGATTTGGGCACTTGGCCTCTTCGGCCTGCGTCTTAGCGTAAAAGCCGGTCTTGATGTAGTCGCGCCCCTGCGTCGAAAGCTGCTGAACGCATCCCGCGCCCACGTGATGGTTGGTAAAGGTCAGGCCGTCGGCCGAAACGAAAGAGCCGGAGCCGCCGTTGTTGAATCGCACCGAAGACAGGCGAACGTGGTCGAGCCATTGCTGGGTCAGTTCGAAGCCATATTTCGCTTTGATTTTGTCCTTCGGGGGAGCGTTGTAGAGCCACATGCCCTCGTCGGCGGTGGCTAGTGTGGAAAAGATGAAGGCAAAGGCAAGCAGAGACGAGAAAAAGCGTTTCATTTTGGGTGGTTCCTCCATGAGGAATATGAAGAGCTGTACAGAACTGCGGGAATCTGCAGGAGAACCCTTTACTATACGCTCCGGCGGACTGGTGGCAAACGGTTGGGCCTGCGTCGTTCACAGAAGATGCCCGCAAACAGCGCATTTGAAGCTCTCCTTGCCACTTTCCTACGCTTCGAGTTCTCTAAGGGGCGGTTGGAAAGTTCGGTGCGTTTCAGGTATAAAAAAAGGTTGCCCTTCCGCGTCCTCCGCCCGCGGTCTAGCAATGCAAAGTCCGGCGATCGAAGCGAGAAACCAATGTCCAGCGTGACCACAAACCATCCCCCCAAAGGACTGGAGGGCGTCGTTGCGACCACTTCCAAGATTTGTTATATCGACGGAGATCGTGGCGTCCTAGCCTATCGCGGAATCGACATCCACGAACTGGCTCACCAGTCGAACTTTGAAGAGACCTGCTACCTGTTGTGGTTCGGAAAACTGCCCACTCGCCTTGAGCTCCGCCAATTGCACGACCGTCTGGCAGAAGAGCGCAAGCTGGATGCGTCCATCATCACGTTGCTGCGCAATGCACCCCGCCACGCCTTGCCCATGGACGTTCTTCGCACCGCGGTCTCGGCGTTGTCATTCTATGACCCTCAGGAGAAGAATAACGACTGCCAGGCCAACATCGACAAGGCGATTCGCATTACCTCGCAGATCGCCATGATTGTTGCCACTTATGACCGCATCCGCAAAGGAAATCCTGTGGTCGAGCCCGACCGCTCGCTCTCCCATGCGGCGAATTTTCTGCTCATGCTCAACGGCAAGCATCCGTCGCCGACCGCCGAGCGCGCTCTCGACATCGCGCTGATCTTGCACGCCGACCACGAACTCAACGCCTCAACATTTGCCGCACGGGTAACCGCCGCAACTCTGTCGGACATGCATTCCGCCATCACATCGGCGATTGGCGCTCTCAAAGGACCTCTGCACGGCGGCGCCAATGAGGCGGTCTTTCACATCCTGGAGGCGATTGACGCATCCGGCGCTGACCCCATTGAGTATGTCAAGGGCATGCTGGCTCAGAAGAAAAAAGTTCCCGGCTTTGGCCATCGTGTCTATCACACCGAAGACCCTCGCGCCACGCACCTGCGAGCTATGTCCCGCGACCTCGGCAATTCCAGCGGGCAGTCCAAGTGGTTTGAGTTTTCGCACAAGATTGAAGAGTTCGTGAAGGCCGACAGGAAGCTGAATGCCAATGTGGACTTTTACTCGGCCTCCACCTATCACACCTTGGGCATTGACGTGGATCTGTTCACACCCATCTTCGCCGTCTCCCGTGTAAGTGGCTGGGCCGCCCATGTAATCGAGCAACTTGACGACAATCGCCTGATCCGCCCCCGCGCTGAGTACCTGGGCCCGGATTATCCCAACCAATACGTAGCGATCGACCAGCGTTAGAGACTCACGTAGTGACAGCCGTCTCGGCTGTCCCGGCAGGGCGCAACACGCCCGCAGATCCCCGGTGCTGCCGAAGAGACGTTGCTCGCAACGTCTCTCTCACCGTCACCCGGAATGCCGCCCGCAAAGACGTAGCAAGCTACGTCTCTACGCCCGAGCAAGGTAGAATAGAAGCGGGTTCCGTATGCATCGCATTTATCTCGACAATAACGCCACCACGCCCGTCTTGCCTGAGGTGTTCGAGGCGATGCGCCCCTATTTCGGCGAGCAGTTCGGCAACGCCTCGTCCATCCATCATCACGGGCAGCAGACGCGTGCCGCGGTTGAGGACGCTCGCGAGTCAGTAGCGGCGTTGCTCGCCTGCCGCGCTTCGGAAATTGTCTTCACCAGCGGCGGTACAGAGGCCGACAACCTCGCCATTGCAGGCCTCGTTGGGGCGGGTGACCACGTCATTACATCGAGCATTGAACACCACGCCGTCTTGCTGGCATGCAAGCATCTCGAAGAGATCGGCGCGGAAGTGACAGTTCTGCCGGTGGATGGCCGCAGCCTGGTGGATCCAGCCGATGTGCGCTGCGCCCTGCGTCCGAACACGAAGCTGATCTCAGTGATGATGGCGAACAACGAGACCGGCGTCGTGCAGCCGGTCGAAGAGATCGGGCGGATCGCGGCCGAAGCAGGCGTTTGTTTTCACACGGACGCAGTGCAGGCGGCCGGCAAAGTTGCGATCGATGTGAAGCGAATCGGTTGCCATGCCCTCTCGATTTCCGGCCACAAGATTCACGCGCCGCAGGGCGTAGGAGCGCTCTACGTGCGAAAGGGAATCCACATCCGTCCGCTGTTTTACGGTGGCCGGCACGAGCGCTCGCTCCGCGCCGGTACGGAGAATGTCCCGGGAATCGTGGGTCTGGGCAAGGCCGCACAACTGGCGAAGGAATCGCTGGATCGCGGGGACGACAAGAAGATGGCCGAGATGCGCGACCGCTTGCAGCAGGGAATCCTCGCCCAGGTCGCGGAAGCCGGGGTGAACGGCGACGACGCGACGCGCGTGCCCAACACCTCGAACATTCACTTCGACTACATCGACGGCGAAGCGATGGTGATTGCCCTGGATCTGAAGGGCGTCGCAGTATCGACGGGTTCGGCGTGTTCGTCGGGTGCGATTGAACCGTCGCACGTACTGGTGGCCATGGGCCTGCGCCCGGACCGGGCGCGGGCGAGCATCCGCTTCAGCCTGGGCAAGCAGACGGTGGCAGAAGATATCGATCTAGCCCTGGCGCTGGTGCCCGAAGTAGTAGCGCGCCTGCGGGAGCTGTCGCCGGTGTATCGGAAAACCGCTCTTAGCTCTTAGCCTTTAGCTCTTGGTTCGAACCTGATTCGGAGAGGACGATTATGCGTACACAGATTGCCTGTGGGATCATCCGGATATGACGCCGCGATTCAAGAGGGTAGTGGAAGCAGGACTCTGGTTTGCGACCGGATTCATCACTCACATGGTGCTCCTCTATTTCCATCATCACCCGTAGGTAGCCCAACCACGCGCCAGAGCCAAAAGCTAAGAGTAGAAGCTAGAAGCTAGAAGCTGACTATGACTCCAGAGACGATCGCCGTAGCCATGTCGGGCGGTGTGGATTCTTCCACCGTCGCGGCCATGCTGCGCGCCGACGGACACAACGTGATTGGCCTGACCATGCAGCTCTGGAACCAGCGCCGCTTGGCCGGACGCGAGGGCATGCCCGAGTCCGTGCAGGGACGCTGCTGTTCGCTCGACGATGTCTACGACGCCCGCCGCGTGGCCCAGCAGATCGGCATCCCCTACTACGTCGTCAATCACGAGGAGCGTTTCGAGCGCGACGTGATCCGTCCCTTCGTCGAGGAGTACGTTTCGGGGCGCACACCCATCCCTTGCAGTCTCTGCAACAATTACTTGAAGTTTGATCAGTTACTCATTGTCGCCCAGCAGATTGGCGCTTCCCGAGTGGCTACGGGACACTACGCTCGCGTGGCCTTTGACGAAGCGCGTGGCCGCTGGTTGCTCAGGCGTCCTGCCGATTCAAGTAAGGACCAGACTTACTTTCTCTTCGGCCTGACCCAGGAGCAGCTGAGCCGAACGATCTTCCCGCTCGGTGAGATGACCAAGCCCGAAGTTCGCGAACTCGCCCGCCAGCACGGCCTCGCGCTCGCGGAGAAGCCCGACTCGCAGGAGATTTGCTTTGTCCCGGGCGGCGACTACAAGCGCTTCATCGACGCCTACCTCGCCGAGCAGGGCGAGGCCTTGCCCGACACAGCCGGCGACCTCGTCACCACGAACGGCGAGGTCCTCGGCGAGCACGCCGGCATTCACAACTTCACCGTGGGCCAGCGCAAGGGACTCGGCGTAGCCACTGGCTCGCCGCTCTACGTCATCCAGATCAGCGGTGCGAACAAGCAGGTCATCGTGGGCGGGGAAGAGCATCTTTATTCCCGTACTCTGCGCGCGCGCCGCGTGAACCTGATCGCTGTCGATGATCTGCACGAGCCCATGCGCGTGGCCGTGAAGATTCGCCATCGCCACGAGCCGGCGGCTGCCATGATCGAGAGAATCGGCGATGACGAAATCCTCGCCATCTTCGACGAGCCCCAGCGCGCCATCACCCCCGGCCAGGCCGCCGTCTTTTACGATGGCGACATTGTGGTCGGTGGCGGCTGGATCGCATAGACCGCTAGAAGAGATTTGCGTCGGCACCGGCTGCCACCACGATTATCGAGCAGAACTCTCCGACGTGCCCGAATATAATCCCCCGCATGGCATCTGCAAATCCTTCGCTTCCCCTTCCTCAAATTCCAGCATCTGCGCCGCCTTCCCTCTGGAGCCGCCAGTCCAGCCCGATCAAGCAGGGAATCAAGACAGGACTGGCGGGCACCATCACATATGCTATCTACGCCGGATGGCGTCTTCCACAGGGATATTGGGCGGTATTCGCCGCGCTGGTCGTAACGCAGGCCAATCTCGGCGCATCGTGGAAAGCGGCGCTCTACCGCACGATCGGTTCGACCTGCGGAGCCCTCGCCGCGGCGCTGCTCATGCCGATGCTGGGTGACACTCCAGTCGGCGCCGGCGTTGCGCTGTTTCTGCTGGCGACTGTATTCGGCTACCTGACCTCGCTGCATCCCGCCTTCACCGCTGCAGGGTTCACCGCGGCATTGATCCTGGTCTTCAGCGGCCAAGGCGAGCCCTGGCACATGGCATGGCTGCGCGTGCTCTACACGATTCTCGGAGCGGTCGTCGCTTTCGGAGTGGGTGCGTTGATCTGGCCGGTGCACGCGCGGGTCGGCTTGCGCTACAAAATTGCCAGCATTCTGGATGGCGCGGGTGCGCTCTATCGCTCAGTTACCGCCGCGGCCCTGCAGGGAATCGACAACGAGCAGCAGGTTCGCCAACTCGATCGCAAGTTGCACGACTTGCGGCGCGGCATTACTCAGCAAACGGACGAAGCGCGAAGCGAATTGTCCTTTTCTCGATTTAACCAGGGAGCCCATCAGGCATTAGTTGATCTGGAAGATCAAGTGCGGCGACGGTTGACCGCAATGGCAGAAGACAGTTTGCTCTACGTGCACGCACAGCCCGGGCTGGTGCCCTCGCTGCCGGCTTTGGTCGAGAGAACCGCGCAGAGTTTCACTCTCCTGGCGGAAGCTGTGCGCAAACCCGGCCAGGCTTGGGAGCCGACAGAACTCGACGCGGCGATTCGCGAACTCGACGCCGATCTGGCCAAACTCCGCGAGCAGCGCGCAACCACTCCCTTTGCGCTCGATCGCATGCTGCCCTTCTGGGCACTGGTCTTCAATTTGAGGGAAGTGGCGCAGAATTTGAAACAGTTGGAATCAACGCTGCCCGAGCTTGCCTGAACAGGTCTGGTTTTGCAGTTGGACGAGAAATGAATCCCCGGATGCTTTCAGTTTTTGTTCCAGACGTGCCGTGCAGTCGCAGTCGCCGCACGCCCACGGCTCAGTTCCATTCTCGTCGCGACATTTGCGGCGGTCGTGCGCATCCTGCACTCGCGTCAAATCGAAGTACTGTTCCCAGTAGGGCTGCTCTTCCTGCAGCGGCGTGGGGCAGTAGCAGACTTCCACCCAGCGCGCGGTCCGGTCCGCGCACAGCCGTGCGTCCTGCATGTTTCGCAGATACTCGCCTTCAGCGACCGATCCCTGGCCCAGCGTTTGTTGCTCGATGGCCTCGAGCAGATCCGCCTCACGACCAGGTTTCACGCGAGCTCGAACCAGATAACGCATCCTTAGATAAACATCTCATCCTGGGGCACGGGCCTACGCTCGCGACTGCCGCCATTCCTGCGGCCGCGGCCGCCAAACAAAAATTCCAATCCCACCGTGACTCCCTGCATCAACCCGGAAATCTGCCGAACCGGCGAAATCACTGTCTTGTGGACAATGTCGGAGGTATGCTCCACGCGGTCCAGAGTGCGGGTAAACAGTTCGTCGGTGCGAATGATCTGCAGGCGCGCGCGGTCCACCACGTCATGCACAGTTGCATCTACGCGTTCCACCTGGTTGCGTACCATGGTGGTCGACTCCTGCACCTGCTCGGCGATCGCCTCCACCTTAGGACGAATCTCCGTCAGCATGGCCTCGGCCTGCGCGATCGTCGGCAAAACTTTCGTTTTCACTTCCGTCGCGAGCGCTTCCATTTTCGTGCTGGTCTTTCGTAAGACCACAAATATCGCGATCAGAACGCCTGCCTGCAACAGGACTGCAATTCCGGTCAAAAGGATAAACCAAGGGGTGAGATTTTCCATAAGCTTACTCCAGCAATCCCATTCGAGTTTCGGCTCTGCGGAAAGCCGGCGCGGTCGTGGTTACAAATTCTTGGGCGCAGCCGTCTCCGTCGTAGCTTCATGATAGGCCTGACGACCCGCCTCGTAGGCAGCCCGGAACTGTTCTTTCTGCTGAGTCACTACATCGCGACCTTTGTCGGCCCACTGCGACGCCTGTTCGCGGGCCTCACGCGCACGATTACGGACGTATTCCCGGCCCTCCTCGGCGCGCGCGCGCAGAACTTCTCGCGTCTCATTGCCCGAACGGGGCGCATACAGCACTCCGGCCACCGCTCCCAATCCTAATCCTGCCAAGAACCAAACAAAGCTGCTGCCGTCACGATCCGACATGGTAATTCCTCCTCGTAAATGACTCATTTCGATGGTACATCCTCCGTGAGGCAAATACAATTACAGGGGAATCTGTAAACTGCGCAAGATTGCACAGGACGGGCGGAAGCACAGTTCGTCTTCCGCGGATCCCGGCTGACAAGCGCTGCAAGCCTCGACGAAAGCACCTTGGACCTGTCGGCCTGCTGGGGCTGAAGCTTACTTCGGCTGCGTAGGTGGAGTGGAGGGCCTTGGCGTCGGGGCGGGCTGTGTCTTAACCGGTTGCGACTTCAGACCTTGCAGTACCGAGGTCGGGCCGCCGCGCCTGGAAGCGTAGACCGACAATGTGATGGAAGTGATCATGAACGCCACGGCCGACCAGGTAGTAGCTTTCGAAAGCGCGCTGGCCGCGCCGCGGGGACCGAACGCCGTCTGGCTGCCTTGCCCGCCAAAAGCCGCGGAAATATCACCACTCTTACCACTCTGCAGCAGAACGACAATGATAATGAAGAAACAAACCAGAATGTGGATGGTAGTAACCAGGTAAATCATAAATTTTGGAATTTTCCTAAATATTCAGGCGATGCTCAAGTCGCGTCTCGATGGATCATCTTATCCGCGCTGACAACAACCACAGCTGAAACAATTC
>CAVPQE010000030.1:0-133072 GCA_963707205.1 uncultured Acidobacteriaceae bacterium
AAAAGGCTCTCGAATTCCGTTGCAAAATTCAGTCTTCCCCGTCTCCCGCTGGCTGGATGTATCAGTTGACGTTTTTCGACCTCTACACGTTAATGCTGGCGGATGAGAAAATAGGATTTAAATAGCAGACATTCATGACAAACGTTAAGGTCCCCTCTTTCGATTTGAAAACGCAGTACCAGGGCATTAAACCGGAAATTGATGCGGCCATCGCCAAGGTGCTCGACAGTTGTCAATTCGTCCTCGGCTCCGAAGTGGCAGGGTTTGAACAGGATTTCGCTACCTATTGCGGGGCAGGAGAATGCATCGCCTTGAATTCTGGAACGAGTGCTCTGCACTTGGCTTTGCTGGCTGCTGGGGTTGGTTTCGGCGATGAAGTCATTACAGTCCCCTTTACATTTGTAGCCACTGTTGCCGCAGTCGTTTATACCGGAGCGCAGCCCGTGCTGGTCGATATCGATCCTCGCTCGTTCACGATGGATCCGGCTGCGATTGAGGCGGCGATCACTTCCCGCACCAAAGCAATTCTGCCCGTACATCTCTACGGTCAACCTGCCGACATGGACCCGATCATGGAAGTGGCGCGGCGGCATGGACTGGTTGTGATCGAAGATGCCGCACAAGCACACGGAGCGAAGTACAAAGGACGCCCCGTGGGCAGCATCGGGGATATCGCGTGTTTCAGTTTTTATCCGGGCAAGAATCTGGGAGCTTACGGCGAGGGCGGCGCAGTGACCACCAGCAACTCCGAGTATGCGTGCACCATTCGCATGCTGCGAGACTGGGGGCAGGATCGTAAGTATCATCACGTGCTGCGCGGATTTAACTACCGGATGGAGGCTTTCCAGGGCGCGATTCTGCGCGTCAAGCTGCGCCATCTCGAGCGTTGGAACGAGGCTCGGCGCGCAATCGTGGGCAAGTACAATCAACTTCTGGCGGACTCTGCGGTGGAGCGGCCCACGGAGATGCCTTGGGCTCGGCACGTCTATCACCTCTACACTCTGCGAACGAATGATCGCGACAAATTTCAAGAGTCTCTGCAAAAGAAAGGTATTCAGACCGGTATTCACTACAGGGTGCCAGTTCACCTCCAACCCGCCTACGAGAACCTTGGGTGTGGGCGACACGCTCTCCCGCAGTCTGAGAAAGCTGCAGAGGAAGTCCTCTCTCTGCCACTATATCCGGAAATGACGGACGATCAGATCAAGACAGTGGCGCAGGCGGTTCTGAGCGAGCGTTAGGACACGGAACATCAACGATCCCAGCCGCATGAATACGAATCTGCGTGTGCCGATCGTTTTCGTCGCACGCGGGCCAGCTCGGAACAGGCGATGGTGTGCAGTAGAACATCGAGAAATTGATTGGGCAGCCCGCTCCTCTTCGCAGAGGAGTTCGAAGTAGTAATCATGATCGAGGTTGTGACCGAAGAGATGCAAGGGTCGGACCGAGTTCCAGACCTGAATACTGATTGCGAGCGAGCCTTGGTTGGGTTGGCATATTTTTCGACGAGAGCGAAATGGCGCTCTTCTCCGAGTGCATGCTGTAGTGTGCGCGAAAGTGCTTGACACCGCCGCATTGTTAGAGACGCCTGATTTGAACAACTGACCGAAACAGATGCCGTCATGGGCTAAACTCATTCACGTGAAAAAGTCACCAGTTGCTTCCACGAGGCGGTACCATCACATCGGAATTCCCACTACCGAGCGTCGAGAAGGTGAACGCCTGATCGAGCACTATGCGACGTTCGTGTCTGGATATGAAACGAGCGCCTACGGAATCGAGTGGATGCGGTTCGAACCTGAAGCGCCGGTCCCTGAACTTGTGCGTACTGTTCCGCATGTCGCCTTCGAAGTGGACGATCTCTCCGCTGAAATCGCCGGAAAAGAGATACTTATTGCGCCCAACTCACCCTCACCGGGCGTGACCGTCGCTTTTATTGTCGAGAATGGAGCCCCAGTCGAGTTTCTCCAGTTTGATAAGAAGTGATGCTTGAAGACCGTCAATGGGGTTGCGGCGGATCGTTGGCGAAAAATCCCCATATCACTCGTTGACCCCGCAACCGGGGGTTCTGAGTGCTGTTGTTTACAAAAGTTACTTCGCATCTGCTCTGAATTGAGGTCTATACTCGAGAAGTCCTTTTACACATCCCTCCGCCGCGACCCGTTCTGGGCGCCGGTCTCTTGTGCAATCTGATAATTCCGCATCGGAGGCCACCCTATGCTGCTCAGCAGCTCGCAGGTCATCACCAGATCGCAACCTCAAGAAGAGTCTTCGTTGCCAGGCAAGATCGAAGAAGAGTCTTCGATGTTGCGGCGCAAGATCGAGGAACTAAACAAGAATACGGTCTTTTTGATCGCCGAGGCTGGGAAATTGATCCAAGAGTCGAAACAGCTGTCGATTCGGCTCCAGTCTTTCGAAGACCCCCGCACGAAGCGGAGAGTGGCACCTAACGGTTGAAACATCCCCATTACACTCATCGACGGGGTTTTGAGTGGACACCTGCCCGAGCACGAGCTACTTTTGCCGCTTAAGGGTGTTCCAAAATCTTGGACGCGGAGCAGGGTTTATCGAGGAAAACAGACCGTCCGTTCCGGTCGCCTTTTCTGAACCGGGGTCTAATGTTTCCTCTGCTGATCTGGCGCACTCTTTACTCAGTTCCTCGGACGGCAATTCGTCCGAAAGTAGAGAGGCGACGATCCAGAGGCTCTCGATTTCGTGGCGCACACGGGCAAGGTCTGTTTCTTTCTGCCGCAAAACTTCGTAAGCATTCTTCATCGCATCTCCTTGGGAGGGTGTACCATCACGGTCGTTCCGGTTCGTGAAGGCTCCACATTCAATCTTAGCTCTAGAGAAGAATAGGAGCTCTGCGCCAGAAGCTCAACGGGCCGGAAGTACAGAAACCCTACCGTTTGCCGACTCAACCTTTGGAACGCGGGTTCATCGAGTGCTTTCATCTGTGAAAAAGCGGAGAACGCATAGCGCCCCAACAGCGATGGTCTTTCAACTCAACCGGGTGGGGCGACTGTTGGCGAAAAATTCCCGTAGCACTTATTGACTCGGGCCGGCCACTGGCTGCATTTTCGGGAGTGCGTGCCGCCTTTTCGCGCAGCCGACCCTGCCTTCGTTCTTCTTTCGGTTCCTTTATGAGGTTTCTCTACCGCTGCCTTACGCCCAATAGGTGCGGTCGAGGCTGCGGTATTGGATGGCCTCAGCGATGTGTTTGGGCTGAAGATTCGGGGAGTCTTCCAGGTCGGCGACGGTGCGGGCTACTTTCAGGATGCGGTCGTGGGCGCGGGCGCTCAGGCCTTGCTGGGTCATGGCGCGTTCGAGCAGGCGTTCGCAGTCCGCGGAGAGTTCGCAGAAGGTGCGGATGTGGCGCGAGGACATTTGGGCGTTGCAGTAGAGTTTTTCGCGGGAGGTGGAGAAGCGTTCCAGTTGCTTCTGGCGGGCGCGGATGACGCGCTCGCGAATCTTCGCTGAGCTTTCCGGTTCGTTGGTGGAACGCATTTCTTTGTAGTTCACGGCGGGAACATCAATATGGATGTCGATGCGGTCCATGAGCGGGCCGGAGATCTTTGAGACGTAGCGCTGGATCATCGGCGTGGTGCATTGGCAGTCGCGGGTACGGTCGTTGTGAAAACCGCAGGGGCAGGGATTCATGGCCGCGGCCAGCATGAAGCGGGCTGGGAACGTTAGCGACATGGAGGCGCGGGCGATGCTGACGGTGCCGTCTTCCAAGGGCTGGCGGAGCACTTCGAGAACGTTGCGTGGGAATTCGGGGAGTTCATCGAGAAAGAGCAGGCCGTTGTGGGCGAGCGAAACTTCACCGGGACGAGGAATGACGCCGCCGCCGATCAAGCCGGCGTCGGAGATGGTGTGATGCGGCGAGCGATAGGGACGAGTCCCGACCAGGCCGGTACCTGGATCTAACACTCCGGCGACGCTGTGGATCTTCGTCGTCTCTAGAGCTTCTTCGAAGGTGAACGGCGGCAGGATGGTGGGCATGCGCTTGGCGAGCATGGTCTTGCCGGAGCCGGGGGGGCCGATCATGAGGATGTTGTGGCCTCCGGCGCAGGCGATCTCGATGGCGCGCTTGGCGGTTTGCTGGCCGCGGACGTCTTTGAAATCGACGAAAAACTGCTGGGATTCGCGCAGGAGCGAATCGCCGTCGGCCTTGATGGGAACAATTCCGTTGCCCGAGTTCACGAAATGAATCACGTCGAGTAGCGAGCGCACGGGATAAACGTCCAGGCCGGAGACCATTGCCGCCTCTTTCGCGTTCGCTTCGGGGACGACCATACGGGAGATTTTCTTTCCGCGCGCCTCGATGGCAATGGGAAGCGCGCCACGAACGCTGCGCACGCCGCCGTCGAGCGACAGTTCGCCGACGAACAAGCAATCCGGAATATCTTTTTTGGTGAGGCCGCCGTAGGCTCCAACGATGCCGAGGGCCATGGGTAGGTCGAATCCAGAACCTTCTTTCTTGATGTCGGCGGGGGCGAGGTTGATGGTGATGTGCGTGGGCGGGATGTCGTAGCCGCAGTTTTTCAACGCGGCGCGGACGCGGTCGCGGCTTTCGCGGACGGCGGCGTCGGGCAGGCCAACGGTGTGGAAGTGGTCCTGGTCGCACTTGATGCCGGAGCAGTCGACTTCCACCTGAATAATGTTGGCGTCGATGCCGTAGACGGCGGCGCTGAGAGTCTTGTAGAGCATGTGGCGGGTGGTGCCCGCGGGCACACCAAGTCCTGATGTGCCAGATACCTACCTTAAGGATAGGAATGCGGTGCTGGCTGTGACGGATGTCACCCGGTGATCTGTGGAAAACGGGTTAGACGGCGAACCCCCAGCGGCTAAAGCCGACTTCACGTGCGGGCGTTTCGGCACGACTGAAGTCGTGCCCTTCCCCTGTTCGCGGGGTCTTGCAACACTACGCATGCGCCAAATCGGGCTACGATGGATGCCTCGCGTACCAAAATATCCAACAAAGCGGTTGTTCGGCCTGCATCTATCCAAGTAGGATGGCTCTTTAGTTAAGATCGGTACTTCGCTCATGAGCCTGGACCCCGGTAACCCGTCTCGCCCCCCTCGTCCTCCTGGAAATCTGGAACGAGAAGAATCTCAATTGTGGCGATGGGCGCTGGGATTCATGGTTTTGCTGGCGGTGGCGCTGTCGGGGCTGCTGTGGGAGCGGCTGGAGAACATTCCGTTTCAACTTCGCGCCATCCCGATCGGGGTGCTGGTATTGTCGATCCTGTTCGCGGTGTACGCCTATGGGCGGCGACGCGAAGTCAGCGAACTTAAAGGTCTGCTGCACGGGTTGCAGGAGCACGTGGGGGCAGCGCCTTCCGAAGAGCAACTTGACCAACTCAGCCAGGTGATCCTGCGTTCGCAGCGCAACTTCAAGGAGTTGATCGACTCCTTTGATGATCCGGCGTGCGCGGTGTCGCTCGACGGGACGATGCGAACGGTCAACAAGCGCATCACCGAGATCACTGGCTTGACTTATTCCGAGCTGATTGGGCGCAAGATCTACGATTTCGTCGACGAGCCGACCCAAGCAGACGTGGAACGCGGTCTGGGGCGCTTTCTGGAAAAGAAGCGTTGGGCCGGGACCGTGCAAGTCCGATTAAAGAACAAGTCGCGGCCGCTTTATTTTGA
Source organism: uncultured Acidobacteriaceae bacterium (assembly GCA_963707205.1). Taxonomy (GTDB): domain Bacteria; phylum Acidobacteriota; class Terriglobia; order Terriglobales; family Acidobacteriaceae; genus Sulfotelmatobacter. The sequence goes on from CAVPQE010000030.1 coordinate 5,659, forward strand.
GTGCGTGCTCAATGGAATCGTGAAAGGCGATGAAATCGTCGGCGCGAGCATGCTGGGGCGCGATGTGACCGAGCAGCGCGAGAAAGAGCTGCGCTTCACCGAATTGTTCGAAACTTTGCAGGAGGGAGTTTACTTCAGCACTCCCGAGGGGCATTTGCTGGATGCGAATCCGGCGCTGGTGAGCATGCTGGGATATGTGGAGAAGAGCGATCTGTTGGCAGCGGAACCGGCGGCATTGAATTTCGATCCGGGTCAACCGGTGCTGGGGCGGGCGGTTGACGATCGCGGAGGCGTGCGCACGCGCGAAATCAAACTGCGGCGCAAGGATGGAACGGCCGCGATCTTTCTGGACTCCTCGCGGGCGGTTTGGGACACGTCGGGGAACATCATCCGCTATCAGGGGACCCTGGTGGACATCACGGAAAAGCGGAAGATGGAGCGACAACTGGCACAGCAGGAAGAGTTCCGCAGCCGGCTGCTGGAGAGTTTCCCGGATCTGATTCTGGTGGTGGATCTTGAGGAACGCTACACGTTCGCCAGCTCCCGGGCTCGCGAGCTTCTAGGCTACGAGCCGCGAGACATGCTGGGGAAAAAGATTTCTGACATGGACGGTCATTCGCCGGAGATGGCTTCTCTTTACCACGCTGTGGTCTCCGGCAAGCAGGCGTTCGCGTCCGAGGAATATGGAGCACGGCACCGCGATGGGAACTGGCGAACGATGCGGGCTGCGGGCAGCCAACTGGTCGACGCAGAGGGGAAGATTAGCGGAGTCATTATTTCGGTGCGCGATATCACAGTCGAACGAAAGCTGGAACAGCAGATTGTGCAGAGCGAGCGACTGGCGGCAATGGGCGCGATGATTGGGGGCGTCGCCCACGAACTCAACAATCCTCTGACCAGCATCATGGGTGTGAGCGAACTGCTGCAAGATACTGAGACCAACGAAACCTCCCGCAAGCAACTGGCAATGTTGCAGCAGCAGGCTCGACGGGCTGCGGAGATTGTGCAGAATTTGACCTATTTCTCGCGTCCGCCGGCGCCGGGCAAGAGCAGGATCAATCTGGTGGAAGTGGTGGAGCGGACGTTGAACTTGCATGCTTATTCGCTGCGCAAGAACAACATTACAGTGGATTTTCTGAAAGAGACTGGGGTGCCGTATGCGCAGGGCGATCCGCACCAGTTGATGCAGGTCTTCCTGAATCTGATTCTGAATGCTGAGCATGCGATCCGCGAGGTGCGGGATAAAGGTACGCTGAGGATTCGATTGGGCAGAGGAGACGATTCGGTGTGGGTCAGCTTCCACGACGATGGGCCGGGCATCCCAAAGGAAACCTTGTCGAGCATCTTCGATCCCTTTTACACGACGAAGCGGCCGGGGCGCGGCACAGGGTTGGGGCTGAGCATCTGCAAGTCGGTAATGAAGGAGCACAATGGCAGCGTGGAAGCGGCCAATGCTCCGGACGGCGGCGCGGTGTTCACGGTGACCCTGCCGGTGTCGCCGGTGGGATGATCCTCCGACATTTCCGTGGTCGATGGATTTGGTGAACCAGGCTCTGGATATAGGCGCGGAGCTTCGCTCCAGCTTAGACAGCCGAGGCGGCTGTCTCTCCGTGAGTCTTCTAGCGCTCGACTGCCATCGCGACGGCATTTCCTCCACCGAGGCAGAGGGCGGCGATGCCGCGTTTCACGTCACGGCGGATCATCTCGTAAATCAGCGTCACCAGTACGCGGGCGCCGCTGGCGCCGATCGGGTGGCCGATGGCGACGGCGCCGCCATTCACGTTGACCTTGTCGGGATTCAGATTCAACTCGCGCATGACTCCCAGCGCCTGCACCGAGAATGCTTCGTTGAGTTCGTAGAGGTCGACGTCTTCGTTTTTCCATCCAGTCTTCTCCCAGATGGTGCGGACCGCGCCGACGGGAGCCATCATCACCCACTTCGGTTCGACTCCGCTGGTCGCTTGCGCCACGATGCGGACCATGGGCTTCGCGCCGAGTTCGCTGGCGCGCTGCGCGCTGGTAACGATCAGGGCGGCGGCACCGTCGTTGACGCCGGGGGCGTTGCCGGCGGTAACGGTGCCGTCTTTCTTGAAGGCGGGCTTCAGGGATCGCAGGACTTCGATGGTGGTGTCTTCGCGCGGACTCTCGTCTTTATCAAAAATCGCGGGCGGCGCGCCCTTTTTCTTCGCGGGAATCTCCACCGGAACGATCTGCGACTTGAAGCGGCACTCTTTGATCGCGGACAGCGCTTTGCGGTGCGAGTTCAGGGCGAACTGATCCTGCTCTTCGCGGGTGATGCCGTATTTCTCGGCAACGTTCTCGCCGGTAATGCCCATGTGGTAGTCGTTGTAGATGTCCCAAAGGCCGTCGTGCACCATGGAGTCGACGATCTGCGCGTTGCCGAGGCGGTAGCCCTTGCGGGCTTGCGGCAGAAGGTAGGGAGCGTTGGTCATGGATTCCATTCCGCCAGCGACGACGATGGAACTGTTTCCGGTCTGCACCCCCTGGGCTGCGAGAGCGACAGATTTCAATCCTGAGCCGCAGACCTTGTTGATTGTCATGGCACCTGTCGCGGGAGACAGTCCGCCGAAGATGGCGGCTTGGCGCGCGGGGTTCTGGCCGAGGCCGGCGGAGACGACGTTGCCCATGATGCACTCATCGACTTGCGCGGGATCGATGCCGGCGCGCTTGACAGCCTCACGGACTGCGATGGCGCCGAGTTGCGGGGCGCTGAAATCGGACAGGCTGCCCTGAAACTTTCCCACCGCGGTGCGGCAGCCGGAGATGATAACAACATCGTCAAAAGAGGCCATGGATCAAGCTCCCGCGAAGATTTCGCGCTTTTCATTATAGATGCTGGAACGGGGAATGCGTCGCCGCCGAGTGAATCCGTGGGCTGGCGTTGTTGGACTGATGCGGTGCGATTCCTGTCGCCGCTTGCGAGTTCAAGACGAGTCATGATGTGCTTGCGGAGGAAAAATCATCTGTGGCTCGATGCAGTCTTCGAAAAACTTCTTGACTTTTGCTTCCGAAAACTCTGTCGCGGTGACTTTGGTGTCACGACTTGCGAAGTCCGCTCGTCATTTTTTTCTTGACTTCATTTTTCATTAACTCTATACATCAACTAGTTGCAGTAGAAGACCGCTGCGACATTTTCCATGAAGAATGGAAGGGAGAATAGGAACAATGGCAACCAAGAAAAAGGCAAAGAAGAAAAAGAAGCACTAAGAAAGTTCAGTACGAAGTCAAAAGGGGACGCTCAAAAGCGTCCCCTAAGTTTTTTGAGGCGCGAATGTTCCAGGGTGTCCGGCTAATTCGGCCGTACGGCCACGCTCTCGACTCGATGCGGAATCCGCTTCTCCTTCACCGGACATAGACTCCGATACGCACAGAAATTGCAGTGCATCCCAGGTTTCGCTACGAACTTGCCGTCGGCGATTCCCTGGGCCGCATCTTCCACACGGCTGCGGGCGCCAAGCAGTTGTGCCTCGGTGCGGGTCGTGATGACGGGGACATTCTCCTCGAGGTTGTAAAAAATCAGCGCACCGACGGTGTATCCCCACTTCTCCTTGGCAGCGATGGCGTAGAGGGACAACTGCAGGCTCTCGTCGGCGTCTTCCTGATCGCGAGCCTTGCCGGTCTTGTAGTCGATGATGGCGACCGTGCCGTCGGGTCGGCGGTCGATGCGATCGATCCGGCCCACGACCGAGGTCGCACCCACGCGAATCTCGAAGGATTGTTCGGTGTGCAGAACCTGCGGAGGCGGGAGAGTTCGGGCGGAGGCAAGGAACTCGTGCAACTGAGCGATGCCTTGCTGCTCGTAGAGTTCGTGCTGGTACGCTTCCTGAATCTTAGCCTCGGCCAGATCGAGGCGGAAGAGGTCGATGAGTTCTTCGTCGGTCTTGGCACGCCCGAGGTTTACAGAATCGAAATAAGTCTTGAGGATGCGATGGATGGCAGCGCCGTATTGCATCGCCGCAGCTGGTCTGGCCGACAAACGCCAGTCTCGGTCGAGTTTGAACTGCAGTCCGCAGCGCTCGTAGGTGTCAACGGCAGACGCGCTGAGACGAGTATGCAAACCGTCGAGGACCGGGAGCTCGAACCATACGTTGGTTTGCGACTCGGCTGGGTAGGCCAGAGACGTTTCGGCGAAGATGTCGAGACTTGTCTGCGTGCCGCGCGCCGGGATCGCGGTCAGCCAGCGAGTGAGGCTCTTATCCGCAATCAGGTCCCGCATGTAGCCTGCCGGGGTCTTGTTGATTTTGCCGGTTCCCTCTCGCGCATAGATGTGGAGTGAGTCGCGGGCACGGGTCATGGCGACGTAGAACAGGCGGCGCTCCTCCTCGTCGTGAAGAGTCTTGTCGTCGGCCTCCGTTACGGAATCCGCATCGCGCAGTTCCCTGGGAAAGGCGACCAGCGTTTCTCTGTACGAACAGGGGAATGAGTTCGAATTGGCGCGGAGAATGGAGACATGGGGGAACTCCAGACCCTTGGCGCCGTGCACGGTCATGAGGCGAACCGCGTTCTCGCTCTCGCGTGCTTCCATCGGGATCACACCCCCGGCCTCGCGGAAGTATCCGAGATAGTCGACCAGTTCTTCCAGTTCTGTCGTCTTGTTCAGCTTTTTCTTTTCCCATTCGTTTACGAAGTGCAGGGCGGCCTGAAGAATGGGCGACTGGGCATCGAGTACAAACTGCTTGACGATGATGTCGAGCGCCGCGCCAGCTTTCGCTTGCCGGCGACGGATTTCTTCACGGGCGCGCTGAACGGCGGCGAGAACATCCGCACCTCCGTCGACCCGGTCGAGTGCGGAGGAAAGAGGGACGACATGGGCTTCTCGGTTGTCCCGGGCTATGGCCCGCATGACTTGGCGGAGCTGTTCGGGATTTACGTGAAATCGTGGCAGGGCGGCTACGCGAAACAGGCTGACGTCGTCGCCGGCGGAGACGACCGCGTGCAGGCAGGCAAACAGGTCGCGAGCTTCCGGAGTATCGGAGATGTCCATGCTCTCGATGACGAACGGGATGTCGGCTTCGGCCAGTTCGTGCACGACTTCGTCACGGTGGAAGTGAGAACGGTAGAGAATGCCGAAGTCGGACCATTTGCATTTCGATTTTTTTTGCGCATCCCGGATGGAACCGACTAGATCCGGCCCTTCTGCGTCTCTACTGGTGAGAACGACCACCGACACTGGTGGGCTGGAAAGCTGCGCGCCTGCTTTTGCGGCTTCCTCCTCGCGCGCAGACAGAAGTGGCGTACGCCGATAGACGGATGCGGCGTTGGGGTGCGTGGCGAATACAGGCGGATTCTCATCGATCAGGGCGAAGGCGCTGCGGAGGATGGGAGTGGTCGAACGGCGGTTCTTTTCGAGGACTACTCGTTTGGCGCTGGGAAAGTGACGATCGAAAAGCTCAAAGGCCGCGCTGGATGCCCCGCGAAAGCGGTAGATGGCTTGGTCGGGATCACCGACGGCGAAGATGTTGCCACCGGCTCCGGCAAGGCGGGCGAGAATCTGAATCTGGGCGAAGTTGGCGTCTTGAAATTCGTCGGCGAGGATGAAGCGGGCGCGGGCACGCGCCTCGGATAGAACGGTTTCGTCGCTGTGCAATAAGGCGTGGGCGCGGGTGATCATGTGGCTGAAGGTGCCGAGATTTTCTTCGGCGAGCCAGCCCTCCATGGTAGTGAAGACGCGGACAATTTCGCGGCAGCGGCCGAGGACTTCGGCGTCATCGAGCACATTCTTGGATTTCGCGACGCGTGGGATGGGAACTTCTTTGCGCTCCAGGCGTTCTACGTACTGCGCGTACTTTTCGGGCGTAACCAGTTCATCGTGACAGCGGCTGACGAAATCCAGCAGGTCGTTCAGGAACTCGGCAACGTTGGCGGCGCGGATGTAATGTTCGAGACGCAACTCGCGGATGCGGCGGCGCAGGTAGATCCAGAGATCTTTGTCGTCGAGAACGCCGAAGTCTTTGTGGGCGCGCTTGAGCATGTCGAGGCAATAGTCGTGGAACGTCGCGGCGTTCACTTCTTTGCCGCCAAGCAGCTTGCCGACGCGGTCGCGCATTTCGTTGGCGGCGTTCTTCGTGTAGGTGAGGGCGAGGATCTCGTGGGGGTAAGCGTGGCCCTCGCGGACCAGGCGCTCAATGCGGTGAGTCAAGACCGAGGTCTTGCCAGTGCCGGCGCCCGCGACCACCAGCATGGGTCCGTGGACGTGCTCGATGGCTTCGCGCTGGCGATCGTCGGGAGTGAATGGAGCGGGACGGGAATTCGACTTCGGTGACGGCATTGGGAGCAGGATATCACTTGCCGAAGTGAGGATGGCCCACTACCCAGACGACGGCTGGTCGCTTCACTCAAACCGGAGAATTCACGTGCCAAGAAAACCGGACATTTTAACTTGCTACAACGTGGCGAGCGAGACGCTCAGCCGGACAGCCGCCGGGACGGCGGCTCTACTAAGTGAGTTCTGAGATTGTGATTGCAGTGGCCGCGATGGCCGCGGTCTCGGCGCGCAGAATCGTGGGCCCCAGAGAGGCGGAGATCCATCCGGCCCTCTGAAAGAGCTGCAACTCATTTTCATCCCAACCGCCTTCGGGACCGATTGCCAGAAGAATCTCGCCTTCGGGCGGGTGTGACGCGAGAACATCGCGCAGTAGAGTCCGCTGTTCAGATTCTGCCAGCACAATCCGCACGGCGCCGGTTAGGCCCGCCGCGTCTGGCAGCTTGATCGGAGAAGCGATTTCGGGCGGAGATGCGCGGCGCGATTGCTCGGCGGCCTGGAGCGCGACTCTGCGCCAGCGTTCGGCGCGTTTGGCCGAAGCTGCAGCCAAGTGCGCGTCCGTTCGACGGGCGATTAGGGGCACGATTCGCGAGACGCCCAATTCGGTGCATTTTTCAATCGCCCATTCCATGCGATCGAACTTGAAGACGGCGAGCAGAAGGGTGACGTTGACTGCGGGTGCCGCGGAGACTTCTTCCTCCAGTTCGAACTCGACTCGGTTTTCTTTGATCGTCGCGACACGTCCGCGCCGCACAACCGCACCGGTGGCGATATCGAATTCCTGTCCTACTCGAGCCCGGAGGACCCGGATCAGATGATCGGCGTGATCGCCTGTAATAGCAGCATGGTTGTCCGAGACTTCATCAGCGATCCATCGGCGGCGGGTCATGGGAGAAGCCGCACCTCGGCGGCTAAAGCCGCCAACGATTCGGGGCGCCAGCGGCACCACTGAAGTCGTGCCCTTCCCGACTGCCGTGGCCCGTCTCTATGCTATCCGAATATGTCTTTCATCTTGCCGAGTAGCGAACGCAGCAAGGGCTGATTGTCGACCTTCGAGAGGGCGTCGAGCTCTTGCAGCAATTCTTTCTGGCGCTTGTTCAGCTTGGTCGGGACCTGGACGCGGACTTCGACGTACAGATCACCTTTGCCGTGTCCGTTCAGTACGGGCACGCCTTTGTTGCGGATGCGGAAGGTTGAACCGGGCTGAGTGCCATCGGGAATCTTCAGCGTGTGCTCGCCGTCCATGGTAGGCACGCGAATCTCCGCGCCCATGGCCGCTTGCGCTACCGAGATGGGGACGACGCAGTGCAGGTCGTTGCCTTCGCGGGCGAAGAAGGGATGCTCTTTCACGTGCAGCACTACATACAAATCTCCGGCAGGGCCGCCGAAGGCGCCAACTTCGCCTGCGCCGGAAAAACGAATTCGCGTTCCGTCCTCGACACCGGCGGGAACCTTGGCGTCTACCGTGCGCTGGCGCAGAATGCGGCCTTCGCCTTTGCACTTGGGACAGGGATCGGTGATGACGCTGCCTGTGCCCTGGCACGCGGGACAAGTGCGAGCGATGCTGAAGAATCCCTGCTGGTAGCGGACTTGACCCCGGCCAGCGCAGGATCGACAAGTGGTGGGACCCTTCCCTGGCGCCGCACCGGAACCACGACAGTCTTCGCAAGCCTCGTGGCGGCGAACCATAACCTGGGACTCCGTGCCGAAGAAGGCTTGCTCGAACTCGAGGGTCAGATCTTCGCGGAGATCAGCGCCACGCTGCACGCGACTGCGGCGGCGCCCGCCGCCACCGCCGCCACCGAACATGTCGCCGAAGCCGAAGAATTCGCCGAAGATGTCGCTGAAGTCCTGAAAGACGGTGGGATCGAAGCCGGCAGCCTGCCCGGCGCCGCCGCCCAGGCCGGCGTGGCCGTAGCGGTCGTAGACGGCGCGCTTGTCGGTGTCGGCGAGCACGGCGTAGGCTTCGCTGACTTCCTTGAATTTTTCTTCTGCGTCGGGATTGTTGGGATTGCGGTCGGGATGAAACTGCAGCGCGAGCTTGCGATAGGCGCTCTTGAGTTCCTGTTCCGTCACGGTGCGGGTCACGCCCAACACTTCGTAGTAGTCACGTTTTGCGTTGGTGGTCAGAGTAAACCTTTCTTCAAAATACAAAATGTGGGCAAGCTGGGGCCGGATGGTTGCCCGTTTCTCGCCGTCCTACTCTTCAGGGATTCTTTGCGACCTTGACCATTGCCGGGCGCAGCAGGCGGTCTTTGAACTTGTAGCCGCGCTGCAATTCTTCGAGCACCTCGTGGTCGGCCACATCGGAGGTTTCCACCATCTCGATCGCTTCATGAACGTGCGGATCGAACGGTTCTCCCTTGGCGGGAATGGCACGCACCCCGAGCTTCGCCAGTGCATCCTGCAACTGCTTGTAGATGAGTTCGACGCCGCTGCGGAAGTCGCCGGGGTCGGATTTGACCTGCAGGGCGCGCTCGAAGCTGTCGATGACCGGTAGTAACACCCTGATTGCATCGGCAGCGGCGTAGTCGCGGAAGTCTTGCTGTTCTTTGCTGGCGCGGCGACGGGCGTTCTCGAACTCGGCTTGAGCCCGCGCCAGGCGGTCGAGCAAGGAGTCGCGTTCGGCCTTCAGCTTCTGCAATTCTGCAGCGGGACCGAATGCTTCCTCCGACACTACTCCGCTTGGCGCCGCTTCCGAGGGGCGTTCATCGCCGTCCGCGGGAGGAAGTTCGTGTTCCAGATCAAGGCCTGCCATTTCCGTTTCTGATTTTCCGTTTGATTTCTTCATAGCAGCGTGTTCTTTACTCCGATTCATTCAAGATCTTGTCGAATAGGCGCGCGATATAGGAGACTGCGGTTATGGTGTGCTGATAATCCATGCGCGTGGGGCCAATCACGGCCAGCGAACCCATGACTTCGTTACCAGAGTGCGCGGGGGCTCCAATCAGCACGAAATTCTGCATCGAGGGCAAAGCTTGGTCGAGTCCGATGACCACGCGCACCGCCTCCTGTCTTACGTCGAGGTAGGCTCCGAGAAGTTGGACGACCTTTTCTTTTTCCTCCAGCGTCTTAAGCATCTCCTGCAGACGCTGCCGGTCTTGCTCGCCAGTGACGAGGTTGGCCGCGCCTTCGACGAAGACGACTTGCGAGCCATGCTCGGCCGCCAACGCGCCTTGCTTGTAAAGCTGCTCGATCGAGTTCATCAGGCGGTCGTATTCGCTGCGCTCCTGCTCCAGGCGGCGAGCAAGTTCCGCACGCATGGATTCCATGGTCCAGCCGCGAAAATTTTCGTTGATGTAGCGGGCGGCCATGTCCAGGTCGGACTGCGATAAGTCGAGGCGCAGGACGCGGTCGCGCACCAGGCCGGAACGGGTGACCAGCACGGCCAATACTTTCTGGTCGCCGAGGCGCGAGAAATAGACGTGCTCCAGCGCATTCTTCGGACCGCTTGTGGCGACGGTCACGCCCACGTTGCGCGAAATCAGCGAAAGGACGTGCGAGGTGCGCTCCATGAACTCCTGCACGTCGGTGATGCCGGCGAGCGAATCGGAGATCATGGTTTGTTCCTGAGGCGCCAGACGGGCAGTGCCAGAGATCTGTTCGACATAATAGCGATACGCTTCGGTCGTGGGCACGCGGCCGGCGGAGGCATGCGGCTGTTCGAGGAAGCCGGCATCCGAGAGGTCGGCCATCACATTCCGGATCGACGCGGGACTCAGCCCCTCGCGGTTGGAGCGCGCGAGCGTCCGCGAACCAACGGGCTCGCCCGTGGTGATGAACGTCTCCACGATGGCGGTCAGGATTTCGCGTTCGCGATTCCCGATATTGGGGTCAGCGGGCATACTTTATTCTGTCAGTTGTCTCGGTCCAAGCGGCGGCGGCCGGGGGGCGAAACTGCTTCCGATTCATTCTACCTAACTATTTTAGATGCAGAAGGTTGGCTTTTGGATCAAAGTTCGCATCCTGTTCGGATTCTAGGAAGGGGGTGGGGCGCTGTCAATGGTCTCAGGTTTCAAGGTTTCGAGTTTCAAACTGTCATAGTTCATTCGAACTCGGATTTGGAGGTTTGGAAACTTTGAAACCTTCGAAACCTCGAAATCTATTCTGCTGGTATCCTCTACTTCCTTCTATGGAAACTCATGTTGCAGTCATCGGGGCCGGGGCGTTCGGTGGCTGGACTGCGCTGCATCTTCTGGAGCGCGGGGCGCGGGTCACGCTGCTCGACGCCTGGGGGCCGGGAAATTCGCGGGCCTCTTCGGGCGGGGAGACGCGGGTCATGCGCGGCACCTACGGGCCCAATCAACCCTACACAGAGATGGCTGCCCGCGCCCTCAAACTCTGGCAGAAATACGAGCGGCGGTGGAAGCGGCAGTTTCTTCATCGCACCGGCGTGCTGTGGATGGCTTCTGGCCGGGACGATGCGTTCGAGCGCGGCTCGGTGGAGATGCTGCGAGCGGCGAAGATTAAGTTTCGGGAACTCTCGACGGTGCAGATGAAGAAACGCTGGCCGCAGATTCACTTTGAAGGAATCGAGTGGGGAATCTTCGAGCCCGAGTGCGGATATCTGGACGCGCGCGCCAGCTGCCAGGCGGTCGTCGAAGCTTTTATTGCGGCGGGGGGCAAGTACCGGCAGCTCGCAGTGCTGGCCGATGGGCTAGAGAGCGGGCCGATGCGCAGCCTTGCCCTGTCAGATGGCTCGCGGCTGAAGGCCGACCGCTATGTGTTTGCTTGCGGGCCTTGGCTGGGCAAGCTGTTTCCTCGAGCCGTCGGGGACTTGGTGCAGGCCACTAAGCAAGACGTTTTCTTTTTTGGCACGCCTGCGGGGGATGACCGTTTCAGCGATCGGCATCTGCCGGTTTGGGCCGATCATCGCGGGCGCTTTCGTTACGGAATTCCAGGCAGCGACCGCCGCGGATTCAAGATCGCGGATGACACGCGCGGGGCGGCATTCGATCCTACGGCGGGCGAGCGCGTGGTCAGTCAGGAGACTCTAAAGGACATTCGCGAGTATGTTGGGTTTCGCTTCCCTGCCCTGAAGGATGCGCCGCTGGTGGAGACTCGCGTTTGCCAGTACGAGCAGACTCCGGACGGTCACTTCATTCTCGACCGGCATCCGGCGATCGAGAACGTGTGGATCGTGGGCGGCGGCTCGGGACACGGGTTTAAGCATGGCCCGGCTGTCGGCGAGATGACCGCGAAGTTGATTCTGAAGGACCACCAGCCGGATACGATCTTTCGTTTCGAGCGATTCGAAAAGAATTAACCCCACAGAGGTCACAGAAGACCACAGAGCAAATTACTCTGTGCGCCCCTGCGTCCTCTGTCGTTGAGATCCGTTTACTGGATCTGGATCACGCTGGCTGGGGCGTTTGCCCTGATCTCCGCGGTGCGCGTGGCTACGTTCTTCGCGAATTCGTAGATTGATTTGGCGTGCGGCGAATTCTCGCCTTCCAGCACCACGGGCGTGCCGCCGTCGCCGGATTTGCGGACTTCGGGGTCGAGTGCGATATTGCCCAGGAACGAGACGCCAAACTGCTTCGCCATTTTTTCGGCGCCGCCGCGGGAGAAGATGTCCACCTCGTGCTGGCAGTGCGGGCAGGTGAAATAGCTCATGTTCTCCACCACGCCCACCACGTCCACCTTCATCTGGCGGAACATTTCGATGGCCTTGCGCGCGTCCTGCAGCGAAACGTCGGAGGGGGTCGAGACGACCACCGCGCCCGTCAGCGGCACGGTCTGCACCAGCGAGAGCGCGATGTCACCCGTGCCCGGCGGCAGATCGACGATGAGATAGTCGAGTTGTCCCCACTCCACCAGGCCCAGAAACTGGCGGACGATCTGGTGCAGCATGGGGCCGCGCCAGATGATGGGCTTGTCGCCGGGGTTGAGGAATCCGACAGAAATTACTTTCAAGCCAAACGCCTGGATCGGCTCAATGCGGTTCTCGCCGACCATTCGCGGCTGATCGCTGACCCCCAACATGAGGGGGACGTTGGGACCGTACACGTCCGCATCGAGCAGGCCGACTTTGTGTCCCATCTTGACCAGAGCTACGGCCAGGTTCACGGCCAGCGTGGTCTTGCCGACGCCCCCCTTTCCCGAACCCACGGCGATGATGGCGTCCACGCCCGGCAGCGGTTGCGGCCCCTGCTGCGCGGGTCCATGCTGATGCGGCATATGTGCGTTCAAAAGATCACACTCCAGATAAGAATTGCGAAGATAAGGCAGAACCCTCTTCGATTATACAGAGTTGGGGCAGTCCCTCGGTTCCTAGGGGTCTGGCCCAGGCTAAAGCTACGAGGGTGCCCCGTCCAAGCTCCGCTTGGGCGGGGCTTTTTGGCACCCTCCTCTGTAGTGTCTCCTTTGTAGTGTCTCCTTCCTCTTTATCTTTATCCACAGCCTAAAATCTGCTTTCTGTGACGAACAACCTTTACCGAGAAAAAGGCAGAGAGCAGAATTGTGAATATGCGCGCAGATACTTTCTTCGAGTTCGCCCCGGCCCTCGCATCGGGCCGCTTGGAATGTGAAGCTAACTCCTTATTCCACAATATTTTGCCAACAAGCGCTTGCGGCTCAATATTTTGCGCGGATTACGCCATACCCGAGAGCCGCAAGTCAAAGGAAAGAAAGATTTTAGAGCTAAGGGATCAAGAAAATAGAAGATCTAGGTCGACACCGAAACGTAGTTGCCAGGGATGGCTCTGCCGCTTAACGGGAAGGCATAGATTACGACATCATTCGATGCTATGATTGATGCGAGGAACTTCTATGAGAACCACGGTTGCGCTGGATGACGATCTCGTACGCATCGCCCAGGAGTTCACTGGAGTAGCGGAAAAAACGGCCTTGATTCGTGAAGCTCTCAAAGCGCTCATCGAGCGGGAAAGCGCTCGCAGACTGGCCTCCCTGGGAGGCACAATGCCGGAGTTGGAGAAGATTCCACGCCGCAGGTTGGGGAAGAATTGATTCTCGCAGATACCTCGATTTGGATTGATCATCTGCGCTCGGGCAACAAAGAAATGCGTAGGCATCTTGACCTGGGCCAGATTGTCATTCATCCGTTCATCATTGCGGAACTTGCGTTGGGATCCCTAAAGGAGCGCACCCGGACGCTTGCACTGCTGGACCTTTTACCGCAGGTGCGCGTGGCACGACTGAGCGAACTGCGACTGACGATTGAGGCTCGTCGTTTGTACGGCCTGGGCATCGGCCTGACCGACGCACACTTAATCGCCTCTGTATTGATCGATTCGCCCACGCTTCTGTGGACAAGAGATAAGCGACTCCGCCAGGCCGCCGAAAATCTGGGTATTCACGCCAGTTTGCCCTGAGCAACAAGGAATGGCTTTAGAACGGGGATGTTCCACCCGCTTAGTTCAATACCCTTCGCCTTCCAGCCGCACTTTGCCCTTGAACATGCGGAACAGCAGGGTGAAGTAACCGAGAGCGAGGATCATCCCAAGAATCCACCAGGTGAGTCCGACGGTTAGGCCGTGCTGGCCGGCCGCGGTGTTGTAGATGGTCAGGTTGCGGGCAGGATCGGTGCTGGCCGGAAGCACCACGGGATAAAGCGCGAATGCCGCCCCGACGAGCATGCCCACGATGTAGATGGCTGAGGCGAAGAAGGCAAGCTTCTCCTTCGCCGGGTCTTGGCCCTTGCGCATGGCGTAGATCATGACCGCAAGGCTGCCGAACACCACCACGGGGATCAGAAATCCGATGGCATGCTGTTTGTAATTGTCGAGAACCGTGGGCCGCACGTACATCGTTGCTATCAATCCGACAATGGTCAGCAGCAGTTGCAGCGGCCACGCCCATTGCGCCACGAGCCGCGCACGGCGGTTCACATCCGCTTCCGTTTTCACAGCAATGTATAAGGAACCGTGCGCGGTCAGCGTGACCAGCGCGATCACTCCGGTGAGAACGGTGTACCAGTCGAGGATGCCGGGGTTTGCGCCGACCTGGAAGTTGGTCCACAGAGGTGCGAAGAAGTAGCCATCGGTTCCGAGAGGAACGCCGCGGACGACATTGCCCAGGGCGGCTCCGAAAAAGATTGTTAGCAGCGCGCTCGAGACACAGAAGACGACGTCGAAGAATCCCGCCCAGACGGGGTTCTTCATGTGCGAACGCAGTTCAATGCCGATTCCCCGCAGCATCAGCAGCCAGAGCACGATCATGAGTGGCAGATAGAAGCCGCTGAAACTCGAGGCATAGAGTAAGGGGAAAGCGAAGTAGAGGGTGCCACCGGCGGCGAGTAGCCAGACTTCGTTTCCGTCCCACACGGGGCCGATAGCGCGCATGATGCTGCGACGCTCTTCGGGCGTTTTGGCGGCGCCGAGGTAGATCACGCCGGCGCCGAGGTCGAAGCCATCGAGCACTACATACGCTGCCACCATTACTGCGACGATCATGAACCAAAGCGTTGCCATCGTAATCCTCGCTTGCTGCGCGGGCCCTCAGGGGCTAAAGCCCGCATTCTGGTTTGACGCTGGTGGCACGGCTCAACCGTGCCCTTCCCAAAATCGTTCTTGACATCTGTCGACATCACTTCCCGACGACATGCCGCCTCGCGTGGGGCCGGGACGCCCCGACGACAGCCGCCGAGACGGCGGCGCTACTTCTAGTGGCCCGATACAGCCTCCGCTTCGGGGCCTTGCTCAATTTCGCGGCGTACCAGAAACAAGAAGAGAATTCCGAGCACCGTATACATGCCCATGAAACCCAGCAAGGTGAACATGCCGTTCCCTGCTGAGACTGTCTTCGAATAACCGTCTGCCGTGCGCATAAGCGCATAGACCAACCAGGGCTGCCGCCCCAGTTCTGCGGTTACCCACCCAGCGGTATTTGCAATGTACGGGAAGGGCAAAGCCAACAGCAGAATCCACAGCATCCAGTGGCTGGAAAACAATTTGCCGCGCCACAGCAGGAACGCGGCCACTACCGAGACGGCGATGAAGATCGTGCCCAGCCCGACCATAATGTGATAGCTGAAGTAAAGCAGTGCAATGTTGGACGGCCACTGATCTTCGGGGAAGGCATTCAGTCCCTTCACCTGCGCCTTCCACGCACGGTAGGTAAGAAAACTGAGCGCGTTCGGAATGACCAGCGGATTGTCGATCTTCCGCTCATCCACATTGGGCTGGCCGACCAGCACCAGAGGTGCTCCGGGCTGGCTGGCAAACAAGGCTTCCATGGCGGCCAAAGTGACCGGCTGGTTCTCGGCAATCAGGCGGCCCTGGCCGTCGCCGGTGGGAAAAAGCTGCAAGACACTGAAGATCAGCCCGGCCACAACGCCCAGTCGTACGAAGATGCGGCCGTGGGCTTCAAACTTTCCCCACAGCAGATAGAACGCGCCCACGGAGGCCATGACGAACGCTCCCGTGATCACGGCGCCACTCATGTTGTGGGCGTACTGCCACCACGCCCAAGGATTCAAGACCAGAGCCCAAAAGCTGGCGAGCTGCACCGATCCGTCGGCAGCTTTCGCATAGCCCACGGGATGCTGCATCCAGGCATCGGTGGCGATGATGAAATATCCGGACAGCCACGATCCGAGAAACACTGCGACCGCCGACCACCAGTGCGCCCGCGGGCTGAGCCGTTTCTCTCCATACAAGAACAGGCCCAGAAACGCCGACTCGAGGAAGAAGGCGAACATGCCTTCCATGGCCAATGTCTGGCCAATCACGCCTCCGGCAAAACGCGAGAAGTGCGACCAGTTCGTGCCGAACTGAAATTCCATGGGGATCCCGGTCACCACCCCCAGGACGAAGTTAATGCCAAAAATCTTGGCCCAAAAGCGCGCCGCCTGATGATAGGTCTCATCGTTGCGGCGAAGACCCAGCGTCTTGAGCACGACGATGAGAGGCGCCAAGCCCATGGTGAGTTGCGGGAAGAGATAGTGGAAGGTAACGGTGAACGCAAAGTGAAGGCGATGAACTAAGAGAGCACTATCCATGGGGACCTCAGCTCGCCAGTAGGCTAAACGTTTTCCTAGGAATCTTTATGTGACGCGAATCACGTTCCGCCGTGAAAATCAGCGCGCCTTACGCCGCCGTTCCAATTCGGCCCGCCGAATCTCGCGGCGCCTTCCGGCGTCATTGTAGCGACGCTGTTGCTCTTCGGTCTCGGGAATCACAGGTGCAATTTTCAGGTGCTTGCCGGCGCCATCGATGGCTACAAATGTCAGGTAGGCGGAGGCCACGTGCTGTGCCGTGTCGGCAATGTAGTTCTCGACATAGACTTTCACGCCCACTTCCATCGAAGTGTGGAAGACGCGGTTGACCGACGAGCGGAGGATAGCGAGATCTCCCACCCGGACCGGCACTAGAAAGTCGATGTGATCGACGGAGGCCGTCACAACGTAGTTGCGGGAGTGGCGGTGCGCGGCCATGGCTCCGGCGAGATCGATCCAATGCATCAAGCGTCCGCCGAGCAGGGCGGCGAGGGGATTGGCGTCATTTGGCAGTACGATTTCGGCCATCTCGGATTGCGAGTCCCGGACTGGACGGGGGGGCAGCGTAGCATCTGTCATGTTTGTCTTTGTCTTCCCTTCCTGGTGAGGCCGCTATTTCTAGGGCGGTGGCTTCAAAGTTTCTTTTTCAGGTACGACTCGAGAAAACATTCCGCCATCTTTTGGATGCATGGGTTGCCGTGCGGCCGCAGCCAGGTCACTCGCGACAAATCAAATTCCAAATCGCCATGTTCGACGGGCCTGTGATCGCGTTCGCAAACATATTGGAGAAGAAGGACTCGGGCAGTCACAGCGGCCACGGCTTGTCCTTTGTTTTGCCCGGCCGAATCCGGCGGCGCGGAGACTGCGAATCGCACCGCGTCCCAGACGCGCTCCTGTGGCGTCCAGCTACAACTACCGGCATATCCGAGGTTGCATAATGCCTCCAGAACATTTTGCGCTGGAGTTTCGCGTTCGTGCCCAGGAGCCATGCAGTGACCACTCCATCCCGCTCCTAGGGGAAGCCTTGCAGGGTGCGGCCAGTTGCCATTTTCCAGTTTCTCCAGCGGCATGAAGTATGGGCAGGCCATTTCGATGTTCTCGGACTCAGAATTGTTGGGACTGGCAATTGTAGTCAGTTGGAGGAGGTCTGGCCAGTCATCGCCACGCCGAGTGTGTGGGGTGTTTTGTTTGGAGTTTGGAAGAATTGGTGAGACGATTGAACCAGAGGACAGCAGGAGCCGCAATGTGAAATACCGAATTGCTATGTGGGCGATTGTGGGCTTTCTCGTAGCGGGCTGCTGGGCACTTTATGCCTTCGCAACCACACCTCCAGCGATGACCTCTGCTGATCCAATGTGACGCTCGTCCGGTTAACTTGCCCAATTGCTCTTCTAAGTTTTTATCCGCTTAGTCTTTATTGGGTTCTTCTTGCGAATGCCGCTACGTATGCGTTGGTAGGTCTCATCGTGGAAGCCTTGCGGCAAAGACTGAACCCGGCAAAATAATTCAAAACAGCCCACTGCCCCACGCCTCCTTGCTGCGCTATGGCGTGCGCTATTGTAGTAATCTCGTCTTCAGGAGCCGCTCGACTCTATGGACCGCATCGCCGCGCTCAATGAGATTCTGACGGAAAATCCTAAAGACGCCTTCGCGCGTTACGGACTTGCCATGGAGTACTCGAAGCAGGGCGATTTTGACCGGGCGCTAGCGGAGTTCTCGATTCTGCTGGAAAGCCACCCTGAATACACGGCGGGATATTTCATGGCGGCGCAAACCCTGGTGCGGGCGGAGAGAGTCGAGGACGCGAAGAAGATGCTCAACGATGGGATCGCGTCGGCGCGGCGCACCGGAAATTTGCACGCGCAATCGGAAATGGAAGCCATGCTGACGGAGTTGGGATAATCGGCCGTCGCGGTTCGATTAACGAACTACTTTGCCATCCTGGCCATCCCCCACTCCACCACCGATGGGAACAGTTGATAAAGCTTCACCGGCACGTGCATCGTCCACGGGACAATGACTTCACGTTTCTGTTTTAAGTATCCGCGCAGGGTGGCGCGCGCCACTCGTTCGGCGCGGATGCCGCGGACGGAGGCCGGGCGGATCTTCTTTAGTTCATTTCCTCGAAGAGCATTTTCGCTGAAGGCCGTGCGCACATAGCCGGGACAAACGGTAAGCACATGAATCCCGTCGTTTTTCAGTTCGACTCCCGCGGCCTTGCCGATGGCGTTCAGAGCGAACTTGGTAGCGCTGTATGCAGCGTGAAACGGCAGAGGGATGTGGCCAGCGACGCTGGAAATATTGATGATGGTTCCGCCGCCCTGCTGCCTCATGACCGGGATGATTGCCTGCATCGCCGAGAGTGCCCCGAAGAAGTTGGTTTCAAAGAGTTCGTGGCAGGCTTGCATCTCCACCTCAGCTACGGAATCAAGCAAGCCGTGGCCGGCGTTATTGATCCAGACGTCGACTTGTTTGAAATGATGGAGCGTAAGAGCGAGAACGCGATCGATCTCTTCGGAGTTGCGGACGTCGCAGGAAAGAGCGACGGTGCGTTCGGGACAACCGATGCGCGCGCGGGCAGCCTCGGCCCGTCCCGCATCGCGCGAGAGCAGGACCACACTCGCCCCCTCCTCGGCAAAGATCTTGGCGATCGCCTCGCCGATGCCCATCGAAGCACCTGTGACCACGACTACTTTCCCGACAAGTTCCATGCTCGGGTTGTATTCTCCGCGACGTGGCAAGTCAAGATGCGAAGCCGTGCCGTGATGACCGTCAGTGTGGGACGAACGGCGTCATAAAACCATGTCGTACAATCGAACAGCCCGCTCGGTTCTGCGCGCCCGATTTGGAGAGTTCGTGGCCCTTCTTCCCTTGTTTCCGCTCGACGTGGTCCTGCTCCCGGGCACTCCGCTGCCCTTGCACATTTTCGAGCCGCGATACAAGGAGATGATTGGCGAGTGTCTGGCCAACAACGCGCCCTTTGGCGTGGTGCGCGCCCTGGAAGAGGGCGTCGCGGAAGTTGGTTGCACTGCCGAGATTGTTAGCGTCACCAAAGAGTATCCCGACGGACGTATGGATCTGATCGCGGAGGGCCGCAAGCGCTTTGAGGTGCTGGAACTGAAGCGGGAGCGTTCTTTTCTGCAGGCGGAAGTATTGCTGGTGCCGGATGAACCTGACGCCCCAGCTGAGGAAGACAAAGCGCGGGCGATTCAGGTTCACTTAGAGATTTTATCCCTGGCTGGGGCGGTGCAGGATCTGACGGCCGCGGATCCGAGCGCGCTTTCTTTTTATCTTGCCGGCTCTCTGCCACTTGATCTGGATTTCAAACAGAAACTGCTTGCGATGCGATCGGAGAACGAACGCATCCTGGCGGTCGCTGCGTATCTGGAAAGCATTCTTCCTAATCTGCGGCGGGCAGCACGGGCGCGTGAGAAGGCCGGGGGGAACGGGCATGCGCGCTAATCTTACAGGTCTTGGGTCTTAGGTGTTGGGTCTTCGGCGGGCTGGAGACGAGCGAAACGCTCTCTGGCCGCGGCGCGTATAATCGGGGAAAGTTTGTTTGTGGGGGTTCCTTTCATGAGTAGTCTTCCGCGCACGCTGGGTGAACTGCGCCGCAGTAACTTTTCCGAAGAGCGTTTGCGCACGCGGCGGGTTAAGGACGAACTGCGCGAAAACCTGACGAATCGGCTGCGCGCCAATGGAGACGCCCCGGTGTTCGCGGGCATTGTCGGCTATGAAGACACCGTGGTGCCACAGATTATCAACGCCATTCTTTCGAGGCATAATTTCATTCTGCTGGGACTGCGCGGGCAGGCCAAGAGCCGTATCCTGCGGGCATTGACGACTCTGCTCGACCCGCACATGCCGTATCTTGCGGGATGCGAAGTTCACGACAATCCCTATACGCCGATTTGCCGGCGTTGCCGCGAAGAAGTTGCGCGTTTGGGGGATGATTCGCCGATCGCTTATCTCTCGCCCGATGACCGCTACGTGGAGAAGTTGGCAACGCCCGACGTGACCATTGCCGATTTGATTGGGGACATCGATCCCATCAAAGCGGCTCGCGGAGGTCATGAACTGTCGAGCGAATTGACGGTCCACTATGGATTGCTGCCCCGCGCCAATCGGGGAATCTTCGCCATCAACGAACTGCCCGACTTGGCGGGAAAAATTCAGGTTGGTCTGTTCAACATCATGCAGGAAGGCGATGTGCAGATTAAGGGATATCCCATCCGGCTGCCACTCGATGTGGCGCTGGTATTCAGCGCGAATCCGGAAGACTACACGGCGCGCGGCAAGATCATTACGCCGCTGAAGGATCGCATCGGCTCGGAGATTCGCACGCACTATCCGGCGACCGTGGAAGAAGGGATTGCGATCACCGCGCAGGAAGCGTGGACGCGGCGCAACGGGCATCCGCTGCACCTGCCGAATTATGTGCAGGAGGTGATCGAGCGCGTAGCGTTCGCGGCACGCGAGGACAAGAAAATCGACAAGCGCTCGGGCGTGAGCCAGCGGCTCCCCATCTCGGCGATGGAGAACGTGGTTTCGAACGCCGAGCGGCGCGCCATTCGCAACGACGAGAAGGTGGTCGTGCCCCGCATCAGCGACGTGTACGCGGCGCTGCCGGCGATTACCGGCAAGCTCGAACTGGAATATGAAGGCGAGATGAAAGGCGCGGATCACGTGGGACGCGAGCTGATCCGCGCCGCAATTGCCAAGACGTACGACGAGTATTACACCGGGGCCAACGTGCAGCAGATCGTGCAGTGGTTCGACCTCGGTGGCGAAATTCAGTTGTCGGACTCGGTGCCGGCCGTGGAAGCGCTGGAGAATCTGAAGGAAATTCAGGGATTGGTCGACAAACTCGGACCGCTAGGCGTTTCACAGAAAGACAGTCCCGAGCAGCAAGTGTCGGCGGCAGAATTCATCCTCGAAGGGCTGCATGCGCATAAGCGCATCGGACGCAGCGAGGAGC
This sequence comes from uncultured Acidobacteriaceae bacterium, assembly GCA_963707205.1. GTDB lineage: Bacteria > Acidobacteriota > Terriglobia > Terriglobales > Acidobacteriaceae > Sulfotelmatobacter. The sequence continues at coordinate 26,878 of CAVPQE010000030.1, forward strand.
GCGTGTTCAAGGCCGGAGAGAAGAAGCCGGAACCGGCGCGGGAGAAGTCGTTTGAACCGGACGAGAGGCCGTATCGGCAGAGAAGACAGTTTAATTGAAAAGTGGTCAGCGGCTGGTGGTTAGTAAAGGCACCCTGGCCCTGAATTTTACTAACCACTGAACACTGGCCACTAGACACTGTTTTATGAAACGCATTCGTTACTCCAAATACGTGCCTGACCCTGCGGGCGAGATGAGCATGGAGGATTTGCTCAGCGCGCTCTCGGACTACCTGCTGCAGAGCGGGTTTCAGGAATCCATGTGGTACGAACTACCGGAGGGCGAGCAGACGCTCGACGAACTCAAGCGGGCCATCGAACAGGCGCTGCTCAATGGCGAGATGTTCGACGAGAACCTGCGAGAGCAGATCGAGCAGATGCAGATGGAGGGGCAACTCGACGAACTGATCGAGAAGCTTATCGAGCGGATGCAGCAGGAGGATTACATCTCGATCGACCAGCCGCACGATCCGACACGGAAATCCAGCGTTGGCGGGCAGACCGGAGAAGCACAGCAGGCGAAATTTGAAATCACCGACAAGAGTCTCGACTTCCTCGGATTTAAGTCGCTGCGCAACTTGCTGGGGTCGCTGGGTAAGTCGAGCTTTGGACGGCATGATACGCGCGACCTGGCGACCGGGATCGAAACCAGCGGGTCGGCAAAGACCTACGAATTCGGCGACACGCTGAACCTCGACATCACGGCCACGCTGTCGAGTGCGATTCAGCGCGAGGGGCTCACTCTGCCGCTCAACATTGAATATTCCGATCTGCAAGTTCATCAGTGTGAGTACCAATCGTCGTGCGCGACCGTGTTGATGCTCGATTGTTCGCACTCGATGATTCTCTACGGCGAGGACCGCTTTACTCCGGCGAAAAAAGTCGCGATGGCGCTCTCGCATTTGATCCGCACGCAGTATCCGGGGGACTCGCTTTCGCTGGTGCTGTTCCATGATTCCGCGGAGGAGGTGCCACTGTCGCAACTGGCGCGGGTGAAGGTGGGCCCTTATTACACCAACACGCGCGAGGGGCTGCGGCTAGCACAGAGGATATTGCAGCGGCAGAGAAAAGACATGAAGCAGATTGTCATGATCACCGACGGCAAGCCGTCGGCGCTCACGCTGGAGGACGGGCGCATCTACAAGAATGCCTTCGGACTGGATCCGCTGGTGGTGAGCCAGACGCTGGAAGAGGTCTCGAAGTGCAAACGTGCGGGTGTGCTGATTAACACGTTCATGCTGGCGTCCGATTACGGGTTGGTGCAGTTCGTGCAGAAAGTCACCGAGATGTGCCGTGGGAAGGCCTACTTTACGACGCCCTACACGCTGGGACAGTACCTGCTGATGGATTACATGTCGCGGAAGACGAAGACGATTCATTGACTTGCAGCCCTCAGGGGCTAAAGCCCATTCCTATGCGAGGTCCAACGTGGCGCTGAAGCGCCGCTCTTCCACCGTGGGCTCTGGCCCGCTGGCGTCCCACAATCCAAACCACTCCTGATAGTCTTTGTAGATAGACATGGCGAACTGCATTCGATGTGGGCGACAGCTGCCTCCGCTGATGTTTGGGAAGAAGATTTGCCGGTGGTGTGTGCAGCACGAGGCGGCGCAGCGCGGCGAACTCGACGACGACGCGCCGCAGCCGGTTATGGCTGTCCCCTGGGTCCGTCACGAATCCAGCATCAGTCTTACTCACATTTTGTTTGGCGCTAATATAGCGGTCTTTCTCGCGATGGCGCTCGCCAGCGGTTCCATCATGGACTTTTCTGGACAGGTGATGGTGCGTTTTGGCGCCAACTTTGGGCCGTTTACTTTGTCCGGCCAGTGGTGGCGGCTGCTGACCTACATGTTTCTTCACGGCGGCCTGATGCACATCGCATTCAACATGTGGTGCCTGTGGGACCTGGGAGCGCTGTGCGAATCACTTTACGGGCGCTGGACCTATGCTGCCATCTATCTGATCACGGGCATTGCGGCGGGGTTGGCGAGCGTGGGATGGAATCCTGGGGTATTAAGCGTGGGGGCGTCGGGCGCGATCTTCGGCTTGGCCGGGGCGCTGATCTCGTCGTTCTATCTTGGGGAGTTCTCCCTGCCGAGCGTCGCGATCGGCGGGACGCTGCGAAGTCTTCTCTTCTTCGTCGGCTTTAACGTCCTGTTCGGAAGATTAGTCCCGGGCATCGACAACGCTTGCCACGCCGGTGGGCTGGTCAGCGGACTGATCGTCGGCGCTTTGATTGCCCGCGTCGCGCCGCAACACGATCAGCCACTTCGGCGGGTGGGCATTCTCCTATTCACGGTTTTGATCGTGGGCGGTAGCGGGTTGGGGATACAACGGTGGCGCGGTTCTGGAATACATTTCGGCTCTGCGATAGACGCGCAAAAGAATGTCGATCGGATGATCGGCGAGCTTCAAAAGAGGGTACAGCAGAGCCCGCAGGATGTGTCGGCTCATTACACGCTGGCGCACGCCTACTTCGCCAAGGGACAATTTCCCGAAGGGGAGAGCGAATTGAAGCGTGTCCTCGAACTGCAACCCCAGAACACGAAGGCTCGCTTGGAGCTGGGGGCGGTCGATCTGCGGCAAGAGCAACCCAAAGAGGCGCAGGAAGAATTTACCAAGGTGGTGGCGCAGGAGCCGGACAATGCGCCGGCCCATGCCGCCTTGGGAGTGGCGCTCGCGGAACAGGGCAATCATGAGGCGGCCATCAACGAGTACAAAACGGCGCTGCGTCTCGAACCGAAAGCTCGCGGCGTGTACTACCGGATGGGTGTTTCGCAGGCCCAACTGAAGGAATATGACGAGGCCATCGCTTCCTATTCGAAAGAGAAGGATGAGAACGGCGACGATGCGGAATTAGAGAATGCCCTGGCGGAAGCGTACCAAGCCAAAGGCATGACGCAGCAAGCGCAAGACGCGCGAAACAAAGCGACGCAGTTGGAGAGTGGACAGCGAGATTAGTCGCCGAGTCGACTGCGGCCGCAGACCGGAATCCGAGCTGTTAGTTCTTTGTGATCTCCCCTACAGCCCGATGCGCCTGATTGATGGCTTCATCTGTATAGGCATAGGCACCGGCATCGGCGTTGGCAATGGCGATCCGGCCGTAGGGCTTGCGCGCGACTTCGCAGGGAGTCTCACCGCCTTCCAGCCAGAACGAGTCGAACAACGAGTTGTATTCGTAGGCGTAGCCGTGAGGCCATCGGTTGACGGTAATGGCGGCGATGTCGCGGGCGGGATCGAAGCCGCCGGGGCCGAGCGTCCGCGCCAACTGATCGCGAATGTTGCGCTCCATGGTTTCGAAGGTGGTGGTGTAAAGTTCCATGCGGCCCATGCTGTGCTGCTCGCGCGCGGGACGGCCAGGGTGGCACGCCGCTTTCATCATGTGAACGACGATGGGCTTCTCCGGCTTGCGGGCACACTCATATCCACCGATGCTCACGGGTAAATCGAGGTTCACCCCGGTGTGATACATGCCGGGCGCGTAGACGGAACTGGCGCCGAGCTTCTGAAACGATGTCCAGTTGCGAATGGCTACGTTAGTGTAAAGCAGGGGGACTTTCTGCGCGGAGGCCAGGGCTTCCTTCTGCTTTTCGGGAAGTTCTTCACAGATGTATGGGATCACGACGTGCCAGCAGGCGAGGATCGAGCTTTTCGCCTTGGCCGTGTAGACCTTGCCGCCGCGAGCGTAGGTGACTTCCACTTCCCTCGCGCTAGACGCATCCCCCAGGTGCCCCACGCGAACGGCCGTGCTGTTCAGGCGAATGCGTACGGGAGAACCTGCATCGTCGAGTTTTGCGTAGTTCGCTTTGGCGAGGACAACATCCGATGAAGAATTGCCCGGGATCGCATCGGGAATCAGTTTACGGACCAGCAGGCGCGCGATGGTGGCATTGCCGTCGGGAAAATGGAAGAAGTATTTTTCCGCCTCTTCATTGGGAATGGCGTCGCGATTCATGCCTTTTCCAGGCGACGGATCCAATTTCAGGCCATCGAGGCCGGGCAAGCCCAGTCCCCACGCGTCTTGTGCTGCGACCGCGTCGATGCCTACCCCGAAGAGCGGGTGCGGGAGCGCCTGGAACAGCTTGATGATCTCTTCATGGACGCCGACGACGTCTCTCAGATACCTGGCGTAACTCATGCGCGCCAGTTTCGCTTTCTTCTGGTCTGAGGTTAAGCCGGGGAGATAATCCTTCGGTTCCTGATAGAGGCGCTGCAGGTCGCTCTTGGCTGGATCGGCAAGCGGAGATTCAGCGAGAAATCGCTTCAGCCTTTCTGGCGACTCGGGAGCCTCCTCTTCGCTCTCGCCTCCGCCATGCGGGCTAGGATTGATTACGAGTTTGTCGACGCCGAAGGTTTCTTTGTCGAAGAAAATCCTGGGGTGCAGTCCGGCCGAGGGATACAGTTTCTTGTCGAAGTACTTAGGGTAGGAAGAAACATCGATACCCAGCTCCGCAAGCACGCCCTTGGCGACTGCGCTATAAGGAGCGGGACTTTCGATGGAAAATGTCCCGCCGAAGCCGAGGCGAAACGCGTTATTCACACGGAACTCATTGCGCTTGGCGTGTCCGCCGAAGTCATCGTGGTTCTCGAGGATAAGGATGCCGGCCTTGCCGCCGCTTGCCTTGCGGTAGAAATGCGCGGCAGAGAGGCCGCTGATGCCGCCGCCGACGATGATGAGGTCGTAGGATTCGCCGGTGTCTTCGGGCTTGCCCACCGAATCCCAGAATGTGCTGTCGCGCAGGCTGTGAGCTACTTCGAATGAACCGGAATGGCTACCCCGCATGCCGGTGAGAGCGGGGGGGTAGTAGTTGGGAGACTTTTCAGGACTAGCGGACTGCTCGGCGAAAAGATCCCACGGCATCATGGCCGCGCCTGCCGTCATCGCCACGCCGTTGAGGAAGTCCCGGCGCGTGATCTTGCGATGCATTCCCAGTTCCCGGTCCCGCGTATCGTGCACGATCTCCTCCGCAGATAAACGCCGTGTTCTCCTGAAATGTCTCTTGCGACCCTGCTTTGTTAGGAAGTCGAGCCGCTGTCCGCCTTTTTCACGGCTAACTCAGCACCTTGAAATCCGATGCGGCTGTGAGTTCCGTCGCAGAAGGGCTTGTTGACCGATCCGCCACAGCGGCAGAGCGAAAATGCGGGTTTGCCGGTGAGATCGAACTGGTTGCCGTTGACATCGACGAGTTCTATCGAACCCTCGGGGGCCTCTACGCGGTAGGGGCCGTTAGGACGAACTGTGATCTTGATCTGAGCCATAAGCTTAATCCTCCGAACCTTACGGGTTTCTAGTAAGGCTAAGAAGATATCATCAACCGAGGTTCATTGTCTTGGCGTAGCGACGGACAATCGCAGGCTTCCAGAATTCCAGAGCAGTTTGGAATCCTAGGCCGCTTCGACCCGTACGGAGCTTAGACTGCGGTAAAGCTGCAGGCAGTCGTCGATCATGCGCTTGGTGGTAAAACGCTCGCGGGCGCGGGTGTAGGCCAGTTCGGCGTAGGCGCGGCGCATGGGGCGGTCTGAGTTGAGTTGTCGAATATTGTCTGCAAGGCTGCTAGCGTCGTTGGTGCGGAAGTAGAGGGCCGCGTCTCCCCAGATCTCACGGAAGCTTGGAATGTCATTGGCCACGATGGCGCATCGCGAAAATGCGGCTTCGAGAGCCGCGATGCCCAGAGGTTCATAACGAGCGGTAGCGGCGTAAATCGAGGCGCGGCTATAGAGTGCGCGCAACTGCGCTTCGGTCTGGGGGCCACGAATGGCGACCGTCGTTTGATCGGTGTCAACTTTCACATCGGCACGGATCGGGATGCGCGGCATAGGGACAGTATGTTCAGCGCCTACAATGCAGACGGGGACAGAATACGGCTGCTGGGTGAGGAGAAAGACCTGCTTGCTGGCGTCCACCAGGCGACCGACGGCCAGCACGCAATCGTCTTTATTCACGTAGGGATTGAAGAAAATGGGATTGCGTCCCGGGTAGATCACTTCTGCTCGTTGCGGCCGCATGTAACAAGCGGAGATGCGATCGAGCATCCAGGCCGAAGGGGCCACGACCGCATCCGCGCCGGCCAGGCCGTTGAGGACCGTGTTGCGATACCACGTCAGCGACCCCTCAGGCCGCGGGGCGCGATTGTGGACAGCGTGCGTCCTGGTGATCAAATCGCCGTGGGCCATCACGACGCGCGGTACATCTACGGGCAGGTCCCCATAGCAAAACTGGTTGAGATGGAGAACGTCGGGCCGCAGTTCGCGAACCAGGGCGGCGAGAAAGGCAGACGATTCTGGCAGATCTTTTTCCGCTTCTTGCATCCACTCGAGATGGAAGGCCGTTGGACGGTAATCGAGGCCGTGCAGGTGATCCATCCAGGAGGTCTGGTCGGGAAGCGGAATCTCGCCGAAGCTGACCAGTGTGACTCGCACACCGCGCGTGACCAGGCCGGTCACGAGTTCGCGAGTGTAGGTCCATGAACCCGAGAGCGAGTCGGTGGTGACGAGGACGTGCACAGAACCTCCGGAGGAAAATTGCGGAATACCGCGAGGGACACGGGATTCCGCCATCCAGGCGGGTCCATTCTAGTGCGAATTGGGCAGGACGGGAAGGGATTTTACGGGTGCGGGGCTGCAAGGTTCTGCGGGAAAAAGCTTGGAGGTCCACTCCGAGAGCGTTTCCGTGGCAACAGCGGTGCCACAGGTTCCGCCGGGCTGCGCCCTGGCGGGACAGCCGAGGCGGCTGTCCCCACATGAGTCTTGCCGGCGGAAGCGAACCACTCTGCGAGCACCCAATTGTCAGTTCATCTCCAGGCGGAAGCGGAGTTCGCGGGCGAGGTTATCGATGGCGCGAATCTTTTCCACCGCCGGGTCTGGGACGTCAGGTACTGACATCGCAAGTTCACAGGAAAGGAGCATGGCGGTAAGAGTTTCACGCATGTCGCTGCGCATCTGGTCTTCGACCGCGCGACGCGCCGCAGTTTCCTCGCGTTTGCGGCGATGCAGGGCCGAGCGCACTTCGCGGACCAGACGTTCCATTCCGGTGACCGCGAAGTTGAGGTAGACGGGGAAAGCAGTGCCTAGGTGGTCGATCATCTGATCACTTTCGGCGGGTTCGGTTTCGAGCAGGAACTGGTCGATAACGGCGGCGGAGTAGGGTTGTTCGCGCAGGCGGGTGGCAGCCTCCTGCAGGGTATGGGCCCAGTGCGTTTCCAGGCCGGTGGCGGCACGTAGGGCGTCGGCGCACTGGGGGCCGCTAGCTGACGAAGTGATGAGTAGAATCATGCTCTTTCAATAGCACGTCTGCCGCCACAGGCAGCGCGCTGAAAATGCGGCGCTTAGCGATGTCGGCGACAGAACGGCTTCCCGTTGCGGTACTCGCGTTCCAGTCGCAAGTTCAAAATCGGGCTCAGGATTGAAATTCGTGGGCAGCGTAATCCTTGAGCTTGCGGTAGAGGGTCGTTTTTCCGATGCCCAACAGGCGCGCGGCTTGCAGCTTGTCGCCGTTGAGTTCTGTGATGGCGCTCAAGATCGTTTGCTTCTCAAGTTCTGCCATGGGAATGATCTTGCCGTGCCCGTTGCCGTTGCCGTTTCCATTTTCGTTGGACGCTTCGGGCAGAGGCAGATTGGCAACCTCGCGAGGCAGATCTGTGGTGTGGATCAGCGGACCACTGGTGAAGGCGTAAGCCCGTTCGAGACAATTTTCCAGTTCGCGGACGTTACCGGGCCAGTCATAGGCCAGCATGGCCTTCATGGCTTCGTCGCTGAGTATTTTTTCCTTTCCGGAGGTTCGCACCGTGCGCTCCAGGAAAAAAGCGATCAGCAGGGGAATATCTTGGCGCCGCTCGCGCACCGCGGGGATCCGTAGGCTGAGGACGTTGAGACGAAAGTAGAGATCGCGCCGAAACTCGCCTTGCATGACGGCTTGTTCCAAGTCGCGATTGGTGGCGGCGAGGATGCGCACATTGATGGGCACCCTGCGCGTGCTGCCGACGGGGCGAATTTCTTTTTCCTGGATGGCCCGCAGCATTTTGGCTTGCAGATCGACGGGAAGTTCTCCGACTTCGTCGAGAAATATGGTTCCCCCTTCGGCCATGGCCAAAAGTCCATCTTTGGACTGGTTGGCACCCGTGAAGGCACCTTTCACGTAGCCGAACAGTTCGCTCTCGATCAGGGTGGGAACCAGCGATCCGCAGTCCACCGGAATGAATGGCTTGTCGCGGAATGGACCGGAATAGTGAATGGAGCGCGCGACCATTTCCTTGCCGGTGCCACTTTCGCCCAGGATTAATACGGGATGAACGCTGTTCGCTGCCTTGGCAATGATGCGATAGAGCTTTTCCATTTCGGGCGCACGGCCGACGATGCCGCCGAATCCCTGCTTGGACTTCACCTTCTCGCGCAGCAGGCGGTTTTCGGACTTCAGCTTCAAGTGGCTGGCCACGCGCTCGAGCAGCATCTTCAGTTCGTCGACGCTGAAGGGTTTGGTCACGTAGTCGTAGGCGCCATTCTTCATGGCCTGCACTGCGGACTGCACGGTGCCGTAGCCGGTCACAACGATAACGACCGCCTCAGGACGGCGTTCCTTAATGCGGCGCAGCGCATCCAGGCCGCCGGCGCCAGGCAGGCGCAGATCGAGCAGTACGGCGTCGAAGGGCTGAGTGTCAAGCAACCGGTACGCCTGCTCGGCGCAATCGGCCACGTAGGCGGAGAACCCCAGCGACTGCGCTACTTCGCGACAGGCCTCGCGGATTGATCGTTCATCGTCCACAATGAGAAGGTTAAGAAAATTGGCGGGTTCGATTTGCGGTGCAGCGATAATCGGACTTAGAGCTGCTGACGTCATAGCGTTCATTCCTCTTTTTGTCCTTTGGGTATGAGTGCTTCCTGGTTCTTTTCGGACGGAAAATCGTGGGCGCTCTGGGAATCTAGAACTGCTTTGGGAACAAGCGGCAGAAGCACGGACACACGCGTGCCGCACGCCGGCGCGCTGTCCACGTGGATCAGGCCGCCGCTTGTGGTCACGATGTCGTAGACCGTCGCCAATCCGAGCCCTGTGCCCTTGCCCGTTTTGGTGGTGAAAAAAGCTTCAAACAGATGCCCGCGGGTAGCAGCATCCATGCCACTCCCGTTGTCCGCGACCACGAAAAGCGCGCAGGGGAGCGAGGTTGGGTGGCTGGCCGCAAGACGTGGTTCAGTGAGCTCTGGTTCCGTGAGACCTGGCTCCGTGAGCACCTGCACTTTGCAGTTGCTGGTTTCAACGGTGATCTGGCCTCCGCCGGGCATCGCGTCCCGCGCATTGAGTACCAGGTTGAGCAGAATCTGCTGAGATTGCGTGGGGTCCATCTTGACCAAACCAAGATTGGGATCGAGGTGGAATTGCAGATCGATGTTTTCCCCGATCAGGCGTACCAGCAGGTTGCGCATGCCTTCGACGATCTCGTTGAGGGAAAGCAGGCGGGGCTCGGAATTCGTGGGTCGGGCCACCGCGAGCAACTGCCGCACCAAGCCAGTGGCTTGCATGCCGGCATTCCGGATTTCTTCAGCATACTTTCGCACCCGATGGCATGGCTCAAGATGGGCCATGAGCAGATCGCAGTACAACAGAATTCCGGTGAGAAGATTGTTGAAGTCGTGAGCCACCGCTCCGGCCAAACGGCCCACGGCTTCTAACTTCTCGGCTTGCCGGAGACGTTGCGCGGCCTCTTGGTCATGAGGAGCGTCCTCTGCCAGAGCCAGCGCATAGTCGGACTTCCCGTTCGTTCCGGGTACAAGCCAGGCGGTCCACCGCACTGGCCGGCGATTTGCGCCGGTCATCTGCGAGTCAATCTGAAAGCTGTCATGTTGCCGCTCAAACAATTCGCGAAAAAGGCGTTGGCCTTCGGCGCGCTCTTGCGGGTGGATGAGATCGGCAAAACAAAGAGAGGGCGGTATCCTGGACCTGCCACCGAGCATCTGTTCCAGCGCCGGATTCAGCGCGGTGATGTTACCCTGACGCTGGCATTGCGCCAGGCCGAGAGGCGCGTACTCGAAAAGAGGATATAGTTCCGTTTTTGCATCTTGGAGTGTCTCTGCGAACTCAGCGGCAGTGCTCATAAACCTACTTTGCGCGGAATGATTCCCGGAAGGAACCTGTAATTCCGTCACCTGAGACCTTGGTTTTCCTAGAATGGGAATTTGCGGTGGGGGCTAGGTGCAGATCAAATCCCATTTCGAGCCCACTATAGAGAATGGGCTCTGTGCCTGCTAAGGGCAGATGTCACTAAAACGGGAAAATTTTTTGTGGAAAACTCTGCCAGAATGCGGCGGGGAAGCCGATGTGTCGGGTTAGTGGCTCGCTGGCGCCCGTTGGCTGACGGCAACATACACTGGCTCCGTCAGACGAAAGACCAGCCGACGCCCTTTTTCGAGCTGAATGACCGGAGTGGAAGCCTCTTGGGTTAGGCCAGCGTTCCCCCGCACGAAAAGGCTGGAGGTTTGAACCGGCACATCCATTCCTGCTAGGTGGATCGACTCCAGGGTGAGGCGGAGATATCCGCGATTGCGCTTGAGATTGGAGGCCCGGGCGGACTCCACGCGTCCTGAAACCGCGGCGCCGAGCGGAAGCAGTTTGCTGCCTTCGATTACGACAGGTTGATCGACGACAGCCTCAAAGGTGCCATTGGCGTCCGGGTCCTCGACGGATATAGGATTCTTCAGTCGAACCGTGAGTAGCGTACCGGCGGGCAGATTTTGAGAATCCTGGAAAGGAAGATCTGTCTCAGCCTGCGGGCCTTTGTCCTGAGCCGTCGACGAACCGCCCGGACGGGATGGTCTTGCATTCCCATCATGAAAAGGTACTGGATTCTGGTCCGCTTGAGGGGTGCTGTCGCCGCTTTGCAACCCTCCCGGCGGTGCACAGCCAACCGCCCACAGGAGGGCCAACAATGTCGTCCCAATCGTCAGACCCCGGCGTCCTCGGAACCGGCTCATCAGAATTATCCTCGTCCGCGCTTCAGCGATAAGGAAGTGGCAACCCGAATACCAGACACGATCTCATTAAATCAACGACTTGGCGATAGCACTTTCGAGGGGGGAGTGTAGATTCTGCCGGCTGGGGAGTTTGTTCCCACATCTCACGCGCCAATCGAGAGTCAATTGCAGCCTCCGAAAAAGAAACGGAGGGCAATAAGCTGCCCTCCGCATACGTTTGCCCTAACACTCGGGTTATGGTTTCTTCACGGGTTTCTTCCTCGGCGCAGGCTTGGCGGTCTTCTTCTCACTTTCACGGCCGCCGATCAGACTCAGAGCATCGGCTGCGTTGAAGGGGAATTGCCGGACCGACTTTTCAGTCTGGCCGGCAGACTTGAGGGTGACATCGACTCGGCGGTTGCTAGCCATCCTGACGACCGTGATTCTGGCCAGAGCACGCTTCCGCTCCTCAGTCGTAAGGTCAGGATTTTGTTCAATCGAACTCCTGACTTCGTCCGTCGTCAAGTTGCGCTGCTTGCCAAAAGCCAGAGTTTCGATGGCGGACTGGGGAACACCGTGCTGGACAAGGAAGTTCTTGACGCTACCCACCCGACGCTCGGTGAGCGCCTGGTTAAGTTCGTCGGAGCCGCGCGAATCGGCGTGACCTTCCAGGATCAGGTGGGCGTCGGGTTTGGACTCAAGGTATCTCGTGAAGTCCGTCGCCAAGGCCAACAGGATTCTCTGTTGTCCCGGCAGCAGACCGCCGGTCGGGTCGTTCACCGTGGGTCGAGCCGTCGGGAAGTAGACGCTGTGCAATGCAAGACGCGCTTCCAGTTGTACGTCAACCGGGGGCGGCGGGGGGCTTTCGATTGTGATTTGCGTGGAAGCTTGTTGGCTGAGACCACGCGAGTCGGTGCAGGTCGCGCTAACGGTTAATGAACCTGGGGGAACTCCAGCAGTGCTAAGAGTCGCGGCGTTGCCGGTGCCCGAAACTGTGCCGGCGGAGGAAGTCCAGTTGGCAACGGAAACGGGGACGTTGTCGGGGCTGTTGCAGGAGGCCGATAGGTTGACCGCTCCACCGGCTACGAGACTCGTCGGGCTGGCCGACAACGACATGGTTGGAGGATTCTTCGGCGGCAGCGGCTTCACCGTATAGTTCGCCGAGCAACTCGCTACGTTGTTGTTCTTAGCTTTTGGGTCGGTCACATGCGCCGTGACCGCATAGGACCCGGGGACGACATTGGTGGTGTCGATGCTGGCGGTAGTATCTTTTCCAGTTACCTGCCCGCCATTACCGCTCCAACTGTAGGTCACGGTGTGCTTGGGATTGAAGTTGCTGGGCGTGACCGTGGCCGTGATCGGTTCGCCTACGAGCACTTCAGCCGGTTGCACCGAACAGGCGGCGGTCGGGGCTACTGCCTCTGCGCCAGCAAAATTGAACACGATACCTGTGCGTAGTCTCGCGCCTTCGAACGTAGGCCGCCGCAGGGACGGAGATTCCGGCCCAGCCAGATTCGAAAAGTTGTGCCTCGCCCAGACGTAGTCGGCTTCAAACAGTCGCCAGGAAAACATCTTCGAGATCGGAATATCCATCCCGCCGCCTAGAATCGCACCAATACCGTTGTGCGTGACGACTCCAGCGTCGTAACTGACCCGATTGAAGCCGGGCATAGCATGAACGAAGAAATTGAATGAATCGGTGCGAACCATAAACCGTGGCCCAGCGGACGCCGTCCATTCCGAAGCGGCCTGGCCGGTGTTCCGGCTGTATCCGAAGTCGGTCTCAAGACCCCAATGCGGATTGAAGTTGAAAGTCAGAGCGCCGCCAATTCCCTTGGGCATTTCTGGAAAGGCATAAGACCCAGGACTATTGGGATTGCTGCCTGCAACTGGGACGTTGTCGCCGTCCGCTTGCAGATACTGATAGCCGATGAACGCGTCCCACTTGGGGTTGGAATCACTTTGAGCAAAACCGGGCCCGGAAATTAAAACCACTGTGATCAGAGCTGAGAGGCAGGCTACAAACAGGCGACAACCACGTGTGGGGCTGTTAAGTATCATGAAATCCTCCGAAATGTGTTCGTCGCCCACTGAGTGAGGCAACGAGACGTCTATGGGGGAAAAACCAATCTAGCAAGATCGTTGGAAGACGAGACCATTGTTTGGAACGAAAAATTCTATCGCACTGTTGCTTAAAGCGAAAGTATAGACTCGTAGTGTTGCCCACCGAGGCAACCGTGCAGGGCGGTTTTGTCTCAAATTGAAATTCCTGACGGGCAGTTTGTGGCAGACAGATGCCTATCGAGACCTTGCCGGGCGGGAAGCTGGCCGCGTATCGTGAGGGTTCGGTCGGATTGCGGGTCAGTTCGCGATTGGATCTACGCAGCTGACGGAGCGAGCACAACACGAGCATCCATGAGCCACGAGAAAATATTGATTGTCGAAGACGAAGAGAACGAACGATCTGGGCTGGCCGAACTGGTGTCTTCCTGGGGATTTCGAGTAGAGACGGCGCGGGATGGTGCGGAAGGTTTGGATAAGGCGTCGCAATGGTCCCCGTCGATTGTCATCACCGATCTCAAAATGCCGCGCATGGGAGGACTCGAACTGCTGGGGCACCTTGCCGAACAGGCCACGACGATCGCCGTCATCTTAGTGACGGCCCAGGGGACCATCGACAGCGCCGTGCAAGCCATGCGTATGGGGGCTTACGATTACATTACCAAGCCTATCGACACCAACCGGCTGCGGACGATTCTGGGGAACGCCTCAGCCCTGCTGGGAACGCGCGCCGAACTTGAGGCTACACGACGCAGGCTGCGGGACGTGGGATCGCTGGGGCGTCTGAACGGCGCCTCGCGCAAGATGCAGGAAATCTTCCGGCTCATCGAGATGGTCGCTCCCAGCACAGCCTCGGTGTTAATCACTGGCGCCAGCGGTACGGGAAAAGAGCTGGTGGCGCGTACGATCCATGAACTCAGCCCGCGGAAGGATCGGCCTTTCGTTGCCATTAATTGCGCCGCGATCCCCGAGACTTTGATGGAAAGTGAGATCTTCGGCCACGAAAAAGGCGCATTCACGGGGGCGCTGGAACGCCGCACCGGCTGCTTCGAACTGGCGGAGGGCGGAACGCTGCTGCTGGATGAAATAGGCGAAATGCCGGTCGGAACGCAGGCCAAACTGCTGCGCGTTCTGGAAGATCGAAAACTGCGGCGTCTCGGCAGCAAGGTGGAAACTTCAGTGGATGTGCGGGTGCTCGCGGCCACCAATAAGGTGCCTGACGAGGCGGTAGCGCGGGGGGAGTTGCGCAGCGATCTCTATTATCGTCTTAACGTGTTCAATATCCATATGCCTCCTTTGCGCGAGCATAAAGAGGATATTTCCAGTCTGGTGGACCTTTTGCTCGCCGAGATGAGCGCCAAGCACTCCCGCAAAGTTGCCGCCGTGAGCGAAGCCGTACTGAACCAGTTCAATCAATATTCGTGGCCAGGCAACGTGCGGGAGTTGCGCAACACGATTGAGCGCGCGGTCATTGTCTGCGACGCCGGCGTGATCGAGACCAAGCATTTGCCCCCGGGTTTTGGACAAGCTCCGCTGCGCACCGCGGCCAACGATCCCGATGCGGTACGCCTGGGCGTAGGGACGACGGTGGAAGAAGCCGAGAAGATGCTGATTCTGAAGACTCTGGAGGCTACCAGCAACAACAAGACACGAGCCGCGGAGATTCTCGGCATCAGCCTGAAAACTCTTCATAATAAATTGAAGGAATACGGCAGCGCCGCCCCGGAGGCAGTCCCCGGCAAGGAGGAAGTACCCAGTGGCTAAGACTTCCTCGCATGGTTCTTGAACGAGCTACTTCCTTTCCTTTTCATGCTGCGACGAAAAACCATCATCGTGCTGGTCATCACTCTCATGGTGACGACGATGGTTACTGCGTTCTCGATCTTGTACATCTCTCAAATTCTGCGCCTGCGTATTTCCAATGCGAAAGATACTGCAACCAGCCTGACGCATCAGTTGGCCTACGCCGCATCGAACGCGGTACCCGACTTCAGCAGTACATCCATCGATACCAGCAACTCTGCCGCGGTGCGCCGCGCGCTGGCGGATTACGTGCAAACCGACGTTGCCCTCAACAACCTGCTCCAATCCGATCCCGGCGACTGGAGGTTTATTTACGACGTGTCCATCGTGGACGTGAATGGCAAGGCGTTGCTCCATACCAATGCCGGAATGGTGGGCAAGATCCTTCCACCGCGTCCCGACTTCCAGCAAGTCGTAAATGCGCGCTTCCGCGAACAGATGCATCTGGTCTTCAGCCCAGCCGAGGTTTACGACGTGAGCTACCCGCTGGAATTGAATGGCGAGCCTTTCGGTACGATTCGCATCGGCGTGCAAACCGTTTTTTTGAAGAGCGAGGTGCAGACCCGGCTGATGAGGTCAGCATATGTTTCGATCACACTGATCTTTGTGTCACTGTTTCTGGCTGCAGGAATCTCTAACCTGGCGTTAGGTCCGCTGAAAAAAATCAGCCGCAATCTCGATAGTGTGAGCGCGGGGGACGCCGAAGCACTTTACGGGGATGAATCCCGGCAAGACGAATACGGCCTCGTCTCTCTGAAAATTGCCAACCTGGGCCGCCAGATTCGGGATAGCCGGGAAATTTTCTCGGCGCTCAAGGACAACGTAGATCAACTCATGTCCAAGCTGCAGGATGGCTTGATGCTGTTCGCGCGCGACTCGCGGGTGGTGCTGGTGAGCGCTCCGGTGGAGGCTTTCCTTGGCCGTCCTCGCGCAGAACTCCTCGGACACACAGTGCATGAGGTATTTGACCGCGATTCTTTTCTAGGCACCGCGCTGCTCGAAGCTTTTGAGCGCCGGCGTCCCTTGTCACAGCGCGAGTTTGAGGCGGCAGGGGGGAAACGCGTGCAGGTATCCCTCGACTTCGTGCAGGAAAGAAATTCGCAGATCGGCGCTCTGCTGATTATGCGTGACACGGAATCGGTCCGGCGCATTGGCGACGAAATTGAGATGTCACGACGCCTCTCGGCCAGCGGACGCCTCACCCGGGGCGTGGCCCACGAGGTGAAGAATCCCATCAACGCGATCGTGCTCCACTTGCAACTGCTGCGCAACAAACTGGAGCAGCAGGAGCCCGATACGCGGCGTCACATGGATATTATTGATACTGAAATCCGCCGCTTAGATCGCGTGGTGCAGACGCTCGTCGATTTCACCCGGCCGCGCGATCTTCACCTGGAGGAAATTGACTTGCGCCGCCTGATGGAAGATGTGGCGCAACTCGCCGCTCCGGATGCTGAGCAGCACGGCGTCACCATCCAGCGTCATATGCCGGAGCAGCGACTGCCGATCAAGGTTGACATCGATCTGATGAAACAGGCCCTGCTCAACGTCGTGATCAACGGTGTCCAGGCCATGCCACAGGGAGGTCTGCTTACCATCTCGGCTCGACGCGAAAACAATGCCGTGGTTGCCGAAATTCGCGATGAGGGTGGCGGGATTCCTCGAGATATGCACGACAAAATTTTCGAACTTTATTTCACAACGAAAAAAGACGGGAGTGGCATCGGGTTGGCGCAGACCTATCAGATTCTGCAATGGCACTATGGTTCCGTGGACTTCGAATCTACTGAAGGAACAGGAACTGTTTTTCGCTTCCATATTCCGGCGACGGGAGCGGCGCAGGAGGGTGGTCCCGAGTATGCCACCGACGCGCAGATGGACAATGCGGAGATTGATTCTTAAAACGTCCGGCTGATGATCGACTCGCCATTAAGAAGAATCGTGATGTCTCTCGCCGCAGTGCACCCTCAAAAGGTTAAAATCGTGTTGCGTCGCAATGGATCGCCTGGGACCCGCGTATGACTCTGGCAGCAATCCTTCTCGTCGGCATTTTCTGCACAGCCCCGGACCTGCCGTTGGTGGCAGCGAGGTACCAGACCGCGCCTCCGTCAGCATCGGAGAACAAACCGGCCAATGCCGCGGAAACGCAAAGTCAGGGAGCGGCCTCGCCAGCGCAGGCTCCCACGAATACATCCCAGCCACCCTCCGCCGCCCCAGCCAACACATCCTCTGGTCAAAATCCGCCTAAGACAGCAAAGCTGCGGCACAAGAAGAAAGTGATTGCATCCAACTGCAACAGCGCACCTGCGGCCGCTGGTCAGGCCGCGGCAGGTTCTACCTCGTCGAGTCCTGCGCCGTCGGATGCGGCTGCTACAGGAAATGCGGCCACTCCCGGAACGTCGAGTGCTCCGACAAACTGTCCTCCGTCGAAGGTAATTGTGCGGCAAGGAGGGACCGCCGATACGAGCATTCAGTTGGCTGGGGGCGCAGCGAGCAATCAGACATCCAACAAGCGGGACACTGCCAACCAAATGTTGTCAGCGGCAGAAACCAACCTCAAGAAAATCGCCGGACAGCAGCTCAACGCGAACCAGCAAGACATGGTCAATCAAATCCGGCAGTTTATGAAGCAGTCGAAGGCAGCGGTTGGAGACGGGGATCTCGAGCGCGCCCGCACGCTGGCGTGGAAAGCTCAAGTGCTCTCCGAGGAATTAGTAAAACCGGAAAAATGATCTCAGAAGGTCCGCTCCTGTTAACCGCAGAGGACACGGAGGAACACAGAGGAATCCTCTGTGAAACTCTGTGTCCTCTGTGGTTTATAGGGTTTACTAGATCCCAAACAATGACGTAGACCTTATTTCCCTTTGGCCCGCGCGCTATTTACTTTCGTCAGCAAATCCTGCGACATCGCCTGCAGCGGACCAGGAATTTTCACGGCCTCAGTTAGCACTTCGCGGGCCTCGGTCAGTTTGCTCAACTTGCCGTAGGCGAAGCCCAGACCGTACAGAGCCCGTGCATACTGCTGATCGTCCTGTCCTTTGAGTAGAGCCGCGGCAGCTTTGAGTTCGGGAATCGCGGCTGCAGTCTTCTCCTGTTTCAGGTACGCCCACCCGATAGTGTTATGGGCGACTCCCGCCGAGAGTTTTCGCGATTTGTCGGCGTCGGGAGCATCCGGCTTCGCTACCTCGATGGCTTTCTGCGAATAGGTGATCGCCTTGGCGGCACTCCCCGGCTTGGAATCGTCTCCGTAGAAACCAGCCAGCAACAGCAAAGCCGTGAGCGAGTTGGGATTCGCGGCCAAAATCTTTTCCCCGAACGAAACCAGGCGCTCCTTATCGTTCAACTGGCCCGGCCCCAGGGTGTACATGGCGTAGTTGGAAACCTGGTCCTGAAACTTCGAGTCGGGAAAGGCCGGGGTGAATTTCTCGATTTCAGCCATGCGGCTCTTCGGGTCCGTTTCGCTGGTAATTACGTTGAAACCGGAGGTCTCAAGAAAATCGCAGCTGTTCTGCGCGGCAGATTTCTCTTCGTTGACCTTTCGAGTGAAGTCCTCATCGCTCATGCCTTCGGGCTTGGCCTGCTTGGCAATGGACAGGCAAACCTCGCCGCCTCTTGCGGCGTAATCCATCAGCTTGGCGTTGTTCTTGGCCTGCTGCGCCACGCTCGCCTGCGACACCAGAATATCGAGGTTGTGAGGAGATCCAGCCAGCGCTTTATCGCCGTAGTCGAGCGCCTTTTGCAGCTCGCCGGTCGTTTGGTAGGCCTGCGAGATCTGCCAGTTTGCGTAGGCTGCGGCTGCTGGATTCGACGAAAACTTCTGCGCGAAATCTTCGTACATGGCGAGCTTCTTTTGCGGGTCCTGCTCGTTGGAGATGGCTTGGAGGGCGTGATCTTCATCCGTGCCGGCCGCAATCGCGATGCGATCGACCTGAGCAAATGCTTGAGCGATAAAAGCTGCGAAAGAGAGGAACACGACAACCAGCATCAGCGAACCGCTGCAGCGTCTCATAGCCGCCTCCGGTATACGCAGGAAATTAAGATCTCAAATTTCGAGCAGGCGAATCGTAGCGCCGAACGCGGCTGCACGCAAGGGCCGCGATCACTGACGGATAGATGCGTCACGGAGACACGGAGAAATTCCAGTTGCCGATTGCCCTACTCCGGGACTCCGTGGCTCCGTGCCTCCGTGGTGAATTCCAGCCGTTCTCGAGTTCGGCTAAAGTAGAACGATGCGTGCCATCCTGAGCCAGCGACCGTTGCGTTTCGTGTTCGCAGCCAACCTGATTTCCATGTTGGGCTCCGGGATGAACTCGGCTGCAGTGGCTTGGTACATTCTGCAGGCCACGCACTCCGAGCAGGCGCTGGGGACGCTCGCCGTGCTGCAGACGATTCCTGCCATGCTCATGCTTCCCTTCACGGGCGTCATCATTGACCGGGAAGACCGGAGGAGGCTGGTGATGTGGCTGGACGCCGTGCGCGCCGTGATCATTGTGACCGTGGCCATCCTCGCGTTCCGGCACCGAGTACAAGTCTGGGAACTCTACTTGATGAACACGCTAGTGGCCGCCGGGTTCTGGATGTTTTGGCCAACCATCACCGCCCTCATTCAGGAACTGACGCCTGAGGACCGGTTCGTGCACTCGAACACGTTTTTGCTGGCGGGCGTGCAGGGCGGATGGCTCATCGCCGGCTCGGTCGTGGGCTTCATGTACAACCACATCGGTCTGGGCGGGGTGCTGCTGATCGATGTTTCGACTTATGTAGTCTCGTTTCTCTGCTACTTCGCGGTGCGCAAAGGACGTCATGTGGTGCTGCGCCCGGAGGAGTTGCGGGCGGATTTGCTAGCCGCAGAGAACCAATTGCAGCACTTCTGGCGCGACATGCGCGAGGGGTTGGACTTTCTTCGCGACCATCGCGCCGCGGTGATGTTGGGAATCAGTTGGGCTCTGTTTCTGGGGGCCATGATGACGGGAGGGGTCGTCACTCCGTCGCTGAGTGAGCGGGTCTTTCATGCAGGGCCGGTGGGGTATGGCTGGCTCAGTGCGGGATGGGGTACGGGAGCATTCATCAGCGCGCTATACGCTCCGCAGGCAATTGCCCGCCTGGGTGGCCGCCGTGCCGTTGCGTTCTCGATGGCATTGCTTTCGGTGACGATGGTGTGCGCGCCGGTCTCCGGATTTTTGTTTCTGGCCATAACCGCGTACTTTGTCATGGGCTCAGCGCGGGGCGTTGGCGGCGTGGCTATGAATACCAGCCTGATGGAGATGGTCCCGAAACATTTAATGGGACGAGTGCAGAACACATACTATTTTGCCGGAACATTCCTGCAGATCGCGCTCGCCATCAGCGTGGGTGCAGTTGCGCACAGGGTAAGCCTGGTGGCCGCATTCGCGATCCTGGCCAGTGTGTACGGCACGGCGTTCGTGGCGGCGAGTTGGCCTGTGGGTACGCCCGTCCCAGAAGAAGTCGCCGCCGAGTGAGCGTCGCAAACCGCGGGTGCCCCCTCTTTGCGCGTCCTTTGCGCAAAGAGGGGGATTTTCGCTTGGTAGCGAACATCGATTCGTTTGGTAGTGTCCTAATTTGCCAAATTAGGACACTACCGATTCGTTCACTCCGTGGTCAATCACCGCCTCCGGCTGTTATGCTTTCCAATTCCTAAGGAGTACCCATGTCCTCTGACTTGCAGGGCCGTAATGCTGTCGTCTTTGGAGTCGCCAACAAGCGCTCGATCGCGTGGTCTATTGCCCAGGGATTGCACGCCGCGGGCATGAGGCTGGCCATCACCTACCAGAACGAGCGCCTGGAGCAGGAAGCGAAGGACCTCATCCTGTCGCTGCCCGGAGCCGAGGCCTACATGTGCGACGTTTCCAAGGACGAGGAAATCGACCGGCTCTTTGCCACGTTGAAAGAGCGACACGGCAAGCTGCATGCGCTGGTACACTCCGTGGCCTACGCTCCGGCCGACGAACTGAAGGGCGACTTCGTCAACACCACGCGCGAAGGCTTCCGGGTCGCGCTGGATGTGAGCGTGTACTCGCTGGTCGCAGTCTCGCGGGCTGCCGCTCCACTGATGGAAGACGGCGGCTCCATCATGACCATGACTTATTACGCGTCGGAGAAAGTCGTGCCCCGCTACAACGTGATGGCGGTGGCCAAGGCGGGGCTGGAATGCTCGGTGCGGTATCTTGCCTACGAACTGGGGAAGAAGAAGATTCGCGTGAACGCTATTTCAGCCGGTCCCATCAAGACGCTGGCCGCGCGCGGCATCGCCGGCTTCGGAGACATGCTCAAAGGGCATGAGGAACGCGCTCCACTAGGTCGCCGTGTGGAGGTTGAAGAAGTGGGAAATACGGGAGTCTTTCTCGCCTCCGACGCCAGCAGCGGAATTACGGGCGAGGTGATTTACGTGGATTGCGGGTACAACATTATGGGGTTTTGAACCCAGTTCTCGGTTCTCAGTTCTCAGATTTGCGTCGCCCAAGCCGACGCCCGGTGGATAATAAAGCTGTTGCGAAACCAGCCTCTGATTCTCGCTTTCTTCGCTACCGCCATTCTCTTCTCAATGGTGCGAGAATGGGGCGCCTCGGTCGTGTGCGCACGGGCACTTCTCGTGCCTTGCGCAGCGGTCCAGAGCAAACATTAGCTGCTGATTTTGATCCGCCGCCGGCTTTCGCCCTCGCCCTCGCGCTCCAGCACAATCTCGACATCCCGCTCGCGCTGCAACTGGGGAAACTTTTCTCCCCACTCGATCAGCAGAAGGCTGTTGTCGGAACGCAGATCATCCAGCCCGAGCGTTTCCAACTCTCGTAGCGTATCGATGCGGTAGAGATCGATGTGGTAAAGGTTGGCGTGCGGCCCGCGATATTCATGCACCAGGGTGAAGGTGGGGCTGGTGACGTCTTCTTCGGCAGCGGCTTGGAAAGCCGCCGCAATTCCCTTGACCAGCGTGGTCTTGCCTGCGCCGAGATCGCCGCGCAGCAGCACTAACTTCGGAGGCGTGAGCAATTGTGCCAGCGTACGCCCGAAGGCGATTGTCTCCTCCGCCGAGTGCGTCGTGATTTCCCGCAGAACGTCTTTCGCTTCGGTTTGGGCGTCCACACGTTCAGTATAGCGAGAGCTCTTCCCCCTGTGGCCGTTGACACCAGCGCGGCGCGCGCACTCAATGCGTGGAAAATGCGCTCGACTTCAGCCCCATCGAGCTGCGATCTACGACGTGATCGAGCGAGGTGCGGAGGCGGCGATGGTCGTCATCCTCAAGTGCGACGAAGCGAAACGGCTGCAATACGCCGCCCGGCATCTGGCGCATGGGACTGAGTACTTCGGCCATGCCATGCACCGGCCCCGCCTGCGTCTGAAAGGCAACTTCGACGAAGTCGCCTTGTCCGAGCGATTGGGACAGTTGCAGCAAGCCACCGGTCACGGAAATGGTTTGGAGCTTAGCTTTTGTGCGCCGGCCGTCTTCGAGACGGATCGCAGCCAGGACGGAATCGCCAAGCTGGACCCGAGCCGCGCGCCGCGAAGGGTGCGGTTGGGGGAAGTGGGTCATATACTTGATGACTATGGCACTAGCCCGTATCGAGTAATAGATTACTGAAGCCCCTCGTCCGGATTCCGCACTGGGAGCGGCAAGTGGCCACATCGATGCCCTGCCCTATGAAGCAGTTAGCGGGTATTAACTAGTTGATTAATGTACTGAAGGACAGCTGTGGACGTTCGAACGAGCGATTCTCAGCTCTCGGCGGACCTGCCGATTTACTATGTCTGACTGGTTCCCGGAGGGAATGTCATGATCCGAATTGCGTCTCTGGTCTTGTTCTGCGCGTTGTTCGCCCAGCTTGCATTCTCGGCCTCGCCTGCGCAAACGCCGCTCCGCGTCGGCATTGTTGGGCTGGTGCACGGCCATGTGCACGGATTCCTCGCCCAGTCGCGCCACAGTCCCGAGATTGAGATCGTAGGAGTCGCTGAACCGGATGCGCGCCTGCTTTCACAAGCAGCGGCACGCTATGGCTTTGACCGATCGATGCTGTTTCCTGATTTGGAGGAAATGCTGCAGAAAGTTCATCCGAAGGCCGTTCTCGTCTACACCAACACTTACGACCACCGGCGGGTCGTGGAGATCTGCGCCCGGCACGGCGTTCACGTCATGATGGAGAAACCGCTGGCCGTCAGTCTCGAGGACGCGCTGGCCATCGAGAAGGCCGCGCACGACGGCAAGATACAGGTGCTGGTCAACTACGAGACTTCCTGGTACCGCAGCAATCACGCCGCCTATGACCTTGTGCATGAAGGAGCGCTCGGAGACGTGCGCAAGGTGCTGGTTCATGACGGTCACAACGGTCCGAAAGAAATTGGGGTCGAACCGGAATTCCTCGCCTGGCTCACCGATCCCAAACTGAATGGTGGCGGCGCCTTGTTCGACTTCGGATGCTACGGCGCCGACCTGATGACCTGGCTGATGGACGGCCAACACCCGCAAACGGTCACAGCCGTTACCCAACAACTCAAGCCGGAAATCTATTCACGGGTGGATGACGAGGCCACGATCATTCTGACGTATCCGAGGGCGCAGGCCATTGTGCAGGCTTCGTGGAATTGGCCTTTTGATCGCAAAGATATGGAAGTCTACGGTCAGACGGGATATGTGATCACGGTGAAGAGGGATGACATTCGCGTGCGTCGTGGCGGAAATGACAACCACGAAGAACAACTCGCCGCCAAGCCGGTGCCCGCACCCTATGATAATTCCCTCAGTTATCTGCGGGCAGTGATCCTCGATGGAGCCAAACCGGACGCTCTGTCATCGCTGGAGACCAATGTGACGGTGACCGAGATCCTGGACGCAGCGCGGCGTTCGGCGGCGGAGGGAAAAACTATCGTGTTACCGGCCACGAGGTAGAGTATGGTTTAGCCATCCCAACACACAAACTTTTCTCGCGCGCTTCGCTGGGCGCGCCGGAAGGCCTCTGGCAATCCTCGCAGCAGGTCGGTGGCAACCATGGAATGCTCGCCAACACTTTCGAGCATGACGTCGCCAGCGAGCCCGTGCAGGTGAACCGCGGCAACCACGGCCAGCAGCGCGTCGTTCGGGTGTTGCGCAATCATGCCCGCAACCATGCCCGTGAGGATGTCGCCCGTGCCGCCAGTTGACATCCCGGGATTGCCGGTGGTGTTGACCCAGGCCTCGCCATTCGGCTGGACTGCCAGTGTTCGGTGGCCTTTGAGTACGACGATCAGCTCATGCTCGCGTGCGAACTTGCGCGCGACGCCCACCCGGTCTTTTTGCACGTCCGCGATGGACCATCCGACCAGCCGCGCCATCTCGCCAGGATGCGGAGTGAGCACCAGCAGACGGCCCTTGCCGCTCAATTCATTCGTCCGGCCGTCGAATGCGTTCAGCCCGTCAGCGTCGAGAACGATGGGAACATCACTCTTGTCCACAATAGTTCGCACAAGCTCAGAGGTCTCGGGAAATCGCGAGATTCCCGGTCCGATCGCCAGGACGCTCTTCCCTTTGATCAGTGCGTTCAGGCGCTCGCTCGAACTCGCTGCAATCGTTCCTTCAGCGGTTTCTGCCAAAGCCTCGGTCATCACCTCAGGATGAAAGCCGGCAACCGTGGGCAGTACAGACTCTGCCGTCGCTACCGTGGCCAGCCCCGCTCCGGTTCGCAGGGCGGACATTCCCGCCATCGCCACGGAGCCGGCTTTGCCCCTCGATCCTCCGACAATCAGCACGTGCCCGTAGTTGCCTTTGTTGGATTCGGCCCGACGCGGCCCAATCAGCGACGCAAAGTCTCGGGCAGTAATCACATTGAGTTGCAGGGACGAAACGATTGCTTCTTGCGGCGACCCTATTCCGGCAACGTAAGTAGGCCCTTTCGTCAGCAAACTAAAAACATGCGCTAGGTGCGCGGCGGTGAAGGTAATAATCGAATCCGCTCGCGCGATAGTTCCCTGCTGCGGCCCCATCGCGTCAGCGTCGGCGCCGGAAGGAATGTCTACGGCGACCACGGGTACCTGACTGGCATTCAGAAACGCGATCGCATCGGCATACAGGCCACTGACAGGGGGCTTAAAGCCCGTGCCGAGAATCGCGTCGAGATATAAATCTGCAGGTAGGGCGAGTCGTACCTGGTCGCCGTGAAAATCTTCGCTGGAGTGGACGACGATCGCCGACATGGGCAGCTTGCCAAACATCACCGCCGCGTCGCCCCGCAGGTCCACCCGATCGGCCAGCAGGATGACCTGAACCGTCTTCCCTGCCTGCTGCAAGCGCCGGGCTGCCACGAATCCGTCGCCGCCGTTGTTGCCCTTGCCGCACAAAACCACAATCCTCTGCGCAGCGCCGTAATGCGAGAGCACGTGCTCCGCCACTGCTGACCCGGCGTTCTCCATCAGCGTGAGGGACGGCACGCCGAAGCGCTCGCTGGTGACGCGATCGATGGCTCGCATTTCTGCCGCAGTAACAATTTTCATGACGCAATCACAGTGATCATGATGAAGATGCAGCCGTCTGTTCCAGTTGGCGCAGCTGCGCGGGTTCGCCCATGGCAATCAGACAGTCGTCTGCTTCGATTCGCTCATCGGGCGCAGGATTGAAGCGCATGCCGGCGCGGCGTTTGATGGCCAGCACGATAACTCCGCGTTCCTGGCGGATGCGCGAACCCTCGATGGTCTTGCCCGCAAAGGTCGACGCGGGGGTGATGTGAATCTCGCCAATTTCCAGATCGATGCCGAGGTGCGTGGTCGCGGTATCGAGAAAGCTAACCACGTTCGGCCGCAAAAGAGATTGTGCGATGCGTTGTCCAGCGAACGAATACGGGGAAACCACAGCATCGGCGCCGGCAGTGAGCAAATGCTTTTCCGCGGCGTCTTCGCTGGCACGCGCAATAATTTTCAAGTGCGGATTCAATCCGCGCGCGGTGAGCACGATGTAAAGATTGGTGGCATCAGTCGTCGTGGCAGCGATCAACCCGCGTGCCCGCTCGATCTGCGCCTGACGCAGGGTCTGCTCCTGCGTAGCGTCTCCAGCCAATACCAGCCAGTTTTCTGAGGCGAAGCGCTGTCGCTTGGTATCGCTGTTTTCAAGAATCACGAACGGCACCGGCTTGCGCGCCAACTCACGCGCCACGCTGCGTCCCACGCGTCCCAAGCCGCAGATGATGTAGTGCCCGTCGAGCCGGCCGATTTCGCGCTCCATGCGCCGCCTTCCGAAGAAGCTTTGCAGCTCGAATTCTAGCAAAGCCTGGCTCAACGCCCCGACGCCCAGAGCCAAGAGGGACACGCCCGCGAGAATGACGAACACATTGAAGACGCGTCCCGCATGCGAGAGTGGATGCACTTCCTGGTAGCCGATGGTGGTCAGCGTGGTCACCACCATGTAGAAGCCATCGAACCAGGGCCAGCCTTCGATGTAGTGATAACCCGCGGTTCCGGCGGCCATCACGAGAAGCAGGAGCACGCCGATGGTTCGGAGATTGCGGAAGGCCTTCATTGAAGTGCAGTGGTTGATTAGTGATTAGTGATTAGTGATATATTAGTGATTAGTGTTAGTGATTAGTGGCTAGTATTTGCGGCACCGAGCACTCGCCACCGTCTCGACCCACGACTATAAAACAAAACGGCCCTCCGCGCTGTGCGGAAGGCCAAGAACGATCAAAGAACTACCCTGTCAAATCCTCAGCGCGGTGGCAAAGTTCCATTCGCCACTTGAGCCTGCACCTTGCTGTGCTTGCGTCCGTAGGTGAAGTAGATCGCCAGCCCGATGATCAGCCAGACCACCAGCCGGATCTGTGTGGCCGGGGATAGAAAAACAATCAGCGCCCCCGAGAAAAGAATCGAGAGGATCGGAACCAGCGGCACCATCGGCGTCTTGAACGGCCGGGTGAGTTCGGGATGGGTCCGGCGCATCACCCACACCCCCGCACTCACCAGCACAAAGGCGAGCAGTGTGCCCACACTCGTCATCTCATCCAGCACGCTGAGCGGAATCACCGTGGCCAGGATCGCAACGAAGATGCCGACAACGATGGAACTGAGATATGGCGTGCGAAAGCGATGATGAATCTTGCCCGCCCAGGGCCAGAGCAAGCCGTCACGCGACATGGAGTAGAACACGCGCGACTGCCCGAGCAACATTACCAACATCACTGTGGCCAAACCGCCCAGCGCTCCGATTTCTACAAGAAACGTTGCCCATTGTTGACCGGTTACACGAATACCGACGACGACAGGATCAGGAACCATGAGCTGAGAATAAGGGACGATGTGGGTCAGCAGGCCGGAAACCAAGATATAAAGCACCGTACAAATGACGAGTGATCCCAGAATGCCCAAGGGCATATCTTTCTTTGGGTTCTTGGCCTCCTGCGCGGCAGTGGAAACCGCATCAAAACCGATGTACGCGAAGAAGACAACTCCGGCCCCTCGGAGAACTCCCGACCATCCGAAGTGTCCCCATTCGCCGGTGTTTGCGGGGATGAACGGGTGCCAATAGTTCGGCTTCCATGCATGCGAGAATAAAAACGCTGCGGCGAGAACTATGAACATGCAGACCACCGCGACCTTCATAATCACGATTGCGGTGGTGAAGTTCGCCGACTCCTTAATGCCAATGACCAGGATCGTCGTGATCACCATGATGACCAGGAACCCGACATAGTCGTATTTCAAGTGGACGGGCATGCCGAAAAGCGTGAAATCAGAGGTAGGAAAGGCAGGCAGATTCAGGCCGAGATCCTGCAGAAACGCTCGCAAGTGACCGCTCCAACCGACCGCTACCGTGGCGGCGCCGAAGGCATATTCCAGAATCAGATCCCAGCCGATGATCCATGCCACCAACTCTCCCAGCGTGGCGTAGGAGTACGTATACGCGCTGCCCGCAATCGGAATCATCGAGGCAAACTCGGCGTAACAGAGGCCCGCGAAGGCACAGGCAACACCAGCCAGCACGAACGAGATGACGATGGCTGGTCCAGCGAACTGTGCCGCGGCCTGCCCGGTGATCACAAAAATGCCCGCACCAATAATTGCGCCAATGCCCAGGGTTAGCAGATTGAGTGGTCCGAGGGCACGCCGCAGGGTTTGTTCGCCCTCAACTTCAACTGCTTCTTTCATCAGTGTGGGAAGGTCTTTTTTCGCGAACAAATTCGCCATGCTTCGTTTTCTCCTTGGGAGCTACGCCGAGGCGCCCTTGGCGCCCGCACCCCGCGACCACGCATAGTAAACCGGGATTCCCAACAGAACCACTATCAGCCCCGGCCAAGTGAATTGCGGTTTGTAGCGCAATAGTACGACATCGATGAATAAAGCCATCACAATATATATGATAGGCAGGACAGGGTAGCCGACCGCCCGGTAAGGCCGGATCGCGTCCGGGCGCGTGCGCCGCAGGACGAACAATCCTACGATTGTCAGAATGTAGAACACGAGCACGGCAAAGATGATGTAGTCCAGAAGTTGTCCGTAGCTCCCGGAGACGCAGAGCAAGCACGCCCACACCATCTGCACCATCAGGGAGATTACGGGCGTTTTGTACTTGGGATTCAGTTTCGCCACCTTGCGGAAGAACAGGCCGTCTTTTGCCATCGCGTAATAGACGCGTGCCCCGGAGAGAATCAGGCCGTTGGCGCAGCCAAAGCCTGAAATCATGATGGCGGCAGCCATGAGCAAGCCGCCTAAACTTCCGAATCTCTGGGTCAGAACCGCTGTGGCCACGCGATCCTCCGTTGCATATTTGATTCCCCTCGCGAGAATCGTGGCTCCTCCCTGAACCCCATCCAACGGCAGCACACTCAGATAAATGAAGTTGCAAGCGATATAGAGTGCGATCACGACGCCCGTGCCTAAAGCCAGCGACAATGGCAGGTTGCGGCTGGGATTCTTCACTTCCCCGGCGGTGAAGGTCACATTATTCCAAGCATCCGCGGAAAACAGCGACCCAACCTGTGCCACAGCAAGAATGGTCAGCGTGCCGACCATGACGATGGGGCCGCCCACGCCGACCTGCACCGCGTGCTGCGCGCCCAATCCCGCGTTATGCCAGAAGTTTGCGCCGAAATTCGCAGCCAGAGCTTGCGCGTTACGGGCCAGCGCGAATCCGAATAGCGCCAACCCCAGGAGAGCAGAAACTTTGGCTGCGGTAAAAATGTTCTGAATCGCCGCCCCCGTTTTCACTCCAAAGATGTTCACCACCGAAAGGAAAATCACCAGCAGAATCGCAACCAGATTCTGGGTGTTGATGCCGACGTCCATATTGCCCAGCACCATGGGGCCAAGATGGATGGGCGGAACCTTCCAGAGGTGTAGCAGCCAGTGGGTCGAAGAAATCGAGGGAACGAAGACGCCCAGGAACTTGCCAAACGCCACTCCCACAGCGGCGATGGTTCCGGTCTGAATCACCAAGAATAGGGTCCAGCCGTAAAGAAATCCCCAGA
The DNA here is from genome assembly GCA_963707205.1 of uncultured Acidobacteriaceae bacterium. Lineage (GTDB taxonomy): Bacteria > Acidobacteriota > Terriglobia > Terriglobales > Acidobacteriaceae > Sulfotelmatobacter. The sequence goes on from CAVPQE010000030.1 coordinate 56,147, forward strand.
GCGGTCCGAGCGCTTCGCGCAGATAAACGTATTGCCCGCCGGCCCGGGGCATCATGGCAGCCAGCTCGCCATAGCTGAGCGCGGCCACTATGGTCATGAATCCGGCGACGGCCCAGGCTCCAATCAGCAACGCCGGCGAATCCACTTCGCGGCCAATTTCGGCCGACACGATGAAGATGCCGGAACCGATCATCGAGCCCATGACCAGCATGGTGGCGCTGGTCAGGCCCAACCCCTGCACCAGTTCCTTATCTTGATGACTGTGGATTTCCCAGTCAGTGCTGATTGGCGGCTGCGTTGTCGGTGTGCTCAGGAACCCTCCGAATCGTAAAGCGTCGTTGGTCGCTCGCTGTTAAACGTTAGCCGGGGAACGATAAGCCTTCGTGCTCTTAAGCGAACGACGAACGACTAGCGACTAGCGACTAATGACAAATATCTGCGCTGCAAACGCTACCCAATCGTCTGATGACTTTACCTCAAGATGCGGAAAAATTCCTCTGCTGATTTGCGCGGCTCCCGTAACAAATCGGATATCACCGCCACGGAATCTGCGCCGGCCTCAATAACGGAGGCAGCATTCGCCCTCGTAATGCCTCCAATCGCGACCAGCGGTTTGCGCGTCAATTGCCGCGCCCGGCGCACACCCTCGAGGCCAACCACGGGATCGGGCTTGTCCTTGCTGGAGGTCGAAAACACCGGCCCGATGGCGAGATAGTCTGCGGACGTGCGATCCGCCTCCCTCAATTGCTCCGGATTGTGCGTGGATACTCCCAACCAGCGGTCTGGTCCGATAATCCTGCGCACTGATTCCGGAGATAAATCTTCCTGCCCGACATGCACTCCGCCGAAATCGGCGGCCAGGCATAAATCGGCGCGGTCATTCATTATGAGTCGCACGGAATTGTCTAGATGTTTCTTCAGTTCCCGCGCCTGCTCGAGCATCACCCGCGGATTGCCCGACTTGTTGCGGTATTGCAGCAGCGTGCAACCGGCTGCAGCAATAGTTTTGGCGAAGGCGACGAGGTCCTTGGTGCCCGTAAGGAACGCCGAATCGACAATGCCATAGAGGCGGGGAAAGCGAATCATGGTGTTCGAGGGCAGAGTTTAGCTCCCTGCTCGCAGCCTGATACTCGGTACTCCCTACCCACCGTTCTTCTTCAGGAACCGTTCGATGAATCCCGTATCGATCTTCCCTGCCCGGAAGTCTTCATCGGCCAGAATCTTCCGGTGGAGGGGAATCGTGGTGTACACCCCCTCCACGATGAACATCTCCAGGGCCCGCGCCATGCGGGAAACGGCCTCGCTGCGGTCTTTGCCGCGGACGATCAGCTTGGCAATCAGAGAGTCGTAATATGGCGGGATTACTCCTTCGGCATATGCCGCCGTGTCCACGCGAACTCCGGTCCCTCCAGGAGGATGGAAGGCGGTGATCTTCCCTGCCGACGGAGTAAATTTCTCGGGATGCTCGGCGTTGATTCGGCATTCGATCGCGTGCCCACGATGGATAATCGGGCCCTGTAGCACGTCCCGCATGTGCGCTCCGGCCGCGATCATGATCTGGCTTTTCACCAAGTCGACATCCGTCACCATCTCGGTCACGGGGTGTTCCACCTGAATGCGGGTGTTCATTTCGATGAAGTGAAGCCGCCGATCCTGGTCCATCAGAAATTCAATTGTGCCCGCGTTGCTATAGCCGATCGCCGCCAGCGACTTGCACAGCACCGCGCCGATCTGGTCGCGCAATTCGGGAGTGACTTGCGTGGAGGGTGATTCCTCCAACAGCTTCTGGTGACGGCGCTGGATCGAACATTCGCGTTCTCCCAGGCTCACCACGTTGCCGTGCTCGTCGGCCAGCACCTGGAATTCGATGTGCCGCGGATGCTCGACGTACTTCTCCATGTAGAGATCGCCGTTGCCGAACGCGCCCGCCGCTTCCGCCTGCGCGGCGCGAAACAGTCCGGGCAGTTCTTCTTCGTTGCGGACGATGCGCATGCCGCGTCCACCGCCGCCCGCCGAGGCTTTCACGATTACCGGGAAGCTAACCTGCCGCGCCCATTCAACAGCCTCGCCCTCAGAAGCGAGGATGCCATCAGAGCCGGGGAGAATGGGCACGCCTGCCTGTTTCATGGCGGCGCGGGCTTTTTCCTTCTCGCCCATCAGGCGGGTCACTTCGGGCCGCGGGCCAATGAACTTGATGCCGCTGGTCTCGCACACCTCGGCGAAGTTGGCATTTTCCGCCAGCAGGCCGTAGCCAGGATGTACCGCTTCGACGTTGGCGATTTCCGCCGCGCTGATGACCGCGGGAATGTTCAAGTAGCTCAGTGCGAGCTGCGGCGGCCCGATGCAGATGGCCTCATCGGCAAAGCGAACATGCAAGGAGTTGCGGTCGGCCTCGCTGTAAATGGCGACCGTGCGGATGCCCAGCTCTTTGCAGGCACAAATCACCCGCAGTGCAATCTCCCCGCGATTGGCAATCAGGATCTTATTGAACATGAAATTCAGCTTTCAGCCTTAGCTGTCAGCTCTTAGCTACCACACTCTTTCCCGGCATGAGTGATTGGAAACGCCTCTGCTGGAGGAAACAAAAAGGCGCGGCTCGGCGCGCCCCAGCAGGAAAATCAGATTCACTTCTTCGGCCTGATCACGAACAATTCCTGGCCGTATTCGATCGGCTGGCCGTTGACCGCCAGCTTCTTGACGATCTCCCCGGCAACGTCCGACTCAATCTCGTTGAGCAGTTTCATGGCTTCGACGATGCAGAGGACTTGCCCGACTTCGACCGTGTCTCCAGCTTTTACAAAGGGAGGAGCACCCGGCGAGGGCGCTTCATAGAACGTCCCGACGATGGGAGACTTCACCGTGTGCAGGCCTTCTTCGGGAGCAGGGGCGGCGGGCGGTGCAGGGGAGGCAGTCGCCGCGACTACTGCAGGCACGGTCCCTAATTCGGGCGCTGCGCCCGGTGCCGGAGGCACCGCGTAGAAGCGCGGCTCGCCGTGACTGTGGACCACGGTATGCTCGCCGGCGCGCTTGATCCGGACTTTGACATCGCCGCGCTCCAACTCAAACTCGGCGATATCCTTCTCGATTACGAACTCGATTAGTTCTTTCAGCTCTTTTTGATTCATTCGTGTAGGGTGGGACCCTTCGCCGCTCCCACGAACCTTCCGTGACGCGCGAAGAAGCCGGGCGTACCCGGCTGAAAGTTAAGAAGACTAAATTGCCAAGAAATTCTTGCTCGTCGGTGTCAACACCTCACAACCGCTGGCCGTGACTGCTATCATATCCTCGATCCTGACACCCCATTTGCCGGGGAAGTATACTCCCGGCTCGATTGTGATGACCATCCCAGGCTGCAGAATCTCCCGCTGGCCGTCCGCGACTCTCGGGGCTTCGTGAATCTCGAGCCCCACTCCATGACCGGTGGAGTGGGTAAAATAACGCCCTAACCCGGCCTTTCGCAACACCTTACGAGCTGCTTCATCGACAGCGCCGACGGGGTCGCCAGGCCGCGCGGCATCAATCGCCGCCTGCTGACTTTCTCGCACCGCCTCATATGCCCGACGGGCTTCATCCGTCGCAATCCCTACCCATACGGTGCGGGTCTGGTCCGAACAATAACCTTCGAGTATAACACCGAAGTCGCAGACCACGAATCCGCCTGCAGCAATCGGCTGATCAGAAGCGCGGCCGTGCGGCAGGGCGGACCTCGCTCCCGAAGCAATGATCGTGGGGAAGGACATCTCCTCCGCCCCGCCCCGGCGCGCCGCATATTCCATCTCTCCGGCGACCTCGGTTTCTTTCACTCCCGGACGCAAGACCTCGAGCGTCCGGTCAAATAACTTCGCCCCCAGTGCTACGGCGGCACGGATTCGATTTAACTCGTCTCCGTCTTTGACCATGCGCGCCCGTTCAACGACGGAGGGCGCATCCTTCAAGCGGACGCCCGAAGGCCGCACCTGAGTCAGGCGCTTCTTTTCGGCAATGGTAAAGTGCTCGGCCTCAATCCCGATTGTCCATCCCCGAGCCCGCTTGCGCCGCCCTCCCAGCCACTCCCCAAGGCCGGCCAACAATGCCTTGCGCGCGATCACCACCTTCGCCGCCTTCACCTCTTCGTGGGCTTGCGTGTCATAGCGAACGTCGGTAAAGAAAACGCTTCCGGCTTCTTCCACGAGAAGTAGCCCAGCACTCCCAGTAAAACCGCAGAGGTATCGGATGTTGGGGAGATGGCTGATCAGTAGCGCATCGAACCGGGTGGTGGCGAGATGCTGCTGCAGCTTCTTCTGGCGAGCGCGAAAATCCATTCTTGGTGAGTTTATCAGGAGAGGAGGGAAGTTCTCAGTTCTCAGTTCTCAGTTCTCAGTTCTCAGTGTCCTGCGCTGAGCCTCAGCCGCTAACCAAGCCAAAATCACTTTTGGCGTTCAGTATGGCTCATTCGATAAATCGATTGGCACTTACTGAGAACTGAGAACTGGTACTTCGTCCAAAACGCAAAACCGCCGACCTGACAGGTTCTTCAGGCCGGCGGCTTCAATCTTCGACTCGCTGCTATGTCTGAATGATGCGCGGCGTGATGAAGAAAATCAGCTCCTGGTTGGTGGTCGAAACCTGCGTGTGCTTGAACAGGTTGCCGAGGATCGGAATGTTGCCCAGCAACGGCACCTGGTCGATGCTGACCGAGTTCTGCGTCTGGATAACGCCGCCGATTACCACCGTACCGCCGTCGGTCACCAACACCTGCGTGGTGGCCTGCTGCGTGATCAGTTCCGGGTTGCCCTGCACTTCCTGACCGAAGTTCGGCGTGGTGTTTTCCACGTCGACGTTCAGGAAGATGGTGTTTTCTGAGGTGATCTGCGGAGTTACCGTCAACCGCAGGAAGGCGTCGATATAGGTCACCGTCGGAGGACCACCCAACTGCGCCTGCGTCACAATGGGCACGCGTACGCCCTGCTTCACGAGAGCTTGAATGTTGTTCTGAGTGACCACCCGCGGACGGGAGAGCACTTTCAGCAAACCACGCGACTCGGCCAATGAAAGGACAGCGTCAATTCGCACGGTGTTGCTGGCGTTCACAAAGCTCAAACCGCTCGTAGGCGAGGTCGATCCCAGGTTTGTGAACAACGGAATCGAGGATCCCGTTGTGCTGCCGCCCGAGGCTCCCGGCACGGTGATGTAACCGGGAGTAAGTCCGCCGACCGTTGTCGGCGACGACCCAACAGCCTGGTTTCCACCGATTGCGCTGTGGCCGTTGCCCCAGCCAAAGCCGAGCTGGGTGCCGATATCGCGGGCGAACTGCCGCGTCGCGGCCACCACGCGAGCTTCGATTTCGACTTCCTGCGTCTTGCGGTCGAGCTGCGTCAGCAGGCGGTCAATGGTCGGAAGCACCTTCGGAATGTCGTTGATGATGACGGCGTTGGTGCGATCGTCCGCCACCACATCGCCGCGCTGCGAGAGGAACTTCTTTACGGTGATAATGACGTCCTTCGCCTTGGCATAGCTCAGGAAACGCGTGACCGAGACTTTTTCCACGGCCAGCGCTTCGGATTCGATCTGCGCGCGGCGGGCATCCGCTTCGTGCTTCAGAGTTTCGACCGTGGCGATGCGCAGGACGTTGCCTTCCAGTTCCCGTGCTAGGTCGTTGTTCTTGAGCACGATGTCGAGTGCCTGATCCCACGGCACGTCATCGAGCACCACGGTCAGCGTGCCGTGCACATTCGGATCGAGCACGACGTTAAGACCGCTGATTTCGTGAATGAGCCGGAAAAAGTCTTTCAGGTCGACGTCTTTCAGGTTTACCGAGATCGGCTCACCCGTATACTTCGGACCGGTCGCGGCAGGTTGTTGTCCGGCCTGAGTCTTTTGCTCCGCCGCCAGATTGACCGCGGGCGTAATACCGTTGCTCTGAGCCTGGGCTGCGTGAGCGCTCACCGGAAGCAGTTCCGCGGCCGTCTTGTCCGAGAATCGAGCCGCAGCTTCCTGGGCGCGAACCGTCGGCTCGTCCGCTGCTTCATCTTTCTTCAGCTCGCTCGGATCTTGGGTCTTCGCCTGACTCTTGGCCTGGTAAGAAGGCTCGACAAAAACATAGTCGGTGGGCGAAGCCGAATCCTTGGCAATGGGCTTCGTTGAGGGCGTCTCGGACGTGGACTGCATGTCGATCAGTGGCGGCGCGAATGGCGACATCGCCTTGCCGGCCGGGAGCGGCGAACTCGCAGCTACCGTCTTTGCCGCAGGGGTGGCATTGGCCACCGCATTCGCATGCAAGGTCAGGACCAGCTTACCGGCCGGACCCGGCGTCAACTCATAGGCGCAAGCTTTGTCGAGATCGACAACGATGCGTGTGGTCGGATGCGTCTGGCCGTCCATGCCAATGCGCACACCCTTGACCCCAGCTGCGCCCACCGCGATGCGGGTCTGTCCGGTCGCCATCACGGTCTCCGGCAGATCCACCACCACGCGAGCGGGTGAGTCCAGCATGCTGAGCTTCGGCGTGAGAGTGCCCCTGGAGCTCATCTCGACCCGGATGTCGTCCGTACCTCGGACTACGTTGACTCGATCGAGCTGGCTCGGTGTCTGTGCGGCCGCAGCCACCACCAACAGCAGCAACGATACGAACATGGTCACTTGTTGCTTTCGCATTTCGCCTCTCCCCAACCCGCGGGCCGGGCCCGCGTGTCCTTCTGAAAACTTGATTTCGGCGCTCCCGTTTCCGGTTGCGCCGTCCTGCCTAGACTGCCGGCGTGAAGATTCTCTTCACCACTTCGCGTGTGAAGGATTTGCCCAGCTTGTCCTGGATCGTCTCCTGGAACACCACCGAGTCGCCAGTGATCTTCACCACGTAGCCGTTGAACACGGGGTCATTCTCCCGCAGAAAATAAGCCTTGTTCAGGTTGTTGGTTACGACGGCGATGAAGCCGGTGTCGGACTTCACCACGCCCCGTAGATTAATGGCGCCGATCTCCAGGCACTTCTTCCCGGTCGCGCAGCCCGAACCGTTCTGCTGCACTACCGGACTGAAGAAGGGATCGCGTTTGCCGCTCATCGCCCACTTCTTTTCTTCGGGCTTAGGCTGCTTAGGAGCCGCCTCAGTCTTCGCCTGGGCCGCCACCGGCGCGCTCGCCGCCGGAGCTGCGATCTTGGCCGATGGTGCTGCGATCTTGACTGCTGGCGCAGCAGCCTTGGCCTGCTGTTTGGGATCGGGCTTGGAAGCCGGTACCACTGACTTCGACGCAGGCGTCTTCGCCACCGCAACCTTCGGAACTGCTACGGCCGACTTGGCCGCTGCCGTCGGCTGCGCAGCCGGTACGGCAGCCTTCACTGCTGGTGCCGGATTAGAGACCTTGACTGGTGCCGAGTTGTTCTTCGCAACGCTTAGCGCCTTGCCCTCCGAATGCAGGGTCAGAATTACTTTGCCGGCCGGGCCCGGAGTCAACTCATAGGTCAACGGCTTCTCCAGGTCGATCACGACGCTGGTGGTCGGAGGAGTCTTGCCGTCCATTCCGATGCGCACGCCTTTCACTCCGGCGCTGCCCACGGCAATCTTGTTCTGCGAGCTGGCAATGACCGTCTCCGGCAGTTCCACGACAACTCGGTCGGGGGATTTCAACTTGCTCAGCCTTGGCGTGACTGACTGGGTGGAACTGATTTCGATCTGGACACCGTCCGCTCCCGGAACCACGTTCACTCGCTGCAGCTGGTTGTGCTGCGCGGAAACCTGGATCGGCTTCGCCGCGGGAGCTGGCTTCGCCGCCGAAACCGGGCTGGAAGACGGAATCGCAGCGGGCTTCACAGCCGGAGCCGGAGCGCCTGGCGCCGGCTTGGCTTTCGCCGTAACTCCGGCCGCGTTCGGAGCCGGGTTGGTATCGTTGGCCTGCTTCTGCTGCAGCGATTTTGCAGTGCTGCGCGCGGTGTCGATGGCGTCCGGGTTCTGTGCCCAGGCCCCGCCCACCATCATTGCCATTGCCAGAATGCCTGTCGTCAGCTTCATAGCCATCCCTACTTCGCCGCCGGCGTTCCCGGTTTTGTCCCGGCGCCTGCCGCTGAAGGTTGCAAATCGTGACTGAAGTATGTGGTTGCCGTGAAAGTCGCAACTACGCTCTCGTTGGGCGCGTACTGGTACGTGTGCTTGGCTTTCGCTCCGCTGGGATTCCTCGTCGTCGACACCAGCAATCCGCTGACGTTGACAATGCGCTCCAGCTTGCTCACCCGGTCAAAGAAATTCAGTGCCGAATAGTATGGTCCGTCGAGTTCCATGTCGAACGGCACTTCCGTGTAGTACTGCAGCGACTTCGTGTCCTTGGCCGCGTAGCGCCGCAGTTCCACGCCCGCCCTCTGGGCTTCTGCGTCCATCGTGGTGATGAAACCGTCCACCTGCTTTTCATCGGGAACGATGCGCTGCTCGATCTCCAGCTGCTGTTTGAGTTCGGCCAGTTGCTGTTCCATCTGTTTCAGCTTGGGCCGGTAGGACTCGAGTTCGTTGTTTTCCCGAACCTTGTCTTCGAGGGCGTGCTGCGCGGTAGCATTGCTTTCGTCCTGGCTCTTGAACATCGTGAAGTACAGAGCCGCCGTCACAATTGCTCCCCCGACGACTACCGTCGCCCACTGCTTGATGCCCGACATTTCGCTAAAATTCGCCATAGGTCCGCCTCTACGACTTTCCCTTCTCGCAAGTCAGCGTGAACTGGAACGCCTGCATATCCTTGATCTGCTCGTCCTGATAGGTTTCCTTGATCTCGACGTTCCGGAAGAAGCCGGTCTTTTGCAGGTTGGCGATCAGGTTCGCAACCGCGTCCGCGCTCAGCGCCGTGCCTTCCAGGCTCACGCTCGGCCCTTGATCGTCCATTTTGTTCAGCCACACGGCTTCGGTGTTGTTCACGGTCTCGCCCAGCATGGCGAGGAGGTTGACCGGGCCCGTCTGGTTCGCGCGCAGTCCGTCAATCACATCCACGCGCCGCTTATAGTTGTCGGCCTGAGCCTGCCGTTCCATGAAACGCGCCTTGACGTCGGCCAGTTCGCGGTTCTTCTGCTCCGCCACCTTCATGTGCTCCGCGATCGCTTTCGCCTGATGATCCAGCCGGTACCAGTAGCCCAGGTTGAATAATCCGGCCACCACCAGCACTACGAGAATCTTCAGCTTGGGCGAACCCATATCGCCCATTTCCATCGTGGGCATCGACGGACCGCCGCCGCCGCGCTTGTTCTTGCCCTTGGAATTTTCGAGCAGGTTGATTTTGATCATAGAGAGTCAAAGCTCCTCAGGGCCAAGCCCACCGCTACTGCCATCTGGCCAGGATTCTGCTCCACCAGTTCCGCCCCGTGTCCTTCGACCGGCGGCGTAACTCGCTGGAACGGATTCAATAACTCCACCGGCATGGAGAACTCTTGCCGCAGCGCCTCCACCAGGCCCGGCACTTTCGACGACCCGCCTGCCAGGTAGATCTTCTCGATGTGCTCTCCGGCCGCGCTGGCCCGGAAGAAATCGAACGTCTTCTGAATTTCCAGCACAATGATCTCGGTGACCTGCTGCAGGATCGGCTGCTTGGCGTCCTCGCTCACCGTGCCCACCTTATTGCCTAGCTTCAGCGACTCGGCGTCTTCAAAGCTCAGGTCCAGTTCCTTCTGCAGCGAGTCGGTGTACTGGTGGCCGCCTACGCTGACGTCGCGCGGGAACAGAGGCGTCGTGCCTTTCACAATGTTGATGTTCATCACGCTGGCGCCCAGGTTCAAAAGGGCCACCACCTGGCCCGGCGCCGGCTGGTAGTTGTACTCGTAACAGTTCTGCAGGGCCAACGCATCGATATCCACAATAGCCGGGGTACGTCCCGACATCGAGAGTACGTTGGTGTAGTTCAAAATCTTGTCCTTCTTGACCGCGACCAGCAGGACGTCCATCTGCGGACTGCCTACTTCGTCGGACAGGATCTGGTAGTCAAGGCTTACATCGGCCAAGTCGAAGGGAATGTGCTGCGCCGCTTCCTTCTCGATAGTCTCGGCCAGTTCCTGGTCGCTCATCGAGGGCAGCGAGATCTTTTTCACGATCACCGAATGCCCGCTCACTGCGGTGGCCACGGCCTTGGTCTTGATCTGGTTGTCGAGGAACAGCTTCGAAATCGCGCTCGAAACTGTGCCCGAGTCCACGATCATCGAATCGACCACGATGTCGGAAGACAGCGGCTCCAGACCGAGGTGTGCGACTTCAATTTGCCCACCCTTCTTCTTGAGCTCGACTGCCTTAATACTTGAAGAGCCTACATCCAGGCCAACAATGGACTTCGATCCCATTCCAAACATGTGCCCACCTTTGGAGCGCCGGCGTCCCGCCGGCCCTCAGTTGTTTCCTACTGTGACCCGGCAGCTTTCATCGCCGCCTTCGGTTTGCGTTTCGCCTGCGGTTCCATCTGACTCGACTTCTCTTCCATCCACTGGTCCAGCCGCGATTTCTTGAAGCGCCAGCGGTTGCCCAGCTTGAACGCGGGAATCTTTTGCTCACCTACATACTTGTAAAGCGTGTCCGGACTCACGCCCAGATATTGCGACGCCTGGCGAATGTTCATCACTTCTCGCGAGTCGGCCATAGCTCCTCTTGCCTTTTCCACCACGTCCATTTCCGGCTCCGGTTTTCTTGGCCCGCGCGGGCTTCGCTCTACGTGACTACCGCGCCCGCAACTGCCTGTCCGGGGGCTTTCGGTGTTCCGAGCATATCTCAACCCCGAAAAACCCCGCCTCGAAGCGAATCTCCGCGTTTTCTGGGTTTTTCTACCCGTTTCTTGGAATTAGGGATGGAGCCGTACAAGCGACAATCCTATATCTTGTGGTTGGCCGTGGTATATGCGCTATTTGAAGTAGTTCTTGTGCAGGAGATACCCGGTCACTCGCAGACCGGTAACTGAAGTACTAGGCACGGTACGGAGGTACTATATCGCTCGCTCAACGTGCGGCAGAGGCGGGGTTTAGTCGCGCGAGCTTTCAGATCGCATGGGTTACTGCACGAATAGTGAAGAGGCGGATGTCCTGAGTCAACCACCATCGAACTGAGGAGGATACTGGGCGCCTCTCAAACTCAAAACGGCAACTCCTGGAAGAACTGGCAGAAGTCAAAACACAGAGCCGGAAACTCTCGCGAGAAATTGAAACGAAGGCAATACCGATTCCGTGGTTGACCTGACCTTTCGACATCCACGCGATTGGAACAGTAGCGGACGGTTCAGACGGTTCAAATTTCGCATCGTTGAAACTGACAGCATGGACCTTCATTCGACGCTGTGGTCTCAGCGCTCTATTTCGGCATTCTCTTTCTTGCTCTTCCACTCTTGGCGCAGGGTAACGCCGGCGAACTTCGCCTTAAACCCGACGGTCTTCCCATCAAGGCTTCCATCGCACTCTCCACTGACGCTATCCATTTTTACCGCTCCTTTTCAAACGACGACTCCGGAGAACTGATCACCCACAATCTTCCTTTCGGTTGCTGCCTCCTACGGTCCAGCGCGATTTCTTCTCTCCATTCGACGGCCTCATCGAAATCCATGCCGCTCTTCCCCACCGAGTACGTCGTCAAACTCAACATCGCAGCCCTGAGAAGCCAGCGAGAATCACTCCACAACAGGTCGCCACGATGGCATTTCCGCGCGCATGATCGATCAGAGGTTCTTTCTTTAGTCGTAAAATGAACACCGCATCTGTCTGCAAAACATGGAGGATAGAAATCGCCATGCGAGTTGGAGTCTTTACACCTCTTCTATCGCAACTGCCGCTAGCGGCGGTTCTCAAGAAACTTGCTGAACTCCATATTGATACCGTCGAACTGGCCACGGGAAACTATGTGGGCGATGCGCATTGCAACCTCTCGATGCTCGAAAACACTTCGGCCCTCGCCGATTTCAAGAGCGTTCTTGACGACCATGGCGTCAGCGTTAGCGCCTTGAGTTGTCACGGTAACGCGCTGCATCCCGATAAGACCCAGGCGAAGCAACACCGGGAGGTAAGCCGGAAGACGATCCTGCTCGCCGAAAAGCTTGGCGTCCCCGTGATGGTTGACTTTTCAGGATGTCCCGGCGATTCACCCCATGCTACCGCTCCCAACTGGGTTACATGCCCGTGGCCTCCGGACTACCGCAAGGTTCTCGACTGGCAGTGGAACGAGGTTGTTGCGCCATATTGGATCGGTCACGCCAAATTTGCCGCGGACCACGGCGTGAAGATCGCCGTCGAGATGCATCCCGGGTTTGTTGTGTATAACCCGGAGACAATGCTCCGGCTCCGCTCGATCACAGGAGAAAACGTCGGCTGCAACTTTGATCCGAGTCATCTCTTCTGGCAGAGCATCGATCCTATCGCGGCCATCCGCGTACTGGCACCCTCCATCTTTCACGTCCATGCCAAGGATACGCAGCTCTATCCGTTCAACCTGGTGCGCTCGGGCGTTCTCGATACCAAACCCTACACCGAAGAGCGCGATCGCAGCTGGATCTTCCGCACTTGTGGCTACGGTCACGGGGCTGAGTGGTGGAGTGAGTTTATCTCCACTCTGCGTATGTTTGGCTATGACTCCGTGCTCTCCATCGAACACGAGGACAGCCTGCTGTCGCCGGGCGAGGGTTTGACCAAGGCGGCGAATTTTCTGAACAGCATTGTGATCCGCGACCAGGCTGGAGCTGCCTGGTGGTCTTAGGATGAAAAGGATGAGGACTTCGGATGAAAACGATCAGAACGGCAATCTTCGGCACCGGCTTTATGGGCCGTGTGCATCTTGAGGCGATTCGGCGAGTGGAATTCGTAGAAGCGGCTGCGATTGCAGGCAGAAACGAAGAAGCGGCTCGACGCCTGGGCTCCGCTTTCTCCGTTCCTGCAACGACCGACTGCCGCGAAGTTCTTCGCGATCCCACGATCGATGCAGTCCACATCTGTACGCCCAATGCACAGCACTTTCCTATGGCCAAGGATGCGCTCCAAGCCGGCAAGCACGTGATCTGCGAGAAGCCGCTGACCACAACCGTGGGGGAAGCGGAGGAACTGGTCGCGCTCGCGGCCCGGCAAGGAGTACGCAACTGCGTGTGTCACAATTTGCGTTATTACCCCATGGTGCAACAGATGCGCCGCTTGCGCGAAGCTGGCGATCTGGGTGAGATTCTCGTCTTGCAGGGCACCTACTCTCAGGATTGGTTGCTTTACGACACGGACTGGAACTGGCGTGTCGACGCAAACGCGGGCGGTCCTTCGCGTTGTATGGCTGATATTGGATCGCACTGGTTTGATATGGCCGAGCACATCACGGGATTGCACGTGACCTGTCTCTGCGCCGATCTTCAGACCTTCCACGCCACGCGTAAGCGGCCGAAGCACTCAGTTGAGACTTTTGCCAACAAGCTGATGGGGCCGGAAGACTACATTGAAACGTCCGTGGAGACCGAAGACTTTGGAGCGGTTCTCTTTCGCATGGGCGCGCGCACGCGCGGCTGCGTTACCGCCAGCCAGGTCTCCGCCGGACGGAAGAACCGGCTCAGCATCGAGATTTACGGCACACGATCCTCCGTCGCATGGGATCAGGAGCGGCCGGACGAACTCTGGCAAGGTCATCGCGATGTCGGCAATGAGATCTTCGTGAAAGACCCGTCACTGCTCAAGCCTGGAGCCCGCAGCTATGCCGATCTTCCAGGCGGTCACAGTGAAGGCTACGACGACACATTCAAGCAAGTTTTCCGCCGCTTCTATGCTTCGATCGGCGCATCGGGCGCAGCCGAGTATCCTCAATTCAGTGATGGATTGCGCCAGCTAACGATCCTCAACGCTGTGCTTGAAAGCCATCGACGGCGAACCTGGATGGACGTCCCCGGCACTTGAGCGTCGCTTCTGCAAGTTCACTCGCTGCCTGACTCGAGTCACTACGCTTGTGGAAGTGCCCACGCGAACAATACGCCGCCGCTGCTCGTCAGCACGTATTGACGACCGTCGAGTTCGTACGTGATCGGAGAACTCACGATGTGCGAGCCTGAACCCGCGTGCCAAAGCGTTTTGCCGTCGCTTGAATCCAGAGCTAGGAAGTTTCCGAGGGCGTCGCCGGTGAAGGTGAGCCCTGAATCCGTCGTCAGCACGCCCGCGCCTGACCCTTCGGGTCCAAGTTCATGGCTCCAACGGATCTTGCCGGTCTGGTAGTCGATGGCGTCGATCACGCCCTTCCCCCAAACGTCGTAGTCTGCGCCTGCCCATCCGTAGACTCCATCGGCTGGCTTGGCAAAGTAGATGCTCCAGCTAGGATGGGCATCCACGATAAACAAACCATTTTTAGTATCGAAGCTGGGAGAACGGTAATTCGTAAGACCGCCCTCGTCGGGGGCAATCAAGCGTCCATCGGGCGCCGGTTCCTTGGCGGGATTTGGAATCGGACGGCCTTGCTTGTCGACTCCGAGCGACCAGTTCACAGGCCCATAAGGAACGGTCAAAAGATTCTTCCCGTTTGTGCGGTCAAGCACAAAGAAGTAGCCGTTGCGCGAGCTCTGCATGAGCATCTTCTTCGGCTCGCCGTGAAAGTCTCCATCCACCAGCACCGGAGTCTCCACCGCATCCCAGTCGTGCGTATCGTGGGGAGAGACCTGGAAAGACCATACTAGCTTGCCCGCATCCGGATTTAGCGCGACGATCGCGCACGTGTAGAGATCATCGCCCGGCCGCGTCGAGCCTTTCAGGACGGGAGTCGGATTCCCGGTCCCCCAATAAACCAGATTGAGATCGGGATCGTAAGTCCCCGTCATCCACGTCATTCCTCCAGTCGTTTGGTTCGGGGTTCCCGCTGGAGGAGTGGAATTCCATTGCCACTGAGTTGCCCCCGTCTCCGGATCGATCGACCGGATGTAGCCGGTCAGGTTATCAAAATCCCCCGAAACACCCACGAGCACGCGTTTTCCCACGACGAGTGGCGCCATGCTCGTCCAATAGCCTTTTGTCACATCTGCAACTTGTACTTTCCAGCGCACGGTTCCGTCTTTGCAATTGAGCGATACAAGGTGCGCATCGGGAGACATAAAGAAGAGATAGCCCCTGTACATAGCTACCCCGCGATTCCCGATGTGCTCTCCTTGGCTTGTCGGGACGTTGTAGTGCCAAATCTGGTGGCCGGAGCGTGCATCCACAGCCCAAATATTGTCCGGAACGGTAAAGTACAGAATGCCATCGACCAGCAGCGGCGAGGATTTGATTGGCGCGGTCTGGTCGGTCTGGAACGCCCAGGCCAGGGCGAGATTTTTGACGTTCTGCGGAGTGATCTGCGCGATCGAGCTGTGACGTCTGCCCGAATAGTCGCCGTGATAACCGGGCCAACTGTCGGCGGGCGGATGCAGAAGCATCTGCTCATCCACTCCTTGTGCCAGCATCACGCTGGGAGACGCGAGCGCGATGAGCACGCTCACAGCAAAAACAAAGGCATTCCGAAAATTCATCTTGATTGCGATCCTCGAACTTTTGGCAAATTAAAGACACCGCAAGAATCCGGCGGCCTAGCGCAAGGTTTGCAAGTACGCCATCAGGTTGTGGATGTCGTCGTCTGTGTACTTACTGAATAGTTCAACATGAGCATTTACGGGCGCATCGAGCTTGTAGTGCACATCTTGGGTCTGCCAGGATCGATAGGAACCAGTCGAATCGACGAGTCCAACTGTAAATTCATCGAGATATGCCAGACTGCCAGTGATCGTTTGACCAGAAACAAGAGTGACCGTGACTTTTGATTTCGCGTGCCGGGGATAGAGCATCTGCTCCTCGAGTCTAAGACCCTGGTAACGAGATGCGATCCCGGCAAGATCCCCCGTCGGTGAGTGGCAGCTTACGCATCCGCCCGCACCGTCGAAATATTGCTTGCCGGCTTCGACGTTTCCCGTTTGCAAATCCGAAGCATCGACCCCCTTCCGTCCGCCGCTCTTCGTGAGTGCATTGCTCTGCCGCGTGTGGATAAACGCTACCAGGCTGGCAACTTCCTCATCCGAATGATCAAAGCGTGGCATGCCTTTATCCGGCCGTCCATTGCGTACCACGGGGCCGATCTTGTCTCCATCCACGTCCTCGGTCACTAACTTCGATCGAGTGAGATCCGGCCCACTCTCCCCACCCCCAGCATCGCGGCCATGACAAAAGGAGCAGTCTTGCCGGAAAAGCGCGCTGCCTTTCTCAACCAGATCGGGCGAGTATCTTTTGGACGCAGTGACGTCTTGCTTGACTCCGCTCGCTGCTTGCGCCTTGGGTGTGGGTGTTTGCGCTCCGGAAACTGCGAAGCTCAAGAGCAACGACGCCCCCAACAACACCCTCCAATGCAAAGTTGAACGAAGAAAATTCATGTGAGCCGGTCAGTGTTGATCACCGGGCGATTGCGGCCGCGGATGAGAAGCCGTACTGCCCTCGGTCATGCCCAGCACCCATTTAATCGCTTCAAAATACATCTTGCGGATGTCGGGGTCGTTCCAAGCTTCCTCAGTGTGGCCGAGGGTCGAATAGAAAACACGGCCTTGGCCGTACATCTTGTCCCAGGCCACAGCAAAATCATGGTCCGTTCTGTGGATGCGCGGATTGTTCGCATAATTGAGTTTCGTGGGATCGAGACTGAGAAGCACATGGACTTTTTCGCGCGACCACTCTTTGGGCTGATAGATTTCGTCGTACTTAACGAACGCTCCGGGAAAGTGACGGACCGCGGGAAAGGTCGGATCTTCGTTGACGATCGGCGCATTGAACGTGGACCAGGGATGCTGGTCGAACCAGCCCCCAATCATCTCGCCATATTCGGGCCATTTGTAGTTGGTATCGAGGGCAGCGTGAACCCCCACAAAGCCCTTTCCATCGTCCTTGATGAACGACATCATATCTTTCTTCTGGCTGTCGTCCAGATCAAGTTCGCCAGTGGTACTCACAAAAACCAGCGCGTCGAAGTAGTTGAGATTCTTCGCGTTTCTTCCCAGGTCTTTCTTCGTGATGAGCTCGGTGTCGGTGCGCAGCGTGCCATCCCAGAGACCGCTGTCGTGGCCCATGTTGTAGATGGCAGCCATCCCATCGGAAACCGAGTCGTGTTCGAATCCCTTGGTCTGGCCGATCACCAGAATGTGCTTGAGATGAACTGGCTTTTCATGCGGCGGCGGTGGGAGCGAAGGATCCACAGCCGGCTGATTTTGGGCGGTCATCAGGGCCGCCAGCACTGGCAATGAGAAAAATAAAAAAAAGGCCATTCGACTTGGGCGCAAGCGATCTCCCCCCAAAAAGCATTGGTTCCGCAACACTGTCGGCGTGAAGGAACTCTTATGAGAGTGGTCCTGATGCCGACAAACCCTTAAGGTAACACAGGGCACACCGCGCAGCTTGGCCAGTCTGGTCCCAGTTGCTAGCAAGCAAAAATACTGGTTCTCTTGGCACGCGAGTTGTCGCAATTTCCTGAGGCGACGATACTCCTACATATCGATCAAGTCGAAGCAGGCCTCATCCTGCAATCCCCTGTGCAGATGTGCTTAATTACATCCCCCTACTGGCCTTCTGGCGGTTGCGTAGTTGTACTTCGGACATCTAACGCAATCCGGCCCACAGCCCCAGACTCCTGATGAGCCCTCCCCCCGGTGCAGACAGTCGTAGAACCTGGGGCTACGGTTCCACGGCTGACCATGCGAGACACTGCGGCGAAAGCGATATGCTCGAAGCATCTTGCGAAAGTAGCAGGTGCATTGCTTCTTCTAGCCGGCATCACTTTCCTGGTCGGTTGCCAGGGGTTCAGCTCGAGCAAGTCCGCGAGTGCACAACCGCAGACTACGGCTGGCACTTTATCTCTAAGCGGAGCCAGCCTGGATTTTGGTACGGTCACGGCGGGTACAAGTAAGACGCTGACCGTAACTGCGTTGAATACCGGCACAGCTTCCATTACGGTCAGCAGCGCCTCGATTTCCAGCCAGTGTTTTTCGCTGAGTGCACCAACTCTTCCGATCGCGATCTTTGCTGGTCAAAGCACCCCAATCACTCTTGCATTCACTCCCAATGCGGCGGGAGCTTTCAGTGGCACCGTTTCCATTACCAGCAACGCCTCCGATAGTTCCGCTACCCTTTCGCTGACTGGAACCGGAGTGGCGAGCGGGCAGCTCGCGCTGAGTTCAGCCAACGAAAGCTTCGGCAGCGTTGCGGTGGGAAGCAATCAGTCTCTGTCAGAGACAGTGACCAATACCGGCAGCTCCAGCGTCACGATTTCTCAGGTCGGGATCAGCGGCACTGGGTTCAGCCTAAGTGGGATCACTATTCCGGTGACACTGGCCGCCGGGCAGAGCGCGAGTCTCAGCGTCACGTTCACACCAGCGTCGGCCGGAAGTGTGAGCGGCAACGTCACCATCACCTCGAACGCACCCAATCCGAACCTGACCATTCCGCTGTCCGGCGCGGGCGTCGCTCCGGGGGCACTGGGATCGAATCCGACTACCCTCAGTTTCGGCAGCATAACGGTGGGAAGCAATCAGTCTCTGTCAGAGACGGTGACCAACACGGGCGGTTCGAGCGTCACAATTTCTCAGGTCGGGATCAGCGGGACTGGTTTCAGCGTAAGTGGGATCACTACTCCGGTGACACTGACGGCCGGACAGAGCGCAAGTCTCAGCGTCACGTTCACCCCAGCGTCAGCCGGAAGTGCGAGCGGCAACGTCACCATCACCTCAACCGCCTCCAATCCGAGCCTGACCATTCCGTTGTCGGGCACGGGAGTCGCGCCGGGGACACTAGGATCGAATCCGACCAGTCTGAGCTTCGGCAGCGTGATTGTAGGAAGTAAGCAAGCTCTGTCGGAGACGGTCACCAACACGGGCGGCTCCAGCGTCACGATTTCTCAGCTTGGGATCAGCGGGACTGGCTTCGCCCTGAGTGGGATCACGACTCCGGTGACACTGACGGCTGGACAGAGCACTACCTTCACGGTCACATTTACGCCAGCCTCGGCCGGAAGTGTTACTGGCAATGTCACAATTACGTCGAACGCATCCAATCCCACTCTGGCCGTCCCTTTGTCTGCCACGGGAGTTGCGCCGGGTGCTCTGGGATCGAATCCGACCAGTCTCAGCTTCGGCAGCGTGACTGTGGGAAGCAGTCAGTCCCTCTCAGAGACGGTGACCAATACTGGCGGCTCCAGCGTTACGATTTCTCAGGTCGGGATCAGCGGCACCGGATACAGCCTGAGCGGGATCACGGCTCCGGTCACACTGACAGCCGGCCAAAGCGCAAGCTTCAGCGTCACGTTCACACCAGCGTCGGCCGGAAGTGTGAGTGGCAACGTCACAATTACTTCGAACGCACCCAATCCGAGCCTGACCGTTCCTCTGTCGGGCACGGGAGTCGCCCCAGGCACAATCGGATCGAATCCGGCCAGCCTCAGCTTCGGCAGTGGAACCGTAGGGAGCAAGCAATCTTTGTCAGAGACGGTCACCAACACAGGCGGTACCAGCGTCACGATTTCTCAGGTCGGGATCAGCGGCACCGGGTTCACCCTGAGTGGGATCACAGCTCCGGTGACATTGACAGCTGGCCAAAGCGCAAGCTTCAGCGTCACGTTCACACCAGCGTCAGCCGGAAGTGTGAGTGGCAACGTCACCATCACTTCGAACGCCTCCAATCCGACCCTGACCATTCCGTTGTCTGGCACGGGAGTCGCCCCAGGGGCACTCGGAGCAAATCCGACGAGTCTCAGCTTCGGCAGCCTGACTGTGGGAAGCAGTCAGTCCCTCTCAGAGACGGTGACCAATACTGGCGGCTCCAGCGTCACGATTTCTCAGGTCGGGATCAGCGGCACCGGATACAGCCTGAGCGGGATCACGGCTCCAGTCACACTAACAGCCGGCCAAAGCGTAAGCTTCAGCGTCACGTTCACACCAGCGTCGGCCGGAAGTGTGAGTGGCAACGTCACCATCACCTCAACCGCCTCCAATCCGACCCTGACCATCCCGTTGTCTGGCACGGGAGTCGCGCCCGGCACACTAGGTTCGAATCCGACCAGTCTCAGCTTCGGCAGCGTGACGGAGGGAAGCAATCAGGCTTTGTCCGAGACGGTGACGAACACGGGGGGCTCGACTGTGACGATTTCTCAAGTCGGGATCAGCGGCACCGGGTTCAGCCTGAGTGGGATCACCGCTCCGGTAACACTGACAGCCGGCCAAAGCGCAAGCTTCAGCGTCACGTTCACGCCAGCATCGGCCGGAAGTGTTAGCGGCGATGTCACAATTACATCGAACGCATCCAATCCTACGCTGACGATACAACTGTCGGGAACAGGCACTGCGGCAGCTGGGCAGCTTACCGTTACTCCAACCACCTTGGGTCTTGGCAGCGTGGTCGTCGGCACCAGCGGAACGGCATCCGGAAGCCTGACAGCCAGCGGCGCCAATGTGACGGTCACCGCTGCGAGCTCGAACAACTCGGTCTTCAGCGTGGGCGGTCTTTCACTGCCTGTGACCATCCCGGCGGGCCAGAGCGCTTCGTTTACGGTAACCTTCAGCCCGCAGGTATCCGGCGCGGCGAGCGCCGCACTCACCTTTACCAGCAATGCTCAGCCGACTACCGCGGCGGAAACACTGACGGGGACGGGCACGCCTGCGCCGACACACACGGTGAATCTCTCGTGGACCGCGAGCACGTCGTCGGACATATCCGGCTATAACATTTATCGTGCGCTGTACACCAACTCATGCGGGTCTTTCTCAAAGATCAACTCCGTCCTGAATACGACTACGTTGTACACAGACTCAGCAGTAACGGACGGTACCTCCTACTGCTACGCCACGACGGCTGTGAACTCGAGTAACGAAGAAAGCGGCTACTCGAACGTCGCTTCCAACGTTCAAATCCCTGCTCCGTAACCCAAAGCAGGGTGGAAGCGCCGTCAATCCCCTATTCGGGGGAAAGAGAGGTCTCGGCCGCCGGTAACGATGTAAGATTCGCGCGGTAGAGCCGGCAACAGGATGGGCGGATCATCTTACTCGCCCGTAAACGAGGTTGAAAACCATCACAACCTACACTTCCTACACAGTTTCTTTTGATTGAGGTACTTGGAGTTTGTGGCAATAGCCGCAGGCTGGCACCTCGGGGAGTACTTCATAGGCATGGCTTAGCTCATGAGCCTTAGACTGTGTGGACTTGGCGAGCATAAGTCCTCCGCGTCGTGAGTAGGGCGGATGTGTACTGATTCCACAAGTACGCCGTTCACCTTTAGCTCAAACGGTAACTCGTCAATCTTAAGAAGTTCGGGCATTGCGTTTGCCTCCTCGTGATACCCATGTAAGTCTGAGGACGCTATTTGGAATTGGGGATGGGGCTCGGGGGTCCTCTAATATACCGACGCGGAGGTCAAAAGAGCTAGGAATTGAGGAAACAAATCTGGCTCGGTAACACTCCACAGGTTACCTAAGGCACTCCGATCCACATGCGAGTCGGCAGATTCGCAAACGCCGACTGCAATATCGCCGATTGCAATATCTATGAGCAGTTCGTCGTCGTCCTCTCGCGTGCCGAGGCGAACTGGCCAGGTGTTTACACCACCAAAATCGCGCTCGGAAACGGGCCACTCGTAGGGTGGATTTTCCTGCGAACATGGCTATTCACGATGGCGCTGTCGAACACCTGACGACGACCAAGATCGGTGAAAGGGCCTGTTGACCGGTTCCTAAGCAGTTTCGCGAGAAGCTCGGGCTGGGAACCGGGGCGCCCTTTGCCGTTCTGCGTCTTGGCAATGGTCTCCTGCTCCTGCCGGAGCAACAGCGCTTTGAGCATCTGTGCCAGAAGGTGAGCACGAGCCGGATGTATTCGCAATGGCGTCGCCCACCGCCACCGGGTGATTAGTCCTTGAGTTCGCTTCAACGCGCGCTGCCGCGATCCGCTGAACAAAGCCAAGCCGAAAGAACACGGATGGTCTACATCGGACTCCGGCGCGCAGAAAATTTCGCCCCCACCTCATATTTAAGGCTGGGTCGACGCCATTTTTCAGTATTGCATTATAGGGAGGCATTCCTCACGGTCTGGCTTCCAATCTCAACACTGAAGGAACGTCATGAGCACCAAGAGTTTTCTTAATTTCGCTCTGTACACTATCGACATCGTCGATGGATGTACCTACACGTACCATTGCTACGCTCTCAACCAGGAGCACGCCCTTGATGCGGCTTCCGCGGTCCATATTGCGGCCCGCGGGGAGCTTACTTCTCCCACCCGCGTCACGGTCACTGGACCGTGCCACAACAGCGGTTGCAACCTTGGAGAAAATTGCTCCATGGTCATCGATCGCGTCGAAACCGACGACCTGGGATTGGCGAACTAATCCCGCACTCATGTAACGGCAGATCGGCAGACCGCGGTCACCCGCCGCCTGCCAAGCCGGGTGCGAACCAAGCGCTAGGCGGCCATGATGGGGTTCGAGCCGCCCCTCTCCAGTCCGCACCTGGCGCGCTGAGGCCTTGGGCCTTTTTGCCGGCCGGTTCGTAACTGTTAGTTCTTCGAGAGTTAAGCCGTACGCTCGGCCTCTCGGTACGCAGTAGCGACCTAGTAATGTTGGACGCAAGATGTACGTGACTCATTCCGGCTTGCTGTCTCCATTTGACATGTTAGTCACATGAAAGTACGCTCATAACATGTCAAAGATGATTCAACTTCGAAACGTACCTGACAGCCTGCATCGCAGCCTGAAGGCTCGCGCTGCCATGGCAGGAATGTCGCTTTCCGATTATCTGTTAGCAGAAATCAAAGAAATCGCGGAACGGCCAACGCTCGCAGAATTGCGAGAGCGTCTGCATAGGCGTAAGCCAGTTTCGGTTCAGCTCGATACCGCTGGCTTGGTGCGAGAAGAGCGAGAGTTACGGTGATCGTCCTGGATGCGTCGGCCGCAATTGACTGGCTTCTTCAGACATCTGCGGGACGGAGCATTGAGAAGCGAATTTATTCGCATAACGAATCACTACATGCCCCTCAACTCCTAGATCTTGAGGTCACCCAAGTACTGCGGCGTCTAGTGCGGGAGAGAGCGGTCTCAGCACACCGTGCTGATGAGGCCATCCGCGATTTGCTGGACCTCCGGATCAATCGCTATCCACATTTCGTGCTGCTGGCTCGGATTTGGCAACTCCGTCAAAACTTTTCTGCATATGATGCTGCCTACGTCGCGCTTGCAGAAAAACTAGGAGCGGCATTAGTTACGCGTGACGGGCGACTCGCTTCTGCTTCGGGCCATGGAGCGTCCATCGAGTTGTTTTGATTCGACGTGTCGACAAGCCACCAGGACTTTCTATCGCAGAGACAAGCACAGGTGATTGTTCTCAACGGCTAGGTGCCTCTCTACGCTTACGATAGCGGTTCGTCCGAGCATGAAGGCCCGCAGTTGGGTCGAACGCACATTCTCGGACGGGAACGCGGGTAAGATTGCCCCAGCGGACTGTAGCAGCATTCCTCCGGATCATGACCACGGCATCTATCGTGCGCGGACGCCACTGGTGAGCATGCAAAGAACCGAGCCTTCAACCGAACCGCTCGCTTTTTGCCGTGAAACGCAACAATATCCGGACGCCAAGCAACAGAGAGTCGCGATAATCGAGGACACTTTCGCAGAGCCGTGCGCGCTTCAATATTTCAATTAGTAAAGAGATAATAGCGCAGTAAAGATTCGCTGTTCTCACCAAACTGTGTGCAGAGCCCGCGACCGCCGGATCTCGCGATCCGCAGTAAGCAGCGACAGGCCCTCGACTAAGGCAGTCGCTCCAATAATGCGATCGGCTGGATCCTTAGGATAGGTCGCCGGAAGTCCGAGCGCTCGCACACATGCGCGCCCGCTGATGGGTAGGACAATGAATCGTGCCTCGATTTCCCGCAAAAACGATTCGAGACTGATATCGAGACGGATGCGTCCTTTACTCCTGAGTGTCATCAACTCCAGCAGCGTTATATCGCATATGGCTAACCCTTCCCCGTTTTGTCTTGCCTCGTTAATGGCTGCTCTTGCATTCTGGGAAAGTTGACCTTGGTCAAACGCCAGCCAGACGACGACATGCGTGTCGACCAGAATCACTTGAGCTCACCCCATTCTTCTTCCGAAATCGTGGGGGAGACGACGTCACCTGTGATGGCACCCTTGCCAGCCAAAAAATTGTAGATGTCGTCTGTATTCTGGTCTGTGGGGACAAGCTTCGCAACCGGTTTGCCGTGCTTCGTGATCACAACACTCTCCCTCTTGGCCTGGACTTCATCCATCACGGCAAGACAATGTACTTTAAAGAAACCTGCTGCCATTCTTTTCATACTAAAGCTCCAAAGATCATAGTCATTATACCATAGTCATATCCGGTTTAAGCCCAGGAACTACCCGGACCTGGAAAGCGAGCCTACCGTGCGCACGCTTTCCTCCTCGATTCCACTGGACCCAGCAAGGGCCATACTTGACCGCTGTTAAGCTCCAGGCTCCGCGCGAAATCTGCGACCAAAATTGGGAAGACTACCACTAGCAACAAAAGGACTAAAATTCCATGCCTATGAAGAACCCGCCCCATCCCGGAGATTTCATTTGGACGGAGATTATCGAGCCCGCAAGCCAGTCCCAGTCTCAGGTTGCCGTCGAGAATCTTGTACTTTCCATCCCTGCGATCAAATTTGAATTCCACTTCGGCCATGCCATCAAGGCCGATGCTTTCCAGGAACCGCCGTCCCGCCGCTTCCACGACGTGTTGACTGGCGGTCTCCAGCCAATGTGCTAGCATAGCCGAACTCAACTGGATATTGTCTACTGCGCTGAGCCACAAGCGAAGCATACGCGCGCCCCTTTTTAGCGTACCGCGCAATAGGAAAACTGGTCCTTTGCCCCCTCTCGGAATGCGCTCCTGGACAAGGATTTCACTAGGAGGAATGTATCTGCTCATTTGAGCAAATACTCGGTTCAGCTCTGCTGGGTTTTCGACCGGCAGAGCTTTGCGGAACTGCTGCAGGTTGCGGCAGCTCGAACTCGCCGCGAAGTACCTCTACACCTTCGATCAGCAGCAACGAAAATTCGCGCGGGCGGTCGGGCTCAAAACCAACTGATTATGCAATTTGAACCCGGGCCACCCCGCCTAATCAGTCTCTGACTTTTGCCGCTGCCAGTGGTCCTATTCGGTGCTGCTGGGCTGGCATAATGTTGACACGTACCCAAACGAACTATAGAGTTAACGAAAGTGAAATGGAGAGTCTATGGACGATGGAATTGTGGTTACCGCGCTGGACGCGCGGACCAATTTCGGCAAGCTTCTTCGCCGAGTGGAGGATGAGGGTCAATCAGTTGTCATAGAGAAGCGAGGCCGCCCGCGAGCCGTGCTGCTTAGCGTTCGCGATTACGTGCGTCTGGCGGTACCCGAGCCCCAGGTTCTTCGGATCATTGGAATGGAATCGAAGAGCAAGGGTACGAATAGACTGAGTGCCACGCAAATCGACCAGATCGTCAAAGCCGCTCGCAAATCCAAACGCCGATGATCCCGCTTCGGCTGGTAATCGATACCAACGTCGTGGTGTCGGCAGCCCTCAAGCCGGAGGGGATGCAGCGCACGGTGGTACTGCTCGCGATGACTAAACCTGCTCTGTGGTATGTCTCTGATGCGATTGAGTCGGAATATGCCGTAGTCTTAGCGCGTCCGGAGCTTAAGATTCGCAGGGGCCTACGCCTACAACTGCTTCAATTGATCGAAAATCATACTCGCGTGGTCAAGGCGTCGCGCCTGATGCAAGTTACCCCAGATCCGGCTGATAACATGTTCGTGGAATGCGCCGACGCCGCCCGTGCAGACTATTTGATTAGCGGCAACCAGCGCCACTTCCCCACCTTCTGGAAGAACACCAAGATCATCACCTCGAGTGAATTCCTGAGCATCATAGCTCCGCACCTCCTTCGGTAAGACATTCTCTGTCCACCTGGGGCACTCTGTTCTGGAAAGACTTGGGCAAAAGTTCCCTAGGCGGCAAATGCTGGAATTCATCGAGTCAACCCACCCTCAGGGGCGGGGAACGGGTTCTCCCTTGCGGCGTCGCTGCAGGCGCTCAAGTCCATCCGTCGCACGACGGAGGCTTCGATCGGCCGCAGCCTCGGCGCGGAGAGCTCGGTCTAGCAGGCTGCGGAAAAACTCGATTTGAACGCCTAGCGGGACCTGCATCAAACACCACTCCGACATTCATCTGCCGAATAGGCGTCTCCAAAGGGGCTTTCGATTGGGGATTCGCGATTGAATTCGTCTCCAAGCCTCGATGGGAGGTCCGTCAACGGAGACTCCAAGACCAAGAGATTGCACGTAGGCCTCGAATGCATCTGAGAGCGACATTGACGGATCACATCGCGTGATTTGGTCAATCGCATCACGCGCCACCGACACGCGGACTCCTGCCCCTGTCGAATCCCAGAACAGGTATTCGTCGTTCTCGATGTCGATCGTTTCCAAGTGATAGAGGAGTCGATCAGGTCTCTCAATAAGGAGCATCGAGCGATCGTCCTTCTCAAACACGAACAAGGGGAACTCAACGTTCATGTGCGCATTCTAGCCGACGAAGTACCAGAAAACTCTCTTGTTTCCACAGAGCAAACTGATAAGAAGATGACATGCGCGGAAAAGACGACCAACAGTTGGATGTGTTCAGCTACATCAGTCCCGAGCAGCGCGTTCCGCAGGACCACCCACTTCGTTTGCTACGTGTTATGACCGACGAGGCACTGAGGAACCTGCAGCCACGTTTTAACAAGTTGTACGCCAAAACAGGAAGACCCTCGATCGCGCCGGAGAAGTTGTTGCGAGCGCTGCTGCTGCAAGCGCTGTACTCGGTGCGCAGCGAACGGCTGCTGATGGAACAGCTCGACTATAACCTGCTGTTCCGTTGGTTCGTGGGCTTGAACATGGATGACTCGGTCTGGGACGTGACCGTATTCACCAAGAACCGCCAGCGGTTGCTGGATGGGGACATTGCCGAAGCCTTCTTTCAAGCCGTGCTCCAGCAGGCACGTGAGCGGAGTCTGCTCTCGGACGAGCACTTCACGGTGGACGGAACGCTACTGGAAGCGTGGGCGAGTGTGAAGAGTTATCAACGCAAGGATGCGAAAAACGACGTTCTGCCGGACGATCCCGGCAATGCGACGGTGGACTTCCACGGGGAGAAGCGGTCGAATCAAACGCATGCATCGAAGACGGACCCGGATGCGAAGATGGCCCGCAAAGGCAAGGGCAAGGAAGCCAAGCTGAGTTACAACGGGAATCTGTTGGTAGAGAACCGCAACGGACTGATAGTGAACACAGAGGTGTTTGAGGCCAACGGAACGGCGGAGCGCGATGCCGCGCTGGTGATGCTGGAACAGATCGCTGGCACGAAACAGGTCACGGTGGGAGGCGACAAGGGATACGACACAGCGGACTTCGTGGCCGAGTGCCGAAATCTAAAGGTCACGCCGCACGTGGCACAAAACCTGGAGCGGCCCGGTGGGAGTGCGATTGATGCTCGCACGACGCAGCACGTCGGATATGCCATCAGTCAGCGAAAGCGAAAGCGCATTGAAGAGTGCTTCGGCTGGCTCAAGACGATCGCGTTGTTGCGGAAAGTTCAGCATCGTGGAATCTTCAAAGTGGGATGGATCTTCACCTTCGCAGCCACGGCCTACAACTTAGTCCGTATGAGGAATCTGGCGATTCAAGCGACGTAAGCTGAAGGCGCAGTGCGTGCTCGCAGGGCCGAAAATGAATCCGCGGGATACCAGCGGATGCAGCCAGAACCCTTCCCGAATCACAGAATCACTGAGACTGGAGAGAATCTAAGTCGCGGAGTCCATTTTTCCGCAGCCTGCTAGAGCGTCAGCTGCTGATATTGCTTCGATGTCGTCGGAGAGCTTTGGCGCCTCGCCTCTACCCGAAGCACTCCATGCAGCACTGAGCAGAGGTGGTGGTGAGGCGTGTCATCGGTCTCGTGGACGTGACAGAAATCGACCGAATTCGACTCACCCCTCCAGCTCTGACTCAGCAGTCCTTTCTTGCCGTACTTGCTCTCCTGAAGTTGACTGGGAACGCCGACAACGAATACCTCTGTGACGGAGTGATCGACGAATTCACTAGTGCCTTGAGCAAACTGCCCGGCGCGTGCGCGTTGTGGCTCGTACCTTGGCGTTTTCTAACCAGAAATTTCTTGCAGGTGCCGGACCCAACTCAGGAACGTCTAGATAGTCTCGATCGTCAGGGTTGGAAACGCGGCTTTGTACAGGCGCTCATCCAGAGTCAACAGTCGGTAACTCTTTGTTTGAGCGTGAGCCCCGATCAGAAAGTCAGCAAGAATGCGTCGACTGCCTGAATCACGTTGTTTGCGCCGGCGTTCCGCGTAATGTTGAAACGCACGCCCGGCGTGGCGCCACACGGCTTCGCCCAGTTCCCAATCAATGACAATTCCGGTCTCTTCGAGAAACGAATTCACGAAGGTCTCTGTCCTGCCTGGGGCAGCAATCAACTCTGCGAACACCGGCGCCGACACGACCAGATTTCCCCGATTGAATGCCCCCTCGAGAGCCGTCTGAGCGGCCAGGCTAAGGGTAGGATCTCTATCCCACAGAGCGACCACAACATTGGTATCAATAGCGGTCGTCATTGTCCGCGGAGCCCGCGCAGCCACCGACGGATGCCTCTGCGGCCAGACCCGATCTCCGGATTTCCGATACCGCGATACTTCGAGAACGCGCTCTCGCTGCGGACAGGCCGGACGCGGATGCCCTTTCCATCGCTTTCAAATAATAGGCGGTCACCGACCCGCACACCAAGAATGCGCCGCACCTCACGTGGCACAGTGATCTGCCCCTTGCTTGTGATCCTCGCTTGCTTTTGCATTCCAGTCTCCTGATTCCTTACTCTACCACATTTTCCTTACACCGGTAGGACGACAAGAAAATCCGCGTGCGGCGGATTCGCCGCGTAGCCCCAGGTCACGCGTGAGGAAATAGTCGGGTAAGGCAATGGCGCGGACCGGGCTTCGAATGATGCCGACGTTTCCATCGCCTCCCCTAAAATTCCGTACGGCGGGTTTTCCCCAGTACGGCTTCAAGGCCGGAATATCAGACGAGGCCTGCCCAACCACCGGTTTGCCTTCGTCCTTCGTGCCCACTGCTTTCACCGTGTACTCCCTGCTCTGAGTCAGGGCCGATGCGCGGGTAAGGCACCTCCGTGCGAGCGGACCCAACCGCTCTACCCCAGGGGCCCTCGCTCCGGTCCGAGTTATGCTGTCTCGGTCCATCGTCGCTTAATCGGCCCCATCCGCCCCACTCATGGGCGCATCCTGATTTCGCCGCCTTGCGGCTTATACCTGATGCCCTCGCTGTGCGTTTCCGCCTAGGCGACCCGTGAGTGGTTCCGCGCTTTCACTGTATCTTCCTTCTCCACATGCCGCCCTCTATGACCGCGAGGAGTTCATCAGTTGCACTCGCTCAGTTCCTTCACCGATGACATTGGCCTTCGCCGAGAGCCTAAAGGCTCGGCACTCCCGAAATTCCCATCATCCGTTTCCGATGGGGGATGGTTTCGCGGCTACACTGGTTCGCTGCTTCGCTACGGCCTGTCGAGTTGCTCGCCCCCCTGTACGGATCTGACCAGGAATTTCCCCCAGCCAACGGGGACTTTTACTCCCGAGCTTCCGGCGAGTCGGTCGCCCTTCTCGTCGTCGGGTATAACTACGGTGGCAACTGAGCGCTTCCACCGATGGGACTTTCACCCACTGGAATATCAGTTAGCATCGCTGCACAAGCTCTTGCACCATCAAGGCTTAAGCACAGTGGGCGCCCCGAAAGCTGGCAAAATCGTCAGTCCGCACGCAGCCATCGCACACACGGACGAGCTAAGAACACGCGGCTCAGAGCAAACGGTTCAGGGATTGCACTGGGGCCAAGCCGAAGTACTGCTGAAACGCATCCCGAAGTGTGCGCTCAGAAACTCCGGCCGCATGGGCGAGGAATCTGGTTCTTTCTTTTGCAGAAACAACATAGTTGAGCGCTACGAAGAAGCTGTTGTTAGCAAGTTAAAACGTCCGCTTTTCGTAGCAAGTGTAATGTCCGGTTTTGGTTAATCTCCCGCCGCCGCCGAGGCGGTGGGAAAGTGGGAATCCCGCGCACTTTGCGGGATTTCCACGCGGGGTGGGAAAGTCGGCTTTTGGACTTTTCCACCCCGCGTCTTTTCCACGGCCTTGCCGGCCGCCAGTTTTGGGTTGAGGATCGGACCGCCGCGCTCGTCGTAGCGACCGAAGGCGTGCGGCCCATAGCTGAGGCTCAAGGTTCCATCCAGGTGTTGGTGCACGATCACGGTGCATCCCGCCAGCGTGCCCCGCCAACGCACCGGTTCGATCTGCAACGTTAGGTTCTGAAAGCTGACCGTGTTGTCCCGGTTCACCGTGCGCTCGAATTGCAACGAAAAAATGCGCTCCAAATCCTTTGCTCGGCAGGGCATAAAGGCGCTCCCCGGTTGCGCGCTGGCGACTTGGAAGCGGCGATTGAACTCTCCGATGTAATGCTCGCGCAGAAAGGCATTCGCCGCCTCCACCGTCCCGATCCCATGCAGCCGCAGTTCCTGCGGCAACCGGCCCTGCCAGGTGCCAAAGCTGCGTTCGCTCCGTCCCCGCGCCTGCGGTGAGTAGGCGGGAATCATCCGCACTCCCAACTCGCGCATGGCACGCCCCACCTGCGTGAGGCGGTGCCGATCCACCGCTTCTCCCGCCTTCGGCGTCAGCCAGAAATGGCTGCCGCGATCGCTGTACAAGGCGCAGAACACACCCTTGTGCTCGACCACTTCTTTCAGCCCCGCCAGCACCGTCGCTGTCGCTTCTTCTTCCACCAACTGCGCGTAGTAGATCTCGCTGTTGGCATCGTCCAGGATGACCAGCAAGTCGTGCCA
This sequence comes from uncultured Acidobacteriaceae bacterium, assembly GCA_963707205.1. GTDB lineage: Bacteria > Acidobacteriota > Terriglobia > Terriglobales > Acidobacteriaceae > Sulfotelmatobacter. The sequence continues at coordinate 87,025 of CAVPQE010000030.1, forward strand.
GCGTTCATCCTGAAACCAGCGATGCTCGCTGCCGTCGATGTGCAGCAGCATCCCGGGCAACGGACGTCGCGGACGCAACTTGCGATGCACCCCGCGCTTGCGCCCCTTGGCCACCATCCCCGCTCCTTGCAGCAGCCCTTTCACCCAGCTGTAGCTGATCTCGACCTGATACTCTGCCTGCAACTTCTCGTGAAAGTGCCGCACGTTCAGATCGAAATACTTCTCCCGATACAGCCCCAACACTTTCTCCACCACCACCAGCGGTACTTTCTTGGGCGACGGTTTCCCCCGCCGCCGGTCAAACAACCCCCGGAAACCGAACTCTTCATACCGTTCATGCCAGCGCCGCATCTGTCGGTCGCTGATCCCTATGATCTCGGCCGCTTGCCACCACGTGATCTTCTTCGCCATCGCCCGCAAAATCACTTCCTGTACCTTCATCGCTCGCTCCACTGCGGCCTGCTTGTAAGACACCATGCCTTCCATGGTCTCCTACCCTCGCCGCCTGCAAAGCGGACACATCACTTGCTATCTCAACCGGACATATCATGTGCTAACGACAAGCGCTACGAAGAAGCTTGCAAGATCTGCAATGTGATGCTAAAATGTATCACGTGAAAAAAGCGTCTGTGCGCGACCTTCGTTACGGTTTCAAGAAGATCGAACGGCTGCTGCACCAGGGCGAAGAGGTCCAGATCACCAAACGCCGGCGAATCATTGCCCGTCTGATTCCGGAAAACGTTGGGGCGACTGCGCAAATGCCGGATTTTCTTGCGCGGTTGCGGTCGATCTATGGCGACAAAATGCTGCGGGTCAGCGGTGCGGAACTGATTGCGCAAGATCGGGGCCGTTCTTGAAGATCTACGCGGACGCCAGCTTTCTCATTTCCCTGTACAGTCTTGATGCCAATTCCCGGATCGCCGGACAAACCATGCGCGCCTCCAGCGGGGAGCACTACGTTACAGTTTTCGGCGAATTGGAAGTGGTAAACGCGCTGCACCTGCGAGTTTTCCGCAAGGAGCTTTCTGGATCGCAGGTACAGTCCTCGTTGAATGACTTCGAGAAGGACATGCGCGATGGGATCTTTCTGCTACGTTCGCTTCCAGAGCAAGTCTTTGAACGGGCTGGCCAATTATCTCGAGCAACCACGGCTCGACTGGGGACGCACGCTGCGGACCTGTTGCACGTCGCTGCAGCCGTCGAACTTGCAGCGGACTACCTTTACAGCTTCGACCAGCAGCAACGAAAACTCGCGCGAGCGATCGGGCTCAAGGTCAACTAAGGCGTCCCCAAATGCCGGAAATCATCGAGTCAACCGCACATTCACAGGAGGGGGAACTGGTCCTCCCTTGCGGCGTCGTTGCACAAGCTCGAGTCGATCGACGACACGACCGAGATTTCGCTCGATCGCCGTCTCGTAGCGAAGAATTCTGTCGAGCACTTCGCGATCCGGAATGACGTGTTGGGCAATCGCAACTTCCATTACCCCGGTAGTTCTATGCCGACCCAACTCTTCGACAAGACTCATCGCGTTAACGATAGTAATCCAAGCCAAAGCTGAGGAGCGTTCTTTCGGACTTAACTTCAGCCGATCCTTCAGCCATGCTTGGGCGGCTCTCTCGAGTAACGGCCAGAGCGGTTCAAACTTCGGCCATATCGCAAATATGTTCAGCTTGAGATCCCGCGGGACTTCACCGGTGGCTTCGATCTCCTCCTTCGCTTTCTGTAAACGGAGAATCTCATTACCGCGAACTGTAGAGTTTAAATAATTAAAGTGGAGAGTTTATGAACAATGGCATCGTTGTTACTGCGCTGGGCGCGCGGTCGAACTTCGGCAAGCTCCTTCGCCGCGTCGAGGAGGAGGGCCAGTCGCTCGTCATTGAGAAGCGAGGCAGTCCGCGGGCAGTGTTACTCAGCATCAGGGATTATGTGCGCCTCGCCGTCCCTGAGCCCGAAGTCCTTCGAATTATCGGGCAGGAATCCAAGAAGAAGAGGACGAATAGGCGGAGTGCCAAGCAAATCGACCAGATCGTCAAAGCCGCGCGTAAATCTAAGAACCGATGATTCCGCTTCGGCTTGTAATCGACACGAATATAGTCGTGTCCGCAGCGCTAAAATCTGAAGGGCTGCAGCGGACGGTAGTATTGCTCGCAATGACCAAGCCCGTTCGTTGGTATGTTTCCGAGAGTCTTATGGCAGAATACGCTCTGGTGCTAGCCCGTCCCGAACTGAGGATTCGCAGTAGTTCACGCCAGCGATTGCTACAATTAATCAAGAATCGTGCTCGCGTCGTCGTGCCATCGCGCATAGCTCAAATCACTTCTGACCCCTCTGACAACATCTTCGTTGAATGCGCTGACGCTGCTCGTGCAGATTACCTGGTGACGGTCAACCAACGCCATTTCCCTAAGTTCTGGAAGAATACCAAGATCATCACCTCGAGTGAATTCCTGAGTATCATAGCTCCGCACCTCTCCACCTGGGCTGCAAGTGGCAAAACCACCCTTCTCTACGCCTCTCCGCCAGATGAAACAAGTAAGCACTGTTCGAACTGTTCGATGCCGTACATACGGTAATTGCCGTTTTGTTGCCAGCCCCATGGCTACGCTATTTTGAATCAGGTTTCGCGCAGAACCTTGGCGGTCATGGGTTAGCGTCAACGGCGTTCGACCCTCACGACCGCTCTCCTTCCTTGTGCTTACAAGTCCGATTTCCCAAGTTCGATTTCCAATGCCCTCTTAACGGAGTCCGCTGGACTTTCCGCTCGCTTAACCGTAGGCTCACCCCGTGGCCTGGTTGGGATAGAGCTCCGACGCGCCGGCTGTAGGTGGAGGGTTACCAAGCCCGCTCTTTCGATTGCGAGTTGGGTTCTCATTTCCACCGTGGCTACGTTTTCGGAGGCCCCCCTATAATGCCGGACGGCCGAATTTCCCAGGTCCGGTTTGAAGTCTTGGTCTCTCGTCCGGGAGCCTTCCCATTCGCAGCGAGGTTCAAGCGCTGGTTCGCATACGCCCCGACTACGGATGGTTTGCTCTCAGCTTAGTTCCATCTCATGCGTCGGCTTATGTCGGCTCTGAGTCCGACCACCGCGCTGCCGATGGCACCACCAAGTACCCAGAGTCTCTTTGCCCGATCTTGGCGTTACCTTGATCAGGGAGACGTGTACCGCCTCCTGCGAGGACATTACTCCCCGGTCTTAGCTCTTACAGACTCATTCGCCGATCCCACTCGCTCTCCTCTCCTTCGGCCTAAGCCTCGTTCGAGGAGTCTCTGCAGGTTGCGACCAGCCCCTGCTGCGGGCGGGACCATCCCGACGTTATCTCTGAGAATCCTTCCCTGCTTGCCTGGGCCCCTGTCACGGCGGTCCCGTGGAGTGCATCTGCCTGTTTCTTCCTCCACGCCATCGGCCTACCCCCGTACACTATCGAGGTCGGCTTCCCGCGTTAACCCGTCAAAACGATTTCATGACGGATCCCCTTTTCGAGACTGCAGCCATTTCGTTATGTTCAGGCCCTCAGGTTTGCTCGCCTCCCCGATCGTTCCTACCGCTGCCGCTTATCGCCGCAGGGCAGCCGAGGCTTTTACGTCCGAGCTGAACATGCTTCGTTGCCTCCGCATGCATCGGATATGCTTACCACCCGCCCAGGCAATTGGTGGTGTGGGGACTTACACCCCACTAGATTCTCAGCCTTGTCGGCTGCTCCGGTGCAATGGGGATATTTCGGCAACTGAGAATTGGTCCATGCGGACACGCTGACTAAATACATCAGCCCGGACTCATGAGGTTCCAAGGCGCGTCGTTTGTTCGCTTAGCCCAACGACAGGTGGGGCAATCTTTCATGCACTCCCCATTGCTGTTCAATTCGTGCCCATACGGTGCAAGTGGCGGTTGCAGTTCCGATGAAGGTGGGTTGATTTTAAGCGTGGCCATCCTTACCTCCAGAGCAGGTGATTGATGGCGGGGCGGTGCTCTGTCCGATACACAGGGCACGGCCCGCTTTGTTTTTTCAGGGGGAAGGACCGATTTCCCGGTAACATTATGCTCAGCGCTGGGCATTCGTCAACAAAATTGTACCTTACCCCCTGGCACTTTTTGGCTACGCACTGGCACTTTTTGGTGATTTAGTTCGCCATCGGACGCTGTAATGCTCAGCTCATGGCCAAAACGAAGAACCCCGCCGCCGTGGAGCTGGGCCGCAAGGGCGGTAAAACGTCTGCCCAAAGACTCACAGACGAACAGCGCAGAGAGAAGGCCCGGAAAGCGGCGCGGGCGCGATGGACCAAGAGACAGAAGTAGCAAGTGAGATCAGACTACTCGGGGGATTCTGGTAGCCCGTGGAACGCAGGCAGTTGATCTTAACGGTTTCCCCAAAACATCACTACCCTTAGTGAGAGCTATCCAAATTGTTTCTTGTAGGCTTCCCCATGGTGTGGAAACAATTCACGCAATGCTAAGAACGAGAACCAGAATCGGTAGCGGCCGACACGACCTATGGGAATGGGGAGTTCTTGCACTGGTTGGCGGATCGGAGCATCACTCCTTATATGCGAACCCGCGACAGTATCCACAGAAAGCACAGTCCGTTCTACGGTCCCGAGCGGCTCACGTATCAACCCGAAAGCAACAGCTATCGCTGTCCTGCGGGGCAGCAACTGAACTATGGTGGCCGCAACCTGCGGAACCGCACCTATGCCTACATTGGGAGCCGCAAACGTTGCGGTGCGTGTACGCTAAAAGCCCAATGCACCAGCGGAGCGTTTGGCTTTCTTGCCATCCACATGGACGAACCCGCCCGGCAACGCGCACGGGAGTTGGCGAACACGCCAGAGTTTGCCAAGGCACAGCGGGAAAGAAAGAAGGTGGAAGCCCGGTTCGCGGAACTCAAGAATCAGATCGGATTGCGTCGCCTCCGTCTGCGGAGATTACGGTTTGTGCGGGAGCAGTTCTTCCTGGCGGCGGTTGCCCAGAACCTCCAACGACTGGTCCGCTTCCTCAGCCAACCGACAACACCCACTGTGGAAGCCGCCTCTGAGCTGAGGTGAGAACAAGAACTCGGCCGCCGCAATCATCGCAGCCGAAAAAGACATTCCGATCACGGACTTTTTCAACACCCACCAGCGTTTACACTCATATGAGAAGAAACTGGCTGTAGCCCATGTATTTGAGTGTGGCTTGCTGAGCATATAATTACCCGTCGTTTACAGGAGCTTCGTTACGACACGAGGATTGATCCCTCAGCTCTGTTTCCTCAGTTTGGTTTTTGTCGCTGCGGTGCCAGTGCAGGCCAAGCAGCCCATAGCCGATTCCGATGCCGCGATCTCGCAGACCTTGCGGTCGCTCGAGCACGCCTGGCTCGATGCCGAGAAAAATCACGATGCGGCACCGTTCGAAAAATTAGTGACGGATGACTGGATTGCCATCAGCCCTGACGGCAAGAGTCAGACCAAGGCCGAGAGAGCTGCCAAGATCAAGGCGGCACATATAACCTCTGCCACGCTGAGTAACATGAAAGTCCGTGTCTTCGGTGACACTGCCGTGGTCACCGGCACCGACGATGAAGTCACCATGACTGACGGCAAGAAATCCAGCGACCATTCCGTGTGGACTAATGTTTTTGTGAAGCGCGAAGGCATGACCTTTAGCGCCCAAAAGCTAATTCTTCGGTTTGCGTTTGCTGGATTCGGAGCATTTATTCACCAAGCAGCGGGACTGCGATGATCAGGGCTTCAATCTCTCTCCGAACACGCGTGATCTCCAGCAACTTTCGATCTAAGGCCGCAAGTATTCTCTTTACCAATGCGGGGTCAGTAATCTTCACGTTGTCGGCGATCTTGGCATGTGGTTTGGGAAGGGCTGGCGGTCGGTTTCTCGGCAAACCACCAGTTTGCCCATGCAATCTCGCTAGGAATTCCAACCCGAAATAACGGCCATTGTGATTGCGAACGGCTGCCATAACTTTCACAGGATGCGGAGTCGGAAATTCGATCTCAACGAGATCGTCCAGCTCCATGTCGACTCCAGCATGTAGAGCCATCCCGCCCTGACTCAATCCAGCACCTCTGCCAGTCACCGCAATCGCAGGAAGCCGACTGCACGGAAGGACGCGGACTCGCAGTTCCTCCGGATACCGTTGCCAGCGTCGGGTATTCGCGTGGGAGGCAGTCATTTGTGTAACTCGAGGTGAAAAAAATACGCCGCGCTGATCAAAACCAATATTCCGAATGCAACCGAGCCAAAGACGATCTTCAAGGCTCCTCTTCGTGACGGCGCCCTGTGAATCATCGCGGATCGATACTTCGCAATCCATCGGTCTTCGTCGGAGCTCTGATTCAAGTGCGACCGAATCCCGAGCTGTAGATTGCGCTCACTGTTTTGATCAAGCGCAACGAACCGAAACGCCTGCTGGGTGCGAGACAGAGGGCTCAACATTTCGGCCTTCCCGAGCACCGGTCCTCGGTCACTGAGGAACATCACACTAGCTCTGGTACTCGGATCAAGAGGTTGGGACAGACGGAGCATCCCGCCAGCTACGGAGATAACCTGCAAATTGCCTGCCACGCGGCTCCCATCCTGGCATCGAAGAACGGCAGGGGTGGGGTTTGGAAGGTGCACCCGGATAGCGCGTCGGGACGCGAGGACTGGGGGGAGGGTTGCCATGCTAGGCAAGTATGTTACGCAATAAAAAACCACAGGAGATTACGGAAGTGCTTGACCCTTCGCAAAGCGATGCCTGCTGCGGAGAGCCGAGGCTTCGCCTGCCGAGGATGGTCGAATGACCTTCTTAGGAAGCGTCATTCTGCAACCAGAAAGCTTCCGGAGTGCTGGCTTGATGGCGCTCTGTTGCCCGTCGCATCGCGAAGCTCGAGACCGCAAGGTCGTCGCCGGATTCGCCCGGCCTCAGCTCGCATTGGAAGGCAGTGGAAAAACGGTGGGATGGATGCCAACGGCTGCTAAACTCATCGACTTGCGACTCGCCGCAAGGCACTCTTCTGCGGAAACCCTACAGACACCAAGGGTTTCCCGGCGCAACTATCTGGAGTCCCACTTGCGACTCGCCCGTGTTTTTGAGGGACCCGATCCAAACTACCCGGAACTCCGTTTTACGCTGCCGATACCGGAGAGTTACGCGGTCCTGAACCCGAAACGAACGCCGAACTGCACCTAATCGCGCACCAGTGGGGGTAATGTCCAGCGTGTGTACGATTTCCTCGAATACAGTGCCATCGGAACTTCGCCCCGACAACTTTACTGGCAAAACACCCTTTAGCCGTTCGTGTGAGCGTTTATTCATCAGAGTTTTGCGGAGACTGCCCGGCTGTCTAGCAGCCCTCCGCCGGAAGTCTGCTCACAACCATCCTACGTCCTGACCTGTGGTCAGGGAATGGCTCCAACAGGCCACGAGCGGCGCTCGGGGCTTGCACTGCAAAGTCGGGGCGGGCAGATAGCTGTCGATAGATCATGGCGTTTTCGGTACCACAAAAATCTTTGAATTTCAAAACGGCAGCTTCATCGCCTCCAGTTGCCTCTCCGTCTCCTTCGACGGCTCCAGGTAATTCTGCATCGTGGCGAGCGACTCGTGGCCGAGGCATTCCTGCACAGTGCGGACGTCGATGCCCGCGCGCAGCCAGCGCGTGGCGGCGGTGTCGCGGAAACGATGCAGGTGCCATTCGGCCTTGCTCAACCCCAGCTCTTTCGGCGATCTCCTTGCAGCGCTCGTGCATGAAGCGGAAGTTGATGTGGCTTTTCGGCGACGGGAAGACGAGAGCGCATTCCGGCACCTTGGGATGCCGGCGAAGGATGTCCGCGACCTCCTTCGAGAACGGCACGGTGCGCTCCTCCCAGTCCTTCGGCAGGAACGCGTACTGCGGTTTCGCGCGCACGTGCACGCGGCGGTGCGCCAGATCCAGATCCGCCCAGTGCAGCGTCTGCAATTCGCCACGTCGCAAGCCGGTGGAGAGCGCGAGGGAGAAGAAGGCGCGCTCCCAGTCCGTGCACTTCTCAAAGAACTTCTTGAGGTCCGCGTCGGGCGGCGCGACTGAACTCGGTTTTGGGCGTCTAGTGCGGCATTTGTCGGGCCTGGATCGCTCTTGCTTTTGTCAGTTATTCTCCCGGCATTCTGCACGCCGTCCTGAGCCACTGTAACACCGGAGAGAGCCCCGACTGCCGTCGCCAGCGCGGTTGAATCGCCAAGAATGTGAGGCGGGATATCTTACCTTTGCCATTCGTGCTACTGGATTTCATTCTCGTGTCCTCGCTCTCTCAGTGAGATGAACTGCCAAATTTCACATTTCGCGAGATTCCGCGCTACTATTGCTTGCTTGCGACGCACAAAATCGACCAAATCAAGGGTTACTCCGAGTTCGAAAAGTGCCCGCTTTCTGACCGTGGGGCAGACCGCGCGAATCCTGGGAATCAGTTCTTCAAAGCGCAGGCAGTTATCGTCTGTATACCCCAGAACTGCTCGATGTTCTGAAACGCATCAAGTACCTACGAGACGTTAAAAAGTTAAACGTGCCTGGGATCAAGGAGGCTCTGGGAAGCAAATTGCGTGCCGACCAATCAACGCCTGCGCCCAAGCCCACTCCGAATTTGGGTAACAAGCTTCGCCGACTCCGAAGGAAAAGAGGGTTAACCATCACAGAGGCATCTCGGCAAGCCCACATTTCCGCAGGGTTTCTCAGCGCCATCGAATTGTCTCGTGCGAACCCTTCTGTCGCCACCATTTACCGGTTGGCGGCGGCCTACGGCACCACGGTACTGGAGCTTTATGATTTGCCGGTTCAATCGAATCGAGTACTTCGGCCGCGCAACCGCAAAAGCCTGGAAACAAAATCCGGCGTTCGCATGGAATTGCTTTCTACCGGCACGAAGATGCTCGAATCCATGCTGATTCGAGTTCCACCAGGAACTGGAAGCGACGGAGCTTACATGCACCAAGGTGAAGACTTCCTTTACATGCTTCAAGGCACGTTGGAAGTCTGGCTCGATGAGGTCGAATGTCACCTGCTGGAGCAGGGTGACAGCTTTTGGTTCGAGAGCAACCGCGGTCATCGCTGGTTTAACCCGACCAAAAGCAAGCTGCTGTTCTCTGGGTAAATACTCCGCCAACATTCTGAGCTCGTCTCACCCTACAATTTAAAAACCGAACCTCAACGAGAACTGTTGAACCCGTTCGACCGTCAGGGTCGCTCGGTATAGACCGAACGAGCCGTCGTCGGAACCGTTGTCAAGTGAGGTGTTCGTATTGGTATCGAAGCGCACAGAGTTCGTCATGTTGAAGACCTCCCAAGCGAACTTCAAGTCCATGCGCTCGCGGACTTGCCAACTCTTCGCCAAACCCATGTCGATCCCGAAGTAGCCCGGGCCGCGGAAGTTGTTGCGGCTTCCAGCTTCCCCGGGATATGCAAAGCGCATCGGCGTCAGGGTAGCTGGAACGTCCGATGTTATTTGTACCCCGGCCACCACGGCACTTGGATTGGGAAAGGCATACGGGGCTCCGCCGATCATGAATACGCCCGAGCTGACCGGGCCGGTTTGCACCATGTTGCTCTCGAAAAGGAAGTTCTGGGTGAAGCCTCGTGAATCGATGGCGCTAAACGGAAACCCACTGGTCCAGCGATTCAAGCCGGAGAGCTGCCAGCCTCCGATAATGGCGTTGAGCCAGCTTCCTGAGCCGTCGGCGAATCTTTTCCCTTTCCCGAATGGCAATTGGTAAACCCAGTCAGCGGTGATCACATGGCGCAAATCGAAGTCCGACGGCGCGCGATTCAACCCCGGGTTCCAGGGATTCGCAATGTAGCTGAGGACTGTGCTGACGCCCTGGCCGACCGGAGTGACAGTTGACGTCGTGCCCTGGGAATTCGTGCGTTCGGTGTCCGAACCCAAATCGAGCGACTTTGAATACGTATAGCTGAAGTCGACCTGCAGGCCATGACTCATAGGATGACGCAACATAAGTTGGCCCGCGTTGTAACTGCTGGTGCCGAGAGAGGACCAGGCGAAAAGAGACGAAAACTGAGGATCCCAATAAGGTACCGGCGGCAACCCAGCGCAAACGGGGGACTCACCTCCGTTGGCAAGACCGGTGGCAATCAGGCCCAGGCGGAATGGCGCGCCGACTTCTCTTCCCGGACGGTTTGCCCAACTGAAGCCCGAAGGACAAGCATTGGTGCCGCCGGAACCCGTGTAAATGTTCTGGGTGGCGCTAAAGCCGCCTGCCGCCGCAGTCGGAAACAGGTTTTCAAAATAAGGAATTGGAGAAATTGTGGCGCCCGGATCTTCGCCGTTCGCCAGCGCAAATTTCGACATCAAACTTGCCGCGGTGTAGTAATCCGTGCCCGACTTTGGATCCACTAGATCGGTGGCAGCGGCTAGATCGCGCTGCTGCAGGAGGTGTCGACCGAACCGGCCCACGTAAGCAGCTTCGAACGTCCATCCCTTGCCTACCTGCCGCTGGACGGAGAAATCGGCAGCCATGGAGTAGGGTGTCTTTATTTGGCCATCGATTCCGTTCGAGTTGAAGGTAAACCCAGTCGTGTTGGGATTATCAGGAGGGAAAGCGGGGTATGTGACTGTTTGTTGTGGAGGGCCGCCGGGCAAGGCTGGCACAATGTTTCTCCCGGTATAGCGCGGCGCATCGTCCGGCGTGAAGATGTTCGACGGGGCCGCCTGCGTGCTGGTCAAGCCGAATGATCCGAATTGGCTGAAGCCATCAACAATACCCTCACCGAAATGGTCGTAATAAAGACCGGCTCCTACGCGTACTGAAGTCTTGGAGTCAGGGGAATAGGCGACCGCAATCCGCGGGGCGAAATTCAGTTTATTCATCGGCCAGTATGGCCGTCCGCCGCGGGCCTGTCCGGAAGGAGTAAACGCGAATTCGGGCTGGTTCCCCGTGCCTTGCTCCGCCGCAATGGCGCGATTTGTGAACCATTGGTGCAAGTCTATGGTGGGGGCAACCTGTTGCCCATTTACGTCATACGGAGTCTGCAAAAGGGTATGCCGCAGACCTACCGTGACCGTCAGATTGGGCTTCACACGCCAGGAATCCTGCACGTACCACTCGAATTCGTTGGCTTTGAAATCACGAAGGATCGTCGAGCCGGTCGGGAATAGTGTAGCGGTGGTTGAGTTCGTCACTTGGTAATTGTTATGCACGTTAATGGTGCTTAACAAACCCGCGATGGAGGTAATTGCATTGTCGTAGCTGGTGGAAAAGGCCCCAGACACTGCTGGGAAACCAAACGCCTCGGGATCAAAGTTCTGGCCGGTTCCTGCAATGGCAGCCTGGCTGATGTTGGCTGCCCCAGTCGAAGCCGAGCCGAACGAGACGTTATTCGACGACGTGTTGTTGTGGATCAATCGGTAGTTTGCCCCAAACTGCAGCGTGTGTTTGCCCTGGACCCAGGTAAAGTCATCGATAAGGTTGTGTACCGGTACGTCCAGGATGGTGGTATTATTTTCGGCGGTTAGCGGGCTGATTCCCGCAAAATCGGAGAAGGAGTTGTTCCCCGCCCCCACGTTGTTCACTGCTTGGCGGATATAGCCATAGCGGAAGTTGTTAATCAGGGAGCTACTGATGGTCCAAGTATGCCCGATCGCAATTCCCTTAGCAGTGTCCACCACGGAAGCACTCGGAGGATCGCCGGGAAACTCGGGTGCTGAAGAACTTCTGTCGCCCTGCAGATTGCCGCGCACAAACAGATGTTGGCGATCGCTGAGCTGATCGTCGAACTTCGCAATGTACGTATTGAGTCTGATCGGGTTTGGAGCCGACCACGTGAAGCCGCCCGTATTCAGCCCGTCTCCTCCAGGGCTATTGGGTCCAGGGTAGGCGCTAAACGTGGCTAGTGCGTTTGGGTCGTCACCAGGACCCCACGGACAAGTAGTTGTACAGATCGGGTCCATAGTGGCGATCTGAGCCGGCGTCAGAGTCTCAACCCCACTTGCTGGGCACCCCGTACTCCCAGAGCAGTTATAGCTGACATTACCAGCCACGAATGAAGCAGTCGGCACAGTCAGGCTCTGTTGCTGGTTTTCCTGCGTCTTCTGGCCCTCGTAGTTTATGAAGAAGAACAACCGATCTTTCTTGATCGGTCCACCGAAGGTGCCGCCAAAAGTGTTACGAATCAACTGGCCAGGCTTATTCGGAAGTCCCGCGGAGATCTCAGCCGCCTTGTTGAACCAGTTATTGGCATGCCCAAAATTAGTGCGGTTGTATTCATAAAGGCTGCCGTGAAGAGTATTGGTCCCGCTCTTGGTGACAAGCGTGACCTGTGCGCCCGAAGAACGTCCGCTGTCTGCGTTGGAGTTCGTTGTGCTGACACGAAACTCTTCCACCGAATCCAGCGTCGATCGCAGCGCGCCGGTGAACGCGTAACCCTGTCTCTGGTCGTTGTTGTCTACTCCGTCGAGCGTGATGTTGCCCTGGTCGGAACGAGCGCCATTCACCGCGCCGCTTCTGCTATCTTCGTCGGGATTGGTCACGCGGGAATTCAAATACACGACGCCCGGTTGCAAGCTGAGCAGATCCGGAACATTTCGCCCTTCTATAGGGAGCGCCTGAATGGTCGAATTGTTCACGGCATTGCCGATAGTCGCGTCCGTGGTGTTGATGGTTTGCGCAATGTCGCTGACCTCGACCGTCTCGTTGATGGCCTGAACCGACAGGGAAAAGTTGATGGTGGCAGGCTGGCTGACAAGAAGCTCAGCAGCTTTTACCAGCTTTCCGAATCCAGTTTTGGTTGCGGTAATGGTGTACTTGCCTGGCGGTATCTGGGGAAACTCGTAGGCACCACTTGGGTCCGTGCTATGGGTAGCGTGGAAGCCAGTGGCCGACTCCTCGATAGTGACCTCTGCGCCTGCGAGTAGGGCGCCCGACGGATCAGTCACAGTGCCGCGGAGTGAAGTCATGCCCGTCTGCGACCACGCAAGAATTGGGAAGGCCAAAATCAACAACAACCACTTGCGGTGATTCATGTCAGTCTCCTGCACAGCCAATTCCAACGATTGCGAGGGAATGAATGTACGCCGACCCCCCTTGCAGAAGAGAAACAGCAGCCCAAGACAAATTGCTTGCAAACCTTACTATAGTTGCGCAAGGTTAGAGACATTCTTCCCGGTCGTCAAGAAGAAAGTTGGATGCTGTCGTTAGCACATGATATGTCCGGTTGAGATAGCAAGTGATCTGTCCGCTTTTCGGGCGGCGAGGGTAGGAGAACATGGCAGCCATGTTCTCTTACACGAAGGCCGCGATGGAGCGGGCGATGAAAGTACAGGAAGTGGTTTTGCGAGCCATGGCGAAGAAGATCACGTGGTATCAGGCGGCCGAGATCATTGGCATCAGTGACCGGCACATGCGGCGATGGCGCGAGCGTTACGAGGAGTTCGGCTATGACGGGCTGTTCGACCGGCGGCGAGGACGGCCTTCGCCCAAGCGGGTTCCGCTGGCGCAAGTGGAGCAGGTGTTGGGCCTGTATCGCGACCGCTATCCCGATCTGAACGTGCGGCACTTTCACGAGAAGCTGCGGGAGCAGCATCAGATCGAACTCAGCTACACGTGGGTGAAGCAGGCGTTGCAGGGAGCGGGGTTGGTGGCGCGGGGACGCAAGCGCGGGGTGCACCGCAAGCGGCGTCCACGACGACCCTTGCCGGGGATGCTGTTGCACATCGACGGCAGCCGGCATCGCTGGTTCCAGGACGAACGCTGGTATGACTTGATCGTGATTCTGGACGATGCCAGCAGCGAGATCTATTACGCGCAGTTGGTGGAGGAAGAATCGACGGTGACGGTAATGGCTGGATTGAAGGAAGTGATCGAGCGCAAAGGCGTGTTCTGCGCGCTGTACAGCGATCGGGGCAGCCATTTTTGGCTGACGCCGAAAGTGGGCGGCAAGGTCGATCCCTATCGTCTGACCCAGGTGGGACGGGCGTTGCGCGAGTTAGGCATTCAGATGATCCCGGCGTATTCGCCGCAGGCGCGGGGGCGCAGCGAGCGCAACTTCGGGACCTGGCAGGGACGACTGCCGCACGAACTGCGGCTGGCTGGGATCAGGACGCTGGAAGCGGCGAATGCGTTTTTGCGGGAGCACTACATGGCTGAGTTCAACCGTCGTTTCCAGGTGGGGGCGGCACAACCGGGCAGTGCGTTTATGCCGCGTCGCAGCCGGGATCTGGATCTGATCTTCGCGTTGCAGTTCGAGCGCACGGTGAATCGCGACAACACGGTCAGCATTCAGAATCTCCGCTTGCAGATCGAAGCGGTGCGCTGGCGAGCCACCCTGGCGGGCTGCAGCGTAACCGTGCACCAGCACTTGGACGGAACCTTCAGTCTGACCCATGGACCGCACCGGCTGGGCCGATACAACGCCCAAGGTGCCGCCCTGGCAGAAAGCAAAACTGGGGCGCGACGGGCTGTGGAAAAGACGCGAGGTGGAAAAGTCCAAAAGCCGACTTTCCCACCTCGCTTGGAAATCCCGCAAAAGCCGCGGGATTCCCACTTTCCCACAGCCTCGACTGCTGCTGGATTAACTCAAACCGGACAAGTCACGTGCTAAGAAAACCGGACATTTTAATTTGCTAACAACAGAAGAAAGTTGGATGCTCGGGCCAACAAAACAAGCAATTGTCAGGTGACCGGGGCGAGAGCATTTGTGCTCACAAGAAGGAGGACTATGCTGGTTCGAAAACTGGTCTTCGCGCTGCTTGCAGTGCTGACAGTGTCAATCGGGGTCACTGGACAAGAACAGCCTGCAAAAACGGTCAAGCATGTGCCGTTAAAATCCGTTTCACCCACCTCCGGCAAAGACATGTTCGCGAACTACTGCGCTTCATGCCACGGTGCGGACGGCAAAGGGAACGGCCCCGCGGCAGCGGCACTAAAAACACTTCCCGCAAATCTGACGGTTCTCAGTCAAAAGAATGGAGGCAATTGTCCGGCAATCAGGATCGCCTCTATATTGCGAGGTGACGCCGAACTGTCCGCCCACGGTTCCAAAGAAATGCCGGTATGGGGGCCTTTGTTCCGGTCGGTCAGCGGTGGACACGAAAGCGAAGTTCAGCAAAGAATTAGCAATCTTACGACGTACATTGAGACTCTCCAAGTAAAGTGAGCGGCTCGATTGCACATCGAGAGCGTTCGACTACGTTGCTCCAGACGTTCTGAACCTCTCCTTGCGGTCGTCGAAGAACTGGGGCTGACGATCAGGCTCCCAGCAGTTCGTCTACGGCGCGATGAGCCTGATCGATCGCCGTATCGGTATACGCTGTGGCTGCCGAGTCAGTGTTTGCGATCGTAATTCTGCCAAAGGGCTTACGACCGATCACATTGGGACGTTTGTCCTCAGGCCAATCCGGATCAAACAGGGGGTTGTACTCATAGCCATAACCGTGTGGCCAGCGATTCACCGTGATCGCTGCGATGTCACGTGCCGGATCGAATCCGCCTGAACCGAGCGTGCGGGCAAGCTGGTCGCGAATGCTGCGCTCGAAGGTTTCGAAAGTTGTGGTCAACAGTTCATATCTGCCGATTTTGTGCTGCTCGCGAGCTGGCAACCCACGCTTATTGGGAGCGCGGCTCATGTGAAGAAGGATGGGTTCTGCGGGGTCTGTGGGACTTCGATACTGGCCCAGATTAACTGCAGCGTTAAGACTTACGTCCGACCAGTACGAGCCCGGTGCGGAAACGTTGCTGACTCCCAGCTTTTGGAATGCTTTCCAGTTCCGAATCCCCACGCTAGCGTAGACCAAAGGGATTTTGACCAGGTAATGCAAAGCCTCCTTTTGCGTCTCCGGAAGCTCGGGACACAAATATGGAATGACCATATTCCAACAGGCGAGCACGCATCCTTTGGCAGACACCCTGTAAACCTGCTGTCCGCTGGCGCATGTGATTTCAACCCCCCTGCCAGACGCATTCCCTACATTCCGCACGTTCACAGCCGTAGTATTGAGACGAAGCCTGACGGAAGCGTCTTCTCGATCCAGGCGGCTGTAATCGACTTGTGTGGTGACCACATCTTCTGCGCTATGGCCCGGGACAGCGTCTGGAATCAGCGCCCGCACAAGCAATCGCGCAATCGAGGCGTTCCCATCGGGAAAATGAAAGCGGTAAGACCCCCCGCTCGCGTAGCCGGCGGCGGAATAGCTCATGTTTGGCGCGGGTCCAGGTTCCAGATTCATGCCTTGAAATCCAGGGAAGCCGAGAGCCCAGCAATCAAGGGCGGGCTCCGCGTCAATTCCGACGCCCCACTCACCCTCCGTTCTTCGCTGATAGAAAGGAACGACTCCAGGATTTGCTTTGACGACATTCAGCAGAAAGTCGCGATAGCTGAGTTTCGAAAGCCGTGATTTCTTCTCTGCGGAGGAAAGCCCGGGCATGTAGTCGACTTTTGCGTCCTGAATCCGCGCAATGTCCCGCTGAACTTCCCGGGAGAGCGGAGTCTTGGCTAGAAAATCTGTCCAAGTGTTTTTGTTTCCCTCCCCGTCCTCGGGCCCTTCAACCTCCCATCCTCGGTCAGGCGTGCCCACCACCAGCCGATCCTCGCCAAATGTCTCCTTGTCAAAAAATATTGCAGACCGCAAGCCCAGTTGGCGATAGAGTTTATGATCTGTGAACTTCGCGTCAAACTCCGGCGGGTAGATTCCCAGTTTCTTGAGCAACCCGTCCGCTACCGTGCTGTACGGAGTCGGGCTGTCGATCAGCAGCGTACCACCGTTCAGCAGGTGTAGCCGTCCGTCCAGATGAAACTCGTTCCGCTTGGCATGGCCGCCAAAGTCGTCATGGTTTTCAAGAATCAGGATGCGTGCCGAGTTGATCGCCCGCTCACGGTAGAAATACGCTGCCGCAAGTCCGCTGAGTCCTCCCCCGACGATCACGAGATCATAGGTTTCGTGGCTCTCTGTGGGCTTGCCAGCATTCTCCCAAAATGTGCCATCGCGCAGACTATGCGCGATTTCAAATGAACCAGGATGACTGCCACGCAATCCCGTGTTCACGGGCGGGTCGTAGCCCTTTTTGTTTTGTGGTTCGCTGGAGTCAGTCGCACCGAAAGCGGGGCTACCAGGAAGCATCGATGCCCCAATGACCATAGCAGCTCCGTTCATGAAATCACGGCGCGTAATGGAGCGATCCAGTCCTAGATATCGATCGTATGACTTGCTCATTCAAAAATCTCCAGACTGATGTCGGGAATCACTTTTTCTTGGGGGCAGGAGAGTAATGCAGGTGTATGACCTTCCAAACTCCGTCACGCTTGAACCAAACGTCGGATTCCTGGAAGTCCTCATCGCTCACCTTGCCCTTCGGTGATCGGGTCCTGACATGTAAAAGGTAGCTTGCGACGACGGTGTCTCCGGCGGGATTGACCTGCACGTGCATGTCGGAAATCTGGTCCGACTCGATCTTTCCTCCGTTGTGGACGAATTCCGTCCACTCCTTCTTGTATTGCGGCAAATCGGTTCGCCCTTCCGGCAGCCATTGTGTGAAATCGTCAGCGTAGTAGGCGAAGTATGTTGGAAGATCGTTGGCAGCGTAGGCCGCGTTCATCTTCTCTTCCAAGTCGAGGATTTCTTTTTCTGGCGAGGATTGTTGCGCAACACATGGCACGCTTAGGGTTAAGCTCATGACAACGAACAAAACGGCAAGGAGTCTGCGGTTAACCATTGTTTCCTCCACTTTTCTTTCTCGATTCGGCTATCTTGAAAACAACTCCTGCACCCCTCGGTAGGCTTGATCTATAGCTTGATCCGTGTAGGCGGCTGCCGCAGCATCCGAATTCGCTATGGTAATGCTTCCGAAACGTCGACGAGCGATGTCGCATGGCCGCTTGCCTTCCGGCCAATCGGGATCCCATAGCGGGTTGTATTCGTACGCATACCCGTGCGGCCAGCGATTGACCATGATGGCTTCAATGTCATGCGCGGGATCAAAGCCGCCGCTGCCTAGAACACGGGCAAGTTGGTCGCGGATGTTGCGCTCGAAAGTCTCAAACGAAGTAGCCAGCAGGTCGTAGTGGCCGGCCCGCTGCTGCTCCCGCGCAGAAAGGCCCGGCTGGCAGGGAGTACGCAGCATATGGATCAGAACCGGTTCATCGGGAGATTGGGACGGTTTGTAGTCGCCGATGCTCGGCCCCTGATCCAGATTCATAGAGCTGTGGTACATCCCCGGGCAGGAAACGCCTCTGACTCCGAGCTTGTGAAAAGCGGTCCAGTTGCGCAGGCCCACAACGGTGTAGACCAGAGGAACCTTCACACCGTAGTGCAAAGCTTCTTTCTGCTCGGCAGGTAGGTCTGGACAAAGGAACGGAATGATCATATTCCAGCAAGCCAGCACCGTACCTTTTCCACGTACGGTGTACGCTTTTTGATCGCGTCCGTACACGACTTCAACTTGCTTAGCGGAAGAAGAATCTCCAACATGCCGCGCCAGCACCGCAGTGCTGTTCAAACGTATGCGAATCGGAGAATCTTTGTGATCGAGGCGGCTGTAGTCCACCTTTGCCATCACAATATCTTCAGCCGTGTTCCCCGGTGTTGCACCCTGAACCAGCGACCGCACCAACATGCGTGCAATCGATGCATTGCCGTCGGGGAAGTGGAAATGATATTCCTGTTGCGGCGTTACCTCTCCCAATGCGGTAAAGGTCAGCCCTTTTGAGGGCACGCGATCAAGCCCCATGCCTTGAAATCCGGGGAAGTGAATGGCCCAGCAATCCAGTGCGGGCACCGCGTCGATACCGATCCCGTACAGGCCATGAGTGCGGGTCTGGTAAAACGGAATGACGTCCGGATGAGCCTTCACTACATTGAGCAGAAAATCTTTATAGCTCATCTTCGAGAGCCGAGCTTTCCTTTGTTCCTGCGGCACCCCTTCCATGTAGTCGACCTTGGCCTCTTGAATCCGGGTTATGTCCTGCTGAGCCTCTGCCGATAGGGGAGTCCGCGCAAGAAAGTCCGCCCATTTGCCGGACGTTCCTTGCCGACCGTAGAAGCCTCCGGGAGCATTCGTTACCAGTCGCTCGCTTGCAAAGGTTTCTTTGTCGAAGAAGTAGCCGAATCCGAGACCGCCAAACGCCGCGTTACCCGAGTACTTCTTTTGGAGTGCCGGAGGATCGATGCCAAGTTCAGTCAGTAGTCCGCGGGCCTCGTTGCTGTAAGGGAAAGGAGATTCGATCGCAACCGTGCCACCGTTGGTCAGCAGCATGCGCCCATCTAAATGAAACTCGTTCCTCTTGGCATGCCCTCCGAAATCATCGTGATTGTCAAGGATCAGAATGCGGGCTGACGGTCCGGCCTGTTTACGATAGAAATACGCCGAGGCCAAGCCGCTGATGCCCCCACCCACTACCACCAGATCGTATTCCTCGCCCGTCTCCACCGGCTTACCTGCGGTTTCCCAGAACGTGCCGTCACGCAATGCGTGGGCGACTTCGAAAGCGCCGGGGTGACTGCCGCGCATTCCAGTGCGGGTTGGAGGATAGTAGCCGGAGCGGTCCTGCGCAGAGGGCGCGGGCATTTGCGCCGCGAGTAAACCGCCAAGCCATGGACTCGCAAGCGTGCCACCCACTCCAACTGCGATGCCGTTCAAGAAATCCCGGCGTGTGATATTGCGGTGCATGCCAAGCTCGCGGTCCCGGGATCGACGAGCGTTTTCGTTGTCGAAATTAGACATGTCTAAGCACCTTTCACTTGTTCCTGAACGGCCCGACAGGCCTGGTCAATGGCCGCGTTGGTGTAAGCGCTGGCCGCAGCGTCGGAGTTTGCGATCGAGATTCGTCCAAACTGCTTACGACCAATCACGCAAGGACGCTCGTCTCGTGCCCAATGAGGATCGAATAGAGAATCGTATTCGTAGGCGTATCCATGTGCCCAACGATTCACTGTGATAGCAGCAATGTCGCGGGCTGAGTCGAAGCCGGCTGCCGAGAGCATGCGATTCAGCTGTTCGCGGATGTTCCGTTCGAATTCGGAGAAGGGAGTGCTGATCAGTTCGTACCTGCCCATACGGTATTGCTCGCGGCGCGGCAGACCCGCCTTGCAAGGGGTCCGCAGCATGAACAGCACCATGGGCTCTTCTGGTTTGCTGGGAAATTGGTACGCGCCCAGATTGACTGGAAAGTCGAGCATGGTAAAGCTGTGATAACTTCCCGGCGAAACGATCTGCCGAATGCCCAATTTGTGGAACGCCGACCAATCGCGAATGGCGACATGCGTATAGATGAACGGTTCCTTGACGCCATAGTGCAGAGCTTCCTTTTGTTTCTCGGGAAGCTCAGGGCAGAGATACGGAACCATCGTGTTGTAACAAGCGAGAATGCAGCACTTCGCCGTTACCTTCTTCAGCTTTCCTGACTGCACGTACGAAACTTCTACTTGCTTCGCTGATTCTGGCGCTCCGCTGTTCTGGGCGCGAACCGCGGTTGAGTTAAGACGAAGTCGGACGGGGGATGACGAGTGATCGAGCTTACTGTAGTTGGCACGGGCGGTTACAACATCCTCCATGGTGTGACCTGGGAGGGCTTCAGGAATCAGACTTCGGACCAACAAGCGGGCAATCGACGCATTCCCGTCGGGAAAGTGAAAGATGTAGGGCTCTTCTTTTCCTTCGTCTCCACCTAGATCCAGCCCTTCAAACCCGGCGTATTGGTATGCCCCGTAGTCATCAGGATTTCGATAGCAAGCAAGAGCGGACACAGCATCAATTCCTACCGCAAACAAGTCGTTTGTGTAGCTTTGGAAAAATGGCAGAACGGCTGGGTCCGCTTTACAGATTTCAGTCAGGAACCCCGCGTAGCTGATCTTGGCCAGCCGCGCATGCTTCTCCTCTCTTGAAAGGCCGGGAAGATAATCCTTCTTTTCGTCGTAAAGACGCGCGATCTCCTGCTGCAACTTTTCGGGCAAGGGACTCTTCTTGAGGAATTCGGGCCAGGGAGTCAAGCCCATTCCCGTGACCAGGCGATCCGCCCCAAACGTCTCTTTGTCGAAGAAACAGGCAGTGCCGAGATGCGAGTACAGCTTCTGGTCGTAGGCTTTGTAAAAGATCTTTGTTTCAATCCCCAAGTCTCTGAGAACTTCCTTCGCCACGTCACTATATTCCGAAGGGCTCTCAATGGACTGGGTTCCGCCGTTGCTCAGCAGCAGGCGTCCCGCGATGCGGAATTCGTTGCGGCGAGCGTGTCCGCCAAAATCGTCGTTATTATCAAGGATCAGAATGCGCGAACTCGCGCCGGCCTGCTTGCGGTAGAAGTAAGCTGCAGCAAGCCCGCTGATGCCGCCTCCGACGACGACTAGGTCATAGGTTTCGTGCGTGTCTATCGGGCTACTGGCGGTTTCCCAGAAGGTACCGTCGCGCAGTGAATGGGCAACATCGAATGAGCCTGGCGCGCTGCCTCTCATGCCGGTCAACTGAGGCGGATACGTGTTGACCGAGGGGCTCGTAGCGTTGGAGTGGTTTTGGAGATTGGAGGCTAGGCCGGGCAGGCTAGAATAGCCTAACGCTCCGATGCCGACGGCAACGCCGTTGAGGAAGTCGCGGCGCGTGATGCGGCGATGCATCCCCAACTGCCGGTCACGTTTCTCGTCGCTCATTGAATCAAGTTGTCAAGCATTCAGGATTCCCCAAGCCGATGCGTTACGTTGTTAAAGCTGCTACTGTGCCGCTATCGGTTCCGGCTCCGCCGAACCGTCGGCCCTCGGATCAGAAGCGGCAAAATTCGTACCAGTTTTCGAGTTGTGAAGCACAGCTTGTCCGCGTCCCATCAACGCGGAATAATCCTTCCGCATTTTCAAATCGTGGCCCTTCTTCCGCAGCTCGGCCTCCACTTCCGGTGAGACGCGCGATTCCAGAAGAATCGTGCACTTGATTGCCTCGCCGGTGTCGCGGATCGTGAACCGTGGAGCAGAGAGCGCCGCCTGGATGTTCCATCCATAGTCTGCGATGTTGGACACGAATTGCGCGTGGGCAAGCGGCTGATTGGAACCACCCATTATTCCGAATCCGATGTGTTCGTCGCCTCGTTCCATAAACGCAGGAATAATCGTGTGGAAGGGGCGCTTGTGCGGAGCCAGCGCATCGGGATGGTTGGGATCGAGTACGAATAGTCCTCCGCGATCCTGAAGCAGAAAGCCCTTGCCCTTGACCGCAACGCCGGAGCCGAAGAAGTCGTACACACTCTGGATCATGGAAGCGATGTTGCCTTCTTTGTCGACCACCGCCAGATAGGTCGTGTCGCTCTTGGCCGGCGTGCCACTGACCGCAGCGCAGTTTGCCCTCTGTGGATCAATCAGCGCTGCACGTTGTTCAGCGTACTCGTTAGAAAGCAGGCCTTTCACCGGGATGCTCGCGAAATGAGGGTCGCCGTTATAGCGATACAAGTCGGTGTAGGCGAGTTTCATCGCCTCGATCTTTTTGTGTAGCTCTGCCGTGCCCTGAGGACCGTCTTTGTCGGGCTGCGAGGTGGCCATAATATTCAGCATTTCCAAGGCCGCCATGCCTTGCCCATTGGGCGGAAGCTCGTAAACTTTCCAACCCCGATAGTCGATCGAAAGCGGCTCAACCCACTCCGACGAAAAGTCTGCCAGGTCGCGGGCCTGCATTGTTCCGCCCAGAGAGGCCGATGTTTTGAGGATCGCTCGCGCAATTTCGCCCTCGTAGAACTCGCGAGGTCCCTTCTCTGCCAACAGTCGCAACGTCCTCCCAAGGTCGGGATTAGAGAACTTGTCGCCTACATTGAGTGGTTTTCCGTCGGGCAGAAAGAGACGCTGTGCTTCCTCGGTTTGTTTCAGCCGCGCACTGCCGATGACCCAGAAGTCATGGATGATTTCGGGCACGAAATAGCCGTTCTCGGCGTAGTAAATCGCGGGTGTAAACAGAACCTTCCAAGGTAATTTTCCAAAACGGTGGTGAGACTTTGCCCAACCATCTACAGCCCCAGGCACTGTGACACTCTGGATTCCGACCTCAGGCATAGACGTGAAGCCCTGTTTCTTCAAGAAATCAATCGTCAGCCCTTGCGGCGCCCAGCCACTGGCGTTCAACCCGTAGAGTTTGCCGCTCTTCGCATCCCAGTAGAGAAGGAACAGATCGCCGCCAATGCCGTTCATCATAGGCTCGGTCACCCCAAGCACGGCGTTCGCAGCGATGGCCGCGTCGATGGCCGAACCGCCCTGGGAAAGAATTTGCGCCCCCGCCTGCGAGGCCAGCACGTGGCTCGTTGCGACAATCCCGTGGTCAGTGATGACCATGGATCGGCCATAGTCACGATCTTGGGATAAGGCGGGTTTCAACCCGAGGCACGACAAAGTAAACAGAAGCAGCAAGCAGCGCATTGACAGTCCTCAACCTTGCAGTCGAAGCGGTGACGGTTGGCGGAACTTTCAGAGATTACTATAAGTTCGCAAGGTTAGAAAAAACGGTGAGGTCTGTCAAGGAGAATAGGAGGGACTGTCGTTAGCACATGATATGTCCGGTTGAGATAGCAAGTGATCTGTCCGCTTTTCGGGCGGCGAGGGTAGGAGAACATGGCAGCCATGTTCTCTTACACGAAGGCCGCGATGGAGCGGGCGATGAAAGTACAGGAAGTGGTTTTGCGAGCCATGGCGAAGAAGATCACGTGGTATCAGGCGGCCGAGATCATTGGCATCAGTGACCGGCACATGCGGCGATGGCGCGAGCGTTACGAGGAGTTCGGCTATGACGGGCTGTTCGACCGGCGGCGAGGACGGCCTTCGCCCAAGCGGGTTCCGCTGGCGCAAGTGGAGCAGGTGTTGGGCCTGTATCGCGACCGCTATCCCGATCTGAACGTGCGGCACTTTCACGAGAAGCTGCGGGAGCAGCATCAGATCGAACTCAGCTACACGTGGGTGAAGCAGGCGTTGCAGGGAGCGGGGTTGGTGGCGCGGGGACGCAAGCGCGGGGTGCACCGCAAGCGGCGTCCACGACGACCCTTGCCGGGGATGCTGTTGCACATCGACGGCAGCCGGCATCGCTGGTTCCAGGACGAACGCTGGTATGACTTGATCGTGATTCTGGACGATGCCAGCAGCGAGATCTATTACGCGCAGTTGGTGGAGGAAGAATCGACGGTGACGGTAATGGCTGGATTGAAGGAAGTGATCGAGCGCAAAGGCGTGTTCTGCGCGCTGTACAGCGATCGGGGCAGCCATTTTTGGCTGACGCCGAAAGTGGGCGGCAAGGTCGATCCCTATCGTCTGACCCAGGTGGGACGGGCGTTGCGCGAGTTAGGCATTCAGATGATCCCGGCGTATTCGCCGCAGGCGCGGGGGCGCAGCGAGCGCAACTTCGGGACCTGGCAGGGACGACTGCCGCACGAACTGCGGCTGGCTGGGATCAGGACGCTGGAAGCGGCGAATGCGTTTTTGCGGGAGCACTACATGGCTGAGTTCAACCGTCGTTTCCAGGTGGGGGCGGCACAACCGGGCAGTGCGTTTATGCCGCGTCGCAGCCGGGATCTGGATCTGATCTTCGCGTTGCAGTTCGAGCGCACGGTGAATCGCGACAACACGGTCAGCATTCAGAATCTCCGCTTGCAGATCGAAGCGGTGCGCTGGCGAGCCACCCTGGCGGGCTGCAGCGTAACCGTGCACCAGCACTTGGACGGAACCTTCAGTCTGACCCATGGACCGCACCGGCTGGGCCGATACAACGCCCAAGGTGCCGCCCTGGCAGAAAGCAAAACTGGGGCGCGACGGGCTGTGGAAAAGACGCGAGGTGGAAAAGTCCAAAAGCCGACTTTCCCACCTCGCTTGGAAATCCCGCAAAAGCCGCGGGATTCCCACTTTCCCACAGCCTCGACTGCTGCTGGATTAACTCAAACCGGACAAGTCACGTGCTAAGAAAACCGGACATTTTAATTTGCTAACAACAGGAGAATAGGAGGGACCATTGTGGGGGTTCACTCCCTCCGCTGGCTCTTCCAGGGAAACACACCGCACATTGCCGCAGTCCAGAATTCTGGCGGTTGGGAAAGCCCGCCATAAAGAAAACGCATTTGTCCTATAGGAATTTTTTACTTGACACTGAGTGATTCATTTTTCTAACCTTCCGCAATTCTCGTAAGGTTTTGGGGAGTTTGCAAAGGATGAGGCCGGCAGGATCCGGGGTGCCGTCTATGACGCGCGAAATCTTTTGTGATGGTGCTCTTGCCCCTTCCCCATCATCGGCCCGTACCCGGGGCCCTATTCCAACTTCGATTTTCATCCGTGCTAATTTCTGCGGTTTGGGCGGCAATCAAGGAACAAACTTTTTCGGAGGGCGTCGCATGGCACTTCGCAGCTGCATACGTCTTTTTCACTCACCCTGTGCACGGCGGGTGGCAATCGGTCTGTCTCTCGCCGTGGCCCTCACTGTTTTCGCTGCGGCACAGAACACGAACGGTAGAGTCATTGGCATCGTCACCGATCCTCAGGGGGCGGCAGTTCCTGGCGCCAAAGTCACCGTCACCAACGTCGGCACGAATGTGAACTGGAATACCATGACCGATGACAAGGGGAACTACCAGGTGCTCGACGTCCCCATAGGCATGTATACGGTCACGATCGAGAGTCGAGGCTTCGCAAAGGCCAAGACCGAACCGCAGGAACTCACCATCAATCAGGCGCTACGCATCGACATTCACATGAAAGTGGGAGGCGTCAACGAAGTCGTGGACGTTCAGTCGCAGGCCTCCCAAGTCGAAACCGTGAACCCCACGATCGGCGGAACGGTCACAGGCAAGCCCATCCAGGATCTTCCGCTAAACGGCCGCAATACTTTGGACCTCGCCTTGACACAACCGGGTGTCATTCCCATCGCCGACGACATTGGGACGTACGGTACGAGCAACGGTGGATCCACCGAGACCGGGCTGGGAGGAATTAGTATAGCGGGAGGCCGCGGGGACGCCGTCACTTACCTGCTCGATGGTGGCATGAACAATCGAACCACAAGCAACCAGGTCGTCTTTAATCCCAATCCTGAGGCCGTCGAGGAGTTCAGACTTCTGGAGAATAACTACACGGCCGAATATGGCCGCAACGGAGGCGGCACCATCAGTGTGGTCCTCAAATCGGGAACCAACGCCTTGCACGGGAGCTTATTCGAATACCTGCGCAATGATGCGATGAATGCCAACGACTACATCGATAACGAAATTGGGCAGCCTCGCCAAGTGCTCAAGCGCAATCAGTTCGGAGGAGTAATTGGTGGCCCGATCACGTTGGGGCACTGGCTGAACGGCAAAGATCGGCTTTTCTTCTTTTTCGGCTACCAGGGGCAGCGGCTGTCCCAGACCATCAACGAAGCGTCCGTGACAGGACCTGTGACGGTGTACACTCCCGCAGAGTTAACCGGTAATTTCTCGGGGGACCCTTTTGTAGAGTGTTTCCTGACCGGGAATCCCAGTATTACTCTTCCGGGCGGACTTGGGCCGTGCGCCTCAAGCGCGCATACCTACTATCAGTCGAACCCAGCGTTGGCCGCCCAGGGAATCATCGATCCTACGAAGATCGACCCGGTCGCGCAGAAGTATATTGCCGCGGGCATTATCCCGACATCGCCTGGCGGACAATTATTTCCCCAAGGCTCACAAAGGGATAACGCGGATCAGTACGTGGGAAAATTCGACTTCTACGCGACCACGAACGATCGCATCGCGCTGTCGGTCGGTTACAACAAAGAGCCGATCACCAATCCTTTTTTTGGCGCTAACATCCCTGGTTTCGTTGCTGCTACGACAAACTGGGACTACTTTGCCAACCTCAACTACACGAAGACTATTTCGATTTCCACCCTCAATGAATTGCTGGTGACTGCACAACGTTTCCGCTCAACCGCTCTGCCCACCAGCCATCTGCCTACGCCATCGCAACTGGGTGTCAACATCAACTCGGATGATGCTTTTGGGCCACCGACAATTTCGTTTGCCAGCGGCATGACTGTGGGTTTTGATCCAAATGTGGCCTGGAAGGCGGATAACAACTATTCGGTTTCCGATACATTGACCTGGAATCGCGGGCACCACACCTACAAGTTTGGCGGCCGCTTCGGGATCATGCAGGAAAATTCCATTTACGCGTACCAGACCAATGGCATCTTCTATCTCTACGGACCCGGTGGGGTTGGCTCCGGAAATGATCTGGCGGATTTTCTCTTCGGAGCAATGGATGAGTTTAGCGAATATTCGAAAGCGCCCAGCAACGAGCACCAGAAACAATACGCAGTGTTCGCACAGGATGAGTGGAAAGCAACGCCGCGTCTTACGATAACCTACGGTCTTCGTTACGAATACACCACCCCCGAGACCGATACTCACGGATATAGTTTCAGCATTGTCCCCGGTCGGCAGTCAGTAAAATTCCCGGGCGCGCCGCTCGGTTTCCTGGTGCCCGGCGATCCGGGCGCACCACGAGGCTGGTATTACCCCGACCATACAAATTTTTCGCCGCGCATCGGCATTGCCTGGGATCCTTTCGGCGATGGCAAGACGAGTATCCGCGGGGGCGGCGGAATGTTCTTTGACACGCTTAACGGGTGGATGTCGGATTGGTCGACCGACGAAGCGCCCTGGGCGGGGGGCACCGACTTCACCTTCCTCCCGAATAATGTTCCGACCCTTCCAACGGACCCGGCGGGTGCGATACTTTCGGATCCGTATGGGACGGCTGGCTTAGTCGATCCCTTTCCTTCCCAGGAGCCTCCGCCTTCCAACATCAATTTCGCAGATGCAGGGTTCACGCCGTTTCTGGGCTCCGGAAATAACTTTGTCAACATCCATCTCAGGACCCCCTACATTTACCAGTACAACGTGAGCGTCCAACGGCAGATCGGGAACGGACTGATGGCTGAGATCGGCTATGCCGGAAGTTCCTCGCACAAATTGCTTACCTGGGTGGATCAGAATCCTATGATTCGGGGAACCAGCACGCGTCTATTGAACTACCAATTGCTGGCCTCCAATCCCAACGCTGATCCCCTTACTTTCGGTTATGCTCCAACCTTCGATGGCCTCGATCACGCGAACTACAATGGCCTGCTGACCAGCCTTACCAAAAGAGCCCAGGATGTGCGCTATCTCGGAAATGTGTTCTTTACCGCGTCCTATACCTGGTCCCACAATCTGGACAATGGAACGGGATTCAACTCGCGGGTCTCGTCCATTCCTTACTACAACCACAACCAGTTTTATGGCAATTCCGATTTCGATCTCCGCCAGAGATTCGCATTCAGCGGAGGCTGGGAACTACCCTTCGCTAACACGTGGGCTGGCGGTCCGAAACGGCTCACCAGCGGCTGGAGTTTGTATCCTATTTATTTCATTCAATCGGGAATTCCACTGGATTTTCTTGCGGGGACGCACCAGCAATCGACCAATCCTGGTCCCTCGGGAGCCGGCGATGGCGAAATTGTGAGGGCCGACCAAATGGTCAGTTCCGTGCAGACCTTCAATCCGCGGAGCGTGCAAACCTTCAACGGAGTCCCCGGAAATTATTGGTTCGATCCCGCCTCATTCCAGCAAGATGCCTGTATTGGGGCGGGTACCTGCCCACTCGGATTCTATGGAACCTATCGTCGAAATTCGTTGCACGGACCGCGGCATTCCAATTTCGACCTGGCGCTGGAGAAGTCAACCAATTTAGTCGGCGAAAATACGAAGCTCATCTTCCGTGCTGAGGCCTTCAATATTTTCAATCACGCCGAATTCCGGCCACCTGCGGCTACGTCCGTCGTGTCAGGAACGTTCGGCCAAATCGGCGGAACGTACGCTCCCAGGATCATGCAGCTGGCGCTCAAGGTGATCTTCTAGGGATGGCACTCGCAGTGACTTTAGTTGCAAAACACCGAAGCAAGCTGGCTTACAACGCGGGCTGAATCATGTTTCCAATCGACGAATCGTAGCGGACGAGAGTCTGCCTCTGGAGGGCAGAATGGAGAAGAAGCTGGATTCAGCACTGGGGATGGATCGCAACATCACGCGGCGTGATTTCCTGAATGGCTGCGCGGTCACCGTTGGGGCCTCGCTTACGCCGGCCAATTCCAGCTGGCTGAAGCTGCTGGCTGCGGCTGAGACCGCTCCCGAAAAAGATCCCAACTACTATCCTCCAGCCAAGACAGGCATGCGCGGAAGCCACGACGGATCGTTTGAAGTGGCTCACGCCATGCGGGATGGAGAAACATGGCCGGATGCAGTTGATGAAAAAGAAGCCTACGACATGGTCGTCGTAGGCGGGGGCATCAGCGGTCTGGCCTCCGCCTATTTCTTCCGCAAGTTCGCCGGATCAAAGTCTAAGATTTTGATTCTCGACAACCACGACGATTTCGGCGGCCACGCGAAGCGCAATGAGTTCCAGACCGGTCAGCGGTTGCTGATTGGTTATGGAGGAACTCAGTCCCTGGAAGCTCCACATCATTACAGCAAGGAAGCATTTGGTTTGCTGCAGGAGTTGGGCATCGAGGTCGATCGCTTTTACAAGTATTTCGACCAGAACCTCTATAAGGGCATGGGACTGAAGCGTGCAACGTTCTTTAACAAAGAAACGTTCGGCGTCGACCGCCTCTTGCCCGGCTTCGGGACGCACTATCTGGGCTTGAGTTACCCACCAGAAGTCCTGGCGCAGATTCCGATTTCTGAAGCGGCCCGCAAAGACCTTAGGAGGCTGCAGGACACCAAGGTCGACTATCTGCAAGGGCTTTCTGCTGACGAGAAGAGACGGAACCTTATCAAGACAAGCTACAAGAATTACCTGCTTCAGTACGTAAAGGTCCATCCCGATGTCATCAAGATTTTCCAGTCTGCTCCTCACGGCTTGTATGCCGTGGGCATCGATGCGGTATCGGCCTGGGACTGCCTTCAGATGGAGTATCCAGGATTCAAGGGAATACGGCTACAAAGCACTGAAGACAGCCCAGAACAGGCTGAGCCTTACATCTTTCACTTCCCCGACGGCAATGCGTCCGTCGCCCGGCTGTTGGTTCGTTCCCTGATACCCGGCTCGGTTCCCGGCACCACGATGGAGGACGTAGTCACTTCGCGAGTGAACTACGCGCGTCTCGATGACTCCGATTCCGCAGTGAAAATCCGGCTAAACAGCACTGCAGTACGCGCGAAGCACAGTGGCGAAATACAAGACGCGAAGCAGGTCGAGGTCACTTACATTCGCGGCGGCAAGGCGTACAAGGTACAAGGGGCGCATTGCGTCCTTGCCTGCTACAACATGGTGATTCCTTACCTCTGCCCGGAAATGTCTGAGAAGCAGAAGGAGGCCCTTCATTATTGCGTAAAGCTGCCTCTCGTCTACACCAATGTGCAGATCAGGAACTGGGAATCGTTTCAGAAACTCGGGGTCAGTTCCATCTACGCACCGGGCGGATACTTTAATGGAGCATCGCTGGATTTCCCGGTTTCCATGGGCGAGTACCATTTCCCCAGCTCCCCGCAAGAACCCTGCTTGCTGCACCTTTTGCGCACTCCATGCAAACCCGGTCTACCGGCCAAAGAACAGTATCGAGCGGGTCGCTACGAGCTGTTGACAACACCCTTCGAAGTTTTCGAACGCAACGTCCGCGATCAACTGGGACGCATGCTTGCCGGTGGAGGATTCGACTCGGCTCGCGATATTCAGGCGATCACCGTCAACCGTTGGCCGCACGGTTACGCCTACGAGTACAACCCGCTGTTTGAACCGCTGGACCGCCCTGCGTCCGAGCGTCCGTGCGTCATCGGCCGGCAGTCTTTCGGACGCATTCACATTGCTAACTCTGATGCCGATGGCCACGCTTACACCAATATCGCCATTGACCAGGGTTACCGAGCAGTTCGGGAAATCACAGCGGATGGAAAGCACGAACCTGTAGCTGCTGGCGCCTGATCCACTACGCTCGGGCCCTCAGCCGCGATCGCCTAAGCGTGGCAGAAGTCTGGGATCTCGAACTTCTCCGATGCTGCGTTTGGTGAGCGATGTGCTCGTAATCCCACGCGTGCAATGCAGTTCGGTGACGAATGGCGCTGGATATCAATGATCTTTGGGACTTGCGCGATGAGAACGAGTGGCTTGATGCACTCGATCGCTATTGGCTAAACGTGGACGGTCACAAGAGCCACCCCATAGAAGACTTCATAAATACAGGCGACCTGGAATATATCCAGAAACTTGGTATGCAGCGATGGTATGACTTCCTTAACAAGTATTTCCACTGGAAATTCAAGGGCAATCATCTTCAGGAAAAGCTCACGGACCTTGACAAGAACAGCTTTGAACATCTTTTTTCTGTGAAATGCAGTCTCGAAGCCTTAGATGAACTCGATCTAACGGACTCTCGAAAGTGTCTCAACATTGTTAAGCGCATTAGAGGTTTGGACTATCCAAGTGCGTCGGGTCTATTAGCAGTGATATTCAAAAAGTGGTTTGGAACAGTTGACAGGTGTGTTCTTGAGTCCTTGTACGCGATTGAGTCATTGCCCGAAAAGCAGGCGATCGGAGAGATCCGTCGCTGGCTAAAGAGAAATAGAGACTGGAGAGAGTGTGACGTTCTGCTCGTCATTGACATAATGCGAAGAAAGGCAGCCCGACTAAACGGTTGGTTCGGCACAAGCAAGTGGACTCCCCACGAGATCGCGATGATTCTTCTGGCGTCCAACAAGCCGGTTCGGGCAGAAGATCATGGGGCACAGATGGTCAAGAGGAGGAGCGATGAACAAACACCGCCACAGTCGTAGGGAATTCCTGGGCCTGACAGGAGCCAGCTTAGCTGGTCTTGCAAGCAGCAGTTTTCTGGGTGCCACGGCATTCAGCCAAACGCAGGGCACCGACGACGATCCACGCCACGCCGATTTGGTGGTATTCAACGCCAAGATCTACACCGTGGATTCCCGCATGCCGAAGGCGGAGGCTTTTGCCGTCAAGGGCGAACGGTTCGTCTTTGTTGGAGGCACAACAGAAGCCAAGGCGTTCATCGGCAAGGGGACGCGGACCTTCGACGCCAAGCAGATGACGGTCGTGCCCGGATTCATCGATTGCCACAATCACGCGGGTGGCAACATCCTGCTCTACGAGGTCATCGTCGGCAACCCCTATGAGGTCGAGTTTGTCACCATCGCCAGCATCATCGAGAAACTCCGAGCCAAAGCCCAGAAGACGCCCGCGGGCTTTTGGATTGATGGATACTTCTTCGACGACACCAAGGTGAAGGATAACCGCCGGCTCAATGTGCACGACCTGGACGAGGTCTCGAAGGAACATCCTGTCGTGGTCCACCATCGCGGCGGCCACACCTCGTACTACAACAACAAGGCGCTGGAGTTGGCTGGAGTCACCAAAGACACTCCCAACCGGATGGGCGGCACCTACGACCACGACGAAAACGGCGAACTCAACGGACGAGTCACTGATCGCGCGCGTGACGTGTTCAACAACGTTGGCCAACGAGAGACCTTCACGGCAGAGCAGAAGGAGCAGCGTGATCGCGACGGGCTGGCCTACATCTCCAAACAGTTCGTCCGCTATGGACTGACCAGCGTTCACCACGAAGGCGGCGATTTATTTACGCTCCAGCAAGTGCGGGCACGCGGCGAACTACTGCACCGGGTGAGCTTTGAGACCAGTGGGGACATTTTGGAGGCAATGATCAAGAACGGGATCAGCAGCGGCTTCGGAGACGAGTGGATTCGCTTTGGCGCCACCTCTGAGCACACCGCCGATGGCTCGTTCTCGGAGCGTACGATGGCGCTGAGCCAGCCCTAT
Organism: uncultured Acidobacteriaceae bacterium; assembly: GCA_963707205.1. Classification (GTDB taxonomy): domain Bacteria; phylum Acidobacteriota; class Terriglobia; order Terriglobales; family Acidobacteriaceae; genus Sulfotelmatobacter. The sequence continues at coordinate 119,759 of CAVPQE010000030.1, forward strand.
CCGGGAACTAATCCTCCTTACAGCGGCAATATCACCGAAAAACAGGAGGATCTGAACGCCTGGGCGGAGCGCGTGCAGCGGGCGGGCATTCAACCCAACTGCCATGCGAATGGGGATGTGGCCATCGACATGGTGCTTACCGCGTACGAGCGGGCGCAGCAGACTGCACCACTTCCTGACGTGCGCCCCAAGATTACTCACTGCACGCTGATCAACGATGATCTCTTGCGGCGCATCAAGGCGCTTGGCGCGGTGCCTGCCCCCTTCACCACGTATGCGTACTACAACTCCGACAAGTTTCACTTCTATGGGGAAGAACGCATGAAGCGGAGCATGGCTTACCGTTCCTTCATTGACGCCGGAATTCGAGCCGCGGCCGGCTCAGATTTCAGCCCCGGGCCGTTCGCACCGCTCATGGGCATTCAGGGCATGGTGACACGTACCGGCTGGAATGGAGAGACCTGGGGAGCCAACCAAAAAATCAGCGTAGATGAAGCCCTGCAGGTGAACACCATCAACGGTGCGTACAACTCACATGAGGAAGCGATCAAAGGATCCATCACACCTGGAAAGCTGGCGGACTTCGTCGTGTTGGCAGACGATCCTCACACCGTGAACAAGGAGAAAATCAAAGATATCGAGATTGTGCGCACGGTTACAGGAGGCTCCACGGTCTATGAGAACTAGCCGCGCTCGCGCGTAGAATCGAACGATGTCTCTGCACCGCAAACTCAGTGCGTCAAGCGTCCTACTGGGGATCCTGCTGTTTACTCCCATGCTCCCCGCGCAAAACCCCGCCGCCGACCTCGTCCTAATTCACGGCCACATCCTCACCGTGGATGCCAACGATTCGGTAGCCCAGGCCATCGCCATCCGCCGTGGCGTTATCGTGAAAGTCGGCACGGACGCCGACGTTCTGGAATTCGCCGGCAACGCTCCCGGCACACGCGTCATCGACCTCCACGGTCATACCGCCACCCCAGGCCTGATCGATACCCACGCCCACATCGCCGAAGGAGGTGTCGAGGAACTCTACGGCGTCAAGCTCTCCGATGCTACTTCGGTGGCTGAAATCGTTGCCCGTGTAAAGGCCAAGATCGCTCTCGTCAAACCTGGCGAATGGGTCACCGGCTCCGGCTGGGACGAGGGCAAGCTCGCCGAACACCGCTACGTCACCGCCGCCGATCTCGACGCCATCGCCCCCAACAATCCCGTCTGGCTCATCCACACTACCGGCCATTATGGAGTCGCCAACTCACTCGCCCTCAAGCTGGCCCACATCAACGCCGGCACAGCAGACCCCACCGCAGGCACCATCGACCGCGATCCCCATGGCAACCCCACTGGAGTCCTCAAAGAAGAATCCGCCATGGAATCCGTCACCAGCCTCGTCCCGCCAACCACCCCCGAGCAGATGCGGCAGGGGATTCTTTACATTCAGCAGGTGCTCCACAGCGAAGGCATGACCGCCGTCAAGTCGGGTAAGGCAATGGCGCGGACCGGGCTTCGAATGATGCCGACGTTTCCATCGCCTCCCCTAAAATTCCGTACGGCGGGTTTTCCCCAGTACGGCTTCAAGGCCGGAATATCAGACGAGGCCTGCCCAACCACCGGTTTGCCTTCGTCCTTCGTGCCCACTGCTTTCACCGTGTACTCCCTGCTCTGAGTCAGGGCCGATGCGCGGGTAAGGCACCTCCGTGCGAGCGGACCCAACCGCTCTACCCCAGGGGCCCTCGCTCCGGTCCGAGTTATGCTGTCTCGGTCCATCGTCGCTTAATCGGCCCCATCCGCCCCACTCATGGGCGCATCCTGATTTCGCCGCCTTGCGGCTTATACCTGATGCCCTCGCTGTGCGTTTCCGCCTAGGCGACCCGTGAGTGGTTCCGCGCTTTCACTGTATCTTCCTTCTCCACATGCCGCCCTCTATGACCGCGAGGAGTTCATCAGTTGCACTCGCTCAGTTCCTTCACCGATGACATTGGCCTTCGCCGAGAGCCTAAAGGCTCGGCACTCCCGAAATTCCCATCATCCGTTTCCGATGGGGGATGGTTTCGCGGCTACACTGGTTCGCTGCTTCGCTACGGCCTGTCGAGTTGCTCGCCCCCCTGTACGGATCTGACCAGGAATTTCCCCCAGCCAACGGGGACTTTTACTCCCGAGCTTCCGGCGAGTCGGTCGCCCTTCTCGTCGTCGGGTATAACTACGGTGGCAACTGAGCGCTTCCACCGATGGGACTTTCACCCACTGGAATATCAGTTAGCATCGCTGCACAGACCCTGACATCCAACAAATTCACTGGGATGCCTACAAATCCCTCCTCGATCAAGGGCAGCTCAAGGAGCGCATCTGCGTCCTGTGGCACGCCGGTTCGACACTGGAGTCGGCCCGCAAAGCGCTGGCCGAGATCAACGCCGTTCCTCGCCTGCCCTCCACGCTTGGCGATGACCGCCTGCTCTCCTGCGGCGCGCCAAAATCTACATGGATGGCTCCGGTGGCGCCCGAACGGGCTGGGTCTATGACGATTGGCTGCGCAACGCCACGACTCCAGATGTCACAAGGTCAGGCGCGGGCAATCGCGGCTACCCGCAAGTCGACCCCGCCGTTTACCAGGAAATGGTTCGCCTCTTTCACAAAAACGGCGTCCCCGTCGGCACCCATGCCGTCGGCGATCGTGCCATGGATTGGGTCGTCGATACTTACAGCCTAGTCGAGCAGGAGCAACCCCATCCCGGCCTCCGCCACAGCATCATCCACGCCAACCTGCCCACTTCGCACGCCCTCGACGTGATGGCTAACTTGCAAAAGAAATACGACTCTGGATATCCGGAAATGCAGCCCGGATTCCTCTGGTGGATCGGCGACATATATGCCGCCAGTTACGGTCCCAAGCGCGGCCAGCGGCTGGAGCCCTTCAGGACCCTGCAATCCCGAGGCGTTCTGTGGTCCGGCGGGTCGGACTACTTCGTCACCCCAGTGGCGGCCCGCTTTGGACTCTGGGCGAGCATAGTGCGCCAAACTGCCAAAGGCAGTTATGGCCTGCAGCCCTTTGGGATCGCCGAAGGCGTGGATATCCACACCGCCCTCCGCAGCTACACCGCCTGGGGTTCGCGCCAGATGTTTCTCGAAAATAAGATCGGTACCCTCGAGGTGGGCAAAAGAGCCGACATTGCGGTGTGGGACCGCGACCTCTACTCCGTCTCCGCTGAGCAGATCAAAAACCTGAAATGTCTGATGACGCTGCTCGATGGCGAAGTAGTCTACACTTCGCACGACTCATCCGTAACAGAAGTCCGTTAACCCAATCGCAGTCTGATCAAACGGCCAGGAGCGCAATCAGTCCTGGAGAAGCTGGCTCGTTGGCTCGTGAGGGGCGGGCAAGCCGGAAGTTGTCGGTTCGTCTGTTGGATACGCTCTAGTGTTGACCGAACCGATCAACTCCCGGATCGTCGCTAGCCTTGATCGGAAACGCCTCGGGGCAGGCTGTTGGGGTGGAGCGGGAACTCGATCCGAGGCGTTTTCGATAAGGCGTTTTCGATAAGACCTCATGCGCCTCTGGCGCGCCACCAAGCATGAAAATAGAGTTCAGCGGGCTAGCCACGTAGAAACGGGTCAGTCTGTGATACAAGCATCCGTGGTTGGCGATTGCTTGAAGGTCGGTAGCCTATGTGATGACACAGATCCCGCCGATAAGACTGACCCGCGCCGGTAAAGGTATCACCTTTTGTCGCACCCGCAAACGGGAAGGACGCATGACAGTGTCTGCACCAGACCTGCGGCGCAGCAATCGCCTCCGATGGAGGCGTTATGCAAACTTTGATCGAACGCGGTTGTGGATTGGACGTACATCAGGCCACGGTAGTGGCTTGCTTGTTGATGGTTCGCCGGGACGGGAAAGTCCAGAAGCAAATGCGAACATTCGGCACCACTACGCGAGAGCTGGTGGGTCTGCGCGAATGGTTGCTCTCTGAAGGCTGCACCCATGTGGCCATGGAGAGCACGGGAGTGTATTGGAAGCCGATCTACGCGATTTTGGAAGGAGCGTTGGAGATTGTGGTGGCCAACGCGCAACACATCAAGAAGGTTCCAGGGCGTAAGACCGATGTGAAGGATGCGGAATGGATCGCGGACCTGCTCTGCCATGGGCTACTGCGTTCCAGCTTCGTTCCGCCTAAGCCGATCCGCGAACTCCGCGACTTGATGCGCTATCGTCGTAAGCTGGTGGAGAGTCAGGCGGCGGAGCGCAACCGTCTGCTGAAAGTACTGGAGACCGCCAACATCAAGTTGGCAAACGTGGCCACGGACGTGTTCGGGATGTCCGGCCGACTGATGCTGCGAGCTCTGATCGCAGGAAAAGCGACCCCACAAGAAATGGCCGAGCTGGCCAAAGGGCTTCTACGCAAGAAGATTCCCGAACTGGAGCTGGCTCTGGAAGGCAAGTTGGAACAACACCATCGTTTCCTGTTGGAGCTTCAGCTGCAACGACTCGAAGCGGCGGAAAAAGACCTGGCGGTTCTAGAACAACGCATCCGGCAGATGCTCGAACCCTATGCGGCGCAGCTGGCCTTATTGGACGAGATACCCGGTGTGGATTGGACTCTGGCCGCGGTGATCATCGCTGAGTTGGGCGTGGATATGAGCGTGTTCGGAAACGTTTCGCAGTTGGCTTCTTGGGCAGGAGTTTGCCCCGGTAACAACGAATCCGCCGGCAAGCGCAAGAGCAGCCGCATCCCCAGTGGCAATGTGTACCTGAAGAGCGGACTGGTGGAGGCCGCCAATGCGGCGGCCCGATCCAAAGGCACTTACCTGAGAGACAAATTTTTCCGTCTCAAGGCGCGGCGCGGGTACAAGCGAGCCGTGGTGGCCATCGCCCACAAGATCTTGGTCGCGATCTATCACATGCTTTCCCAGCAAGTCTCCTACAACGACTTGGGAGATCTTTACCTAGACAAGCTCAACAAGAACCACCTCACGCGAAACCTGGTTCATCGCCTGGAACGTTTGGGCTACGCGGTCACACTGACGCTGCAACAAAAAGCGGCATAGGCGGAGATAATTTTCATGACAGGAGACTAGGAGGAAGCCGCTGGCGTTTGCGGCGGACGCGGTGCGCTATGGGATTATCCGCCCACGTTATCCTTTCTTCTTACCCGTGAAGGTCCTCAGCCGCGTCTTTCGCGGCAAGTTCCTCGCCGGCCTGAAACGTCTTCGCCGTCACAACCAACTTTGCTGCGCCGGGCCGGCATCCGCTCTCGCCGATCCCCGGAAGGCTATCGGCGGCTGACGTTCATGATGTTAGATCACGATGTGGTGGCAGTGAGTCCGGCGAGCGTGTGGCGCGTGTTGAAGCAAGCCGGACTGCTGTCGCGCTGGAAAGCGAAGCCGTCACGCAAGGGGACAGGCTTCGAACAGCCGCTCGAGCCGCACCAGCACTGGCATGTCGGTGTTTCCTATATCAACTCGGGCACGTTCTACTACTTGTGCAGCGTGCTGGATGGCTGCAGTCGTTTCTTGCTGCATTGGGATCTGCGGGAGTCGATGAAGGAGGCTGACATCGAGAGGATTCTGGAACGAGCCAAGGAGAAGTATCCGGAAGCCAAGCCACGGGTCATCTCCGACAACGGGCCGCAGTTCATCGCGCGCGACTTCAAGGAGTTCATTCGCATCTCGGGGATGACGCACGTGCGCACCTCACCGTTTTACCCGCAATCGAACGGGAAAATCGAACGCTGGCTTAAGTCGCTTAAACGGGAGTGCATCCGGCCCCTGAGCCCGTTGACGCTGGAAGATGCGCGCCGTTTGATTCAAATCTACGTGGATCACTACAACGCGGTGCGACTGCACAGCGCCATCGGCTATGTGACGCCGCAGGATCGGCTGGCCGGACGACAGGCCGAGATCCACGCGGCTCGCGATCGCAAGTTAGAACAGGCGCGTAGCCGGCGGCAACTTCGCCGGCAGCAGACAGCGTCTTCGAGGATTGCGCACTCCTCCATCCCAGTTACAATGACCTCGCCGGGTGAAACGGAAGCGGGCTCTGCCGGGAGGCAACCATGCTGAGGGATAACCTGGTGGGGCTCATCGAGCCGATGCGCAGCAGCGGGGGAGCTTATCCTCTCGCGCTGTGCACTGCATGGAAACAGTCATCGGACGATAGACCCCCCATGCCTTGAAAATCCCCGCCCCGAAGGGGCGGAATCCACACTAACGGAGAACGTCGCTTCTCCATTTCACCCTGAGCCAAGACATTATCAGCATCCGGAACTCGATGTGGTCCGCGCCGCGCTGGATTACGGCGCGACAACCGAGACTGCTGAAATACGGGCGTAGCGAGAAAAGGTTACGACACCTTTTACGACACACCCGAAAAACCACATCCTCGGCAAGTCATTGACAACTCCGGCGAATGTGCTTGAGAAGAAAATCCTTCTCGAATAATCGGCCGTCGGTCGTCTACCCGCTGTGCCGGATTCCCAGGTCCGTTCAGTTCTCGCACACTTCCGGCATAGTGCGATCTGTAAGCTGCTGAAAATGATTGTCTGACAAGGAGGAATGATCAGACCGTGCGTCCCATCGCACGTAGCCTACGAGGTAGAGGCGGGGCGGTAACAATCCGTCTGAAGCCCTCGGACAATGTACCCACAACCGCAAGGTTGGCACCGGAACCGTGAGGCAACGGTGTATCTGCCAGCATAGAGGCGGAGAGGGCCTAGGCTTGATAGTACGGTCAGAACACACAAACGCTCGTAAGCGTCGTGAAAGTGAGGGAGCCTAATATGCTGCGTGGCTCTTACTGTCGTGGGTACGGGGACTTGTGCATTCCCCGTCATGGGCAATCAACACGGCCGGCGTAGGGAGCGGACCTAACCTATCGTGTCATTTCAGCGGAACAGAGTAAGTCCGTATCGCTCCCCAGCAAAGGGGAAAGTCCATCGCGAGGTGGACCGATGGCGGTGCGGATAGAACATCAGGGAGGAAGCGAATGCTGTTCTGCAATGGAGCAGATATCGGTTGCGTCGGCTGTACTGACAACATCACCGGACGCGAAAGCGAGCAGACTTCCCTGTGGTACTTCCCGCGAGAAAGCTGGGCTAATCGGCTCATGAGGCAAAGCAGATGACGACGGCGCAAGCTGTTGGTGCGGTCTCAAGTGAAGCGAAGGAGTGGTACGCCATTGATTGGCGCAACCATCCACCGCAACGTTCGCCGACTCCAAGTGCGTATCGCGCAGGCGACGAAGGAAGGCAGGTGGGGCAAGGTGCGAGCCTTGCAACGCTTGCTGACCCACTCGTATAGCGGCAAGGTCCTTGCCGTCCGACGAGTGACGGAAAACAACGGCAAGAAAACCCCCGGTGTGGACCGAGAAATCTGGGACACGCCAGAGAAGAAGACAGGGCAGTTCATGAACTCAGACGCAGGGGATATCAACCTCAGCCCCTGCGGCGTGTCTACATCCCGAAATCGGACGGCAAAACGATGCGCCCGCTCGGCATCCCCACAATGATGGATCGAGCTATGCAAGCATTGCATCTGCTCGCACTCGATCCTGTTGCGGAAACCACTGCTGATAAAAACTCTTACGGGTTTCGTCAGCAGCGGTCCTGCGCGGATGCGATTCAACAGTGCTTCAATGCCCTGACGAACGCAAGCACGCAGTGGATTCTGGAAGGCGAATCCGAAGCTGTTTCGATAAAATTTCCCACGATTGGCTCGTGGCTCATGTCCCTATGGACCGCGCCATTCTCCAGAAAGTGGCTGAAATCCGGGTATATGGATCAACACGTCTTTCACGAAACAACGGAAGGAACTCCCCAGGGAGGAATTGTTTCCCCAGCGCTCGCCAACTGTGCGCTGGATGGACTGGAACGAGTCCTGAAGGAGAAATATCCTTCGAGAAGGCCGGTCAAGTCCTTCGGAGGCAAGAATCCCTCGGTGAATTTCATCCGTTATGCGGATGACTTCATCGTCACCAGCAAATCGAAAGAGTTGCTGGAAAGAGAGATCAAACCCTTGATTGAGCAGTTTCTGCAAGAACGAGGGCTTGAGCTTTCTCCCGACGAAGACAGTCATCACGCATGTGGAAAGAGGCTTTGATTTTCTCGGACAAAATGTGCGCCGGTATCCGGACGGAAAACGGCGCATTAAGCCTTCCAAGAAGAATATGAAAACCTTCTTGGACGGCGTCCGAAGAACGATCAAAGCTGCCCTGGGTTCATCTGCCGCCGATTCTGATCAAGGAACTCAACCCCAAGATAAGAGGTTGGGCTAATTATCATCGGCACATCATGAATAAATCCACATTTGCACGCGTGGATCATGAAATCTTCTCTAGTCTATGGCGATGGGCACGACGAAGGCACCCAAGAAAGACCGCACGCTGGCGCAAACAGAAGTACTTCGCACAGCACAACGGTCAGGATTGGTCCTTCTTCGGCGAACTGTGGGATGACGATGGACAGCCGCAGTCAGATCTGGCTTCTACGCGCCAGTAACACAGCCCTCAAGCGACACATCAAAGTGCAAGGGGATGCGAATCCCTACGACCCCGCATATGAAACCTACTTCGCACAACGCGAAGAAGCTCACATGCGAGAGTCGTTTCGGGGCACCCGTATCCTTCGCTTTCTCTGGTATGAACAGCGCGGTCTCTGCCCTGTTTGCAATACAAAAATCACCCGCACGACGGGATGGCGCCTGCACTACTGCGTCCCCCGCGTGATGGGTGGTTCGACCAGCGCTGAGAACTGCCTCTTACTTCATCCCGAGTGCCATGACAGGGTTCATCGCCTCCGTCTTTCTGTCTCTAAACCGCGTCTCCCTCAAAGAGGCGTTCGAAGTGCTTGAGCCGGATGACGGGAAACTGTCACGTCCGGTTCTTAGAGGGCCGGGCCTCAGCAATGGGGTCCGGCTACTCGATCAATCGAAGACTTTCAGGAGTCACCACGCCTTTCGGATCGCCGCGAGTCCTTGGAGATAATCCTCATCTTCGATCCTGCTCTGCACCCCGAACTCGGTCAGGAGCGTCATCATCTGTCCGACAGGGACTCCCGCAAGCTCGGCAGCTCTACCAAGCGAAGCCTCGCCTTTCTTATATCGTTCCATCGCGAATAAGACTCTGCCCCGGGTGACCATGTCCCGCACGGCCTTGGAAAGATCACTCCTTTGTTCTTTTGTGAGCTCGTTCAAGAATTCAAAATTCTCTCGATCCATTCGGATGCTCATCGTCTTCGTCATGTCGCTGTCTCCAGTTGGCGCCTTGCGTCTTCAAGAATTGATTTTTTGTAACGCCCATGCTTTGCCGGCATCGCTGAAGATTCTGGCGCGTAAGATCAACCCGTCATTACGAAACACGATTTCAGTTCGGTTTTTATCACCGATGTGACGATGCCGCGAACGGCTAACACCGATAAGGTCAGCTATCGGCAATGAGATACGCTCCAGGGATTTTTCGATCTAGAGTCGCGAGGACCCCTCCATTCGCGCTCGCCAGTTTCGCCAAGTGCCCGTCGGTAGTCTGCTTTGGCATTCTGACCCAGCTTGGAAGGTGAGAAACATCGTGATCGTCCGAGATAAATGTGAACCGTGAGAGATTCGATTCCTTCAGGCGAAGCAACAGGGTGCGCGCTTGCGCCACAGTTAACCCGTAAGCCGGGGCCTGCGCAAGAATCCTTATAAACCCCAGCTCCGTAATCGAACAGGTCGCGAGCATCGGGAATTGCTGGGCTCGCACCCAAGAGGCGACGCGATCATGGAATTCGTGATTGACGAATCCGAGTGCAACCAGAGCGTTCACATCGAGCAGATATCTCATGGGAAGTCCGTCAAGATTTCTTCAACCTCCTTGCTGCTCAAGGTTGGGGCATCAGGACCTGCGCTAAGAACCGGAAATCCAGTGATCGGATCGGTCACAATCTTGACCTGGCGCGGACGTTTCTTAGACAGAGTTAACACAATGCGCCCGCCCTCGATGTTGGCCTCGAGCGGATCACCGGCGCGAATGCCCAGCCGGCGGCGAAGAGGACCCGGAAGAACAACCTGCCCCTTAGTGGAAACCCTGGTCTGCATGGTAAGACAATCTTACCCTCTATGGGTGGGTCGACGCAACCGGTTTAGAAACGCTGCTGGCGTGGCGGCCAGGAAAGCTTTGCGGCTCTTTTTCGGTCTGTTCAGCTTCGGTAGGAAGATCGAGGGATACGAACTAGTGGTTCGAGAACAGCCGTCGGAAGGTGGAAGTTTTGCCGGTCTGGGATCAGCTGAGGCTTCCCTGCTGCGGCAGTCTGAGCGGTTCCGGGCGATTCGCTTTGATCCACTTTTCCACGTCCGCCCCTAGAGCAGCGGCAGGCATTTCTTGGCACCCTGAGCGAGAAGGCATCATGAGCTCGATTGGCCCGAAGCCCGTGCGCTTGCGGCTGGATGCGGTGGCGTACGAGGGTCTGCGACAACAGGTGCTGCGTCGTGATGGCTGGCGGTGCCAATCGTGCGGCACAATGTCGAACCTGGAAGTCCATCACAAAGAATTTCGCAGCCACTCCGGGGAAGATTCCGAGCTGAACCTGATCACGCTGTGCATCCTATGTCACGCAGCATTACATCGGGACGAAAGCTCCTTACCACCCGGTCTCATCCCATAAAGGACGAGGCTGGGCTGGAAGAGTTTCTCGAGTTGAAAGCCATCTTTGGCTACGCAAGCCGGGGGCAGTGAGTTCACCGGGCCCGCGTGAGTTATTGACTCCATAAATTCGTGCAGCGTAGCGTACGACCAGCGGAGAGCGGAGAGGAAGAAATGGCAGGCGATGGTGGCATTCAGGTTCGACACTCAACAGGCTGGATAGCACACCCAGTCTGGGCTCGATCAGCGCAGCCGGTGCAATCGAGCTTGGGTGAAAGCCGGCTCGGGAGAACACGATCCGCGTCCGTGCCAGCGACTCGGTGGGTTATCCGACAGCAGATCGGCCGCGGCTATCGACAGGGGCATTGCCCGCCACGGTCGAGTCGGAATCCTCCCGGGCGGGTCCCAAGATCTCGCTGCTATCTCAAAGCTACATCTGCCAGGCGTGATCCACGCTTGAACGGACAAATCCGCTAAGGCTTGGACCACTGGGCGGAGACGATCGACCGCATCCAACTCTTCCGCCGTGGTGAACGCCGCGTCGGGAATCGGTTCAAAGCTGGCTAATGTCCTCCCGCCCGAGGCGGGTGTCTCTCGTCGATGGAAGTCAATCGCCCGAGCCGCTACCGATCAGCTCCGGCGGCCGCTGCACGCAGCTTGAACCGAACACCTTCCTTGCGCTGGAGATGTTGGACGATCTCGAACAGGTTGCGCGCCTGCGGATTTCCGGAGGGGCCCAGCATCCGCATCAGGCTCTTGGAAGAGCGGTGGGTGGCCTCGGCCAGTTCGTTGAATCCCACGGTAGCGTTGATGTAATCGCGCAGCACCATCTTGCCCGTTTCCACGTCTCCAGCGAGAAAGCTTTCGATGCCTTCGCGCAAGAGTTCCTTGCGGAAAGCGCGGTCACGCTTCACCCGAGCTTGGATCGTTTCTTTGAACTCTCGTGTCAGAGCCATCGCTAGTCACCCTGTGCCTTTCTCTTCTTGTAGTCCTGCCACCTGGCAATCCCGTCCTTTTATGTCCCTCTGCTGCCGCTTCTTTGTTCCGCCCCCAAGAAGGATAACGAGGAGATCACCGTCCTTGCCGAAATAAATCCGGTAGCCAGGGCCGAAGTCGAGCCGGTACTCATGAACCCCGCCGCCAACGCCTTTCACGTTAGAGAAGTTACCCTGCCCGATGCGAGTAACGGATACGGCCACCTTAGCCGCGGCCTGCGCGTTCAGGCCATCAAACCATTCACCGTAAGGGCTGCGACCGTTGGCGTCGAGGAATTCAAAACCCTCATGCATGTGTAATAGTAACATATTTGTTACCATTGTCAACGCCATGGTAGAACCCTCAGGGAGAGCAGGCTGGGCGGGTAGGGGAATGACTTTAAGCCGATTCTTCCCCTTCACCCGTAGGAGTCGAGCCCTCGCCGCTCGCCGCACCATTCTCGGGTTCCGAACTTGCTCGGGCACAGACTCTTCGGCCGCCATCACGGTTAAACGGCTCGTGGGCTTCGGTGCCTGCGGCGGGATCTCGGGTTTCGGAGCAGCAGCGTCGCCTTCGGCTTCGTCCTACGCCGCGTCCGACGTGGGCGGTTGCCGTTCATCCAACAGTTCGAGGTTCTTGAGGAAGGCCCGCTGGCTCGAAGTGCGATACCGCTGCAGGTTCGGCAGGCTGCCCATCGGGCCGAGGTGATTCACGGCATTCTTTAGACAACTCATCTCGATCTCCAACGCCCTATCGAGACGCCACCATTCGACGAGGAGGCTTTCCAGCAGCAGCTCGGTACGCACATCGCCTGCGCCATACTTTGCCTGCAGGCTATCCCATAAGTCATGGAGTTCTTTGTTGACTGGCGTACCATGCGACGAAAACAGGACGCGGTCGATGAGGAGGCCATGCTTGAGAGCATTGCGGCGGCTGCAGGCCTTGCCCCGAGCCGTCTTTGGACCCGTCGACTTCTTGGCGTTTTCCCGATTCGCCCGAAGACGTGCTTCCGAGAGCTTCGGCTTGGGCTGGCTGGTGGGTGCGGCCTCGCTGTTGTCCCGAACGTGGCTGCTGCCATTGCTGCTGCTGGTCTCAGGGTTAGGGTGTAGGCATCTGAGCGACGCATCTGTTCGGTAACTTGAGTCTGTGTTTAAGTTGGATGGATGAACGGAGAACAGCAGGTACCGGCACGGAGTCGGCGGACACGAGCTCAGGTTCGGCAGTTAGTGACGGAGTTTGTGAACAGCGGGATGCGGCGAAGCGAGTTTTGTCGCAGTCGAGGTTTGAGCTACAGCACTCTGGATCGCCACCTGAAGAAGCGGCGGTGGAAGAGGAAGACGACGAAAAGCGCTCCCGCCGACGGGAAGTTCGTGGCAGTGGAATAGGCCCTCAGGAAACAGCTGGCGGAGCAGCAACCGAGTTGTGGGCTGGCCGTTGTATTGCGGGACGGACGGCGGATCGAAGTGCAGCGCGATTTTGATGTGCGCACCTTCGAACGTCTGATGAGTGCGCTGGAGCGGGTGTAAGCCGTGTTTGGATTGGGCCCAGCGACACGGATCTATCTGGCGGCCGGAGCCACTGATATGAGGAAGGGTTTTGAGGGCCTCTACGGTCTGGTGCGCGACAGATTGTTGTGCGAGCCTTTGAGTGGCCACCTGTTCTTATTTTGTAACGCGCAGCGTAATCGTCCGAAAGTTCTTTATTGGGACGGAACAGGACTCTGGGTGTGCGCG
>CAVPQE010000031.1:0-157929 GCA_963707205.1 uncultured Acidobacteriaceae bacterium
AACGTTCGAGGCTCTTTCTTCACAACCACCGGAGTAGCGATGGAGCCAACCGATCTCAGCGCACGGCATCGGCTGCGTCCGCTGCAGTTTCCCGCCACTATTTTTCTCATTTTTTGCACGCTAGCATTTTATCCTCTGGCGCAGAACGGGCTATCCCTTCTTCATTTTCGGCATGGGCTATATTGGCACTTCGCTCGGTGTGGGGATCGGCCCTTACGAAATGCTGCCGCGCAAGAAAAAGCCTGTCGGGCGCCGTCTGGCGCAGTTTCTGTTCGGAGTTTGCATGGTCGGTTTTCTGGGCTGGTCGCTCTGCAGAATATGCAACTAGAAGGACTCTTCTTGTTTCCCGGCATCTTCAGCAGCGCCATTATTCATTATTCGATCGCGAGGGTCTTCGGGCCCCTGATCTTTGGACGCGGATTCTGTGGGTGGGCTTGTTGGACTGCGATGGTCATCGATTCGTTGCCATACGATCGATGCAAAGGCTGGATTCCCGGCAGCCGCGAGCGGTTGCAACACCGTCCTCAGCAAATCCACGTCTGATTTTTATCCCGCGAAGCTCTTGACGAACTCCACCAAACTGCGCAGGGCTATGCCGGACGGGCCTTTCGCGATCCATGGCTTCTGATCTTCCATCCACGCGGTGCCGGCGATGTCGAGGTGGATCCACGGCGTCTCTTCCGCGAATTCTTTCAGGAACATGGCAGCAGTGATCGCGCCGCCCCAGCGTCCGCCTGAATTTACGATGTCGGCGATCGACGAGCGAATCTGCTCTTTGTATTCCTCGTCGAGCGGCATGCGCCACATTTTTTCGCCTGCCTTGGCGTTCGCATTGTGGAAGCGGTTATACATGTCGTCGTCATTGGCGAAAATGCCGGCATTGCTGTAACCGAGCGCGACCACAACCGCGCCCGTCAGCGTAGCAGCATCGACCAGATGCGTGCACCCGAGTTGGCGCGCGTAAAAGAGTCCGTCCGCCAGGACCAGCCGTCCTTCGGCGTCGGTATTGATGATCTCAATCGACTTGCCCGACATGGCAATCTGCACGTCGCCGGGTTTCTGCGCTTTTCCCGACGGCATATTCTCGGTCGCGCACACGATGCCGATGACCTTAACTTTCGGCTTCAGGAGCGCGATGGCGCGCATCACACCAATCATAGTCGCGCCCCCAGCCATGTCGTATTTCATCTTCTCCATGCCATCGGCGGGCTTGATCGAAATGCCGCCGGTGTCGAAAGTAATTCCCTTCCCCACGAGTCCCAGGACCGGCTTCTCGGGTGCGCCGGCGGGTTCGTATCGCATGACGATCAGTGCGGGCGGCTCATCGGACCCTTGCGCGACGCTCCAGAACGCTCCCATCTTCATTTCTTTGATCTTGTCGGCGCCGTAGACGTCGCATTTCAAGCCGACTTCTGCGCACATCTTCTTCGCGCGGTCGGCGAGAATTGTGGGCGTCATGCGATTGGAAGGTTCATTCACCAGATCGCGCGTGAAGTTTTGCGATTCGCCAATGACTTGCGCTTCGTTGGCCGCCTTCTCGAGCACGGATTTGTCGCCGCTGGCGACGACGGTGAGCGCGTCAATCTTCTGGTCTTTGCGGTCGCTGCGGTAATAGTCGGGCTCGAAATTCCCGACGTGCGCTCCTTCCACAATCGCGCGCACTGCTTCGTCCGCGGCAATGCTCGGCGGAGCGACGAAGGCAAAGCTGCGGATTCCGCGGGACTTGAGTGCGCGCACCGCGACCCCGGCCATCCGGCGCAGATCGTAGCTCGAGAATTTTTTCGCGCTTCCACCGCTGATCAGCAGAAGGCGCTTTGCCTTCAGGCTCGTGGGCTTGTGCAGCAGGTTGGTCTCAAACGGCTTGCCGGCGATTTCGCCGCTCGCCAGCAAATCGGCTGCCACGGACTGCACTGCGGAGTCGCCGCTCGCGATCTTGAGTTGCGGCTTCTTATCTTTTTCTTTTAGGTTCGGCGCGGGCTCGGCGTGGTCGAGCACGACAGCGACAAGGGATTCGGTTTCTAGTTCTGCGGGCGTAGAGAGAGAAATGATTGTTTGCATAATTGTTGTGAATATTCAGTATCTCGGCGGAGAGGGAAAAGTGCAAGCGGACTGCTCTGTCGTGGCCGCCCCAGAGGCATTCCCGGGCTTGGATTCCAGCGCTGCCCACGACTTAGCGGATGGCGGTACAGTCGCCGGTTTGGTGGTCGGCGATCTGGAAGCGAAGGAATTCGTGGACGGCCTCCAATGCTTCCTTATTATCAGCGGTGATGGTGATGCGGGCGCCCCGCGGGATCTCCTGCAATTCCCAGTGCAGGTCCGCCTTAAGGCGCGTCATGATAGCGGTGCCGGGAACGTCCTGGCTGTGGACCAGCATGGGCGCGTTGAAGTTGCCTTCGGCGAACATGTGGACAATGTGTTGAAAGTGGTTGCGGATTTGGTCGAGGCTGGCAGTGTCGTTCAGGTCGTTAGCGCGGACTTCGATCAGTCCTCCGTCTTGCATGAGAACGAAATGGTGGGTGGTCTTGTCATGGGAGAATCCCATGACCTTGTCCCCGTGCTCGTTGACCATGGCGTGATGGTCTTGAGGCCGTTGATCTTGCTGACCGCAGGCGAGACAGACGCCCATGAGGACGACAAAGGTGACACGCAGCATGAAGGGTCTCCTAATTCATCGCATTACTTCGACGGGCCGAAGTGCGCGTTGTTAGCGAATTCTTCCGCCCTTTTCGGACTGAGATTTCATTCCGCCGGACTTCGATCCTTTGTGCACCATCATTAGGGAGGTCTACTTCTTGGAATGAGAAACGCTATAGATGGAAGAAGCCACGAGGAACTTGCCCTGGTCGCTGTTTACCAGATCCAAATCGAACGAGTAATTATGTTCCCCAGGAAAAACTCGTTCCCGGAAGTAATAGACCTTCCCTTCTTCCGCCGTGAAATTGGCCATAGCAAAGGCACGCGAACGCGTCTCCAGCCGCGATTGCCAGTTGATGCAGAGATGGTGCTCGCCCGGAGCAAGCGCAAAAAAGAAGTACGAACTCCCTTGATTCGCTCCAACCCACACGCCATCCATCCCCACCTTGGTCAAGGCTTGATGAACATTGGTAGCGAAGGCGTTGCCGGCTTCGCAGTCTGGGCATTGTCCCAGATCTTCGACGACGTAGATCAACGCTTTGCCGGGCTCGGGTTGGGGCGTGAGGTGGCCCGCGTCCGGTTTAACTTCGAACTTACTGTCTTTGGGGCCGCAAGCAGCTTCGGCGGCGGCGAGGGCGGCTTGGTCTTGAGCAAAAGCGGAAGCGGCGAAGAGAATCAGAACGAGCGCGGCTTTCATGGCGTTCCTCGGAACTGGATCTGCGCCTGCCGAGTGGACGGGTTCGCAGATTCGTTGGCGCCAATCCTATTCATCCGGCTGGGCGCAGAACTAGAGATAGAATATCGTGCGGGACCGCGGTGGATGCAGAGATTTGTAGAGTTTGGCAAAGATACGTTAACTGGCATGATCAGCAGCCGACAGGACGTGCAGAATGACCGGGGGGGAACTTCTTGATGGACGGCGACGTATCTCCACCTTGCCGGACTCTGTAGGATGGCGGTATCCGACTTCCTGCGGTATGATTCGATCCCACAGCGCAAACTGAGGTTTGCTTCATGAAGATCCGGTGGATCATTCTGTTTTTCCCGTTAGTTTCAGTGATCGTGCTTTCCCTCGCCGTGCAGCAACGCGCCGCAAAAGCGGCCGCGCCGCAGGTGGCTCCGGCCGCCCCGGCAGCTAGGGCATCCACTCCCGCAGCCGCTCCGAACAGTCCCGGGGCGCTGGCGATCCCCGACACCACGCTGGCCATCAATTCGGCGCAGCCCATGTCGCAGCGTGTGGTCCACTACGAGATCGATGCCAAGTATGACGCCACGAAGCACACCGTCGACGCAACCGAAGTGCTCACCTACCACAACCTGACGGGCCAGCCGCTTGACCACTTCCCTTTCCATCTTTATCAAAATGCATTTCAGCCCAAGTCCACATGGGTACGGGAAGCCAAGATCGAAGGCAGCCGCGACGTCGCCTACGAAAAGTGGGAAGAGAAGGAGTATGGTTCGGAAGAGATCAAGAGTCTTGAAGTAGTGGGGCAGGGCGACGCCACCGGGCAACTGCAGTTCATTGCGCCGGACGATGGTAATAAAGACGACAAAACAGTCGTAGACGTGCACGTGCTCAAACCAATTGCTCCGGGCGCCTACGTGCAATTCAAGATTGCGTTTCAGACCAACTTTCCCGAGACCCAGGCGCGCTCAGGATGGAAGCGCGATTTCGTGCTGGGCGGACAGTGGTTTCCGAAGGTTGGCGTGTGGTGGCACGGAGCGTGGAATTGCCACCAATATCACGCCACGACCGAGTTCTTCGCTGACTTCGGCGTCTACGACGTGAAGCTGACGGTGCCGCAGTATGAAGTGGTGGGCGCGAGCGGAGTGTTGGTCGAGGAAAAGAACAATCCTGACAACACCAAGACCGTGACCTATCACGGCGACGACATCCACGATTTCGCTTGGACCGCGAGCCCGCGCTACAAAGTCAGAGAAAGCGTGTATCAGGCACAGATGGGGCCGGTGAAACTGCGCTTCCTGATGCAGCCCGCGCACTGGAGCCAGGCCGAGCGGCACGAGCGAATCACCAGACAAACCCTCGATCACTTTGAGAACTGGTACGGGCCGTATCCCTACAAGACACTAACCGTGGTCGACCCGGAACCGGACTCGGCGGCGGGCGGCATGGAGTACCCGACTTTCATCACCGGCGATACAAGCTGGTTTATGCCGGAGGGTCTTCACCTGCCAGAGCTAGTGGTGGAGCATGAGTTCGGACATCAGTACTGGTACGGCATGGTAGCTACCAACGAATTCGAAGACGCCTGGATGGACGAAGGCATCAACAGTTACACCGAAGTCAAAGTCCTGGCCTCGATCCTGGGCAAGAACACATCCGCCTTGAATATCGCGGGCGCTACCCTCGGCGACGGCGCGGTTCAAAGGCTCAGCTATCTCAGCGCGGCCGATCGCGACCCCATCGCACAGAAGGCTTACGACTACTACAGTTTCGGCTCTTACGGTGGGATCACGTATGGCAAGACTGCAAGCATTTTGCTCACTCTAGAAGGCATCATCGGCGAAGACACGATGGCCAAAGCGATGCATACCTATTTCATGAAGTACCGTTTCACTCATCCTACGAAGGAAGACTTCCTGAAGACGATCGAGGAAGTTTCTGGCAAGGATCTGCGCTGGTACTTTAACCAAGCCGTGTATGGGTCACAAGTGATGGATTACGAAGTGTTGAATGTCAATTCCTTCCCGGTGAACTGGTACGAAGCAAAGAAAGACAAGAAGGCCGCGAAAAAGAATACAGACACGGTTTACCAGTCCTACGTGTCGCTGCATCGCAAGGAAGACTTCTTGATGCCGGTCGAAGTGGAAATCAAGTTCGATAACGGCGAGAAGATCCGCGAGCACTGGGACGGACAGAGCCGCTGGACCAGATTCAGTTACCAGAAAAAAGCCAAGGTCGTTTCGGCGGAACTCGATCCCGACCATACGGTTCAGATCGACCGCAACAATTTCAATAACAGTTACGTCGTCGAGGCAAATCCCAAGGCGACGAACAAACTGTCGACCTACTGGCTCTTCGTCACGCAATGGGTGAGCCAGGCTGTGGCTTGGTGGGCAGTTTAACAATAGCGCGAGACACGATTTTTGCGACTCACGGATTGACGGAACCGCGTCAAGGATAAAAGCGAATGAGCGACAACAAAGGCTTACTGAGCAGCGGCCTGGGAATGGTCGGGCGCAATAAGCGTTATA
The DNA here is from genome assembly GCA_963707205.1 of uncultured Acidobacteriaceae bacterium. GTDB lineage: Bacteria > Acidobacteriota > Terriglobia > Terriglobales > Acidobacteriaceae > Sulfotelmatobacter. The sequence continues at coordinate 5,851 of CAVPQE010000031.1, forward strand.
TTTTATGGTTCTGGTTGTTAAACCTCACTCTAGCCGAGTTTGGCACGTCTGCCCTTCGCCGGAGCGCCCATACCATCCTCGACCACAGCCTCGCCGCCGAGCGCCTCGTGCATGGATTCGATCTCTCCGTGATGATAGGGCTCTTTGCGAGGCCTGAGTTTGGGCAGATGCAGGCGATGACGACTCCCGCTCTCTGTTTTGCTTTTGTGTTCTTTATGGCAACGGCGCTTTTCGTCCCCGGAATCTTTCAGGGATACGCGTCTACATACCGTCTGCCCCGTGACGATTTCTTCCGCGCTTGCGGGCGAAATCTGTGGCGTTTCATCCGGCTGATGATTGTGGCCGGCATCGTGATGGGAATTGCGGCAGGGGTGCTGTTCGCCCTTAACGGCGCCCTCGTGAAGAAGGCCGGAGAGAGCACCAACGAACTGCTCCCCTTCGAAATGCGAATGACGGGATTAGCCGTGATTTTTCTGGTCATGATGACATTGCGCGTCTGGTTCGATCTGGCCGAAGCGGATATCGTTTTGAGTGATCAGCGGGCCGTGCGAAAATCCATTGCCGCGGGCTTCCGTTATACCTTTCACAGCCTGGGCCCTCTGCTTGCCAGCTACGTAGTAGCCACGATTGTGGCCGCGGTCGTCCTCCTTGGTGGACTCTGGACGTGGATGAAGATTGTGACCCCGGAAAGCGTATGGGGCGCGTTCGTAGTCAGCCAACTCACGTTGCTTTTGCTGTTGATCCCGCGCTTCTGGCAGCGTGGCGTAGCGGTTTCCTATTGGCAGCAGCGGATGATGATTCCCGTAGTCGCAGTGCGGCCGATCGAGCCGCAGCCCGTTCCGATTGCGGTTGTTTCTGACGGCGCTCCCGTGATCCCAGATGCTCCGCTGCCAACGCAGGGATCCTGACAATCACCGTTTTATCGGGAAGGTCATAACAATACGACCGTGATGCCTTGATTGCGGCGCCCCAAGTCGAGATCGCTCTTCAAGTCAGACTGCGCCTGCAATAGGCGCCAAGTCGCTTCATCGGTCTTCGACCAGTTCTCCCCGAAAATGCAGCCGCGAATCTGTCCGCCCTCCGCCAGTTCATACAAACGTCTCTGCACCGCGATACGGATGTCACCGCCGGCGCCCGTCGATCCGTACCCGTGGATCACTTTCAGCAGAGAATGCTTCTGCTGGCGAGCAACTGTGATCTCTCGTTCCAGCCGCTGTAACGCCTCATGCACCGACGGCATATCGGACTTGAGATTTACGGTTTTGACGGTGTGCTCCTCGGATTCACCGTCCTATCATAGTCGCGATCTGGTGGCTACCGTCTTGGCCCGCGTGGGAGAACAGTAAACTTTTTTCGCCTAGGCAGCCGGTAGGTTTCAAAGTCGTCGTGGTCGATGGTGAGGATGACGCTGAGGTGTTCGCGCGCGGCCGGATGGACTAGCGTGGCGTCCGCGAAATCCGTAGGACGGTCGCCGTATTGGGACATGAGAGCTTGAATTTCAATGGCAATCGCTTATGTCTTTTGGCCCCGCCTGATCGCGTCTCTGGCTTCCTTATCCGCCGTCCGCCGCCGCTCGGTCTCGCGCTTATCCCAAAGTTGCTTGCCCTTGGCCAAGGCCAGTTCCACCTTGACCCTCCCATTCTTGAAATACATCCGAGTCGGGATCAGCGTCAGCCCCTTTTGCTGCGTCTTGCCGATCAACTTGCGGATCTCTTCGCGATGCATCAGCAGCTTGCGAGTTCGCAGCGGGGCGTGGTTGAAGATGTTGCCATGCTCGTAAGGACCGATGTGGGCGTTCAGCAGCCAGACCGCGTCGTCCTTAACCAGGCCATAGGAGTCCTTCAGGTTGGCGAGACCGCCCCGGACGGACTTAACCTCGGTCCCAGTCAGGACCACCCCGGCCTCAAATTTTTCCAGCAAGAAGTAGTTGTGTGAAGCGATCCTATTAACAGCGGCGTCGCGGTCGCCGGAGGCTGTGGGATCACGGCGCGGAGATTTCTCCGGGTTGGCCTTGGTCTGGTGCGTGGATTGGCGAGCCATGAGGTTAAGGAGTAGTTATCTTAGCGCATCGTTCGATTGTCGGCTCCAGGCTTCCGCCTTCCGGCTTTCGGTTCCCGAACTTAGAGCTAATAGAGCTTGCCAAAAGAAGATTTCTCATCGGCCGGATGCCGGAATCCGGCGGGAGGCCAGTCTGGAACTCGGGCGGCGGCAGCCGGAAGCCGATGACACCATTAGGCCTACGACCAAAGAGTGTAACTCCCATGTGCACAAGCACTTCGGGAGCTGGAAATGGCGATGCTATAATCGCCTCACCGAAAGCATTTTCGTATACTGAGTGGATTTCCCGCGCGAAAAATACTGTCGGGACGCGCTGCAATTTGGGAAAACCGCTTGTCCGGCGAATACTGTAATTAAAGAGGATCATCTCGTGAGGAATATCGAATGAGACGCTTGATGCGCCCGGCTCTAATGGTGTTGCTGGTCGCGGCTGTAACCCTTCCTGCCATCGCCGACAAAGCCAAGAATCTCTACGCCAAGGGTCAGGACGCCGAGGCTCGCCAGCAGTACGAAGTTGCCTTTGGTTTCTACAAGCAGGCCTACGACCTCAAGCCCAAAGAGCTGCGCTATCGCTCTGCCTTCGAGCGCCTTCGTTTCGAAGCCGCGGCCTCGCTCGTTCACAACGGACAGAAACTGCGGGAGGACGGCAAACTGGACGACGCCGTGGCCCAGTTTCAAAAAGCGCTGGAGATTGATCCGTCGTTATTCATTGCCAAGCAGGAGCTGAACCGTACCCTGAAGCTGATCAACGACCAGCGGAATCCGCCTCCACAGGCCGCCGGGCCCCCGGCCGGTCTGGAACGCAGGATCCACGAAGCGTCCGGCCCGGTGGAACTCGCTCCCATCTCCAACATCCCGATCACGGTCAAGATGCTCGCAACTAAATCCGACGTGGTCTACCGCACCGTCGGACAACTGGCCGGTGTGAATGTATTGTTCGACCCTGATTACACTGCCCGAGTCATTAACGTTGACCTTAATGGCGTGACTCTCGAAGAGGCGCTGGAGATCACGGCGCTGGAGTCGAAAACCTTCTGGCGCCCGGTCACGCAGAATACGATTTTTGTGGCAACGGACAATCCCGCGAAGCGCAAAGAACTGGAGCAGAGCGTCCTCAAAACTTTTTATCTCTCGAATCTCTCGGCGCCCACCGAACTGCAGGATGTGGTGAACGCAATTCGCGCCGTGCTCGATGTGCAGCGCGTGCAGCAGTTGCTCTCCCAAAATGCTTTGGTCGTGCGCGGAACTCCCGACCAGATCGCGCTGGCGGAAAAACTGGTTGAGGATCTGGACAAGGCCCGTCCGGAAGTCATTGTCGACATCGCCATCATGCAGGTCAGCAAAGACAGGTCGCGTACGCTGGGGCTAAGTCCGCCAACCAGCGCTACGGTTACGCTGCAGAGTAATTTGAATAATACGCTCAACCCTACCACCACCGGGACCACCACGACTGGGACGACTTCGACGACGGGAACGACCAACGGTTTAAGCCTCAATACGCTGGGTAACCTGAACGCCACCGATTTCCAGGTTACGATTCCGTCGGCCAACCTGTCGGCGGTGCTGAACAATAGCGACACTAAGCTGATTCAGAATCCCCAGATTCGCGCCCTCGATGGACAGAAGGCTTCGCTGAAAATCGGTGATAAGGTCCCGATCGCGACTGGATCCTTCCAGCCGGGCATTGGTGGTGTCGGCATCAACCCCCTGGTGAATACGCAGTTCCAGTATCTGGACGTGGGTGTCAACATCGATATCACGCCCCACGTGCACTCGAACGGAGAGGTCACGCTCAAGATCGCGATGGATGTTTCGGCGGTCACCGGCCAGTCGAACATTGGCGGCATCAGCCAGCCCATCATCGGCCAGCGCAAAATCGAGCATGAGATTCGCTTGAAGGACGGCGAGGCCAATCTGTTGGGCGGAATCATGGAAGATCAACAGACGAAATCCCTGGCCGGAATCCCGGGGCTGGCGCAGATCCCGATCCTCAGGTATCTCTTTGGGCAAGTGAACCAGGATCATTCGGAAAACGAAATCGTGTTTGCCATCGTTCCCCACATTATCCGTGGCACGGAAGTCACCGAGATCAACCAGCGGGCGATCGATATCGGCACCGCAAATGCGATCGAGTTGCGCCATGTAAGCCGGCCGCAGGCCGCTCCGGCTGGCACAGCCGCACCGTCTCAGCCGCCATCGCCGCCCACCAACCCCTCCATACAGCCACAGGGAAACCAGCCTCCAGCGAGCCAACCGCAACCGCCCGCTCCCAACGCCGCTGCTGGCGGGACTCCCAGCTTCCTGTTTGATCCGCCAACGATTCAGGCCGCGAAGGGCAACACATTTGTCGTGAATCTGCTGATTTCCGGCGCTCAGAATGTGCATTCCGTCCCGGTGCAGTTGAACTACGATCCGAAAATGCTGCAACTGGTGAATGTGTCGAATGGCGGCTTCCTCTCGCAGGATGGCCAGGCCGTGGCGCTGGTTCACCGCGAGGATGAAACCGTCGGACAGTCGCAGATCACGGCTACCCGCCCTCCCGGTGCAGGCGGAGTTTCCGGCCAGGGCGCTGTGGTCACGCTCACGTTCCAGGCGAAGTCGGATGGACAGACTCCCCTGACCATCACTCGAGGAGGAGCCCGCGATCCCGGTTTGCAGGCCATCACGGTCAATGGTGCGCAGGCAGCAGTCACGGTTCAGTAAAGGAGGAGTCTTCCGACCCTGACGAAGAGCATGACGATTCACAGATTCCATCGCAGCCCGCGCACGAAGCCCGCCCGGGGCTTTACGCTCCTGGAGTTAATCGTCGCCGCGACCATCCTCTCGATCCTGACGCTGATGGCGCTGCCCCTGGCGCGGGTCACGATTCAGCGCGAAAAGGAGAAAGAACTCCGCAAGGCGCTGTGGGACATGCGCGACGCCATCGATCGCTACAAAGAAGCCGCCGAAGAGGGCAAGTTTCAGACCAAGGTGGACACCCAGAACTATCCCCCCGACCTTGAGACGCTGGTCAAAGGAGTGGACGCGCAAGCCGGCAAGAAAATCCGCTTTCTGCGTTCTATCCCTATAGACCCCATGACCAAGAGCACGGAGTGGGGCTTGCGGTCCATGCAGGACGATCCTGACTCCGACTCCTGGGGCGGACAGAGCGTGTTCGATGTCTACACCAAGTCACAAGGCACCGCGCTCGACGGCACGAAATACAAGGACTGGTAAATGCTACGGGGCGTGAATAAGTTGGGACACAGCGCGCGCGCATCTCGCGGCAGCACGTCCGTGTGCATGTTCGCCCGCAGCACTAGGCTCGAGCGCTCTCGCGGATTCACGCTGCTGGAGTTGATGATCGTGATCAGCATCATCATGATCCTGATGGCGGTTGCTGTTCCGATGTACAACCAGTCCATCATCCAGGCTCGAGAATCCGTCCTGCGTTCGAATCTGAGCACCCTCCGCTCCGTTATCTCTCAGTACACCCTCGACAAACAGAAAGCTCCTCAGTCGCTCGACGACCTGGTCCAGGCAGGCTACCTCCGGCAAATCCCGGTCGATCCCATGACCCGCCAAACCAACTGGGAAGTGGTGCAGGAAGATGTGATGCTGGCGGTGGACCAGCAGGACCCCGGCATCACCGACGTGCACTCCGCCTCCAGCGGCACCGCCAGCGACGGCACCGCCTACAGCACCTGGTGATATACGAACCAGTGAGGGTGCCCCGTCCAGGCTTTGCTCGAGCGCAAATTTTCCAGGATTCCAAGAGACTCTCTCATCCGCCGCGGTTTTCGACAAATGAGCACCCACGAACGATGAATGAAACAGCTTACTAGTCGGTTCCCCGTCCGGCTCTGGGTGGTTTGTAATTACCTGGAATCTCAAAGAGCGCAGGATCTGGCTCCGTGCGCGTGACTTGAGTGACCGTCATCTTCACTGACCCCAGGCGCGGATCGCTGTGCGTGATCCCCAGGTTGATGCGGAGATCATCGGAGTACCAGTATTCATCCGTAATCACGATCTCTTTGCCTGTGCCACTCTTCTCGGCTGGGATGGTCTGAATCTCGCGAACCCCATGCACCGGCATCCCCTCCATCTCATGAATGCCCAGATCCTCTTCTTTCGTGAACTCGTTTTGAGGGAGAGTGTTGCCCGTGGGCGAGGCATAGAGAAGAGCGGGCGGCACCGTTGCAGGTGGGCGATTCACCGCGCTTATCCAGTAGGTTCGCTCCTGCGGATTGAGCATGGTAGAAATCCGGGTCTGCGGGTCGTATAAATGGATGCGTACGACTTGCGGCGTCTGGTTACTCGAAACCGGCACGAGCGCCCTCGCCTCATTGTAGATGCGGCCGCGGCTGTCCCGGCTAATATCGCGGATTGTCTTCAGCTTGACGATGGAGCCATCCGGCCGGACAAACGAGCGCTCCACATGGATTACGCCGCTGAACGGTGCGTGGGGAATGGGCGTGACAAACACGTCCGGACCGGCTTGCGCCAAAGCGCCGGGAGTTGCGATTGCGAAGCTCACAAGCACCACGCAAGAAACAGCAGTCAGAGAGAATCGCCAATGCATCTGCGCCCTCCAGTGACAATTCTTAGGCGACAGAATACACCGGCCTCCCCACCCCGGCAAGAATCTGCAAAGAGGGGAAAGGGAGCTAGCCGACCTTTTGCGCCAACACAGAAGAGGCTGCCCCATCCGTCGCGGTTTTCGACGGATGGGCACCACGAACGCATGCACAACGAACCGTTTGATGTTGCTTCCAGCAGCGATCTCGCCTTCGTAGCCATACCCCGCGATTTCCACAGATCGATGTGACATCTGACCTTGCCCCTGACCGCGAAAAAGCAGATCATCGTCAAGGCGGATGGAGTGCACGGGACTCCAGCAAAAAGTCCACTAAGTCCTTTGTTGTCAAGATTTTGACCTCTAAACCCATGGGGCTCAAGATTTTACAGACACTTTTTGCAAACCCCGCGCCAGTCGCGGCTTTTCAAGTGGTGGGGGAGGGGGGGTACCCCCGTTTCAATGAGATTTCCTGAAATGAAACCCGCCCACGAAACCTCCTCTGACGTTGATCATTAAACTTTTTTGCACGAACTTTTTGCAGTCGTGTTTCAGGCGCCGCAAGTTGTACGCGGCTCCGCAAAGCAATAACATCTAATCATGCCCGTTGAAACGGAAATCCAAACCCCCGCTGTGATTCGCGCGCCCCGCGGCAACTCCATCACCTGCAAAGGATGGCAGCAAGAAGCTGCCATGCGCATGCTCATGAACAACCTCGACGAAGAGGTTGCCGAGCGTCCGAGAGACCTTGTGGTCTACGGCGGAACGGGCCGCGCTGCCCGCAGTTGGGAAGCGTATCGCGCCATCGTCGCGAGCTTGAAGAATCTCGGGAACGACGAAACTCTACTCGTGCAATCGGGCAAGCCCGTAGGCGTTTTCAAAACCCACGATCACGCCCCCCGCGTGCTCATCGCCAACTCGAATCTCGTAGGCCACTGGTCCAACTGGGAGAAGTTCAACGAACTCGAACGTGCCGGTCTCATGATGTACGGGCAGATGACCGCCGGTTCGTGGATCTACATCGGCTCCCAAGGAATTGTGCAAGGAACGTTCGAGACGTTCTCCGCAGCAGGAGAGAAACATTTCGGCGGCGATCTCGCCGGCAAGCTGATCGTCAGCGGCGGTATGGGCGGAATGGGCGGAGCTCAGCCCATGGCCGCGACCATGACAGGCGCAGCGTTTCTCGGAATTGACGTTGATCCCGAGCGCATCAAGAAGCGGCTAAAAACCGGCTACTGCGACTTCATGGTCACAACGCTGGACGAAGCCCTGCGCATTCTGAAAAACGCCGTGCGCAAGAAAGAAAATGTTTCCGTCGGACTGGTCGGCAATTGCGCGGACGTGATTCCGGAACTGGCCGACCGCGGCGTCGTCCCCGACATTCTGACCGACCAGACCTCGGCACACGATCCGCTGAACGGATATGTGCCGAATGGCATGACTTTCGAAGAGGCGCTCCAACTGCGCCAGCGCGACCCGCAGGCGTATCAGGAAAAATCGCTCGACGCCATGGCGCGGCACGTGGAAGCCATGTTGCGCCTGCAAAAGATGGGCGCAGTAACGTTCGACTACGGAAATAACATCCGCACCTTCGCCTTCCAGCGCGGTGTCAAGAATGCCTACGACTTTCCCGGCTTCGTGCCCGCCTATATTCGTCCGCTGTTTTGCGAAGGCCGCGGCCCATTCCGCTGGGTGGCGCTGTCGGGCGAACCATCCGACATTCACGTGACGGACGATCTGGTCTTGGAGTTGTTCCCGGAAAACCGCATCCTGCGCCGCTGGATCGACCTGGCGCGAAAGCGCATCAAGTTCCAAGGCTTGCCCGCCCGTATCTGCTGGCTTGGATATGGCGAGCGCGCGCAATTCGGCCTCGCCATCAACGATTTGGTGAAGAAGGGCACGATCAAGGCGCCGATCGTGATCGGCCGCGATCATCTCGACTGCGGCTCGGTGGCATCTCCGTTTCGTGAAACCGAAAGCATGAAAGATGGCTCAGACGCCGTCGCCGACTGGCCGCTGCTGAACGCCCTGCTGAACACCGCAGCCGGCGCGTCATGGGTCTCGATCCACAACGGCGGCGGCGTCGGCATCGGCTACTCCCTCCACGCCGGCCAAGTCACTGTAGCCGATGGAACAGATGGGATGGCGAAGCGCATCGAGCGCGTCCTGACCACGGACCCAGGCATGGGTATTATTCGCCACGCGGACGCCGGGTACGACGAGGCAAAGGAGTTTGCGAAGAAGACGGGCGTGAGAGTCCCGATGCAAGGGTAGAGTGAACTCTGCGAATGAGTCGTCGCAGGGAGGCTCGCTAAAACAATAAGAGCTTCGCTGGGGGTCTTACTTTTCCAGCGCGTCGTGCACGGCCTCGTACGCTGGCTTCTTCTGATACTTGGCGTCCCAGAGCAGCGCCCATCCTTGTCCCTTGTAGAAGTTCGGAATCCACGAGTGCTTGTCGGTGAATCCCCAGGTTTGCAGCAATCTGCAGGCGGGTTGCTGCACGCAGAGGGCGGTGATTTCCCCATAGAGTTTGGCTTGCGCACTTAGCGACGCTGCGCTGTCGTCGCTCAGACGAATGTCGAGTTCGGTCATGTGCAACTCAAGGCCAAGCTTGGCGAACCGCTCCAGATTTCTCGCGTAGGACGCCAATTTCGCCGGGTCATCGAACTTCAGGCTGATGTGGGTCTGAAAGCCGATACCGTCAAGCGGCACGCCGCGCTTTTTGAAATCTTTCGCCATGGCATAGATAGCGTCTGATTTCTTGTTGACCTCCTCCGCATCATAATCGTTGTAGAACAATTTAGCCTTCGGGTCGGCCTCACGCCCCCAGCGCAGCGCCTGCTCGATATACTTCGTTCCCATCCCCGCACCGATTCCTGGCTGGTCGTACCAGATCGTGTGCCGCATGGTGCCATCGTCATTGAAAGCTTCGTTCACCACGTCCCACGCGTAGACCTTGGAGGCGTAATGGCCCATCACGGTGCGAATGTGACTCTGCAGAATTGCGACAAGTTGGGTCGCAGAGTAGTTGCCCTTCTTCACCCAATCCGGCACTTGGTTGTGCCAGACCAGGGTGTGTCCACGGACAACCATGTTATGACTCTGAGCAAACCCAACCAGGCGATCGCCGCCACTGAAATCGTATGGGTTGGGATCGCTGTCGGGCCTGGGATGAATGGGACCGAACTTCATTTCGTTCTCAGGCTGCAATTGGCCGAACTCCGATCCCAGAATGCTGGAATAGTCCGGTTCGGCGAGATACGCGGAAGCGGCGGCAGCACCGATCGTAATGTGCCGAGCCTCGGCAACTTGACGCAGCGTTCCGGCAACGGGCGAAGGGGGTTGCGGCCTTGCCGAACTGGACTGAAAAGTCATTCCGCAGAACAGAACTGCGGTGGCCGCGCGATGCCAAACGCGCCGGAGTGTGCGTCGATGTCGAAACCAGTCGTTGATCATCATGGGATATTCCCTCCGATGTTAGGCTGATTGCAGAACTCCATACAACCGGGAGAACCGACTTCGTTGTCACCAGCGAAGGTGCTGCTAGACTAAAGCGCGTGTGACTACTGCAAAACGAAAATCCCAACCATCAGGTGCACTGCTGTTGGTCAACATTGGCCAGCTTCTCACGCTGCGCGCTTCTTCGGCTAAACGCGGCCCGCGGCGCGGAGTTGACCTGAAGAACCTCGACATTATCAAAGACGGGGCGGTGCTGTGCCTGGGCGGCAAAATCGTCTCCGTCGGAAGCTCGAAAGATGCTGTGCGCGACGCATGGCTCAAGCGAAATCGCGGCAAAGTCACCGAGATCGACTGCGCAGGCAAAGTGGTTCTCCCTGGTTTCGTAGATTCGCATACTCATCCCGTTTTTGCTGGCCCGCGGCTGGTAGATTTTGAGAAGCGCATCGAAGGCGCTTCCTACGAAGAAATTGCGGCCGCGGGCGGCGGCATCCGATCCAGTCTGGAGGCTGTTCGCAAGACCTCAAAGGCCGCGCTGGCCGCCAGAGTCGTGACGGCACTGGAGGAAATGACGGCGCACGGCACGACCACCGTAGAAGCCAAGTCGGGTTACGGGCTCACGGTCGAGTCGGAACTGAAATCGCTGGAAGCAATTCGAGAAGCAGCCTCCGCCTGGCCGGGGACCGTGGTGGCGACCCTGCTCGGAGCTCATGTCGTCCCAAAAGAATTTCACGGCTGCTCACAAAAGTACGTTGAGATCGTCTGTAAGGAGATGATCCCGCGGGCGGCGAAGCGGAAGCTTGCCCAGTTCGTGGACGTCTTCTGCGACAAGGGTGCGTTCACTTCCCATGAAACGGAGCAGATCTTCGAAGCCGCGAAAAGGCACGGGTTGAGCGTCCGCGCGCACATGTGCCAGCTGTCAGAAACGGTTCTGTGGCCATTCTTGCGTTTCAGTCCCGCGTCGTTTGACCACATGGACCATGTGAACGAAGACGACATTCCGCAGTTGGCCAAACGCGACACCGTGGCCACGCTGGTACCGGGAGCAAATTATTTCCTCGGTCTGAAAGAATACCCGAACGCACGGCGGTTAATCGATGCCGGTGTACCAGTCGCGCTGGCGACCGACTATAATCCCGGCACCTCGCCGACCATGAGCATGCCGATGGCAATGTCGCTGGCATGCACGCACATGAAGATGTCACCGGCGGAAGCAGTGCCGGCGGCCACAATTAACGGAGCTTGGGCGCTGCGCCTGGCCGAGCGCAAAGGCAGCGTCGAGCCGGGAAAAGACGCTGATCTCGCGGTATTCGCAGTCAAGGACTACCGCGAAATTCCGTACTGGTTCGGCGGCAATTACTGTGCGGCAACCGTTCTAAATGGAGTGGTGGTATCGCAGGAGTGAACTTTCGGGACACGCCATCCGTACTAAACTGGAATGATACGTCTGCGTTCGGGGAACTCCGGGAAACAAACATCATAGTAAGGAAGCAATCCGATTCAATCTCCAGAGGGAAAACATGAAGCGCATTTTTGCAGTGATGACATTCTTCGTGCTCACAATCTCGCTGGCTGCCGCGCAGCGGCTGCCAGAGGATGCAAGACCAGAGAATTACAAGCTCACCTTCACGCCAGATCTCGCCAAGGCCAAGTTTGAGGGCGACGAAACCATCGCGATCCGCCTGCTGAAGCCATCCTCTGAGATCACGCTGAACGCGGTCGACATCGATTTCCATGATGTCAGCGTCACGAGTGGCGGAACCACGCAAAAAGCCAAGGTCACGCCGGAAAAAGAGAAGGAGATGGTGGTGCTCACCGTTGAGAAGCCGCTAGCCGCTGGCGCGGCGACGGTGCACATTACCTACACCGGCATTCTCAATGACGAGATGCGCGGCTTGTACCTGGGCAAGGACGATAAAGGCCGCAAGTACGCCGCCTCGCAGTTTGAAGCGACCGATGCGCGGCGCGCCTTCCCCTCGTTCGACGAGCCCGACTACAAAGCTACGTTCGACATAACCGCCATCGCCGACAAGGGCCTGGTCGCGATTTCGAACCAGAAAATCGTATCGGATACCCCGGCTCCGGGTGACAAACACACCGTGCGCTTCGCCACGACTGCCAAGATGTCGTCATATCTCGCTGCGCTGGTAGTGGGCAACTTCGAGTACATCGAGGGCGAAGCCGACGGCATTCCGATTCGCGTTTACGCCACACCGGGCAAGAAAGAAATGGGCAGGTTCGCCCTCGATGTTGCCAGTAACGTTCTGAAATATTACGACCATTACTTCGGGATTAAATATCCCTACGGAAAGCTGGATCTGATCGGCCTGCCGGACTTTTCCGCAGGTGCGATGGAGAATACCGGCTGCATTACTTTCCGCGAAGTGATTCTTCTCATCGACGAGAAGCAAGGCTCCATCGGGCTGAAAAAGGAGATTGCCAGCGTGATTGCGCACGAGATGGCGCACCAGTGGTTTGGCGACCTGGTAACTATGAAGTGGTGGGATGACATCTGGCTCAACGAAGGATTCGCCACATGGATGTCAAGCAAGCCCATCGAGGCTTGGAAGCCTGAATGGAATTTCAAACTGGATGACGTGAGTGATACCGCCGGAACCCTGAACGTAGACTCACTGGCGAATACGCGTCCCATCCACCAAGCGGCTGACACTCCAGCGCAGATTCAAGAGTTGTTCGACGGAATCGCTTACGGCAAGGCGGCGGCGGTGCTGCGCATGCTGGAATCCTATCTTGGCGAAGACACCTTTCGCGCGGGCGTAAATGCGTATCTGCAACAGCACCAGTACGCGAATGCGACGGCTGACGATTTCTGGGATGCTCAAGCGAAAACGTCGAAAAAGCCGGTCGACAAGATCATGCCCACGTGGGTCAAGCAGGCGGGCGCTCCTATTCTCAATGTCAAGGCGCAGTGCTCGGGTAATTCCACGACCGTCACGCTGGCCCAGCAGCGATATTACTTCGATCGGTCCAAGTTTGAAGCGCCCGACGATCAACTCTGGCAAATCCCGCTGTGCTTGCGGGGATCGGCCAGTGGTAAAGGCGCGAAGTGCGAACTGATGACCAAGAAAGAAGAAACCCTTACGCTGCCCGGTTGCTCGACGTGGGTTCTGACGAATGCAGGCGCGGCGGGGTACTACAGAACAGCCTTCCAGCCGGACGCGGTTCGGGCCCTGGCAAGCGATGCAGAGACTAAGCTGACTCCCGCCGAGCGGATCACCGTGGAGAACGATATCTGGGCCTCGGTGCGAGTCGGTCGCCAACCAGTGGGCGACTACCTCGCCTTCGCGCAAGGTCTGCAGTCGGACCGCAATCGCGCTGTGATGGAAGACGTTCTGGGAGGGCTCGGATACATCGGCCAATACCTGGTCAGCGACAGCGATCGTGATGCATATCGTACATGGCTGCGCCAATATCTGGCTCCGGCCATGAAGGAAGTGGGATATGAACCCAAACCTGGAGAGAGCGACGAACGGAGAACTTTACGGTCGGAGGTGTTCCGTGCGTTGGGCCACGATGCTCGCGATCCAGAAACGCTGGAGGAAGCCCGCAAAATCGCGGACAAGGCTCTGGCCGATCCGGCATCCGTCGACAGTGATATGGCCGGTGGCGCCCTCGCACTCGCCGCGTTGCATGGGGATTCTGCGTTTTACGACCGGGTGATGGCCGCCACGAAGAATCCCAAATCGCCGGAACAGTACTACACGTACCTCTTCACGCTTCCCCGATTCAGCGATCCAAAGTTACTGCAACGCACCCTGGAGTTTGCCGTCTCGCCGGAGGTCCGATCGCAGGATGCGTTGCAGGTGATCACCGGCGTGATGAGAAATCCGGCAGGCCGAGAACTGGCTTGGGATTTCATTCAGTCGCACTGGGACGCGGTTGCGAAAGCTGGAGGTCCCTTTGCGAGCGCCGAGGTCGTGGGAGCGACCAGCATGTTCTGCGATACCGGATTGCGGGATCAAGTGACGGAATTCTTTTCCGCGCACAAGATCGCGGCGGCGGAGCGCACCTATAAGCAGTCGATTGAACGCATTAACAACTGCGTCGATTTGAAGTCGCAGCAGGAACCACAATTGGCGTCGTGGCTGGGACAGCATGGAACGGCCGGCGGAAAATAAGCAGCATGATGGAATGCGGCCCGGGAGGAAATCTCCCGGGCCGTTTTTTCTTCTCCGAGATGCTCGGAGCCAACATAAAACTGGAAAGACCCGATCCGGAGATCTCATCCTGAAAAAGCCAAGGTAGAGTACACGAATCTGCAACAAGTTCCGGGATTTCAATAGGGTGAAGGCGTGAAGGCGTGCTTACGCTGTGATCCTATCGCCCAATCCTCGTCCTTCGCGCCCTTCGCCGATTCGACAAGAAACACCGTTCAGCGAACAAATTTTTCTGCATGATCCTTGATCCGATGTTCAGGTATAATTCGCGGCACTCTGGGCGGCGGGAAGCGTTCGATCTGTTTGCCCCAGAACAATCACAGAGGATCGAAGAGGCGCAACGGGCGGGGAGAACAACACACGTAGGATTTCTTCTCCCGTATTTTTGCCTGGCGTTGCCGTCTTCCCGGGAGGCTATGTCGATGAGGCGAATCCATCAGCGAGCGAGCAGCAGACAGCAGGAGCAGTGGTACCAGTTCGGCATTCGATGTCTGCAGGGAGCAAAGCGCGCGATTAGGGGGTTCGCAGTGTTGGCGCTGTTGGTCGGATTGGCGACGGCGCAATCCACGAGCCTGCTGAATGGCAGCGTTTCTGACTCGTCTGGCGCGAGCGTTGCTGGCGCGAAGATTACTTTGACCGACGCGGCAACCGGGTTGCAGCGGGCTACCACCAGCAACGGGGCGGGCCTATACCAGTTCCTGGATGTGCCTCCGGGCAACTACCGACTGGAGGCAACGGCAAGCGGCTTTGCACCCTATTTGGCGTCGAATGTCACTCTCGTTGTCAAAACGCCCTCCACCATAAATATTCACTTTCAAGTCGCGGGTGTGGCGACACTGGTAACGGTCGAGGCCCAAGCACCGCTCATCAATCGCACCGACGCGTCGCTGGGCAATGTAGTCGAGGAAAACCAGATCGCGCAATTGCCGATTGCCGACCGCAGCGTGGTTGAGTTGCTGAGCCTGCAGCCCGGTGTGGCATACCTGGGTACTCAGCTGAATACTACGACAGACACACGCAGCGGCGCTGTCAATGGCGTGCGCAGCGACCAATCGAACGTCACACTCGACGGCATTGGGGTCAACGACCAGAATAATGGTTATGCTTTTACTAGTGTCCTGAATGTGCCGCCCGACTCGGTGCAGGAATTCAGGGTCACGACTGCCAACTCCAACGCCGACTCCGGCTATTCCAGCGGCGCTCAGGTGGCGCTGGCGACCAAGAGTGGCACCAACCAATTTCACGGATCGGTCTATGAATACAACCGCAATACGATCTTCAGCGCCAACGATCCGTTCTTGAAATATTCGCAGCTAACCAGTGGCGAATCCAATACGGCGCCTAAGCTCTTGCGCAATTGGTTCGGGGCCACGCTAGGAGGACCAATCCAGAAGAACCGGCTGTTCTTCTTCGCCAACTATGAAGGGCGGCGCGACGCGCAGGGCACCAGCGTGTTGCGTACTGTGCCGAGCGCGACTCTGCGCGCTGGCGATTTAGTGTACTTATGCCAACGGAACTCGGACGGTAGCCTGGACACGAAGGATTGTCCCGGCGGTACGGTCAACGGCGTGAGCGGCGTCCAGCCCGGCTACTATGCCCTGGGACCCAACCAGATCAAGGCGATGGACCCCATAGCAATCGGCGTGAATCCGGCGGTGCAGAGCCTGCTGCAGCTATACCCGGCGTCCAATGAAAATGCCGGAGATGGTTCGAACACCCTGGGTTATCGCTTCGCCTCGAACGCCGATTCCAGTTTCAACACTTACATTACGCGGCTCGATTATCACATCACGTCGAGCGGCTCGGAAACGCTGTTTGCGCGCGGAGAGATGCAAAACTTCAAGGAGCCGCAACAACAACAGTTCCCCGGCCAGTCCGCAGCAACAACAATATTGGACGACAGCAAGGGCTTGACCCTCGGACTTACCTCCCTAATCAATCCCAAACTCATCAACGATTTTCGGTGGGGTTTCGTCCGCCAGGGAGGGCAGACCGCCGGCTCTTCCTTCAACCCGGCCGTTCTTCTGGATGGAATCGACAGCATCGTACCTTTCACTCGCTCGACGATCGCCTTTGTGCCCGTCAACCAGTTCACCGACACTTTGAACTGGACGCGCAAAAATCACACATTTGAGTTCGGCACCGATTTATTCTTTATTCGCAACAACCACACCAGCTACCTTAACTCGTTCTCCGACGTACGGACCAACGCGGTTTATCTCAACACCGGGGGAATCGCCAATACGTCCAGCCCGCTGGATCCGGCCAATAATGGCTATCCCGCTGTGGATAGCAATTTCGGCCCGAACTACGACAGCGCAACTACGATCGTGATGGGTATTTTCCCGGAGGGCGACGGGCATTATAACTTCGCGCGCAACGGTAGCGCGCTGGCCCAGGGCACGCCGATCAACCGCCGTTATGCCATCAACGACTACGAGTTCTACGGGCAGGATGCATGGCGCATGACGCCTCGGCTGACGGTCACTTACGGCCTGCGCTGGGTACTCGAAGCTCCACCTTACGAAACCAATGGATATCAGGTAGCCCCTTGCATAGAAGCTGCGGGCGGCGGCTGTACGAAGCAAAACGCCGCGGACTGGTTCAATCGCACCGCCGCATTGGCAGCCACCGGCCAGCCGGCCAACAATGCGGGAGAGCTTTCGTTCATTCTCGGTGGTCCCAAGAATAACGGTCCAGGCCTGTGGAACTGGGACCACAAGAACTTTTCACCGCGTATCGCGGTGGCTTGGGCTCCCGACACCGGCGACGGCTGGGTCTCAAAGATTCTTGGAAAGAGAGACCAGTTCTCCATCCGCGGCGGCTACAGCATCATGTACGACCACTTCGGCATTCCCATCGTGAACAGCTTTGATCAGAACGGCTCCTTCGGCCTTTCCACCATTCTCGGCAATCCCGCCGGTGTCGTATCGCCGGCGAATGCTCCACGTTTTACCTGTCTCACTCCGGGGACATCGGGCCAGTCCTGCTTGCCCCCACCCTGCCCGTCTATCAATGGTCCAGGCTGCCTGTTCGGTCCTGCGCCGGCGGGAGGTTTTCCCTACACGCCAGGCAACACGGCGTTTGCCATCAATTGGGGGTTGGACCAAAATATGAGGACCCCGTACACGCACGTTTTCAATCTCTCGCTCTCGCGCCAAATCACGACCCGCTCCTCGCTCCAGATTGCTTATGTGGGCAGCATCGGCCGGCGTCTCCCTATGCAGGTGGATCTGGCCATGCCTGCCGATCCAACGGATCCTTCCAGCAAAATGACATATTTCCAGGCGGCGACGATGCTCTCGAAGGCCGCTGCCGCCGGCACTGACGTGAATCAAATCCAGCCCATACCCTTTTTCGAGAATCTTTTTCCCGCTTGGGCGAGCGTGACCCAGAGCCAGCTCAGCAGCCAGTCCTCGCCCCTCAATTGCGCGCCTGGCAACTTTCCCGCCAAACCGACGGCCACACAGAACATCTATCAACTCTGGAATTGCTACCCACATAACGAAACCTTCTCCCTCTTCCAAATGGATCTGCCCAGTTCCATTACCGGATTGAGCCCCTCGCTTCCTAATAGTAAGTTCGGGCCCTACACCTTCTTCCATGATCAGTTCAGTTCGCTCTACGCCTGGCGCAACATCGGCACTTCCGACTACAACGCGTTGCAGGTGACCTACAATGTCCGGTGGGGATCAAATCTGCAGGGGCAGTTTAACTATACGTTTTCGAAATCGTTCGACGAGGCGTCGGCAGCCGAGCGAGTTGGCCCTTATGAAGGAACCGGTGGAACGGGCAACGACTTGAACGGGGGCGGGATTGTGATCAATTCATGGGATCCGTTGTCGTTGCGCGGGCTCTCCGACTTCAACGCCTTCCACCAGATCAACGCAAACCTGGTCTATCATCTGCCCTTCGGGAAAGGCCAGATGCTGGCAGGAAACGCACGCCCGCTGCTCGAGGCCTTAATTGGCGGGTGGAATGTTTCCGGCGTGTTCCGCTGGACGACCGGCTTCCCAATCACCATAGACAACGGTTTCACCTGGGCAACCAACTGGAACATCGAGGGCGATGCCATGCCGAACGGACCGCCTCCAGTGGCATCCAACCCCAAGAACGCCATTGTGAACGGCGTGGGCATTGGCCCGGACATCTTCGCCAATCCGGCAGCGGCCGAGGCGGCTTTCCGACCGGAGTGGCCGGGCGAATCAGGGGTCCGCAACAATGTCATTGGCGACGGCATGTTTAACATCGATACCGGGGTAAGCAAGGATTTCTCGTTGGGTGAGCAGAGGCGTCTGGAGTTCAGTTGGCAAGCGTTCAATGCAACCAACTCGGTGCGCTACGACGTGCGCGCCGCGCAACCCTCGCTCTCCGAGGACCCAACGCAGTTCGGCAAGTATGTTTCGACGCTAACCACGCCGCGCTTCATGCAGTTTGCCTTGCGCTTCGTATTCTGAGCCTGCGGCATGCGGCTTTATAGGGCTTGTGCCGGAGAGGAAACGCCGCACGCCTGCATCTTTAAGTCTTGCCTTTCCTCCCGGGGGACAGGGACGTTGGCAGGGGAGGTGCGGACCGCCCGAAAGGAATCAACCATGCGTCTGCCCTGGCAAACAAGACTCACACCATTAACACCGTGACCGGGCGATGATTTATACGTTGAAGTGATAACACCACCCTGATCGCAGCGCCAAAAGCTCCGCGGCACCCAAGATCGTCCTCTTCCGCTGTGTGCAACTTCCGTCCTTTGCTACGGCATGATCGGCAACACGAGATGCGAAGGCAGATCCGACGAGCAATAGATCCGCTGCATCGCGGGGACGAAATCGGACGCAGAGGCCTGGTAGATGCTCGGCACGAACTTCTGCGGATTACGGTCGATCACGGGAAACCACGTCGATTGAACTTGCACCATGATGCGATGGCCTTTGAGGAAGACGTGATCGTGATCGCGCAGTGGGATGTTCCACCACCTCGGCTCGTTCGGTATCAGTGGAGACGGTTTCTCATAGCTGGTGAGATAGCGGCCGCGCTGCACTTCCATCGCAACCGGTAGTTCGTAGCCATTCAGAGACTGGGCGTACTGCCCGGGTTTCGGTCCTTCTTCGGGAGACCAAGCATTCTTCTGCGCGTTCTCCGGATATACATCGATCAACTTGACGACGAAGTCGCTGTCGGTGCCAGAAGTCGAGGCGAACAGATTCGCCGCCAGCGGGCCAGTGACCGTGAGATCGTGATCGAGTGGCTCGCTGACGAACGAGAGAACATCCGGCCGGTGATCGACGAAGCGCTGGTCGGCAACCTCCCAGGTGCGCCAGTCGCCCGCGGGATACGTCGGCGAGATGGGACGCTGGCGGTACGGCACGGGATTCGCGGGATCGGAGACATACTCGCGGTAAGCGTGGCCCTTGTTAGCTGCGTCCGGCGCGGTGAACGAAAGAGTGCCATCCGCGTGCAGATAGAGTTTTGTCGGCTTCGCTTCCTTCGGTGGCCAGACGGCGTAGGTGCGCCACGTGTTCGATCCACTTTGAAAAATGCTGGCCTGCCACGCCGGCTTCTCACCTTGGCCGTGCAGGTAATAGCGGAAGAACGGTGCTTCGATATTCTCGCGAAATTCGCGGGCAGTTTCGTGTCCGCCGAATGGAATGATGCCGATGCTGTCTCCCTTGGGGCCCTGCCATTCACCATGAAACCACGGGCCGGCGACGATGAAATTGGTGTGCTGCGGATCGTTCTCTTCTGCGTGACGAAAAATCTGCCATGGTCCCCACGGATCCTCCTGATCCCAAAATCCGGCAACGTTCAGATTGGGTACGGTCGAGGCGTGAAGCTGGCGGACCCACGCTTCCTTCTTCCAGAAATCGTCGTAGTCAGGATGTTCAACGCTGGAGTTCCAGTATGGAATCGAGCCGTGAAGGTATTTCGCGTTGATGTTTGAGAGCGGCCCAAGGTCGAGATACCACTGGTAGGTGTCGTAGGTTTCAAAATCGAAGTGCGTGTTTTTGTTTTTGTCGGCCTGCTCCATGACCGCATACTCAAAGTCATAACTCTCGCGTAACGCGCCGTAGCGGTGGTCGTCGTCGTTCATCCATTGATCCACTGGCGACGCTTGTTCGCTGATGGCCATGAGCGCCGGATGCGGATGAAGCAGCGTGAGCGCGGTGGTCAATCCATCGTAGGAGACGCCGAACATCCCGACCTTGCCGTTATTGTTGGGAATGTTTTTCACCAACCACTCGATCGAATCGTAGGCATCGGTAGTCTCGTTGGTGGCCTTGGGATCGTTCAAATCGACCCAGGAGGAAAGGTTGAACACGCCCTCGGACTTGAACCTGCCGCGCAGATTCTGAAAGACGAAGATGTAGCCATCTTGCGCGAGTTCCTTGAGCGAGGAAGGGATCTGCTCGGGCGCTTTCTCGGGACCGCCATAAGGCGTACGGCGAAACAGAATCGGCAGCGGACCTTGCTGGTCGACGGGAGTTAGAATCGCCGTCTGCAGATGAACTCCGTCGCGCACCGGAATCATGACTTCCTGAAGTTTGAACAGCGGTTTGGCTGAGGGTTGCTGCGGAGTTTGTTGTGCGGCGGCAGAGATCACAATCAACAAAGGCAGAAGTAAACGCAGAGTGTACGAGCGCACCAGTTTTCCTCCGTGCAGCTTGCTTGAGATGGAACCGAGGGGCGAAGTATATCAATGTGCGGTAGACTGGGGGAACTGCCGGTGCTGTAGTCATAAGACGTCCGTCTGTAACGAAAGCCGATCTTCGCAATGATCATCGATACCATAATCCATCTGACATTTTCTGGAGAGAGAGAGCAATCATGAGCGCGTGCAAAGGCTACGCTGCACTGACCGCCAAAGCGCCCTTGGCGCCCTATTCATTCGTACGCCGCCAGCCACGGGAGCATGATGTCCTCATCGAGATCAAATATTGCGGGATCTGCCACTCCGATATTCACCAGACGCGCGACGAGTGGAGTGATTATCAGGAAGAATCCATCTTCCCCATGATGCCCGGGCACGAAGTCGCGGGAGTTGTAACGGCCGTGGGCAAGAAAGTGACGAAATATAAAGTCGGGGACAAGGTCGGCGTCGGCTGCTTCGTCGACTCCTGCCGCACCTGCGCGGAGTGCCAAAGAGGCCTCGAACAGTACTGTACAGTACAAACGGTGTGGACCTACAACGGGCGCGACAAAGAGGGCGCGCCGACCTACGGTGGTTACTCCGACAGAATCGTAGTCGACGAGGATTATGTGCTGCGCATGCCGAATAATCTTCCACTCGATGCCTGCGCGCCTCTGCTGTGCGCCGGGATCACGCTCTATTCTCCGCTGCGGCACTGGCAGGCGGGCCCCGGGAAAAAAGTTGCCATCGTCGGCTTGGGAGGTCTTGGTCACATGGGCGTCAAGCTGGCGCATGCTCTGGGCGCTGAAGTCACCGTCCTCAGCCAGTCTTTGAAAAAACAGGCCGACGGAAAGCGCCTGGGCGCCAATCACTTCTACGCGACCTCGGATCCGGAGACCTTCACCAAGTTGGCGGGCTCATTTGACCTGGTCATCAATACGGTTTCGGCGAAGATGGATTGGAATCAATATCTGAGCCTATTGAAAGTCGACGGAACCATGGTCGTCGTTGGGCTTCCCGAGAAGGACATCCCCATCGGAGCTTTTTCTCTGACCGCACGGCGACGCAGTCTGGCGGGCTCGCAGATCGGTGGCATCCGCGAAATCCAGGAAATGTTGGACTTCTGCAGCCAGCACGGCGTCGCCTGCGACATTGAGGTCGTGCCGATTCAAAAGGTCAACGAAGCCTATGAACGCGTTCTGAAAAGCGATGTGCGCTACCGGTTCGTGATCGACATGGCATCACTGCCAAAGGACTGACGGAACGCACCGTCGGCCATGGCTTAGAACAGCCGTCCTACTGAAAAATTTACGCGGCTCAGGCCGGTGGGACTGATGCTGCCCGCCAGCGCGATCGGGCCGACGATCGTGTCCGCGATCAACCCAAGGTTAAATGTGCCGCGCACAACAATTGGTCCGGGATCGCTGGTTGCCGTGCCGAAGGCGGTACCGGCTTCATACCATCCGCCCCAATAGATCTTCCCGCCGACTAGTTCCGGCAGCCGGTAAAGTTCGCGGTGGAATCCGAGCGAAGAGTAGACGTAGTGGTTCCCCACAAACTCATATGGAAGGTACGCGCCTAATCGAAACGGCCCACCGAGCGAAAAAACTTGAAACGGCCCGGCGGACCCGCGGAAGGTAGTACCGCCGGAAACATTGAAGAAGAGCGAAGTCTTCGGCCCAACCGGAACGAAGCTGGAAGTCTGCACATCGAGTTGCCCAATGGGATGGGCCAGATCCGGGCTTTGCAACACGCGCGAGGCTGTGACCACCACACGTGTTCCGGCGCGCGGGACGGAAGGACTATCTTGTCCGTCCCACACATAACGCGCGCGCAATTCGCCGGTGCTGCCGCTGACGATGGGCAGACCCGCGTCGCCGATCAGCGGACTCAACTTGCCATCGAAGATTTCATACCCGATGCGGAATTCGCTGCGGCGTCCAGAGTCGTAGCCAATGTCGAAGCCGCCTCCGGCGCGCTCGTCGCCGAAGACGGCAACCCGAGTTAGACCTGTGAATGAGTTGCGGGCATACTTGGATGCAAAAGCGTAGGGCGCAACAAAAAATCGCGACTGCCACAAAGGCTGGTAGAACTCGCTGGCCGCCAGATTACTGGAGCCAAAAAGAAGATCGTTGCGCCATTCGCCGCCGCGATGGGCGATATCCATGAAAGTCACTCGCGCACCGGCGGAAAAATCGAAGGCCGCCACGCCGGAACCGTCCACGTTGACGGCTAGGTCCACGAACGGCGGCCCATAGGATTTATCGTGCGTCGTGACGCGCAGGCCGGGAACTCCATTCTGCGTAAACCCCTCGTAGCCCAGCCAATCGAACTGGCCTTCCCCGGCAATGCGGGTCAGTTGGGTATCGAGTTTGGAGAGATCAAGGGGTCCCTGCAGCGCCTTGCTGAGCCGGTGCTGGATTCTGCTACTCGTGGCGGGATCGGCGCCGGTGACTTCGATGGTCTCTATTTTTTCCGGTGGACGGTGTCTGCGTGCCGCACGGGCCGCCAAATACTCCTGCCATTCCGAGGGATTCTGGATCGCGAACGGCAAAAGAGCCGCGGACTGAGCGGCCGCGCTCCGGTGCCCGAGTGCGACGAGTTCTGTGACGCGCGCATAATCCGTTTCCGAAAAACCATTCATTCCGATGCTCACCTTAGCTTTCGCCAGCGCCAGAGAATGCCTCTCGTTCTGCGTGATCATGACGTCGACGGCGCGAGAAAGAACTCCCGTGAGAGTCTCCAGTTCTTTGCGATCGCCGGGCGGAAGTTGCAGTTCGACGGCGACCACGGCATCTGCATCCATTGCGAGAACGGTTTCCACCGGAATGTTTTGCACCATACCGCCGTCCGCCAGCACGCGGCCATTGATCTCCACCGGAGTAAATACGCCGGGGATGGCCATGGAAGCGCGTACAGCTTGAGCTAACGGCCCATCGCGCAGCACCACGCCTTCGCCGCTCAGCATGTCGGTGGCGACGCAACGGAATGGAATGGGCAGATCGTCAAAACTGGCAACGTCGGATTCCGGGAAAGCAATGCGATCGAGCAACAATCCCACGCCTTGGCCGGAGTTGTAACCGTTAGGCGCTCTCAATCCATGTTTCAGCCCAAGCGGAGCATCGATCAGAAAATCACGTCGATCTTGCTTTCGGCGGTAGGAGAGTTCGGAATAAACCGGCTCGGGACGGAAGGCTTCGTCCCAGTTAATCCTTTCGGCAAACTGCTGGATCTCGGTGGGCGACATGCCCGTGGCATACATCGCCCCGATGATGCTGCCCATGCTGGTCCCAGCAATCCGGTCGACCGGGATATGGTTTTCTTCCATCCACTGAATCACGCCGATTTCCGCCAGGCCCAGTGCTCCGCCACCACTGAGGGCCAAACCGATTCGCGGACGATGGGCCGGAACTGCGGGTGGCGTGGCAAGAGAAATATCCTGCGCGTGCGCGAACAGTGAGAGAGTCATGCTCCACAAAACGATGAGAGCGATTGGGACAAAGGTGGGCCGAGCCGTTGATTCCATCATGTGCTCCTGAGGTACGGAAGCAAAACGCCGTCTAGCGCGGACTTCAAGGTGAGTGAAAAAGGTTAGCAGGTTTGAGTGAAGACAGTCAGTCATCGCCCATAAAGGGCAGGAGATCAGTTTGATTTGGATGCTGACGCGGGCTGCGCTGCCCGCGCCTGTTCCACCACATTGCGGACGGCTTCGATCACCACGTCGGGCCGATCGATTTGAATATAGTGTGCGCTGTTTTTGGCAATCGTCTGCGTCCCTCGTGTGGAGAGATGCGACAATTCCTCCTGCATTTTTTCCCAGGCATCGTTCGTGGGCTTCGCGAGGTCAGGCGGGAGATCGGCGGAGGGCTTATCGGGATCGTGCGACAGCACAGCCAGAGGCCTGTCGCCCAGCGAACCAGTGGCAGCCGTCTGGGCCGCGCTTTCCGGAAAGGCTTTCAGTTCGGCCACACCTTCGCGCGCGGTGTGAAAGTTGCACTCGGCTGCGCGTTGCAGGGGCTCTTCTTCGCACAAACCCATCAGCCGGGGAGTGCCGAAAGGCATGGTGTATTCCAGGAATTCGGCCTCGCGCAGCCAAGTTCCTTCCATATTCTTGAGCTCCAGAGGGAATCGATTTTCCTGGTCGGGATGGGAGGCATCGACCAGCACCATGCCTGCGACCTCGTTGCGATACAGGCTGGCGTAGAGTCGCACATTGTACCCGCCCAACGAATGGCCCACGAGAACGTAAGGCGGTGCAATGCCCGCGACCTGCAGCAACGCGTGCAGTTCCTCGGCCATCACCTTACTCGTACGGGGCCGCGAACTGGAGTCGCTGTAGCCGATTCCAGCACGATCGTAGGAGCACACGCGCGTGAGTTGCGCAATCTGCGGCTGCACTTTGCGCCAGGAAACATACGTGTCGCCCAGGCCGGACTCGAGGATCACCGCAGGACTTCCCTCCCCCGTGCAATCGATGTGCATCGTGTAGCCGCCGACGTCGAAGAGTTTTCCAGACATGGGACTGAAGCGGCGGTCGCGGGCCTCAGATATATTCTCGTAGATCGCTCCGGCAGCGGCGAGGATCAGCAGGAACGCGAGCAGGCCGAGGATGATGCGGCGAGGCCAGTGATGAGGCAGTGCCGATGGAGACGCTGCATTGTGCATGTCGGAACAGTATTGCGCGGCGCGAGGGCCGCGTAATACTGGCAGGCATTCTACATGACTGGCGGAACTGTAATGCCCATGACCGCCAGGCATCGAATTAATCCGCGGCGTACCACGGCGACCGTGGCCAGCAGGAATTGCTTCCGCTTCTCATCCGGTTCGCTGAGGATAGGATATCGATGGTAGAAGGTGTTGAAAAGCTGGGCGAGTTGGAAAACGTGTTTGGCCAGGTACGCTGGCTCCGTGGTGGCAATGCATTTGTCGATCACGTAAGACGTCTTGGAAGACGCGAGCCACAGTTCCCAGAATTCGTTTCCGGCGTCGCCGCTTAGATAATTCGCCAGATCGGCGGCCGAGATGTTGCCGGCCCCGCCGCCGCAGAAAGTTTCGGGATCGATCCCAGCTTTACGGAAGATGCTGGTGGCACGCACGACCGCATATTGCGCGTAAGGTCCGGTCTCGCCTTCGAAGCTGAGCGCTTCTTTGAAATCAAAAGCGATCACCGACTGCTTAGTAAATTTCAGCATAAAGTAGCGCAGAGCGCCGATGGCAATCTGCGTGGCGATTTCAAGACGTTCGGGATCACTTAGCTGTGGATGGCGGGAATCGACTTCTTTCTTCGCCGAAGCGATGAGCGTGTCGAGGAGATCATCGGCCTTCACGCCAAAACCCTTACGCCCGCTGACTTCGATGTAGGAACGCGTCTTGTCTTCGTCGCTCAGGTTGTAGCCAAGTTCTGCGGCGCAGCGCGGAGTCAGTGCGACCATCTCGTAGGAGAAATGCGTGTAGTGGCTCGCAGCGTCATCGTGACCGAGTCCGCGCAGCGCTTCCACGACGGTGTTCTGCGCCTCGGACTGCCGGGCATCAATGACGTTGTAAATCTCGGCGACGTCGCCAAAGTGAGGATGATCCTTTTCGCCATTTGCCGTCGAGATCCAGCAGTCGTGGCCGTTGGGATAGCGGTAGAACTTGCGGTAGCCAAAGTCGCGGCCGAGAAGGCCGAACTTCCACATGTGATAAGCGATGTCTTTCCCCACGTAGCCGACGGTCCCGTTGGAGCGAACGATTACTTTCTGATCTTCCTCAGTGATTTTGTCTTCCTCGGTGCTCTCTGAGTCCTCAGTGGTTGAAGTTGGTTTTGCGGTCCCAGCCCGCCGCATCACCCAGCAACCTTTATTCTTGCCTTCGCTCTCGAAGGTCAGCACTCCGCTCTCCTTCAGTTTGATGAAAGCCGCGTCCCAAAAATGCAGGTGCAGGATTTCGCTCTCGCGCGGAAGAAAATCGTATTCGATGTCGAGCCGGTCCATGGTTTCAAGATGGCGTCGTAGCACTGCAACCGAGATCAGGTCGGCGATGGCTGCCGTTTCCGTCGCTGCATCTTCGATCGCGTGCAAGGTCTGGAGCCGTACCTGCAAGTGCTGCTTGTCTTCGGCGTACCACTGCGAGACCCGCGCATAAAGATCCCAGCAGTAATAGTCGAAGCGCGGCTGCCGGGTCAGGGCCTCGATCTCCGCGCGCGATTTCTTCTCAATGTGCGTGAAGCCGACGACCACATCGGCGACCTGCACGCCAGTATTGTCGATGTAGTTCTGGATATCGACTGACCTGCCCTCATAGCGCAGAAGCCGGACAAAAGTGTCGCCCAGAATGGCGTTGCGCAGGTGTCCGATGTGCGCGGCTTTGTTGGGATTGATGCTCGAGTGCTCGACCAGAATCTTGCCGCGAGGAATCTCGGCCGCCGGCTTCGCGTCGGCGGCGAGCGCAGTGGCCATCCATGCCCGATCGATTTTGACATTCAAATAGCCGGGAGGAGCCACTTGCATTTCAACGATGCCTTGGATGGTGCCGACGTCCGTGCGAATTGCCTCTGCGATCTTCAGCGGGGCCGAGCGCAGAGGCTTGGCCAACGGAAAAATCGGAATCGCGAAGTCCCCGAGTTCGACCTTTGGAGGCTGCTCGATGACCACGTCGGGCAGGGTCGCTCCGGGATATCGATGCTGCAGACAATCCAGCACGCGCTGGGCAAGACGATGTTCCAGATGACGATACAAGAAGTCCCTCTAAGCTATTGAAGAACAGTGATTTTACCAGAGCGGGCGGCAGGCGCGGGTTTGACGGAGATAGATTGCTTCCCTATGATGAAAGTTTCTTGTTGTCGCGTTTGTAAAGCTTCCTCTGTGACCTTTGTGCCCTCTGTGGTGAAGACTTGGAATTTTATGCGCATAGCCTATCTTGAGTGTTTTTCCGGCATGAGTGGCGACATGTTTCTGGGCGCGCTCATCGATTCCGGAGTTCCGCCGCGACTGCTGGAAGAAACCGTGGCGGCGCTTGGGGTGGGCGCGCACCTGGAGGTTTCGCGGGTGGTGCGCAGCGGAATTTCGGCGATCAAGGTGGACGTTTGGGTGGAGGGCGAGAAGGACCTTCCACGCGAGGAGTACTGGGCCAAACAGGACGTGGCGCGGGCGCCCCTTCGACAGACTCAGGGCAGGCTCTCTCCCGCGAAAGGTCAACACAGGCACGGTCATCATCATCACGACCACGAACACGAGCATTTGCAGGCGGGGGCGTCCGCACCAAAGGAGCACGAGCATGGCCGCGGGCTGACGGAGATTCGCGAGATCATTGGCAAGGCCGCGATCAGCGACACAGCCAAGAAGACGGCCATCACGATCTTTGAGGCCTTGGGCGGTGCGGAGGCGAAGATTCACGCCACGTCCATCGAGAAGGTGCATTTCCACGAAGTGGGTGCGGTCGACGCGATGGTCGACATCGTGTGCGCGGCGGTAGGGGCAGAAGCCCTGAGAGTCGATGAGATCGTTTGCTCTCCGTTGAACGTCGGCGGCGGAACGGTGCAGTGTGCGCACGGCACGTTTCCTGTGCCGGCTCCTGCGACGGTCGAACTGCTGAAAGATGCTCCGGTGTATTCGACAGGTGTGCAGGCGGAATTGGTCACTCCCACGGGAGCCGCAATTTTGAAGACGCTGGTCAGGCGCTTTGCCGCGTTCCCCGAGATGAAAATTGAAAAGTCGGGCTACGGGGCTGGATCGCGCGAGTTCCCCGGACTCCCGAACGTCGCGCGGTTGACGTTGGGTGAGGTATCGTCAACGCTGGCCGCAAAGACCGCTTCCGAAACTGTGACCGTGTTGGAAGCGAATCTCGATGATTTAAATCCGCAAGTGTTCGGATACGTGATGGATCGTCTGCTCGAAGAAGGCGCATTAGACGCGTTCGGTGTGCCAGTGCAGATGAAGAAAAACCGTCCAGGAATGCTGCTTACAGCTCTTTGCAAGCCTGAAGATTCGGACAAGCTGACGCAATTGATCTTCAGCGAGACTACGACATTGGGCGTGCGACGGCGAGATGAAGTTCGGCAAATTCTGGCGCGCCGCTGGGAAAACGTGAGCACTCCATGGGGCGAGGTTCGAATCAAGATTGCGAGCATGAACGGAACCGTCACCAACTACGCACCTGAGTACGAAGACTGCCGGCGCATCGCGACCGAGCATCACGTGCCGCTGAAGACGGTGATCCAGGAAGCCTCGCGAGCGTACGCCAGCAGCGGTCACAAATAGTATTCGAATTACACGACCAGATGATCCACGAGAAGATCAGCGACGTTCAGTCCAGTTATGACTTGGTAGCGGACGAGTATGCCCGGCTGATCTACGACGAGTTGCAGCACAAGCCGCTGGATTGTCGACTGCTCGACCAGTTCGCCGAGAGGGTGCGCAGCACGGGCGTTGCCTGCGATCTAGGGTGCGGGCCCGGACACATCGCCCGCTATCTCCACGAACGCGGAATCCAGGTTTGCGGTATGGATTTGTCAGCGGGAATGGTTGAGCGAGCCCGCCAACTGAATCCGGACATCAAATTCACTCAGGGAGACATGCGAGCTCTCCATGTTGAAGACAACATCTGGGCTGGCATCGCGGCATTTTACGCGATCGTAAATCTCCCACCCGGCGATCTTGTTCAGGCGCTGCAGGAGATGATGCGGGTCCTCGT
Source organism: uncultured Acidobacteriaceae bacterium (assembly GCA_963707205.1). Classification (GTDB taxonomy): domain Bacteria; phylum Acidobacteriota; class Terriglobia; order Terriglobales; family Acidobacteriaceae; genus Sulfotelmatobacter. The sequence continues at coordinate 35,390 of CAVPQE010000031.1, forward strand.
TCCCGGGGGGCGCCTTTTGCTCAGCTTCCATATTGGCGAAGACACGGCGCAGGTCGAAAACCTTTGGGACTCTGGGGCCACGCTCGAATTCCACTTCTTCCGCGTGGGCACCGTGGCAGGCCACATTCGCAGCGCTGGGTTCGAGATTGAGGAAATTATCGAGCGCGAACCCTACACGCCCGAAGTTGAGTATCAGAGCCAGCGTGCTTACATTTTTGCGCAAAAACCAAGGACGAAGATCACATCCGCATGACCAGAAAGTTCTACATCACGACCCCGATTTACTATGTGAACGCGCGGCCGCACATCGGCCATGCTTACACTACGATCGCATGCGACACGATTGCGCGGCGGCAACGCCTGCTGGGCGCTGACACGTTTTTCCTCACCGGCACCGACGAGCATGGTCAAAAGATTGAACGTGCGGCGCAGGCTGCCGGTAAAACCCCGCAGCAGTATGCGGATGAGATTTCGTCGGAATTCCGCAAGCTCTGGCAGCGGATGGGAATCTCGAATGACGACTTCATCCGCACCACGGAAGAGCGTCACAAGAAGCGGGTGCAGGAACTGTTCCGGCGCATTCGCGACAATGGCTACATTTACAAAGGCACGTACACCGGGCAGTACTGTGTCTCTGACGAACTTTACGTTGACGGCGCGCAGCCCGGCGATCCTTGCCCGACTTGCGGACGCATCACCGAGACCGTGCACGAAGAAAATTATTTCTTCAAGCTCTCCGCCTTTCAGGACAAGCTGCTGGCGCTCTACTCGAATCCGGAATTCGTTCGGCCCGAGACCCGGCGCAATGAGGTGATTTCGTTTGTGCGTTCAGGACTGCGCGACTTGTCGATCAGCCGATCGACATTTTCGTGGGGCATTCCCGTACCCGACGATCCCAAGCACGTGATTTATGTGTGGCTGGACGCTCTGGCCAACTACATCACCGCCATCGGCTACGGCTCGGCCCACGCGGGCGCGCAGGAAGCATTCAAGAAGTACTGGCCTGCCGACGTGCACATGATCGGCAAGGAAATTGTTCGATTCCATTGCGTCTACTGGCCGGCATTTCTGCTGGCGGCGGGCTTGCCTTTGCCCAAAGCCATCGTGGCGCATGGCTGGCTGCTGTTTGAAGAGAGCAAGATGTCGAAATCGCGCGGCAACATTGTGCGCACCGAGACGATCCTCGATGTGCTGGGCGCGGATGCGTTGCGCTATTTCCTGCTCCGGGAGGTCGTATTCGGGCAGGACGGGTCCTTCTCGTTTGACGCTCTGGTGCAGCGCTACAACTCCGACCTCGCCAATGGATTGGGGAATCTGGCCAGCCGCACGTTGACGATGATTGACCGGTACTTCAAGGGTGAGGTGCCGTATCCGTCGCACGCGGCGGCGAAAACTCCTGCCGATGACGCGATTGCCGAGACAGCGCGCAAAGCGATTCGCGAATTCGGCGTGCTGTTCGATCAGTTCCAGTTTTCTCGGGCACTGGAAACCGCATGGGGATTAGTGGCGGCGGTGGACAAATACATCGTGGAGAACGAGCCTTGGTCGCTGGGCGAGAAGCAGGACGACGAGAGCCGGGCGCGGCTGGCCACGGTGCTCTACACCTCGGCCGAAGCGCTGCGGATTGCGACCGCGCTGGCGCATCCGGTGATGCCCGATGCAACCGCCAAAATCTGGGAGCAGATGGGGCTCGGGGATATCAAGAAACTTGCTTTAGCCGATCTGGCCTGGGGACAACTGCGGCTGGGAACGAAACTTGGCGACGTTCGACCAGTTTTTCCGCGCGCCGACAAGAGCGCAATCGAAAGGATGCAACAGATGGAAGATCAGCAGAGAGGCCCGGCAGTCGAAGAATCGAAAGAACCGGCAACACAACCCCCTGCGGCGCAGGCACCGGTGAAAGGCCCGCCCGCCACGGCGTCTGCGCCTGCCACGGCGGCCGACGGCGGGAAGATTACGATCGACGACTTCTCGAAAGTCGAATTGCGCGTGGGCGTGGTGAAGGTTGCCGAGCGAGTGCCCAAAGCGGACAAGCTTCTGCGGCTGGAAATTGATATTGGCACGGAAGTGCGGCAGGTTCTGGCCGGGATCGCCGAAGCCTACGCTCCCGAGACTCTCATCGGCCGCAAGGTGGTCATCGTGGCCAATCTTGCTCCGCGAAAATTGCGCGGGCTGGAGTCTAACGGGATGATTGTAGCGGCATCGCCGGAGGGCGGAAAGCCAGTGCTGGCGAGCTTTCTGGAGGATGTACCGGTAGGGGCACGGCTGAAGTAGTGCTCTAGGTTGCATGTCCAAGGCCGGACGATCACTCCAAGACTGCAGAGCGTCGTGATGACCATTCCCCGAAAGCGCGCGCGAATCCCACCTGTTCGGGCAGGATGAGATTTTGGAGCCCGTCGACAGTGCCCTGCTGTTCGGACAATTCCCCTACACCCGAGGAGATCTTAGCCATTGAGAATTACAACCATGTTCGTCGACTCTCACGCGCATCTCGATGGCAAGCAGTTCGACTCGGATCGCGAGCAGGTCATCGTTCGCGCTCGCGAGGCGGGAGTGCGGACGATGGTCGCCATTGGCAACGGGGATGGTCCTCCCCAGCTCGATGCCGGGATTCAGCTGGCGGCTCAGCACTCGTTTATGTACGCGACCATTGGGATCCATCCGCATGAGGCACGATTGGCCTCTGATCATGCGTATTCTGAGATGGAGCGACTGGCGCGGCATCCCAAGGTGATCGCGTGGGGGGAGATCGGCTTGGATTACCACTACGATCATTCTCCCCGGGAGACGCAGAAGCTCGTATTTACTCGACAGATGGAACTAGCGGCAGCGGCGAAAGTCCCCATCGTGATTCACTGCCGACCCTCGGACGGCAGCGAGAATGCCTGGGAGGATTGCCTCGGTTTGATCAAGGATCAGTGGGCGCCTAAGGGCTTGGGCGGCATTCTGCACTGCTTCACCGGAAACTGGGCCCAAGCTCAGCTCGCTCTCGACATGGGCTTCATGATTTCCTTTGCCGGCAACTTAACCTTCCCTAAGGCGCAGCAGATTCGCGAGGCCGCGCTCGAGGTTCCGCTCGACCGCATCCTGATTGAGACGGACTCGCCCTATCTGGCGCCGGTCCCGCATCGCGGGAAGCGCAACGAGCCGGCTTTCGTCAAGGAAACCGCGCGCAAACTGGGCGAATTGCGCGGGCTCTCCATGGATGAAGTGGGCGAACGGACTTCCCGCAATTTCTACAATTTTTTCAAATTGGCTGAAATGGCTGAAAGCAAAGTTACAGCCCGCTAAATCCCGCACTTCTGGTACCCTCAAGAGTTACATTCCCTTATTTCAGAAAGATTAGAAATGTATGCCCGATAACAGTTTCGACGTCGTCAGCAAGATCGATCTGAACGAGGTCTCGAACGCCATCCAGCAGGCGCTCAAGGAGATTCATACGCGCTTCGATCTGAAGGATTCGAAGTCGAATATTGAACTGGAAAAAGATGCGATTGTGCTGCACTCCGCCGACGAGTACAAGCTAAAGGCCGTGAACGACATCCTGCAGCAGAAACTGGTGAAGCGCGGGGTTTCGCTCAAAGGCCTGACCTACGACGCGGTTGAGCCGGCCGCAGGAGGAACGGCCAAGCGCCGCGTCACCATGCAGCAGGGCATCGCCATTGAGAAGGCGCGCGAGATCGTGAAGCTGGTCAAAGATTCGAAGAAGAAGGCACAGGCCTCGATTCAAGGCGACCTGGTGCGCATCAGCAGCAAAGACCGCGACACGCTGCAGGAAACGATTGCCCTGCTGAAACAGCATGACTTCGGGATTGACTTGCAATTTACGAACTACCGAACGAACTAGAAAGAATTTCACCACGGAGACACGGAGATAAGAAACCCTAGAACAAAAACTGAAAGACTTTAAACCTGATCTTCTCCGTGACTCCGTGTCTCCGCGGTGAAAGAGTAGTTGGAATTCAAATTGAGCGCGCCATCGACTATTAACGGGAAAGAAGTCTTCGATCTGTTGCGGGAGGATCTCGTCGCGCTGGAGGGCGAGTTCGGCCGCGACACGGTCTCGGGCGTTCACGCCATCACCGAGATTGGCGAATATTTGCGCGCGGGCGGAGGCAAAAGAATCCGTCCAGCGTTGCTGCTGCTCTCGGCGAAACTGTTCGACTATCAAGGGCAGGGCGCGGTCCGTTTGGGCGCGGTCGTCGAGATCATTCATACCGCGACCTTGGTACACGACGACATTATCGATGAGGCCAAGACGCGGCGTGGCCGTCCCGCAGCCAATACCCAATGGGGAAATTCGAAGTGCGTTCTAGCCGGCGACTGGCTCTACATGCAGGCCTTTAGAATCGCCGTGCAGGAGCGAAACTTCCGCATTCTCGACACCCTGATCGAACTCACGCAGCAGATGGTTGAAGGCGAACTGCTGCAAATGGAAAAACTGGGCAAGCTGATCATCCTCGACGAGCACTTCGATCTTATTTTCCGCAAGACTGCGTGCCTGTTCTCAGTATGCATGCGACTGGGAGCAATTCTCGGCGGCGCTACCGCCGAGCAAGAGGCGGCTCTGGGCCAGTACGGACACGATCTAGGCATGGCGTTTCAGATTGTCGATGATGTTCTCGACTTAACCGCGTCGGAAGACGTACTGGGCAAGCCCGTCGCCAGCGATCTGCGCGAGGGCAAGGCGACCATGGCGGTGATCCATGCGGTTGAGCGCTGCACTTCGGAAGAGCGGTCGAAAATCGAAACCGTCCTACGCCATGGAGCCTTCAACGGCGTGAGCCATGCTGAGATTCTGGAAATCCTGCAGCGCTACGGATCGCTGGAGGCCGCAACGGCTCGGGCGGCGCACTATGCGGAATCGGCGCAGAAATCGATTTGCACTTTCCCTGATTCGGAGATCAAACGCGCCTTGCTCTGGGCACCGGAGTTCGTGGTGGCGAGGGAGAAGTAAGCTTCGGCCTCAAGGCTGCTGGAACCCGATTCCATTCCCTGCTCCTCCGCTGTTCCGACCGCGTTTAGACCCCGAGAGAGAAGCTGTGAGCCGAAGCACAGAAAGTTCCCTGGAACTGGATTGATCGCGGTCACTAACATCCGTGACCGGTGTTACAGATTTTTTTCCCGTGCGCTTTCAAAATGCGTGCAGTTGCTGGGACTGTCCGCCAGAGCGGAAGGCTAACGAGACGCACTGGCATGTGGATGGGGCGCGCAAATCGCGACCTCAATCCTCTCCCCCCGGCACCTGAGAAAGGCAGGTCGCTGAGGGTCCTGTCCGCTGCGGACGAACCACCAACGAGAGACGGCGGCTTCAGTCGAAGCTTTAGACGAAAGGCGCCTTGGTTTTTCGACGCGCCGGCCCGGACAGGGCCGGAAAAGACTTCGAGTGCAAGCCGCTGTCTTGCTCACCCTGAACGAGGAATGTCCTCCTGAGAGACTCGCTCCTCGTGCAACGAAGCCGGGCGTCGGTCCATCGGACCCGCCCGGTTTTGTTTATACTGAACCCTTTCCTGGCGCTGACGAATCAAAGTTCTGCCGAACTGTTCTGAGCCTCGAAGCCCCAGACTCGATATGAGCGAACTGCTCTCCATGATGGCGCGTCACGGCTATGCCCTGACGTTCGCCTTGCTGTTTGCCGAGGCGATCGGCCTTCCCTTCCCGGCGGCGATCGCGTTGGTGGCCGCGGGTGCAGCAATCGCATCCCACACTCTCTCAGGTTCAGGGGTCATTCTCGCCGCGATGGTCGCGCTCATCATCGGCGATACGGCGCAGTTCTGGCTGGGACGCTATACCGGCTGGGCTCTGCTTGGGTTGCTCTGCCGCCTGTCGATGAACCCCGAGACTTGCATTCTTCGTTCCGCCGAATCGTTCTACAAGCGCGGCAAAGCGACGCTAGTGATCGCCAAGTTCATACCTGGGATCAACTCGATGGCGGCGCCGCTGGCGGGCAGCATGAAGATGCGCTTCGGGCAATTCTTACGTCTGGATTCCGCCGGAGCCCTGCTGTACACGGCGACATACCTGTCGGTGGGGTATCTATCGCGCGATTTTCTCAAGGCCACTTTGAGCGGGTTTCACGCGGCAGGACGCGCCATGGAAATCATCGTTATCGTCGCACTCGTGGGATACGCGATTTACCGGGGTGCGCGATTCCACCGGTATAAGAAGTATCGCATCATGCCGCGGGTGCAGGTCCGGGAACTCGCCGCGCGGCTGGCCTCGGATGAGGCGAACCGGGTGCAGATCGTCGACGTGCGCAGCCACGGCTATTACGACATTGGGGCCGAGCGGATCGCAGGCTCGATCCGCATCGAGCCTAACAATCTCGAGGAGGAGATTAAGAATCTCCCCAAAGACAAGGACATTTACCTTTACTGTACTTGAGCGCGCGAAGCGACCAGCGCCCGGGTGGCGCATCTACTGCAAGAAAAAGGTTTCAACACGTTTGTGATCGTCGGCGGCTTGACCGCCTGGCGCAAGGCCGGCGGCCACCTCGAATCTGTACCCAAGGATGATCTGGTGAAGCTGCCCACGTTTTCATAGCGGTGCATGCAAGGCGTGCCTCACACGCCGAATTGCCGCAAATGATGATCCATATGTTTGTACATGCCGCGGCCCCAGTCTTGCGGACTGAGGGCGCCAAAAAACGGATGCGGATGCCGGGTGCACCGCGCTTCTCCACCCTCATGAAACTGCCGGACTTTCCCCTTGAGCTGTTCCTGTTCGCGCAGAAAATCGCGCTGATCTGCCACCACGAGTTTTGGGTCGGTGGGACTGCTTCGCGAGAATGGCTTCTCGTTTGTATAGATCGATTTGAAGAACGGCCCGATCAGCCTTCCCACGAAACTTCGCGGCATATTGAGTTGGCCCGAGGCCATATCGAGCGTTGCAGAACAATGCGCCATCATCTGCGCCACATCCATCTTTCCCCACTGTCGTTGCGTCGCCGGCTGCAGTTTGTCGATGCGCGCGTTCACCTCGTCAACTGCCTCACGCTGGAATAGATTCTTCATACTTCCTCCAAGCTTGGGCCCATGATTGTCGAAAATAATAGCATTGCGGCCGGCAGGAACTCCTCCAGGAACCTCTGTGGCGAGAGTGTACAATTGGCTCGCTTTTGCCCCGATGAACATCTCCGCCAGTCGCGAAGAGGCCGGGTTGCCGACGCAGGGACAATCCCAGCAATCGGCTGCACACCAGACCGATCCCAGGATGAACCGAGTACTTCTCCTTCTTGGCCTTTCGGTTCTCATCAACTATATCGACCGCAGCAACCTGTCGATTGCGGCGCCGCTGATCAAGGATGAACTGGGAATTTCCGCGTCGCAGCTGGGCACTCTGCTCTCAGCTTTTTTCTACACTTACGCATTGCTGCAGGTCCCCGCCGGCTGGCTGGTGGATCGCTTCGACGTGAAGTGGGTCTTCGCCCTGGGACTCTTTATATGGTCTGCGGCCACCGCCGTCACCGGAGTTCTGCACGGATTTGTCGCATTGCTGGCCATCCGCGTGGTCCTCGGAGTGGGAGAATCTGTAGCCTTTCCCGCGTATGGCAAGATTCTTGGCGGCCACTTCAAAGAGAGTCACCGCGGCTTCGCCAACTCCGTAGTCATCACCGGTCTGGCCTTAGGGCCCGCGGTCGGCATGCTGCTGGGAGGAAACTTCGTTGGCCGCTTCGGATGGCGCCCGTTCTTCATCACTCTGGGCCTGGTAGGACTGCTGTGGCTCGTGCCTTGGTGGGCCTGGATGCCGCGGAGAGCACCCGGTTCGCCCCGTATATCGGATCAGCCTGCCGGAATTCTCGCCATCTTGCGGCAGAGGTCGGCGTGGGGAACGTGCCTTTGCCAGTTCAGTTTTAATTACGCTTCGTATTTTCTGGTGACCTGGCTGCCCTTCTATCTGATTCGCGAACGGCATCTCTCGATGACTCAGATGGCAAAGGCGGGTGGATTCGTCTACGTTCTGTTTGCGATTTCGTCTACCGTTTTCGGAAAGTTGTCGGACCACTGGATTGCAACCGGCGGCTCACCGACACGCGTGCGCAAGACTTTGGCGACTGTGGGAAACAGCGGCATGGGCATTTTTCTGGCAGCTTCGGCAGTTGCGCCCGACGCCGTTTTCCTTTGGACGCTGGCACTGGCAGGCACGTTCATGGGTGTGTCGGCTTGCAACATTTGGGCGATGACGCAGACTCTGGCTGGACCGCGCATGGTGGGCCGTTGGACGGGCGTGCAAAATTTTGTGGGGAATTTCGCCGGCGCGGTCGCGCCCAAGCTCACTGGAATTCTCCTGGACCGCACCGGTCACTTCTACTGGGCGTTTTTCATTACGGCGTTCGTGGTCTGGATCGGCGCTCTCAGTTGGATTTTTGTCGTCGGGACGATAGAAGAAGTGGACTGGGACAAGCATGTCCCGTGAATCTCACGGCCTTACCGCCTATCCCCTGCCGGGGTCGTCTGAGCCGTAATACACTCTCTTCATGAAGCGGGAAATCGAAGTCAAATTTCGAGTTGCAGATTTGCCAGGGCTCGGCCGCAAGCTGTGGGCGGCAGGATTTCGGCAGGTCACGCAGCGTACCCACGAGATGAATACGCTGTACGATCTGCCCGGCGAAGTGTTGCGGGCGCGAAAGCAGCTGTTGCGGCTGCGAAAGTACGGTTCAGAGTGGAAGCTCACCCATAAGAGTGGCGGGCAAAAAGGCCGGCACAGCAGCCGGGTGGAGCTGGAGACGGGCGTGGCTGACGGAAAAAAGATGGATGGGATTCTGCAAGCATTGGGCTATGCGCCGTCATTTCGCTATGAGAAATTTCGCGCCGAGTGGAGCGATGGCAAAGGGCAGGTGGTCGTGGACGAAACGCCCATCGGCAACTTCTGCGAGATCGAAGGTCCATCACGATGGATTGACGCGACCGCGAAGAAGCTTGGCGTCTCCCCCGCAGACTACATCACGAAGAACTATGCGACGCTATTTGCCGACTGGAAGCAGGAAACGAAGAGTCCTGCGAAAGAAATGACCTTCAACGCCGTCAAGGGATGCCCCTGAAGGGTGCCCCACCCTGTCGCAGAAAACGCGACAAGGATGGGGCACCCAGATTTAGTTAGTCACGAATTACGCGCCGTGGCACTTTTTGTACTTCTTGCCGGACCCACAAGGGCAAGGATCATTCCGTCCAACCTTCTCCTGTCCGCGAACGACCTGCTGTACGGGCTGCGCGTCTCCCGCTCCGGCCATACGCGCTTGTTCGAGTTCGCGGCGCTTACGGCGCATGAAGGCTTCTTCCAGTTCGTCCGCAGACGTCGAGACCATGCGCGACGGACGTCGTCCGTTGCCGTCTCCATCATGCTGACCGGGCGTGCTCGGCCCAGCCCCGAGCCCAACCGGCGCGCTCGGCGGCGGAGCACCTGCGCCCGCATCCGGTGGACGCTCCAGGATCTGCATCAGGTAGAGATAGCGAACCGTGTCTTCCTGGAAGCGTTGCATCATCGCTTCGAACATGTCGAACGATTCTTTCTTGTACTCGACCAGCGGGTCGTGCTGCCCGTAGCCGCGCAGCCCGATGCCTTCCTTCAGGTGATCCATACTGAGCAGGTGATCTTTCCACTGCTGATCGATCACGCTCAACATGATCATGCGCTCGTGATGGCGCATCGCCTCAGGCCCAATGAGCTTCTCTTTCGCGTCGTATCGCTGTTTGAGTTTTTCGAAAATCGCGTCGCCGAGTTCTTGCCGGTTCAGCGTATCGGCCTTGACGCCTTCGGCGAGGAAATCGACGCCGAAGCGGGTGAACACCGCGTCTTTCAGCCCCTTGATGTCCCAGTCCGCGGCGTGAGCCTTGGCCGGACAGTACTGCTCCAGCAACTCACCGAGAATTGCCGAAACGTAATCCTCAAGGATGAGATCCTTTTGATCAGTCCCTTCGAGCAAGCGGCGCCGCAGGCCATAAACTGCCTCACGCTGCTTGTTCATCACGTCATCGTATTCGAGCAGGTGTTTACGGGATTCGAAGTGTTGGCTTTCCACGGTCTTCTGGGCCGTCTCAATGCGGCGGCTGATCATCCTGGACTCGATCGGAACGCCCTCTTCCATGCCCAACTTCTGCAGCAAGTTTGAGACCCACTCCTTCGCGAAAATGCGCATCAGGTCATCTTCGAGCGCAAGGTAGAAGCGCGAAGAGCCCGGGTCGCCCTGGCGTCCGGCGCGCCCGCGCAGCTGGTTGTCAATCCGCCGCGACTCATGCCGCTCCGTACCCAGAATGTGCAACCCGCCGACAGCGGTCACCTCATCGTGTTCTTTGTCCGTCTGCTCTTTGTAGCGGTTGAAGGCCTCGGTCCACTTGTCAGTCGGGACCATATACTCGTTGCCGTTGTAATAAAAGATGGAAGTTTGCCCATCTTCCTGCGGCCCTTCGATCTTGCCTTGTGCCACGCGCAACTGCTGCGCGATTCCCTTCTTGACCAATTCCTGCTTGGCCATGAACTCGGGATTGCCGCCGAGCAGGATGTCCGTACCGCGGCCGGCCATGTTGGTCGCGATCGTGACCATGCCCTTGCGTCCGGCCTGGGCGACAATTTCAGCTTCGCGCTCGTGAAACTTGGCATTCAGCACGACGTGCTTGATGCCCTTTTTCTTGAGCAGGTCCGAGAGCCGCTCGGATTTTTCCACCGAGGTCGTGCCCACCAGCACCGGCTGGCCTTTCGTGGCAAGTTGCTGGATTTCGTCCGCCGCGGCGAAATACTTTTCCTTCTCCGTGCGGTAAACAGTGTCGGGATTCTCGATCCGCCGCAGTTCCTTGTTTGTCGGAATCACGACCACATCCAACTTATAGATGTTGTCGAACTCGGCCGCTTCGGTTTCCGCCGTACCGGTCATGCCCGCCAGCTTCTTGAACATGCGGAAATAATTCTGGAAGGTAATCGTCGCCAGCGTCTGGTTCTCGCGCTCGATCTTCACGCCTTCCTTGGCTTCAATCGCCTGATGCAGGCCGTCGGACCAGCGCCGCCCCGGCATCATGCGCCCGGTAAATTCGTCGACGATGATGACTTCCCCGTCTTTGATGACGTATTCCACGTCCTTGCGATACAGCGCGTGCGCCTTGATCGCCGTCTCGACGTGATGTTTCAGGTCCCAATTCTCCGGGTCGGCAATGTTTCCAATCCCGAGCAGTCCTTCTACCTTCACCCAGCCTTCATCGGTCACCGTGATGTTGCGGTGCTTTTCATCGACCACGAAGTCGCCGGTAAGCTCCGCGGGTTCACCCGGGGGACCTTCGATCTCCTCGCCCTTCTCCAGCTTGGGAATGATGCGGTTGACCTTGTAGTACTTGTCGGTCGATTCCTCGCTGGCGCCAGAAATAATCAGAGGTGTGCGAGCTTCGTCGATCAGGATGGAGTCGACTTCGTCGACGATCGCGTAATGGTGCCCGCGCTGCACACAATCCTTGATATCGAACTTCATGTTGTCGCGTAGGTAGTCGAAGCCGAACTCGTTGTTGGTGCCGTAGGTCACGTCAGCCGCATAGGCCGCTCGCCGTTGCTCGTCATCCAGGTCATGCACGATCACACCCACCGTCAGGCCTAGGAACCGGTACAGCCTGCCCATCCATTCCGAGTCACGTTTGGCCAGGTAGTCGTTGACCGTGACCACATGGACGCCGCGCCCGCTGAGCGCGTTGAGATATACCGGAAGTGTCGCGACCAGCGTCTTGCCTTCGCCGGTTTTCATTTCCGAGATCGTGCCCTGGTGCAGCACCATGCCACCGATCAACTGCACGTCGAAGTGCCGCATGTTGAGCACCCGGCGTCCGGCCTCGCGGACCACCGCAAAAGCCTCCACCAGAATCTCGTCGAGGACTTCCTGCAGAGCCTCGTATTGTTCTTTTTCAAACTGTTTCTGCTGATCTATATCGGGCTCGTCCTCCGCTTCCGGATCGGCGGTCTCGGCTTGAGGACTCCTCGTAACACGGCCCAGCCGCTCCTGAATGCGCTGCCGGAATTCGTCCGTCTTGGCGCGCAGTTCGGCATCGCTGAGCTTCTGGATCTGCGGCTCGAGCGCGTTGACCGCCTGGACCCTTGGAGTTAGCGACTTAACGACCCGTTCGTTTTTGGTCCCAAAAACCTTGCCTAATAACTGATTAATCAACCGGAATTCCTTCAGAGGGCAGCACGCCCGAAAATACCTTTAAAGCCTAGCACATTAGATGCGAGCGCAGTCCGCGACGAAGCACCCTTGCGCACCTCCAGTATAATGGTGGCATCAGTCGCTGGTCACGGAGGCTCCCATGACTGCACGCCTCTCCTCGCTGTTCCTTTTAGCTGCGCTCCTGGCCGTTCCTGCCAATGCGAAGGACAAGAAGAAATCTTCTCTGCCAGACTACGTTTTGCGAGCCACCACCGTGCGGGTAGTGGTAAGCCCGGATGCAGGAGAACCGGTTGACGAGCCCATGATCAACGCCACCGCCCGCGATAATGTGGAGAAGGCGCTGATGCGATGGGGCCGGCTACAACCAGTAATGGACGGACAGGAATCTGATCTGGTCATCGCGGTTCGAACCGCAAACGGTAACGCCGTACGACCAACGATAAAGGGCGGACCGATTGACCAGCGCCCGGGAACGGTGCAAACCGGGGATGGCAGCGTCCGCGTCGGCGCCCAGCAGGGCCAACCGCCGCCGCTCAGCGACCCGGGCATGGGACCGCAAATGGGTCCACAAAATGGTCCGCGCATGAGCAATGAGGTCGGCGCATCCGAAGACACGTTCGAAGTGTATCGCGGCGGGGTGGAATATCCGCTGGATTCCTCGCCAGTCTGGCGCTACATAGCTAAGAACTGTCTGCGCGAACCTGCAGTTACCGCCGTGGAGGAGTTCCGCAAAGCGATCGCCAAAGCGGAACAGGCGCAACCTCCCAAGAAGCCATAAAAAAGACGCTGACCTTTGGATAACTTATCTTCCCGCTAACCTGAGCATCGTTAGGCGCATGGGCAGTAATTGGAATTTGAAACCCGAATAGCCGTCGCCCAAACACTGCGGCCCGAGGGGCTTTTCGTGTATATTCGCCACGACCAATGCCCACCTTCTACGATCGCTTTGTCGAATGCTCCCAGCGCTGGCCCGACAATGTCGCGCTGGAACTGCAGCGCCACGATCATCTCGAAAGTTGCACGTACGCCGAACTTCGCCGCATGGCTGAATCCGTGGGCCGCTGGATTTCTGAGAACAAATTTGCTCGCGGATCGCGGCTTGCGATTCTGGCCGACAATCACCCGCGCTGGGTCGCCGCGTACCTGGGAATCATCGCCTCCGGCTGCGCCGCCGTTCCCCTCGACACCGCCCTGCACGACAACCAAGTCACCAAGCTGCTGAAAGACAGCGGCACCTCGGCGGTCTTCTGTGACGCCAAGCATGTTCCAGTCGTGCGCCCTGCGGCCACCGAACTGAAGCTGGGTCTGATCCTCATGGACCCAGACCGCATGACCGACCATTCCATTCAGGAACGCTGGCTGGGCAATCTGCCCGCGATCTTCGACGACGGCCCGGGCAACTTCAAAGCCGCGGCACCCAAAGAGGACGATCTCGCATCCCTGCTCTATACCTCCGGCACCACCGCCGACCCCAAAGGCGTGATGCTGACGCATTCCAATTTCCTGGGCGAAGTCGAAGCCGTTTTCAACTGGGTGGACATTGGACCGAACGACGCGCTGCTCGGCGTGCTGCCCCTATTTCACGTGCTGGCGCAGATGGCTAACCTGCTGCTCCCGTTGGTCAAGGGATCGCGCGTCGTGTATCTGGAAACGCTCAACACCACGGAACTGCTGCGGGCTTTGAGCGAGCGTAACATCACGGCATTCGCGGTCGTGCCACAATTCTTTTACCTGATTCACGAGCGTCTGCTTCAGGAGATTGCCAAGCGAGGCGCGATGACGCAGAGACTCTTCTCTGGGATGGTTAGGCTCAATCGCACTCTGCGCAAAGTCGGAATCAACGCGGGCCCAATCTTATTCCGCAAAGTGCACGATACGCTGGGGCCAAAAATGCGCTACCTGGTGACCGGCGGCTCGCGCTTTGATCCAGCAATCGCACGGGCTTTCCACGATCTCGGCATCGACGTTTTACAGGCGTACGGCCTCACGGAAACGACCGCCGCAGTCTTCGCCAATTCCCCCAACGATAACGAAATTGGCTCAGTCGGCAAGGCGATGAAAGGCGTCGAGACCAAGATCGTCGACCCGCAGCCGCAGGACGACAGCCCCGCGGTCGGCGAGGTCGCACTGCGGGGCGCGGTCGTAATGAAAGGCTATTGGAACCGTCCCGACGCCACCGCCGCAGTCCTCCGCGACGGATGGTTGCTCACCGGCGACCTCGGTTATTTCGACTCGCACGACCACCTCTTCCTCACCGGGCGCAAGAAAGAGGTGATCGTTCTGAGCAACGGCAAGAACGTCTATCCCGAAGAGATCGAAGCCCATTACCTGAAGTCGCCATACATTAAGGAAATGGCGGTGATGGGACTGGAAGGCAAGCCCGGCGAAGGTGGCGATCGCCTGCACGCCGTGATTGTCCCAAACTTCGACGCGCTGCGGCAACGCAAGATTGTCAACGCGAAGGAGATTATTCGCTTCGATATTGAAGGCCTGTCGCCCGGGATCGCTTCCACTAAGCGCATTGGCAGCTACGAAATCTGGCAGGAGGATTTGCCCCGCACCACCACCCGCAAAATCAAGCGCTTCGAAGTCGAGAAGCGGGTAAAAGCAAATCAAGCGAAGAAAGTTGCGGATGATTCGGAACTGCCGTCGGAAAAGCCTTTAACCGCGGACGAGACTGCCTGGCTTGATCGACCCGACGTGCAGCGCGGTCTGAAGATTGTCCGCGAAACCGCACGCTCTGCCACCATTACTTTGCGGCCCACACTCAATCTGGATCTCGATCTCGGCTTCGACTCCATGCAGCGCGTCGAGTTGCTCAGCCGCCTCGAAGAGGAACTCGGAGGCAATGTTGATGAGTCGCAACTCACCGAGATCTACACCGTCGACGATCTCATCGATGCCGTCCTGAAAAGCGCTGCCACAGCGACCGGCAGTGCTGGCACGCGCGTGACCTTTGCCGGATGGAAGTCCATCCTGGCCGAAGATCCCGACGACCCCGACGTCCTCGCGCTGGCCCATCCCAATCGAATCAACGACACGTTCTGGTACCTGGTCTCGAGAGTGCTGCAACTCATCGCTCTCGACGGCTTTCATTTAAAAGTGAGCGGGTTGGAGAAACTCCCCAAGGCTGGCGGATACATTCTCTCGTCAAACCATCAGAGCTATCTCGATCCGCTGGTCCTGGCGGGCGTTCTGCCGCCGGAAGTGTTCTTTAGGGCCTTTGCCGTGGGCACCAGCGACCACTTCGGTAAAGGAATGATGCGGCGACTCGCGCGCTCCATCAAGGTCATGGTGCTCGATCCGGACGCGAATTTAATCCCGGCCATGCGCGCTGGCGCGTTCGGCTTAAGACATGGAATGGCGCTCGTTCTCTACCCCGAAGGCGAGCGCTCGATCGACGGCAGTCCCAGAATCTTCAAGAAAGGCGCGGCAATCCTGTCGATTCACTTGCAGGTGCCGATCGTTCCCGTGGCGATCGAGGGCTTTTATGAGGCGTGGCCAAGAAACCAAAACTTCCGCGGCTTCACGCCGCTGAAGATGGTCTTCGGTGATCCGATTGTTCCGCCGCAGGAGTCCCAGGCGTCAGAAGAAGCGTACACAAAACTCACTGCTGACTTGAAAGCACGGATCGTTGAAATGTGGGAGGAACTGCGAAAGCCTCAGTGATGCGGGCCCGCGCCTCAGGCGCCCGCGCCCGCGGCCTGCCCGCAAAAGACCGCAGTGAAGCCGTTCAGCACGAGTGAATCGTAGCGGCTCCCCGCCCGTTTGATCACTTCCTGCCCCGCCTGCGCGGGGGACATCTTCGCGCCTCTTTCTCCGCTGGTCAGAGCTTCGTACTCTTCCGCGAGCACCAGAACCTGCACTTCGAACGAAGCATCTTCGGTCTTGCCGCCATTTTGCCGCAACTGCCGCTCCGAAAGAAAAATCGGAATCGCCCGCCGCAATGACCCGCTCATCGCGCCAGCCTTCGACTGCGCCTTGCCGCGATTCTGCATTGCCTGTTGTAAGTCTTCCTGCGACACTTGGGCCGCTTTGCAGAGAACTTCGTTGGTGATTCCCATCTCCTTCATGTTGAACAACAGCGCTGCCGTGCGAATGTCTTCGATGCTTCCGGAGTCCAGCCCGACCGCTTCCGCAATCTTAGTGGCGCACATCGAGATGCGGTAGGCGTGCGTTTCGCTATATTTTTGGTTGGCCAGAAAATTCTGCAGGATCACCAGCATCCCGTCGTAGCCGTCTTCCATCTCTCGCAGCGTTTTCTGATTTCGCTCGTAGAGCGTTCCGGTGGCATAACCCGCTACCATCAGGACTCCGCCCCACAGCGTTAGGTCGAACCAGCGTGCGTCGAAGGGCAATTCCACCCGCCGGTTGAACATCGCCGGATTCACGAATGCCAGCAACACCACCATCACCACGCTGGCAACCGCCGTGAGCGTGGCGTGCCGCCGTCCAAAGTGATATGCGGAAAATAGTGTCGGAAGAAAATAAAAAACCAGGGCCATCCCCTGCGACGCGACGAGAAAATTCAACATCGCAGCGATCAGTACCAAGAACAGCAGCAGCCAGAGTTCCGGATTGATCTTGCGCATAGTGCCCCCGGGGGTCAGAGGTCGCGAACTCGAAGTTGAATCAACAGGAAGTTAAGGGTAAGAGCTTCCCGTTCCTAATATTCTCGAATGGCAGTCAGGGAACCCCAAATTACTGAGGTAATCGAAGGTGGAAACTCTGGCTACTTGGCGCGGGGATGCGTCTGATCGTAGACCTGCAACACATGCTTCATCGAAAGCTGCGTATAGCGCTGCGTCGTAGCAAGACGCTCGTGGCCGAGCAATTCCTGAATGGCGCGCAGGTCGGCGCCTTCTTCCAGCATGTGCGTGCCAAAAGCATGGCGCAACGTGTGAGGATGAACGTCCGGCGACAGTCCCTTCGCAATCGCAATTTTCTTGATGATGCGGCCCACGCTGCGCGTAGTCAGCCTTCCGCCGCGATGGTTAACGAACAGCGCCACCGTATTCTTGTGCGTTTCCGCCAGCATCGCCTGCCGCGCCGGAAAATAGGCCGCCAGCGCACTTTTTGCTGAACCGCCAAACGGAACGTATCGTTCCTTCTTTCCTTTGCCGCGAATCAGAATCGCCTCCGCGCTCAGGCGAATGTCGTCGACATTGATTCCAGTAAGCTCTGAGTTCCGGATGCCGCATCCATAGAGCAGTTCGAGCATCAGCCGATCGCGCTCGGGAAAGGCCGCTACTTCCGGCATCTGCCCATCGAGCACCGAGTTCATCTCTTCGATAGTCGGCACGCGCGGAAGTTTCTTTGGCAGTCTCGGTGTCGCCACTAGCTTCGCAGGATTCTGTTCGACCACGCCCTCCCGCGCCAGCCAGCGATACAGCGATCGCACCGCCGCCAGCGATCGCGCCACGGAAGTCTTCCCCAGCCCTTTTTCGTAGAGTTGCGATAGAAATCCGCGGATCGCGATGTGGTCGATGGATTTCCATCCGCGCGAACCCGCGTAAGCTGCGAAGTTTGCCAGATCGCCGCTATACGCTTTGATCGTATGCGGCGAGGCGTTGCGCTCGCGCAAATGGCGGAGGAAGTCGGCCACTGCCTTTTCGACGATCGTACTGGTTTTCGGCATGCCTGTTTATTTCGCCTTGGCCCTTGGATGATGCTTCTGATACACGGTCCGCAGCCGATCCAGCGCTAGGTGCGTGTAAATCTGCGTGGTTGAAATGTCCGCGTGGCCCAGAATTGTCTGCACCGTACGCAGGTCCGCTCCGTTTTCCACCATGTGTGTCGCGCATGAGTGTCGCAGCATGTGCGGCGAAGCGTGCCGTCCGGAAGCAACCGATGCCGCACCCACCATCTGCCAAACGCGCTGCCGCGTCAACTTGCGGCCACCGCGCGCAATAAACAGAACCGGCGAATTTCCCACCTTAGTCTCGGCTGTGTGCCCCACCCTTCTCGCGTTCTTCGCGAGAGGGTAGGGATTTTTCGACCCTTGCCCCTCGGCCAGCACCGGACGCCCCTGCGCCAGATACTGCGAAAGCGACTCTTGCGCTGGCCTGCCCAGCGGCACAATGCGTTCCTTATCCCCCTTACCGCGCACCAGCATGTATCCCGATTCCAGCTTCAAATCCTCGAGCGTGGCGTTCACCATCTCCGAAACTCGCAACGCCCCCGCGTATAACAACTCCAGCATGGCCCGATCGCGCGCCGCCAATGCTGCCGCGTCTTTCGAATTTCGATGCCCATTCGCCAGCAACGCAGCCGGAGAGGCGAGCGTCGATTCGACTTCATCGCGCGCCAGAGACTTCGGCAACACCTTCCACTGCCGGGGCGACTCGATATTCAGCGTCGGATCGTGCTCAATTCTTTTGTCGAGCAACAGGTAACGATAGAGGTGACGCAACGCCGAAAGCTTCCGTCCCACGCTGCGCGGGTCCACCTGATTCGAAAAAAGCTGCTGCAGGAATTCGCGCACGTCACTGCGCCGCGCAGTCATCAGAAGCCGTTTCCGTGTCGCCAGAAACTCGGCAAACTGAAGTATGTCGGTGGTATAAGCGCTAATCGAAAGCTGCGCCAGCCCCTTCTCGATGCGCAGGTAGTCGAGAAAGCCCGATAGCACGCGCGAGTTACCCTCGGAAGCCATAGCGGAAGAAGAGATTCAGTATGCGCGTTATCGGACGCGAGAAGAAGTGATGAAGCGGGTGCGCGGGCAACCCGTCGGAGAAACGTAGCTTTCTACTTCTCTCTCGCGGCTCACCACCCAGTAACGAGCAACCGGTGCGCCGCGCGGAACCCGCACTTCTGATATTTGTCATAGGCACCGGCTGCGCGATCGCGAATCTGTTCGTTGTTCTCCCCCGCGATCCAACCGTCCAGCGCGCTCTTCAGCGTGTAGGCCTCGGGAGCCATCAGCCCCGTTGTCCACAGTAAAGGATAGGCGCCTGAGGCCCGCACCGACTCCGCGAAATATTGTTTGCTCGCGCAAGCTAAGACCACCGCAAGGCGATGACGTTCGTTCTTCTTGTGGGGAAACTGTTGCAGTTGAAAATCCATCAAACCGTCATGGCCGATGTAGACCACAAGGTTCGCGCCGCCACGAATCGGCACCTTCAGCGCTCCAGGCGGACCCGGCACGCTCACAGTCTCCGGGTCATCGCCCGCCGCTGAAGCCAGAAAATCAAGAATCGCTTGCCGGATCTCGCGGCCACGATACGCATCGGCCACGAGATACACATTAGCCGCTCGATGCTTAAACACGCAGCGCTCGAGAATCTCGGCCTTCGGCTTCTCACCGCAGGCGATCCGCATCCAGTCCGTGCTGTGCGCGAAAAACGTCTTCACGCCATACGCCGAGCCCCAGTAGAGGTTGTGTTCTGAATCTTCGCCGTTCCCGAGCTTCGCAGGGACTGGAATGATGCCCTGGCTCTGATTGTCGGCGAGCGCGACAAAAACGTGAACCGTGCGCAGCGGCGAATCTTCAGCCGACGCAGAGCTTATCGTCAGGGAGAGCACAATACAAAGAAGAACTGCAGACTGGATATCCCTTTTCAACTTCACTCCCCGACTTTCACGGATCGCAGCAAATCGACCGCAAACAACGCCCCTTCCGGCGTTTCCTCATGTTTGAAATAAGCAAACACATCGCGCCCGGCAGCGACGTGCTGCGCAATACGATCAATCATCGAGCGCCGTTCGTCCCCTGTGTAGCTCGGCTTACGAAAGCGGTAATAGACAAACGCGCCAGTCGCAACATCGGGAGTGGTCATCGTCTCGGTCTCGGCCACACACAGTGCCGCATTGCTCGACCTCAGCAAATCCCAGGTCGAATCGCCGAACCACGACTCATGCCGAAATTCAAATGCCGCCGGCACCGTGCGCGGCAGGATCGCCAGAAAGTCCTTCAGCAGCGCCGCATCCGCCTTCAGATTCGGCGGAAGTTGAAACAGGACGGGTCCAAGTTTGCCCGCGGCAGCCAGGGGCTCAATGGTCGCCAGAAATCGCGGCACAAAGTCCTCCGTACCCTTGAGCCGCTTGATGTGGGTGATCACCTGATGCGCCTTGATGCCGAAGCGAAAATGTGCGGGCGTGTCTTGAAGCCAGTTCTGGATGGTCGATTCTTTGACAAGCTGCCGGAAAGTAAAATTCACTTCGACCGTATTCAGCTGCGTCGAGTAGTGGCTCAGAAATTTCTTCTGCGCCAACTTGGCTGGATAAAAATTGGGCTTCCAACTCGGGTAAGCCCATCCTGACGTTCCGGCGAAAAGTTGTGGCATAAAATATGCTCGCGGCTAGGTCGGTGGCGCTGCATCGCGGACAAAGCCTACCCTGAGCCTGCCGAAAGGGAGTGTCCGCGCCACACAAGCCCGGAATTATACCTTGCGCGGTTTCTTCTTCCGCATGGTCTTCTTCGGTCCAGACTTTTTCTTGACGGCTGTCTTGCGCGTCGGCCGCGGATCCTCGTTCGCTTGAGCTGCGATCTCGATGCGCTGCGGTTCCTTCCCCGCCGCCCCCACCACGCCTTTCAAATCCGGCAGCCGCTGCTTCAACGTGATCACCGGCGCAAACAAATCGCCGATCTTCTCAAAGCGCGAAACCACTTGTGGCGCCTCGAACACCAGCAGGTTGACGTCCTTCTTTTTGAACGTGCGCTCCACGTCCTCCCACGTCACCGGAGTAGAAACCGTGGGATGCTCGCGCGCCCGCAACGAATAGACCGCGACCGTCGTCTTATGCTCATCGTTCTGACTCCAGTCCACCAGGACTTTTCCGGTACGAAGCGTTTTCTTCATATCGGAAACGACCATCTCCGGATGCTCCTGCTCCAGCAATTGCGCCAGCGCGTGTGCAAACGTCTTGGTCGCATCGTAATTCGTCGGCGTATTCAGCGGAACGTAAATCTGCAGCCCTTTCGATCCAGACGTCTTCGGAAAACTTTGCATTCCGAAGTGCTCGAAGATCTCGCGCAACCACAGTCCCACCTGGCAGCATTGCACCATGTTCGCCGGCGCCCCGGGGTCGAGGTCGAACACCATCTCCGTCGGACAGGTAATATCCTTGGCCAGGGCCAACGACGGATGCAATTCGAGTGCCGCCAGATTCGCCAGCCAAACCAGAGTGGCCAGATCATTCGCCAGAACGTAATGAATGGTGCGCCGGTTGCCCTCACTCCAGATCGGCGCTGTCTTCACCCAGTCCGGCCGGTACTTAGGCGCGTTCTTCTCAAAAAAAGGTTCGCCATCCACGCCGTCGGGATACCGCTTGCGGGTCAGCGCCCGTCCCGCGAGATGCGGAATGATCGCCGGCGCGATCCGAATGTAGTAATCGATAACCTGCTGCTTGGTAAATCCCGTGGCGGGGTATAGCACCTTCTCCAGGTTCGACAGCTTCAGATGCCTGCCCTGAATCTCAACGGTCGAATCGGTCACATGACCTCCCGCTGCTATTTTGCAACAGGCACCTCCTCGGTGTCAGGATATTCAAAACAACCTTGAACTGTCGGCCGCACTGGAACGTAATTTCGAGGGGGAGCCGCTCCGTACGTCAACAAACGCGCGTGCGATGAGTCGGCGCCACAGCTCTATGGTTCGATTCGGTGCGGCTATCTCAGAAGGAGCCGGAATGCTGAAGGCGCGGAAATATTTAACAAATGCAGTCACATTCGCATGCTTCGCGGCGCTCTGCCGAGCGCAGCAGGTCCCGGTAACGCAAGCCAAAGCGCTTGACAAATCCGTGGTCACCTTCCCGCAGAGCGACAGCCGGAAGCCCCTTCTTCTCCTGATCAGCTTTTCGCACAAGGGTGAAAAAGAATGCGATAGCTGGAATCAACGACTCAAGCCCGCTTACCTGAGTGAGCCACGTGTCGCTTACTATGAACTGGCGGATTTTCAGGGCGTGCCCTCGTTTGTAATGCGCATGGTGCTACACGGCATGCGACGAAAGGTTCCGAGAGACGAATGGCCACACTTTGTTCCGTTCTTCAGCGACGAAGAAGCCTGGAAGAAACTGGTTGGCTATGCTGCTCCGGAAGATGCATATTTGGTTGTGGCGGACGCCAGTGGACACGTGCTGTGGCAAGAGCACGCGGCGCCCACCGATCTGAAATATGCCGAGTTGCAGGCTGTAATCGGCAAGCAGGTTGCCAAACCCTGAACTCTGCAGCGGGTTGGAGGAAACCGCGGGGCCTGCCACCAGATCGCAGGCGGATGGATCTAACTGACACTGCGCCGCGCTGCTCGTTTGACAACTTCCCTTCCGCCCACGTACTTTCAAACTTCTGCGCTGCAGGTACGTCCAACTCATGTCTGTCGCAGAAGATGCTCGCCCAAGCGTCGGAGGTCGAATGAAACACCGCACTCTGAGAACTGCCGTTGTCTTTTTCCTTCTCTCCGCCTTTGCCCTGGCGCAGGACGTCGCGTCTTTCGAAAAGCGTATCACGGTCAAGAAGCTGCCCAACGGTCTCACGCTATTGATCTGTGAGCGACCAGAAGCCCCCGTCTTCTCCTTCTTTACTCTGGTAGACGCTGGTTCCGCGCAGGATCCCCTGGGCGCCACCGGACTCGCCCACATGTTCGAACACATGGCGTTTAAGGGCACCGACAAAATCGGCACTACCGACTACGTCGCTGAAAAACCCGCCCTGGAGAAGGTCGAAATTGCGTACGCCGCTTACATCGCCGAGCGCGACAAAACCGTCGGCCGCGATGAAGCGAAGTTGAAACAGCTGGAAAAAGCCTGGAAAGACGCCATCGCCGAGGCCGACAAGTACGTCGTCAGCAACGCCTTCGGCAAGCTCGTCGAACAAAACGGTGGTGAAGACATGAACGCCTTCACCAGTTACGACGAGACGGCCTATCACTACTCGCTGCCGGAAAATCGTTTAGAACTCTGGGCATACCTCGAATCCGAACGCTTCCTGCATCCCGTACTGCGTGAGTTTTATAAAGAACGCAATGTGGTCATCGAGGAACGCCGCCTGCGCACCGACAGCAACCCTATCGGCCGTCTGGTCGAGCAATTCACTGCTGCCGCGTTTGAGGCTCACCCCTATCATCGGCCGACGATAGGCTGGATGGCCGATCTGAACTCCTTCTCCGCCACCGACGCGCAGAAGTTCTTCGACAAATACTACGTGCCTGCGAACATGGTGGTCGCCGTTGCCGGCGACGTGAAAGTGTCTGAGGCCATGCCCATCCTCGAAAAATATTTCAGCCGGCTGTCCACGCGTCCCCAGCCCGACGAGACCACAACAACTGAGCCGCCGCAAAACTCCGAGCGCAAAGTCGTGCTGAAAGATCCCTCGCAACCGCTTTACCTTGAGGGTTACCACCGTCCCGATTACCGCAGCAAAGATGATGCCGTCTTCGACGCCATCACCGACCTGATGTCCGAAGGCCGTACCTCGCGTCTCTATCGTGCGCTGGTGCGCGACAAGAAAATCGCTTCTTACTCTGCTGGTTTCACCGGCATGCCCGGCACCAAATACCCGCACCTGTTCGCCTTCTACGCCGTCCCGCTGCCCGGTCACACCACGCAGGAAATGGCCGACGCCATCCACGTGGAGATTGACAAGATCAAGAAGGAAGACATCACGGACGACGAACTGAAGATGATCAAGACTCGCTCCAAAGCCAATCTGATTCGCGGCCTCGCCGACAACGAGGGCTTGGCCACGCAACTTGCGACCTATCAGACTCGCTACGGCGACTGGCGCGAGTTGTTCCGCTCGGTGGACCGCATCGACCAGGTGACGAAGGCCGACATTCGCCGCATCGCGAATGAAATCTTCGTCGACACCAACCGCACTATAGGCGTGATCGAAACCTCCGGTGGAGGCGGCGCCGCGGGCGGAGGAGCCCAATCTTCCAATGACTCCGCTGATCAGGGAGGTGCGCGATGAAGAGGTCTCTTCTTCTCGTAATCGCTGCCGCCGCGACGTTCACAACCGTTCCCCAAACCGCGGCTCAGGCCACGAGTTGGCAGCAGATCACAATCCCTCCGCTGACCCCCTTCAAGCCGCAGCAGCCCAAGCGCATCGAGCTTAAGAACGGCATGGTGATTTTCTTGCAGGAGGATCACGAACTGCCGCTCATCGACGGTACCGCACGCATCCGAGGCGGTTCGGTCAACGAACCCGCCACCAAGGTCGGCCTGGTCGATATGTACGGCGAAGTCTGGCGCACCGGCGGCACCAAAACCCAGACCGGCGACCAACTCGACGACTTCCTCGAAGTCCGCGCGGCCAAAGTAGAAACCGGCGGCGGCCCCGACTCCACCACCATCAGTTGGTCGTGCCTGAAGGGCGACCTCGATGACGTCTTCAAGGCCTTCGTGGACGTGTTGCAGAATCCCGAATTCCGCGCCGACAAACTCGACATTGCCCAGAAAGAAGAGGACGACGCTATCTCGCGACGCAACGACGACGTGGGCGAAATCGCCCATCGCGAGTCCGTGAAGTTGGCCTACGGCTCCAACAATCCCTACGCGCGCGACGCCGAATATGCCACCGTGGCCGCCGTCACGCGACAGGATCTGATCGACTGGCATGGCAAGTACGTGCATCCCAACAACATTATTCTCGGCATCAGCGGAGACTTTGACTCGGCGGCGATGGAAGCCCGTCTGCGCGCCGCATTCGACTCGTGGCCCAAAGGTGCAGCCGTTCCCAGGAAAAACGAAATTAAGTATTCCCCCGCCCCGCCCGGCAATTACCTGGTGTCTAAAGAGGATGTGAACCAAAGCACCATCCATATGCTGGGGCTCGGCATCACACGCGACAATCCCGACTATTACGCCATCAGCGTGTTCAACGAAGCCTTCGGCGGCGGTTTTTCTTCGCGTCTGTTCAACGACATTCGCACCAAGCGCGGACTCGCCTATAGCGTCGGTGGCGGCATTGGCAGCAACTTCGGCCATCCCGGCATTCTGCAGGTGGCGATCGGCACCAAGAGTGGGACTACGATCGAAGCCATTCAGGCTGCCACCGAAGATATCGACAATCTCTCGAAGCAGCCCATCACCGACGACGAAATCCAGCGCGCGAAAGACGCCATTCTTAATGCGTTCATCTTCCGCCTCGATTCGCCCGACAAAATTCTCGCCGAACGCATGACCTACGAGTATTACGGATATCCTTCCGACTGGCTCGACAAGTACGAGGCGGAAATCAAGAAGGTCACGGCCGCCGACGTCAACCGCGTCGCCGCCAAATATATGCACCGCGATCAAATGGCCGTGCTGGTCGTCGGCAACACCAAGGAATTCGATAAGCCGCTCTCCTCGCTCGGTCCCGTGAAAAACATCGATATCACTATTCCTCCTCCGCCCGCCGAAAAAGGACAAGGAGAAGAAAACGCCAAGCCTGCGGCCTCCAATCCGGAAGGCAAAGCGCTGGCCGCGAAAGTCGCTGCTGCCATGGGTGGCCTGCCCAAGCTCAAATCCATCCAGGCCATGCACGTCAGCATCGCGGAAAGCGATTCCGGCGGCCCGCCTTCCCCGGTTGACGTGTTCCTCGCCTTTCCGGACCGCATGCATGTCGACGTGCAGATGCCACAAGGCGCTCTCACCATCGTGGTTTCTTCCGACGCGGCCTTCATGAGTATGGCCGGCATGGGCTCGCGCAGCATGCCGCCCGCACAGAAGACCGAGATGCTCTCTCAACTGCAACACGATCTCGTCTACGTCGCGCAGCACGCCGACGATCCTACGTTCACCTTCACCGCCGCGGGCACGGAAAAAATCGGCGACGTCGACGCCGCCATCCTCGATATCGACGGAGCCATTCCCTGGGTCCGCTGGTACATCGATCCCAAGACTGGCTACGTTCTGCGCGAAAAATATAAAGCCATGGGACGATCCGGCCCCTTCGAAGGCGAAACCAATCTCGCCGATTGGCGCGCCGCCGACGGCCTCACCATGCCCTACAAGCATCAAAACAAGCAAGACGGAACAGAAACCAGCAACGCTGAAGTCAAAAAGATCGAACTCAATCCCACGCTCGATCCCAAGCTTTTTGCCAAGCCCGCGGAGGCCCCGGCAGACAAGCAATAGCGGAGTTTCGAGGCTCTCAAAAAGCTCCGCGATCAGAAGTAAGTCACGAGTGGTAAACGCCTCACGGGTCTGGTGTACATTGGTTGGCCGGGAAGATATGAACCATGACCCCTAACGAAACACACGGTCAGGACCAGTTGCCCGCATTGCCTCTCGATAACTGGAAGGACACACTAGCCACATTGCACATGTGGACGCAGGTCGTCGGGAAAGTGCGCCTCAAATTGTGTCCGCTGGTAAATCATTTCTGGAACGTCCCCTTCTATGCGACGGCGCGGGGAATGACTACTTCCGCGATGCCCTACCAGCGGGGAACAATCCAGGGAACCATCGAAGCACGCTTTGATTTCATCGAGCATCAGCTCTTGCTCGAAACCAGCGAAGGTCGCGTGGTCGCGATCGCGCTCAAGCCACAGAGCGTCGCCGACTTCTACAAGAAGTTCCTGGCCGCCCTTGCCGAACTCGGCGTAACGGTGAGGATCTGGACGACTCCGTGCGAAATTCCCGATCCTATCCCGTTCGAGAAAGACCAGATTCATTCGTCATACGATGCGGAGGCCGTGCATAAATTCTGGCGCATCCTCGTCTGGGTCGATCAAGGATTCAAGGAATTCCGAGCCGGATTTCTGGGCAAAGTCAGCCCCGTACACTTTTTCTGGGGAAGTTTCGATCTTGCCGTGACGCGCTTCTCCGGCAGACGAGCGCCCGAGCGCGCGGGAGCTGACCCCATCACGCGGGAAGCATACTCTCACGAAGTAAGCAGCGCGGGATTCTGGCCTGGCGGAGGCGACATCCAGGGACCGGCTTTCTATTCCTACGCTGCGCCGGAACCGCCCGGCTTCGCGGAACGGAAGGTTCGCCCACAAGCAGCCTTCTACCATCCGCAACTGAAAGAGTTCCTGCTGATGTACGACGACGTGCGCACCTCCGTCGATCCGAAAGCAACGCTGATGGAATTTCTTCAGAGCACTTATGAAGCAGCCGCCGACACCGGAAATTGGGACCGCCAAGCCCTGGAACGACTGTCGCTAACCAATCAGTCTAAGGTACGAAAATGAGCCGAGTCACGAACCCATACTTATTACCACGTTGGCCTGCGTGGCGATTTCTGACCGTGAGATTGATTCCGTCAACAGATTCCTGCGAGAGACGCAAGGCGGCGGTGGTGGCGAGTTCATAGAGGTAACACAGCATGCGGATGGGACGATGCACATGGAATGGCGGACATTACCTGTCAGCGTTTAATCATGCTGACAGGGAGGTCGTCTTACGTGTAGTCGACCAAGCACCGTAGAGACAAAGACATGGTCCAAATGTTTGTGAAGGAACAAGGGGATGACGTGTTTCTGCTTCGGTACAGCGGCGGCACCATTCAGAAAAGACCCTCCCGATGAGCTGAGCCGTGAAAAATCGGTCCGCCGGTGGCCAATTCCGCAGGGATTTCCCCGTGTTTCCGGATGCCTCTTGACAATGAGATATTGGCGGATTATCGTAGGCGAACAAACGGCGAACACTCATGGCTTCCCTGCCCTTGCTTCCCCTTCCCGACAAGCCCCGACTCATCGGCATCGCTCGCCTCGCCTCCGAAGGCGAATCCCTACGCGAAGGGCACAACGTCGAGTACTTCACGCTGCCCGCCAAGTCGCTGCTGAACCGCTGCGTCAGCAACCGTCAGATGCCCTTCACCTGGACCATCAATCCCTACCGCGGCTGCGAATTCGGATGCCGATACTGCTATGCCCGCTACACTCACGAGTTCATGGAAATGCGCGATGGCATGGAGTTCGAGCAGAAGATCTACGTCAAGCAGCACACCGCCGGCCTGCTCCGCCACGAACTCCGCCGTGTTAAGCCCGACGAAGCCATCGCGCTCGGCACTGCCACTGATCCCTACCAGCCGGCCGAACGCCGCTACGAAGTGACCCGCGGAATCGTACAGGAGTTCGCGCATCATCGTGGCTTCGAGCTTGGGATCGTGACTAAGTCGAATCTCATTGTCCGCGACCTCGACCTGCTGAAAGAAGTCGCTCGATCCAACAAACTCTCGGTCCACATCACGGTCACCACCCTCGATGTCGAACTTGCGCGCATTCTCGAGCCCCGCGCTCCTCGCCCTGATTTGCGCCTTGACGCCGTGAGCGCGCTCGGCCAGGCGGGCTTGCGCGTGGGCGTCAGTTGCTCGCCAGTGGTCCCGGGAATCACAGACTCGCCAAAGGATTTGGAAAGCTTGATCCGCGCCGCCGCCGAATCCGGAGCCGATTACGTTTTCGCCAACCCACTTTTTCTGAAACCGTGCTCGGCGGCCGTCTTCCTTCCATTCCTCGAGCAACACTTCCCGCAGCTCGCCCAGAACTACCGCCAGCGCTATCAGGACCGCGCCTTCCTTCCGCCCGCCTACGCCAAGCGCCTCTCGCATCTGATCGCGCACCTTCGTGAGAAATACAAAATCACGCGCGCCCGCCGCGAGCGCTATGCGACGAAGTGGCCGGTCCAGGCGTTCGACGAACAGTTAAATCTGTTCGGAACATAAAATTAGCGATTGGGGAATTGGGCATTTGAGCAATTGGGAATTTTCTAGTGCGGAAGGCATTCCTCCATTACCCAATTACAAACTTTCCCAATTCCCCAATCCTCTATAATCGTCCTGATCCCCATGGCCACTGCTTCTCCACCTGCGGGACAGCCCGCCGCAGAACGAATCCCCTTCGGCGTGCGGCTGCAGAGGTTCTGGCGGCGCGTCACCGAAGGCCTCGAGGTCAGCCAGCTCTGGTCGCAGTTCGAGTCCGAGGCCCGCACCAGTTATCGACTGTACTCGCGCGACGTCGAGGCGAAAACGCCGGAAGGCCTCACCCGGCGTGGGCGACGCCTGCACATCGTCAAGGAATTTTTCTGGGCGGTGTTCGAGAAGCTCTCGCCCGCGCGCCGCGTCTTGCTGCTTCTGGCCCTGATTCTTCTGGTAGTTCCCCACGGCGGCTTCGAATATAGCCGCGAGGGCAATGTCTATGCCGTCGAATTCGATCCTCACTTCTGGGCGGGACTCCTGCTGCTCATGCTGCTCATGCTGGAGATCGCCGATCGCGTGGTCATGAAGCGCGATCTCCAGATCGCGCGCGAGATCCAGACCTGGCTCTTGCCGGGTGCGCCGCCTCAGATTCCGGGCTTACTCGTCGCTTATGCCACGCGCCCCGCGAACACCGTCGCCGGCGACTACTACGACGTCTTCCCGCGCCCCGGTCGAACCAACGAAGAGAACCGCGTGGTTCTCGCCGTGGCCGATGTCGCGGGCAAGAGCATTCCCGCGGCCATGCTGATGGCCACGTTTCAGGCGAGCCTCAAGACGCTTTCCACCGCGCAGGTAGCTCTGCCCGAGCTCGCCTCCAACATGAACCGCTACGCCTGCAGCAACAGCCAGGGCGGTTTGCGGTTCACCACCGCGTTCCTGGCGGAGTACGACCCCGTCCGCCGCACCGTCGACTACATCAACGCAGGCCACAACAATCCCATCCTGCGCCGGGCCAGTGGACAGATCGACCGACTGGATGTCGGCGGCCTTCCCTTCGGCATTCAGCCGGAAGTGAAATACGAATCCGCGACTGTCACGTTAGTGCCGGGCGACTGGCTGATTATTTTCACCGATGGATTAGTGGAAGCCGAGAATGCCAGGCAGGAAGAATACGGCGAGCCTCGCCTGCTGGCCGCGATTGAAGCCGGAAAGTCGGGCGAGCCCGGCGAAATGCTCAAGCGCCTCATGGCCGAACTCGATCTCTTTGTCGGCAACACTCCCCAGCACGACGACGTCACCTGCATGCTATTGAAAGCCGTGAGTTTCTAGAACTTCCTTGTAGCACCGGCGATCGGGATTCTGGCGGGCCGTAGATGTCAGCCTTTCGAGATGTTCCCCAAAATTGCATGGAACCCCGCCGTGCAAGCGCAACTTCTCCTGCGTTTTAAAACGTAGCAGGCACAGATTGACAAAAATTGACAAGCTGCCGACGTATTGTGTGAGAACCGGCGAGTCAAAGTTGTACAAGAAGGTGACTAAAGTTCTCCCTTACGATGAAAACAAGGCCCTTTTCGAAGCGCCACTGGGGACCAACGTACGCTAGTGGCTTTGGCCAAGCAGGTGCAGATATCGTGACGACTGCGTCATTCCTGAGCAGAAAACAAAATTCCAAATGAAGAAAACGAGGGAAAATCGAGATGCGTAAACAAAAGGGTTTCTCACTGATTGAGCTGCTGATCGTGGTGGCTATCATCCTGATCATTGCAGCCATCGCCATTCCAAACCTGATGCGCGCCCGCATGTCGGCCAATGAGGCCTCCGCCGTGGGCTCCGTTCGTAGCATCAACACCGCCGAAATTTCCTACAATGCCGCGTACTCGAACATCGGCTTTACGACCGTGCTGACCCAGTTGGGTCAGGCCGCGGCCGGCGCCTGCACGCCGTCTACCACCACCGGCTGCTTCATCGATTTCTCGCTATCGGGCGGAATCAAGAGCGGCTACACCTTCACGCCCTCCCTTGGAGCTGCGGGCGCAGGTGTACCGCTAAACGACTACAGCATACTCGCGGCACCCACGGTCCCGAATCAGAGTGGAACTCGGTACTTCTGCTCCTTTGAAGATGCCGTTGTCCGCTCTTCGTCGGCCATCCTTGCCAACCCCTGCCCGCCAGCGACTCTGGCGCTGCAGTAGGCATAACCGATTTGGCGAAGTACCTGGGGGAGGGTACAAGCCAGAGAGCAGCGAACGCGAGTTCGCTGCTCTTTTTCTTTATTGCAGCTTTCGCGCCCGTCCTCTATTCCCCACCTCTCCTTGCCAATTCGTGGCAGATCGACAAAAAGTGTCAGCCCAAACCGACATGTTCCGCCACCCTAAGAGAGTCGAGCTATGCGAGAAGAGAACTGAAGTTTGCTCCCCCACTGAAAAGAAAGCGCTTTTCGAAGGCCACCGGAAACCAAGGTAACTAGCGGCTTTGGCTAGGTAAATGCACTTATCGTCAGTACTGCCTCATTCGTGAGCAGAAGAATTCGACACGAAAAAACGAGGAAAAATCGAGATGCGTAAACAAAAGGGGTTCTCACTGATTGAGCTGCTGATCGTGGTGGCTATCATCCTGATCATTGCAGCCATCGCCATTCCAAACCTGATGCGCGCCCGCATGTCGGCCAATGAGGCCTCCGCCGTGGGCTCCGTTCGTAGCATCAACACCGCCGAAATTTCTTACAACGCCGCGTACTCGGACATCGGCTTTACGACCGTGCTGACCCAGTTGGGTCAGGCCGCGGCCGGCGCCTGCACGCCGTCTACCACCACCGGCTGCTTCATCGATTTCTCGCTATCGGGCGGAATCAAGAGCGGCTACACCTTCACGCCCGCCCTTGGAGCCGCGGGCGCAAACGTACCGCTAAACGACTACAGCATACTTGCGGCACCCACGGTCCCGAATCAGAGTGGAACTCGGTACTTCTGCTCCTTTGAAGATGCCGTTGTCCGCTCTTCGTCGGCCATCCTTGCCAACCCCTGCCCGCCGGCCACGCTGGCGCTTCAGTAGGCATGACCAGTTTGGCGAAGTACCTGGGGGAGGGTACAAGCCAGAGAGCAGCGAATGCGAGTTCGCTGCTCTTTTTTTGTTTCTCCGAAGTATTCCTGTTGTTGTAATCCTGCCAAGCTCCGGACTTGAGTGACAAAAACTGTCATTGGACGGCCGGTGTCGGGGTCAAGGGAACAACCTCCCGGCTATCCCGACCATTCGGTCACGGGAATGCCACTGAAAATAGGCCACATTAAGCGTGTCGAGAAAAGTGAAATTGGCCCAAGACGTGCTTGCAAAGGAATAGTGGTCTAAGACGGAAGATCAGAACCCCACGGGAACACTGATGACCCGCGCGAGAGGATCAACTGCAATGCGGAAACAGAAGGGTTTCTCACTCATCGAGTTGCTGATCGTGGTGGCGATCATCCTGATCATTGCAGCGATCGCCATTCCAAACCTGATGCGCGCTCGCGTGTCGGCCAACGAGTCATCCGCTGTGGGCTCCATCCGTATTATTACCGCTGGCGAGATTTCCTACGCCGCCGCCTATTCGGACGTGGGCTTCGCAACGACCTTGTCTTATCTAGGTGGGCCGGTCGGCGCCACCTGCGTGCCGTCGACCAGCAGTGGTTGCTTTATCGATAGCGCGTTGTCCAGTGGAACCAAGAGCGGTTACTCTTTTGCCCTGCAAATCGGCTCCAGCCCGGCGGTTGGCGGCGTGACGCCATCGTACAGCGTCGTCGCAACTCCCCTGTTTCTCGATATCACTGGTAATCGGTTCTTCTGCTCGTTTGAAGATGCGGTAGTGCGATCTTCAAGCGCAGCGATCGCGCCCCCATGCACTGGGTCGGTTGCGGCTATTCAATAATTGCGGCTTTGCCGCGGCAGACGGAAAGCGCACACCGGAAGCAGCGAGCACACCCATCCGGGTACGGAGTCTGTTGTTCGAGGGAATCCGAAGGCGGTTACGAACGTACTCCGAGACATCCTATAGCGGCATCCACCCAAAGCATGGTCCCAATATAATTATTCTTCTATGCGGATGAGTTCCGAAGCCACACCGGCAAGGTTGCTTGCACCGAAGATTGAGTCTGGTCGAACTCCACAGGGCTTATTCTCGTCTCCCCAAAAACGTAGCGTGGTCCTCTCTCTGCTGCTGGCTCTCGCCACGCTCGCTGTCTACAATTCCGTTGTTCACAATGCGTTTATCAACCTCGATGACAACGAGTACGTGACGAACAACAAACACGTTCAAGCGGGTCTGAGTTCCGCTACATTAAGATGGGCGTTAACCAGTTTCGACTGTGAGAACTGGCACCCGCTGACCTGGTTTTCCCATGCCCTGGACTGGCAGTTATTCGGAAAGAACGCTGCCGGGCACCATTACACGAGCCTTCTCTTCCATGCCGTAAATGCAGTACTGCTGTTCCTGTTGCTACAGAGCGCGACTGGTTTCACATGGCGCAGCCTCATTGTGGCGGCACTGTTTGCGCTGCATCCGGTGAACGTCGAGTCGGTGGCTTGGGTGGCTGAGCGTAAGAACGTCCTCAGCATGATGTTTTTCCTGCTCGCCCTGCTGGCCTATGGTTTGTATGCCCAACGTCCTTCGGTTCGACGCTATAGCTGTGTGGTGCTCCTCTTCGCAGTGGGGTTGATGGCAAAACCTCAGATCATTACCCTTCCCTTCGTTCTGCTGCTTTGGGACTATTGGCCGCTGCAACGGTTTCGCTTTGCCGGGAACAATGAAGTTCCTTCGCGCTTTGCACCGGCGTCGATTCGATGGCTGGTGCTCGAGAAAGTGCCCTTGCTGCTTCTTTCTGCCGTCGACGCAGTCGTGACCATCCGCGCGCAACACACCGCGGTACACACCGCAATGGCAGAGTATTCCCTGCACACGCGGCTGGCGAATGCCATGGTTGCCTATGCCCGCTATGTCGCTCACGCCTTCTGGCCCTTCCGGCTTGCGCCTGCGTATCCACTGCTTGACGATGCCATTCCCATAAACCAAGTTCTAACTTCGTGCGCATTCCTGTTGCTGGTGACGGGTTTCGCGTTGGCATCGCGGAAGCGCTTCCTTGTGGTGGGCTGGTTGTGGTTTCTGGGCACTTTGGTCCCCATGATCGGAGTCGTGCAGGTCGGCAATCAATCCATGGCCGATCGCTACGCCTATATCTCGTTCATCGGCCTGTTTTGGATGGCCACCTGGAGCATCGCAGAAGCGGGCCGGGAGTGGCAGGTTTCGTTCCGCTGGCTCGCCGTGCCCGCATGCCTGGCGGTTACAGGCACCGCCTTTCTTACCGCTCGACAGGTCGGATACTGGCACAATAGCGAGACCCTGTGGAGATATACACTGAACGTCACCGATCACAACTTTATGGCGCACACCTATTTGGCGGGAGAGCTAACCAAGGAGAATAGGCACGAGGAGGCTATCGCGGAATACGCTCAAGCGGAGCAATTCCATCGGTACCCACTGGATCAGGTGGCCTACTTCGCCGATTATGAGTTGCGCCATGAGCACGTCTCCGGCGCCATAGCAGACGCACGCCGTGTCCTTCAAGGCACAAACGACCGCGACGCGCGCGAAATGGCATTCCGAGATCTGGGAATCGCGAATACAAAGCTCGGCAAAGCGTCGGAGGCAAGGGAGAACTATAACC
This sequence comes from uncultured Acidobacteriaceae bacterium, assembly GCA_963707205.1. Taxonomy (GTDB): domain Bacteria; phylum Acidobacteriota; class Terriglobia; order Terriglobales; family Acidobacteriaceae; genus Sulfotelmatobacter. The sequence goes on from CAVPQE010000031.1 coordinate 69,777, forward strand.
AGGCATTGCAACTCGACCCGCATGATACGTTCGCTTTGATGGGTTTGGGTTTGCTGGCCTATCGCGATGCCGACTTCCCAACCGCGGCGGACTTTTTTTCCCGCGTCGTTGCAGTTGAGCCCATCGATTTCCACTATCTGCTGCTGGCCACGGCCTTGCAAAAATGCGGTCGCCGGGCCGAGGCAAATGCCGCCTATGAGCAAGCCCGGCGCGTCTCAGCGGACTGGACACAGGTGCAAGATAAAGCTCATTGGTTTCTCGCAAACTAAGCTGCGGCCCAGCTCCTTTGCCCAAGCAGCGCCCCCGGCTTTCTTCACCCTCGCGACGCTTCTTGGATGTCCATGCCTCATGCTTGTCGGGGCGAGCAATCTCTAAAGCGTAAGTACCTTCGTAACGGCACCATCCGCCTCGCTCTTGAATATAATGTCATTCGGAAGTGCCTGAACGCACTCACGAACACAGCACACTTTGACAATGGCCGCGATTGAAATCCTTGGTCTGGAAAAGACCTACATGATAGGTTTCTGGCGCAAGCGACCGAAACGCGCCTTGCAACCCCTTCATCTTACGGTCAACGAGGGAGAGATCTTTGGCTTCCTCGGCCCCAACGGCGCGGGCAAAACCACGACTCTGAAAATGCTCATGGGCCTGGTGTTCCCGACTGCCGGGACGGCTCGCATTCTGGGTCATGAATGGACTGATCCTGAAGTCAAGGCGCAGATCGGCTTCCTTCCCGAACAGCCCTATTTCTACGATTACCTGACCGCGCACGAGTTGCTGGACTATTACGGACAGCTCTCGGGAGTTCCTGCCAAAGACCGCAAGCGCCGCGTCGAAGAAGTGTTGCAGCGTGTGGGCCTCACCGAGGTGAAGGGCGTGCAGTTGCGTAAGTTTTCCAAAGGCATGCTGCAGCGCACCGGAATTGCGCAAGCCATTTTGCATAATCCCAAGCTGGTCTTCTTCGACGAACCGATGTCGGGCTTGGATCCGCTCGGTCGCCGCGAAGTTCGCGATTTGATGGAGCAACTCAAGCAGGAAGGCAAAACGGTATTTTTTTCCACCCACATTCTTTCCGACGCCGAAGCACTGTGCGATCGAGTGGCCATCATTCACAAAGGAGAATTGCGCGGTGTGGGGGCGGTGGAAGATTTGACCTCGACCGTTCAAGGCAAGGTAGAAGTCATCTGGCAAGGTACGCAAATTCCGGCTTCGATGAAAGCACTGGGCGCGGATTGCCACGTTACTGGAGACACCGTCCGCGGCGTCCTCCCCGAAAGGCAGCAAGATGCGGCCATCGACGCCCTGCGTCGCGAGCGCATCCGCCTGATTGCCATCACGCCGCTGCGCACCTCGCTCGAAGCTTATTTCGTGGAGAAGTTGCAGCACTCCCAAACTACTGCGGGGAAGACGTCATGAGCCCACGCATCGTCCACATTGCGTCCAACACTTTCCGCGAAGCGGTTCGCGATCGCGTCCTGTATAACCTGATCGCCTTCGCCCTGCTGCTTTCGGGGGCAGCCATTTTCGTGGGCCAGATTTCCATCGACATTGAGCGCCTGGTTGTCATCAACCTGGGACTGACGGCAGTTTCTCTATTCGGCATAGTCATCGCCATCTTCATTGGGATCGGCCTGGTCTCGAAAGAAATCGAGAAGCGCACCCTCTATACCGTCCTGTCACGCCCCGTCCGCCGCTGGGAGTTCATTGTCGGCAAGTTCCTGGGCTTGGCGGGAACGCTGATCGTGAACACGTTCTTTATGGCGATCGGAGTCTTCGGCGCGCTGCTCTACGTGGCTCATAAATTCTCCGCGCCCGACGCTCTGATCCTGGTCGCGCTGTATTTCATCATCCTCGAATTCCTGATCATCTGTTCGCTTGCGCTGCTGTTCTCGTCGTTCTCTACGCCGCTGCTTTCCGCTGTCTTCGCGTTTTCACTGTTCGTCATCGGCAGCTTCGCCGATGACCTTCGCGGATTCGCTGCCCTGACTCACGGCATCACCCGATGGTTCGCTACGGCCGCGGCCTATCTGGTGCCCAACTTCTCCGCGCTCAACGTAATCAGCGCGGTCGCGCATCAGCAGCCCCTTGGTTCGCAACTCATCCTGCAGAACACGCTCTACGCGTTGTTCTATACGGCGATGGCTCTGAGCGCCGCGGTCCTGATTTTCGAGCGCAAGAACCTGAGATGATTTTGCGGATTCCAATCCGGAGTTCCCTGTGATGACCGCCGCGCAGCGCACCACCATCGTCGCCGCCGGGTGTTTGGCCGTCTCAATGTCCGCCAGCATCCTTCTGCTGCGCCACATTGACGAGATCCGCCCCCCAGCAACCACCGAGGACGCTCTCTACATAAACTCACCGAAGATGGTGAAGCGCGCCAGTCTGGGCTTCGACGGCATGATGGCCTGCATCTATTGGACGCGCGCCGTTCAGTACTTCGGACATCGCCACGTCTACCGCACGCACACCTACAACGAACTGGCTCCGCTGCTGGAGATCACCACAGCGCTCGATCCGCAACTATTTCCCGCCTACCAGTTCGGCGCCAGCTTTCTCGCGCCCTCTCCGCCGAACGGTGCCGGCGAACCTGACCGCGCCATTCAACTGATGGAGTACGGCATCCAGCACAATCCTGACAATTGGCACCTCTACTACGACCTCGGCTTCGTTTACTACACTGAGCTCAAGGACTACAAGCAAGCCTCCCTGGCCTTCGTACGAGGCTCGGAGGTCCCCAATGCGCACCCTCTATTGAAAGTGCTGGCCGCTAGAATGGCGGAACACGGCGGCGACCTTGCTACCGCGCGGCTGCTATGGAGCGCCGCCTACGATTCCAGCCACGATCCCGATATTCGCCAGAATGCTGTCGAACACCTGCGCGCGATCCAGGTGGATGAAGACGTCACCAACTTACAGTCCGCCGTCACCCGGTTCGGCGAGCGCGCCGGACGCCTTCCGACCAGCATGGCGGAACTCGTCGCCGCCGAACATCTGCCCGGTATCCCGGTCGATCCGGACGGCCATCCCTACAAGCTGACTCCTGAAGGCCGTATCGAAGTCCAGAATCCGGACGATTTCAACTTCCTCACCAAGGGCCTGCCTCCCGGATACAAGCCTCCCGCGGTGCCCAGATTCCACACTCATAGCTAGCAGTCCGCGCGTTGACTTTGACCACGAAGGCGCGGTACCCCGTATCATGTCTAAACGTCTCCCCATTTTGCTCTCATGGATTCGCCTCCAGAAATCAGCGTGCTGCAGACTGCCTGGCGATGGTGGAAGTACGCCGCCTCGTATGAGGGCTACTCCCTCGCCACACGCCGGCTTCTGGGAGTTCTGTGGGAGTTCGTACGCGATTCCACTCCGGAGCGTCTGCGACAACGCTACGGCGATGCCGACTACGACTGGGATTACCGCGTCAACACGACCAGCGGCGCCGTCGGGTGGCGCGACCGATTGCTGGGCCAGTTCCATTCCGCATATCAGCCAACCGAGCCGGCAGCGTTTCACGAGATGCTCGACGCGCTGCAGCAGTCATCAAATCCCAGGCAGACAGTTCTCAACTTCCGCGAGTTCACCTTCATCGATCTCGGCTCCGGCAAGGGACGGACTCTGTTGATGGCGTCGGACTATCCTTTCCGTCGCATCGTAGGCGTGGAGCTCTTACGCTCGCTGCACGAAATCGCGCGGCAGAACTTGCGCCAGTACAAAAGTGAGTCACAGAAATGTTTTGTGCTCGAATCGATCTGCGCCGATGCGACGGCCTTCCCTTTGCCCGATGACCCGCTCGTGATTTATCTCTTCAATCCGTTCCCGGAATTAGGCATGCGCCAGGTATTCGCGAATCTCGAACAATCCCTGCGTGCCCATCCCAGACCCGTGTACGTGCTGTATCACAATCCGCTGCTGGAGCACGTCCTCACCGAGAATGCTCTGCTAAGAAAGATTGCCTGTACGCGCCAATACTCCTTGTTCGCTAGCCAATGGTGAGTAGTCCTTCCACCTCATTCGTCCTTCTTCACTTTTAAACTTTGGGCCCTCCATACGATTGCTTTACGCGATCTTTGTGACTTTCTGGATGTAATCGCCCCTGTTACAATCTTGGCAGGAGTTCCCCAGTAGGAGCTTGCCTCGTGTTTCCCTCCCGAGTGCGCGTGAGGGTGCTGACATGCCTGGGCGAGTACCCGGTGAAAAGCTATCGAGATGCGAATCCGTTTGCTTCGGCTTGCCATCGTACAGTGTGTGACGGCGACTGTTCTGTCGGCTGCTGGCCTTGCGGTTGACGTAAAGACGCTGGCGGCGGCGGTGGATGCACACTACAACCACTTGCACTCACTTGAGGCCGAGTTTACCGAGGTGTATCGCGGCTCTGGAATGGAACGGACCGAGTCCGGAACCCTGTGGCTGAAAAAACCCGGCAAGATGCGTTGGGAGTACCGTTCTCCCAGAGACAAGCTGTTTGTCAGCGATGGGAAAGATGCGTGGTTTTACGTCCCGGAGGATCGGCAGGCGCGCAAGACGGCGGCAAAGAAGCTGGAGGACGTGCGTTCTCCCCTGGCATTCTTGCTAGGTAAAACCAAGCTAGAGAAAGAGTTGCAGGGATTATCTCTAGCTCCGGATGTAGAGCCACTACAGGCGGGGAATGTGGTTCTGCGCGGGGTGCCGCAGGCGTTGGCGGATCGAGTGAGCGAGATTCTGCTGGAGATCACGTCAGACCACCAGATTGCGCGGATTGTCATCCAGGAAGTGGACGGAGCGGCTACGGAGTACCGCTTCGGCGAGATGAAGGAAAACGTGGCGATCGCTGATGGGCGATTCCAGTTTAAGCCTCCGACGGGCACCGAAACGGTAGAGGGAGGGCTGGGGCCTTAAGGTGCGGCACTCGGTCCCGGAAAGCAGGTTCCTCGACTTCGCTCGGAATGACAAAGCTTCGGAAGACTGCTGTCCAACAAGAACTTGCTTTTGTGGGCAAGAACTTGGCTTTGTAGGATTGAGTTTCCAATCGAGGTTACTTGCGTACTGGCAGGGACGATTTTGAGCGTGGTCAGTGTCTTAGAATGGTGGGCAGGAATGTTAGACTGAGGCCGGAGGGGTGTACCCCGGAAACCACAGAAAAGTCGGCAAATGGCGGAATTTGTAGTAAAAATCGCGGACGATCGCGGGCGGGTCCAGCAGCACGTCGAGCACGGCTACTCGGAAGCCGAGGTGCGCGACCGGTTCTCACAGCAGGGTTATCTCGTTTACTGGGTCAAGCCCCAGGGAATGCTGACTTCGGGAGTTTCGCTGCGCCGTCGGCGGAAGCTAAAGCAGGACGCGTTTCTGGTGTTCAACCAGCAGTTCCTGACGTTGATCCGGGCCGGACTGCCCATTCTGAATTCGCTCGAACTGCTGATCAAGCGGCAGAAGGACGGGCAACTGCGGCAGATTTTGGAGAACGTGCGCGAACGCGTCAAAGGCGGAGAATTGCTGTCCGACGCCTTCGCGGCGCAGGGGATCGTTCCCAAGATTTATACCACGACATTGATGGCGGGCGAGAAGAGCGGCAACATCGACGAAGTGCTGACCCGTTACGTCAGCTTCCAGAGGCTGGCGATGACCTTCCGCAAGAAGCTGTTCGTATCGCTGATTTATCCCACGCTGCTGGTCACCGTGGTAATGATTATGGTGACGTTCCTGTTCACCTTCGTCGTCCCTAAGTTTGCGGACCTGTTCAACAGTCTGGATGCGAAGCTTCCGGCCATTACGTTGTTCATGCTCGCGGTCGGCGAGAACGCGCAGAAATATGCTCCGTTTGTGGGCGTCGGACTGGTGGTCCTGGGTTTTGTGTTGTGGCGCTGGAAGGATACGGACCGCGGCGCGGACCGAATTGACCGGGCGATCTTGAGCATGCCGCTCTTGGGTGATATCCGGTTGAAGCACCAGGTAGCAAGTTTTTCACGGATGCTTTCGACCCTGTTGCAGGGCGGCCTGCCGCTCGTGCCTGCGATGGAAACGGCAGGCGCTTCCATGAGCAGCCGGCGCATCTTAAAAGGTGTGATGCGGGCAGGCATTCGGGTGCGTGAAGGACAAGGCCTCGCTCCCAGTTTGGAAGAGCAGAAGATTTTTCCGGAGTTGGCGGTGGAAATGATCGAGGTGGGCGAATCCACCGGAGCGCTTCCGGCCATGCTGAACTCGGTGGCGGAGTTTTATGAGGAAGATGTGCAGACCGCGCTCGGAGCCTCCTTGGCGTTGATTGAACCGCTCATTCTGATCATCATGGCGATTTTTGTGGGCGGAGTACTGATCTCGTTGTATTTGCCGATCTTCACTCTGGGAGTTCGCTGAGGGGAGAAAGCAGATTCCTCCCTTCGGTCGGAATGACAAGGCTGGGGGTCGGAATGACAGGGCGTTCGATCGGAATGGCAGTTTCTGATGAGGTTGGCGCGGCGCAGGTAAAAGAATGGCAACAGCCGACAAAAAATCGTTGTTCGTGAACGGCGGGAACGGCGGGCCAATCAGCCCCACCGGCAATCCGATCACCGACCTGGAACGCGCCCAAGACGTGGCGCGGCGCTATCGCTGCGAATTCGTCGACCTAAGCGGCTTCGAACTGCATCACGAACTGTTCAAGAAAATTCCGGTTGAGCTGATGTTCCGCTACAACTTTGTGCCGCTCGAAGAAACCCCGGACGGGAAGCTCGCCATCGCCATCGCCGATCCCAGCCAGCTGATGATGATCGACGAGATCAGCTTGTTGCTGAAGCAGCGCATCATCACCAAAGTTTCGACGCTGAAGCAGATCTCGGACATTCTCAAAAAAACCGAGCAGTCGCAGCGTGTACTCGAAGAAGCCAGCGAAGGCTTCACCATCATCCGCGAAGACGAAAACACGGGCGCGGAAGAGACGCTGACCATTGACAAGCTGACAGCGACGGGCGATACCAGCCCGATTATCCGACTGGTCGATACGACCATCTTCACGGCGCTGCAGCGGCGCGCTTCCGATATTCACATTGAGACCCGCGATGACTCGGTAGTCATCAAGTTCCGCATCGACGGCGTGCTCACGCAGGCCATGCCGCCCATTGGCAAAGAGCATCACTCTACCGTAATTTCGCGAATCAAGGTCATGAGCGAGCTCGATATCTCCGAGCGGCGCGTGCCCCAGGATGGACGCTTCCGGGTGAAATACAACGGGCGCGCCATCGATTTCCGGGTTTCGATCATGCCGTCGATTCACGGCGAAGACGCTGTGCTGCGCGTGCTCGATAAAGAATCGATGAGCGAGAAGTTCCGCACCCTGACGCTCGACGTGGTTGGCTTCGACGAAGAGGACCTGCGCAAGTTCCGGCGCTACATCAAAGAACCGTACGGCATGGTGCTGGTCACAGGGCCTACCGGTAGCGGCAAAACGACGACGCTCTACGCCGCGGTCAACGAGATCAAGACTGACGAAGACAAGATCATCACCATTGAAGACCCGGTCGAGTACCAGCTTCGCGGCATCACCCAGATTCCGGTGAACGAGAAAAAGGGGCTGACGTTCGCGCGCGGACTGCGCTCGATTCTGCGCCACGACCCGGACAAAATCATGGTCGGCGAAATCCGCGACACGGAGACGGCGCAGATTGCCATTCAGTCGGCGCTGACGGGGCACCTGGTGTTCACTACCGTGCACGCCAACAACGTGGTCGACGTGATCGGCCGCTTCCTGAACATGGGCGTCGAGCCCTACAACTTTGTTTCGGCCTTGAACTGCATTCTGGCGCAGCGCCTGGTGCGGTTGATTTGCGAGTCGTGCCGCACCGAAGTGCATTATGCGCCCGAAGTTCTGGAAGCCAGCGGGCTCGATCCCGCACAGTGGGGCAAGGTTCCTCTCTACGAAGGGCCGGGGTGCATTGAGTGCGCGGGTACGGGATTCCGCGGGCGAACCGCTATTCACGAACTTTTGGATTTAAGCGACCGCGTGCGCGAGATGATTCTGGCGAAGAAGCCGACCTCGGAGATCCGTCGCGCGGCTCGCGACGAGGGCATGCGCTTTCTGCGCGAGTCGGCGCTGGACAAAGTGCGGCTGGGCATGACCACGCTGAAAGAAATCAATAAGGTCACGTTCATCGAGGCCATGCGGTAGGAATTGAGCCGCAGGAGTGACGCGGCAGGAGTAGCGCCGCTGTCATGGGTACGTGCCGCCGCACGTGCGAGGGCAAGATGCCTTCGCGATAGCCAAGGTGTCGGCGCTACGTTTCTCTGCGTGCCCTTCCAGCTATTGAATTTGTTGGTGATTCGAGTTCTGATTGATAAAGTTTTTTTTCGAGGGCGTCCCGGGAATGAGTTCGACTTCAAACACACCTAAGCCTAAGCTGGCCTGCGAAATTGCGGCGGACCGCGTGCTGGCAGGGCGCTTTGCCGACAACGGAAGCGGCCTGGAAGCGTCGGCCGCGCGCGAACTGGCGCCGGGAAGCGTGGTTCCCGACCTGGTGGAAAACAACCTGCGCCAGCGGGACGCGGTGCGCGCTGGGATTGAAGCGGTATTGGGTGGTATGGCCGGGCACTCTAGAGACGTGATTGCGATTGTGCCCGATGCCGCCGTACGAGTGATGCTGGTGGAATTCGATACGCTGCCCTCCGATCAGGAAGAGGCCCTCGGGGTGGTGCGATTTCGGTTGAAGAAGTCTCTACCCTTTGACGTGGACAAGGCGAAGGTTTCTTACCATGCGCAAAAAGTCAACGATGAAGTGCGCGTGGTGGCGGCCGTAGCGATGGCTAGCGTAATCGAAGACTATGAAACCGCATTTCGCAACGCCGGATACAATCCGGGCGTCGTGCTGCCTTCCACGCTGGCGGCGCTCGGCGCCGCGGACGCCAAGCGGCCAACGCTGGTGATCAAAGTGGACGCCCACACCACCAGCATTGCGATCCTGAATGAAGATCAGTTGCAATTGTTCCGCACGCTCGAAAATACGCGCGGGGTCACCATCACCGGTGAGCAACTGGCGGAGGAAGTCTATCCGTCCGTGGTGTTTTTTCAGGACACGTACCACTTGAACATCGAGCGAATTTTTGTAGCAGGATTGCCGGAGTCAGGCGGCGCGGCTCCTGCGTTGCGCGCGCAGACCGGAGCCGAAGTGCAGGAGCTTGTAGCTTCTTCGCAACTGGGAACTTCCGCGGGCGGTTCGGTCCCGCGCTGGAGAATGGCAGGAGTGGTGGGGGCACTGATCTCTTAGCTTTAATTACTCACGATCATGCGTCTCGACATCAATCTCGCGAGCCAGCCCTACGAAGATGCGCGGCAGTTCTGGATGCGCTGGGGCACGGCCGTGGGCGCTGTGGCAGCGCTCACGCTGGTGCTTCTTGCGCTCGATGTCACGGGGTGGGTGAACGCGCGACGGGATCGGGCAGCGATCGCGCAGAAACGTGCGATGATTGCCGAGCGCGACCAACTGCGCGCCAACGCCGAGAGAATCCTCAACCTTCCGGAAAACCGAAGCACCCGCGATCAGTCGCAGTTTCTGAATGAACTGATCGAGCGCAAGGCTTTTTCATGGACGCGAGTACTGGAAAATCTGGAGAAGGTGATGCCGCCGCGGGTGCACCTGATGTCGATCAATCCGCAGCTGGATGAGGACAATCAGCTTGGATTGAAGATGACGGTGGCGGGCGATTCGCGGGATCGTGCCATTGAACTGGCGCGCCGCATGGAGGAATCGCGACGCTTCTCGCAGACCAATATCATTTCGGAGCACTCTGAAAAATCAACCAGCGGCGACACCGAGGAGTTTGACATCGTTGCGATTTACATTCCGGAACCGCTGGCCGCTGCCGCCGCGACGTCAAAGACAGAAATGAAGCCGAAGACGGACATGAAAGCGAAGACACCGGCGAAAGCCAAGACGGCAGCGCCGAAAGGGGTTGTGCGTTAATGCCGGACCTGCGCCGAACTAGGAAGAACTTGAGGATGGCACTCGCCATCATGGCGGGCGTGGATCTGCTGGCGGCGGTGGTGTACTTTTCGCCGCTTGTCGGCTCGGCGGAAACGCGCCGGATGGAAATGAACCTGCTTCAGGCCGAATTAACCACCAAAACGCGCCAGGTCGCGCCGCTCAAGGATCTTCCCCAGAAGGTGGTGCTGGCGAGTCATCAGATCAACGATTTCTATAAGCGGCGATTCCCGACCCAAAGCTCGCAGATTGTGACTGAGTTCGGCAAGCTCGCCGCCTCGAATGGTGTCGCGATTGAGGCGGTGAAATACAAGCTAAAGGAAGCAGAAACGGGCGGGCTGCAACCGGAAGAGATTGAAGCGAACCTTGCGGGGAACTACACATCCCTGGCGCGGTTTATCAATGCGCTGGAACGGGACGAGATGTTTTTCATCATCGACAGCGTAACCCTGGGAGGTGAACCGCAGGGGTCGGTTAAGTTGAGCATGAAGCTGGAGACTTATCTGAAAGCAGGAACGTAGTGCAACTGGGACTCGAAAATAAGAAGAAGACGACCTGGGCAGCCGTGCTTGCTCTGGTGGCGCTTCTTGCCGTGGCGTATGAGTTTATCCCGTTCTTTACGGGATCATCGACCCCGGCCTCGAGCGCGCAGGCCGCGTCTCCTGTTCCCTCGTATGCACCGCCGCGTTCCGGAAGAAAGATCGGGAAGAAGCCGCGCGTGGAAAATCTTGATCCGACGCTCCGACTGGATTTGCTGGCCATGAGCGAACAGACGCAATACGAAGGCAGCGGAAGAAACATTTTTGTGTCGCAGGCGGAAGCCGTGGTCATTCCTCATCCCATAACTCCCGGAACGCCCGACGCGCAGGGCGGGGACCAATACCATCCTCCTACGCCTACACAGGCGCCGCCCATTCCGCTGAAGTTTTATGGCTTCGCGAGCCGGGCCGGGGAGCCAAAGAAGATATTTCTCAAGCTGGGCGAGGATGTGTTCGTGGCGGGGGAAGGCGAGATCGTGGACCGGCGCTACAAAGTGATCCGCATTTCGCCAAACTCAGTTGAGATTCAGGATGTGGTGAATAGCGGTCCGCCGCAGACGATCCCGCTGACGCAGGGGTGAAGGGGATTTAGTAATTGCGTAATTTAGCAATTGTGTAATTTGGAAGGCTTGGGATTTTTAAATCACAAAATTACCCGATTACCCAATCGCTCAATTTTCATGGCTTTGAATTCACAGTTCCGGCGAAGCGTGCCTCGACGCGGTAAGGCTCGTGGCGAGGATGGATGGGTGATGCTGATGCTGCTGTTGGCGATGGCCCTGCTGATCATCTTCGCGGCGGCGATCGTACCTTCGATTACATTCGACATCAAGCGCGATCGCGAGGAGGAAATGATTCATCGCGGCGTGCAGTATTCGCGGGCGATCCGCGCCTACTACAAGAAATTTGGTAACTATCCCACGAAGCTTGAGGATCTCGAGAGCGCCAACAACCTGCGGTTTCTGCGCAAACGATACAAGGACCCGCTGAACTGCAAGGAATCGAAGTGCGCGGACTTCAAGCTGCTGCACTTTGGCGAAGTCCAGATGACGCTCAGCGGAATCTCAGGCGGAACTGTCCCCGGCGCGAATCCGGTCGGAACAACCGGCGGATTGAACGGCGGACCGACAACTTCCGGAGGGTTTTCGCAACCTTCCACACTTGGCAGTAGCAGCGGGTTTGGGGCGAATTCCAATTCGTCGTTCGGTCAGAATCAGCAGACTGCAAACAATCCGTCGGCTGGTTCCGACCCGTCCCAGCCGGGATCGCAAACCTCTTCAGGTGCGAACCAGGATGGAACAGGAACGAATCCGTCAGGAACCGGAACCGGTGGCTCCGCAAGTAATCCGCTAGCTGGTCAAATCATCGGCGGTCCGATCGTAGGAGTTGCCAGCCTTTGCAAGGACAAGACGATCCGCGAGTTCAATCACAAGAACAAGTACAAGGACTGGGTGTTCGTTTATGATCCGGCGCAAGATCAGGGACACTTGATCACCACACCATATCAGCCCCAACTGCAGGGATTCGGTCAGCAAGGCATGCAGAATGTCAACGGGCAGCCCGGCGGCAACAATGGCACGAGCAGCGGGTTCGGCACGTCTCCTTCGGGAATGCAGAACAATCCGGGCACGCCAACCAGTGGAGGGTTCAGCACGCCGAATCCGCCGAGCAATCCGCCGCCGCAGCAGCAGTAACCCCAACCTATCGCCTCAAAAGGAAAACGGCCTCACCGCAAACGATGAGGCCGTTTCGTTTCGTAGAAACCCGTGCTGAACGTAGCGCCCTTACACGCTGAAGGAAGACCCGCAGCCGCAGGTGCTTTTCACGTTCGGATTTTCGAACTTGAAGCCTGCGCCTTCCAGGGTCTCGACGTAGTCGACGATGCAGCCATTGAGATACATGACCGAAGTGGCATCAACGAACACCTTAAGTCCGTCCATCTCGAAGGTCTTGTCCATCATTCCGGCACCATTTTCAAACTGCATCGAATAGGAGAAGCCGGAGCATCCTCCACCCACCACTCCGATGCGCAAGCCGGCGGGAACGGGGTTCTGCTGGCCCATGATCTCTTTCACCTTGGCAACAGCATTGGGGGTCAGGGTAACAGGCGGAGCCTTCTTGGTGACTTCAGGGACGGTTGTGGTGGCCATTCGTATCTCCTTGGCTTTAAAGCTGTTCGATTATAGCAGATGGCGTTTCCGCCAGAAGCATCGCCCTGTGGAAACTGCCTGCAAGTTGGATGCGGCCAGCGGTCCGGAAGTCGCATTCTTCCCGGATCTGTAACAGGTTCGGAACAAAGGGATTTATTCACTGCTGGGGCTTGCCAACGGGGCTATAATCATTCCCGTTAGGGCTTCCCCGGGACTGGATGCGGGGTTCTGCGCGCCCCGCTCACGAAGTGGAAAGCCGCTGTACTTGGGTTGGACCTGCCGAGGTGGCTTATGACGCTGACTGTAGTGGCGGTTGTATTTGGAATTTTCGCCGTTGGTCTAATCGTCCTCCTGATCTACAAGAGCACGCTCACCATGCATGAGGACGATCAACTGTTTCTGGATGACCACAATTCGCACATGCAGGAAGAGCAAACGGAATTGTTGACCAAGGTCAACCGGCTTGTCCTTCCAGTTCGAGTCTTCAGCATCGGTTCCGGAGTATTTCTGCTGGTGCTCGTAGCGATGCTGATTTACCAAAAGCTGAACGAAGTACAGTAGCGTCGTTTGCGAGGAGTCGCGCCGTTGGCCGGTTTCCTAGTGCAGTGCGAGGCAGCCGTAAGGCTCCGTCGTGATGCAGCATTCCCCTGTCCGCAATACATTATGAGGAGTTTCGTGTCTTACGTCTTGGTCTGAGCCCAGGGCGCGCGTCCACAGCACTTCGCCAATTGCGGGATCGCAGAGGCATTGTCCCGCGTCATTCTTGTCGAAGAAAGTTTGAAATGCGATCGCAAGCGGCAGTAATCTTCGCGATCTATTCCTGTGTCCTGTGGACGCACAGTTACAACTCAGCGCAAGGATGCCGGCAGCGACCCGAATAACGATTGGAAACAATCTTGTAGTCAGATAAGTTAGTAGTGCCACGGCGGCGGGCAACTTTTGTTGAGCAACCAGACTCCTACGGCGAGAGTATTCCAGCCATGAACGCATCTCCTGCGGAAGTGATTCCCAACTCTGAGTCTTCACCAGACCAGCTGGAGATACCACTGGAACCGACGAAAGATGACCTCGCGCGCCCGCTGCGCCGTTGGATCCTGATCGCCGCGGCTGTGTTCATTCTTGGCATCGTTGTGCTTGTGGGGACGCGAAGTAAATCTCCCGCCATCGGGAAGGCCGCACCGTCAACCTCGAGCATTCCAACTCAAGTTTTACGCCTCAAGGGAACGACGGAGGCGGTGCAATCGCGTGCCATCCTCGCGCCTCTGCTCGCAGGTCAGCAGGTTCCTACGCTCACAATTATCCACTTGACGCCAGCCGGGACACGGGTCAAGCAGGGAGATGTGCTGGTGGAGTTTGACCGTCAGGCGCAGATGCGGGATTTCGTCGACAAGCAGGCGGAATATGCAAAGCTCGTGGACCAAGTCGCGGAAGAGCAAGCCAAGGAGAACGCGGCACGCGCAAAGGATGAGACCGAACTGAAGACGGCGGAAGACAATCTCCGCAAGACGGAACTGGAAATACAGAAGGCGGAAATCGTCTCGCGCATCGATGCCGAAAAAAATCAGGAAAACCTGGACGAAGCCAAAGCCACTTTCGAGCAACTCCGCGAAACTTTTGACCTGAAGCGCAAGGCGGCGCAGGCGGCAATTCGCATTCTGGAAATTCAACGCGATCGCACGCAGCAGACCATGTTGCACGCTCAGGCCAATGCTGACCTCATGCAAATCCATTCGCCCCTGGACGGAGTGGTGGTGCTGAACACAATCTGGAAGCAAGGGACCATGGGCGAGGTGCAGGAAGGCGACCAGGTGCGTCCAGGAGTGCCGTTTATGCAGGTAGTGAATCCCGCGACCATGCAGGTGCGCGTGCTGGCCAATCAGCAGGACTTTCCCAGTTTGCGGGTGGGACAAACGGCGAAGGTCCGGCTGGATGCCTATCCGGATCTGGTATTCGCGGCCAAGCTGGATCAACTCGCTCCCATCGGCGAGGGCGGAGACTTTTCCAACAAGCTTCGCTCCTTCTTGGTAATTGTGGCGATCGAGGGAAATGACCCCAAATTGATGCCCGATCTGTCCGCCGCAGTGGACGTCGATGTGGCGAGACAGAATGCCGGATCTAGCGCTGCCTCCGGCGCAACGAGTGGTTCCTGATGATTCAGCGCTTCCATCGGCTTTCGATTCAACGCAAGGGGATGGTCATCGCGATCGTCTTGCTGGCGGGGAGCGGAGTCGTGTTGGGCGCGGCCCGCCTCGCGAAGCGATCACCCACTGTTCCCACCATCGAAGTGAAGCGCGGAGAGTTTCTCGACTCGACGGAGTTTGGCGGTGAAGTGAAGGCGCTCAAGTCGGTCACGATCAGCGCACCCGCCGAGGCGGGCGATCTGCAGATCGTCAAGGTCTCTTCGGAAGGCACCGTCGTGAAGCCCGGCGATGTTGTAGTCGAGTTCGACAAAACAAAGACGGAACAGGATCTGGCGCAGTTCCGCTCCGCTCTCAAATCAGCGGAGGCGGAGATCGGGCAGGCTCGCGCCCAGGCGCGCCTCACCGAAGAGGAAGACAAGACCGCCGTGCTGAAAGCCGGCTATGAAGTGGAAGGAGCCAAGCTCGAGGCCAGCAAACAGGAAATCGTTTCCAGGATCGAAGGCGAAGAGGCCAAACTGAAGCTAGCCGACGCTGAGCAGAAGTTGCGCGAAGCGGAGACAAAACAGAGATCGGATCAGACTCTCAACAAGGCAACAATTGAGAGCAAGGAACAAGCCAGCAAGAAAGATAAGTATGACGTGGAACGGGCGGAGCGTGCTTTGGCGCAGATGACCTTGCGCGCTCCCTCGGCTGGAACCATCAGCTTGTTGGAGCACTGGTCCGGCTCGAACATGACCTCGTACCGGCCGGGAGATCGAGCGTGGCCGGGGGCCGCGATTGCGGAATTGCCGGATGCAACCACGCTGCGGATTTCCGCGCGTGTGGACGAAACGGAACGGGGCAGGCTCGCGGTGAAGCAGTCGGTTACGGTGCAATTGAATGCAATCCCAGACCGGCAATTCACGGGGCACATCGAGCAGATTGGCGCGATCGCCAGCCTGGATTTTTCCAGCGGCTGGCCCATCACCCGCAACTTTATTCTCGGGATTGTTCTTGACCAGACAGATCCGCGGTTCAAGCCCGGCATTACCGGGCAGGTGACGGTGATCGTGGACCGCGTGCCGGACGCTATCACCATTCCCGCACAGGCGATGTTTCAGAAGTCCGGACAGAACGTAGCTTACGTTTGGCGAGGAACGCAGTTTGAGGAACGCGCGATCGACGTCGGAAGAAGAAGTGGCGACAAGATCATGGTCGCCAAAGGCGTCAATCCCGGAGAGCAAGTGGCTCTGAAAGATCCTACCTTAAAAGAGTAGACGGAGTAGAGATGAGAAGCCGGCGTGCCGTCACGTGGGCGGTTTTAGCGGTTGTTCTCTGCGCTGTGGTTGGCGTGGTCGCAGCGGTGCGCCGCGCAACGCCAGCAACGACTGGAGACGAGATTCCGACCGGACACGTGAAACGTGGCGATCTCGACATGAAGGTCTACGTCACCGGAGAATTGCGGGCCAGCCATTCGGAGATGCTGACGGCGCCTCCGATTGGCGGAGGCGCTCTCCAGATTACTCATCTGTTACACACCGGCGCCGCCGTGAAGAAGGGTGATCTGGTGGTGGAATTCGATCCCACCGAGCAACACTACAAACTCGACCAGAATCGCTCCGAGTTGATGCAAGCCGATCAAGAGATCACCAAGGCTCGGGCGGATGCGGCGGTGGTGGCCGCACAGGACAAGGTCGCATTGCTCAAAGCGCGGTTCGACGTGCGGCGGGCTGAATTGGATGTGCAGAAGAACGAACTGGTCAGCACGATCGACGCGCGGAAAAATGATCTCGCTTTGGAACAAGCTAAACGGGTGCTGGCGGAACTGGAACAAGACGTGAAGTCCCGCAGCGCATCGGGCCAGGCCACGATTTCGCTCGCGGAGGAGAAACGCAACAAGGCAAAGCTGGCAATGGACCAGGCCCAGGACAATATCAAGAAGATGCGCGTGATGGCTCCGATGGACGGACTTGTGGCACTGGAGAAAAACGAAGGTGCGGCGGGCGGATTCTTTTTCAGCGGGATGTCGCTGCCGGAATACCGCGAAGGTGATCAGGTAGAACCCGGCAGGACAGTGGGCCAGGTCATCGATCCCAAAGGAATGGAACTAGTGGCCAAGGTTGGGGAACTCGAGCGCAACAACATTAAGCAAGGGCAGTCTGTAGATATCCAGCTCGATGCGCTGCCGGGAAGCACATTTCATGGCACGGTGAAAACCGTGGGAGGCAACAACACCCGCAGATTCTGGGACGACGACTCCAGCAGCAAGTTCGAAGTGTCCATCACGCTCGTGACTACCGACGCACAGATGCGACCGGGTCTTACGGCTCAAGTCTTTATTAATGGCGATCCGCGGAAGAACGTGATCTACGCGCCTCGCCAGGCGCTTTTTTTGAAAGACAACAAGCGCGTGGTGTATGTGCGCAATGGCAACAACTTTGAGCCGCGCGAAGTGAAGATTCAGGCCCAGAACGAGAGTCGCGCCGCAATCGAAGGGATTAGCGCGGGTACCGAAATTGCTTTGATCGACCCAACCGCCCCGAGGAAGACAGCACATTCCAGCGCGCCGTCGCCTGGCGGCGGAGGAGGCGCTCCGTAATGGCAACGATCGCGTCCACTCCTTCCGCGCGCCTGTCGCACGGCTACCAACAGTGGCTCCCCGACCTGCAATTGGGGTTTCAAAACCTGCTGCTGCACCGGCTCCGTTCTTTACTGACCATGCTCGGCATGATCTTTGGCGTCGCAGCCGTGGTGTCGATGCTCTCGATCGGCGCAGGTGCGCGGCAGAAGGTGATGGCGCTGATTGAGCAGATGGGCGTGCACAACCTGATCGTCGAAGCGAAGGAGACTACAGAATGGCAAGCCCATCAGAAGATTCGCAAGATTTCTCCCGGACTTTCGTTCCAGGACTATCGTGTGATTCGCGATGATGTGAGCGACATCGTCGCCGCCACCCCGAGGAAGAGGATGACTCCCTCGAAGACGCTTCCGAAATCGCAGCAGGATCCGCCGACGGTGTATGGAGTCAATCCTGTCTACCTGAAGATCGCGGGACTGCACGTGCTGCAAGGACGATTCTTCAGCGAGGATGAAGAAACCCGCGGCGCGCCGGTGACCGTGCTGGGTGCGGCTGCCCGGTCAAGCCTATTCGGGTCTGCGGATCCGGTCGGCCAGTACGTGAAGGCCAATGAAACCTGGTTCCGCGTGATCGGAGTGGCGTCGCCGCAACTCAGTTCGCAAACTGAAGTGGCCGGCGTGCCCACGCAAGATCTCAACAACATCATGTACGTCCCGCTGAACTCAGCGCTTCTGCGGCTGGAGGATAACTACAGCGACGTGCGAGATGAGATCGATGGAATCTATTTAAACATTCGCGACGGCGCGGATATGGCTTCTGTGGCGCAGTTGGTGCGGGCAATTCTGGATTCGTCGCATCATTCCGCCGGCGATTTCAGTGTGATTGTGCCCGCCGAACTGCTCGCCGAACAGAAGCGCACGGAACGCTTGTTCAATGCGGTCATGGTTGCAATCGCCTCCATTTCCCTGCTGGTGGGCGGGATCGGGATTATGAACATCATGCTCGCGAGCATCTTGGAAAGAACTCGGGAGATTGGCGTTCGCCGAGCTGTGGGCGCGCGCCAGTCCGACATCATCCGGCAGTTCGTGGTCGAGGCCATGCTGATTTCCTTTGTGGGCGGGAGCTTCGGCATTGTATTCGGCTTCGTGATGTCGCGTTTGATCGCTTGGCTCGCAGGATGGTCGACCATCGTGACCCTGAGTTCCATTCTGCTGGCATTCATCGTCTCGATTACGGTCGGCCTCGTTTTCGGAATTTATCCTGCAGTCAAAGCCGCACGTCTGGATCCGGTCGAAGCAATTCGCTGGGAATAGACGGCGCGGGAAACATCTTCAAGCCAGCACTATCTTGGAGGAATTGAGAAATGAAGTATTCTCGCCTGGGTCTCTCCGCTTGTCTTTTCCTACTTTTTACTCTGCCCTCCTGGGCGCAAAAGGGCGAGGGATACGGCGATCTGCTCACGCCCCAGGTTCGCTCGGACAAACTGGGCGCGCCGGAGCACTTGAGGAATTACTTAGTGGATGGGAAGCTGAGGCTCGGCCTGAGGGACGCGGTCGTCCTTACCCTTGAGAACAATAGCTTGGTGAGGGTTCAGGAGACGCAGATGGAATCTTCGAAATTTACCCTGCTGGGAGCGCACGCACCATTTGATCCGGTCGTAACCAGTACCGACAACTTCATCAGCACGATATCGCCGCCTTACAGCATTCTGCAGGGAACCGGAAGCTCCAACGTCAACTTCAAGAGTACAACGAAAAATTTGCAGTTCAACTATTCGCAGACTTTCGAAACAGGAACGAATGTGCAAACAAGCTTCGCCAGCAGCATCAATTCCTCGAACAGTTCCTTCTTTCTTTTCAATCCGTATACCAGTTCGACGCTGCAGTTTCAGTTTACGCAGCCGCTGTTGAAAAATGGCTGGTTGTTCGCAAATCGTGCGCCGTTGATTATCGCGCGCCGCAGCGTTCAGCAGTCGCGCGCAAGTTTTGCGGCAGAGGTGAACAACAATATTCTGCAAGCGGTGGGGCAATACTGGGCGGTGGTGGAAGCGCGAGGCAACCTCGATGTGGCGCAAGCTTCGATGGATGCGGCCGAGACGACATACAAACGTGACAAGAGGGCGCTCGAACTTGGAGCGCTGCCTCCGTTGGACATCTACCGTTCGGAGTCGCAGGTGGCGTCGCGGCGCGTGCAGGTGATTCAGAGCGAGTATGCTGTGAAAGAGGCGGAGGATGCGCTCCGCCTGACCATCGGTGCGGATCAGGATCCGTATTTCCAGGCGCTCGATCTTGAGCTGACGGAGAAGCCAGAGCCTGAGGGAGAGTTGCGGACGATCGATGCGGGGACCGCGTTGCAGCAGGCGCTGACGAAGCGTCCCGAGTTTGATGCCGCCCGAGCCGCTCTGGCAATTGATCAAACGCGGCTTCGGCTTGCGCACAATCATTTGCTGCCCGAACTCGACCTGCAGGGGCAATATTCCAGCAACGGGCTGGGCGGGACGACTGGACTCAACGGCTCGGGCCAGCCAATTAGCAGCTCGTGGGTCAGCCAGATGTTCGGGTTTGGCTATCCCACGTATTACGCGCAGTTGTCATTAAGCTTGCCGATCAAAAATCGTGCGGCGAAGGCGGAGATGGGGAGTGCACTGGTGTCGCGGCGGAGCGATTTGTACAACGAACGACAAATCCGCGAGCAGGTCGTGCTCGACGTCAGCAATGCCGTCCACCAGTTGGAGCAGGCGAAACTCAGTATTGCGGCAGGTAAAGAAGCGTTGGACTTGGCCAATAAGACCATGGCTGCAGAACAGCGCAAATATGACTTGGGTTCGGAAACGATTTTCTTCGTGCTCGAGGCGCAAACCGAACTCGCCAGCGCCCAGCTAGGCTTGCTGCAGGCCGAAGTGAACTATCAGCTCGCCGTGGCTGGAGTCGACCACGCCACCGGCGAAATGCTGGAGCCCTACCACGTGCAGATCGCTGAACTCACGCACTGACGACGCGGCTTTCCCAACGCTAGCAAACGAAGTAAACTATATTTCCGAGATTGCGAAAGTGGCGGAATTGGCAGACGCACCAGACTTAGGATCTGGCGGGTAAAACCGTGGGGGTTCGAGTCCCCCCTTTCGCACCAAGGTTCAGCGCCGATTCTGAGACGCCTCTGATCCCCAATTGCGCGGATTTGCGATCACAATCTCTCTTGCTCATGGAATGAATCACAAATTGTTCTCGCCGTCCCGTGAATCTCACAAGTATGAGGCGGTTCGAAAGTTCGATAAACTGTGTGACCGATGACCATCCCGAAGATGGATTTCTCAAGTCCTGTTGGACAGTTGTCCCGGCGGGATTTTCTTTATGGCGTTGGGGCTTTCGCGCTCCTGCCAATCGCTCGCCTCGAACCCGAATTGATTCTGTACAACGGTAATTTCTGGACCGTGAACGACAAACTGCCGCGTGCGCAGGCAGTGGCCGTAAGCGGCGGCTGCTTCCTCGCAGTGGGAAGCAACGATGAGGTGCTTGGCCTGGCAGCGGGTCTGAGCAAAAAGATCGATCTAGCCGGCAAGACCGTCTTTCCGGGATTCATCGATGCTCACGCGCATCCCTGCGAGTCGGGCGTCGAGCATCTTCGGATGGTGGCCTGCGATATGGATTCGATCGCCGATATCCAGGCTGCCTTGCGCAAGCGAGCCGGGCAGACTCGGGCAGGCCAGTGGGTGCTGGGCTTCTTGTACGACGATGGCAAAACACCGCGCCCGCTTTCGCTGCAAGACCTGGACGCTGCCGTTCCTGAACATCCGGTTCTAGTTCGTCATCGCGGCGGGCACACGATTTTCGTAAATTCCCTCGCTATGAAACTGGCCGGAGTCGACGAGCACACACCGGACCCTCCCGGAGGACGATTTGAGCACGACGGCTCAGGCCATCTCACCGGCCACGTTGGCGATAAGGCGACCGAACCGTTCACGCGTCTGATTGCCTTCACTCCCACACGGGACGACTACCGCGAAGCTGCCAAGCTGATCTCGAAGATCTTTACCAGCAAGGGCGTAACTTCGGCAGGCGATGCTGACGCCACGCCACAAAATCTCCAAGGGTATCAGGACGCGCGTGACGCGAGCGAGTTGCGCATGCGCGTGTGCTGTCACATGACGGTCAATGCCCTTGACCAAATGATGGCGGCGGGCGTGCACAGCGGCCTCGGCGACGAATGGGTGCGCATGGGAGCAATCAAGCAGTACGCCGACGGCTCCATCTCGGAACGCACCGCCTGGCTGTCGGAACCCTACATCGGCATTCCCAATTATCACGGGCTCCAAGTGACCAGCCGCGATCAGCTCTACGAGAATTCGCGCAAAGCTCATGCGGCAGGATGGCAGCTGGCCACGCACGCCAATGGCGATCTGGCCATTGATATGGTGCTGGGCGTCTACGAACAAATTCAGCGCGAGATGCCGAAACCCGACGCACGGTTTCGGCTCGAGCACTGCACTCTGCTCAATGATTCTTTGCTGCAACGCATGCGGACCCTGCAGGCTATTCCGGTTCCGTTCTCGGGATACGTCTACTTTCATGGCGACGTGATGCACTTCTACGGCGAGCCGCGCACGCAACATATGTTTCCGATGCGGGATTTCCTCTCTTACGGGCTGCAGCCGCCGGATTCCTCCGACTACACGGCGAGTCCTTCGGATCCAATGATGTGGCTGCGCTCGCAGGTGACGCGTACCGACATAAAAGGGAATGTCTGGGGCGCCAACCAGAAACTTAGCGTGGAAGAAGCGATCCGCTGCGGTACGATCAACGGCGCCCACGCCACTTTTGAAGAGAAGCGGAAAGGCTCCATCGAGCCGGGGAAACTGGCGGACCTGGTGGTGCTGGCGGAGGATCCGTTTAAAGCTGAACCAATGAACTTGCACAAGATCCTTGTCGAGCGCACCATGGTCGGCGGCCAGTGGGTCTACGAGTCCTAGCGTTTGGCGATGGCCCCGCGACTGTCATGACCACGAAGTCACCCTTTCCGCTTCCTGAGGAATTCAATGCGGCGAACTATTTCGTGGACCGACATATTGGCGAAGGCCGTGGCGAGAAAGTTGCCATCGAATGCGGGGATCGCCGAGTCACTTACCGTCAACTCTTTGACTTGGTCAACCAGGTTGGAAACGCGCTGAAGAAGTTGGATGTGCGGCCCGAGGAACGAGTCTTCCTACTTTTGCTGGACACCCCAGAATTTGCCGCGAGCTTTTTTGGGGCCATCAAGATCGGAGCCGTGCCCGTTCCCGTCAACACGCTGCTGAAGCCAGCCGACTACGAATTCCTGCTCAACAACTCACGAGCGCGAGTTGTCATCGCAAGCGATTCCCTCTTCCCTAACCTGCAGGCTATTCCCAGGCAGCACCTTCGTTACGTGGAGAAGTTCATTGTCATTGGAGGCGTAGAACAACCGGGGACACGCTCCTTTGAATCCTGGATTCGCGACAGCTCCATCAATCTCGACGCGGCACGCACCAGCAAGGATGATACCGCCTTCTGGCTCTATTCCTCGGGAAGCACGGGCAGGCCCAAGGCCTGCGTGCATCTTCAGCATGATATGGTCGTGTGCGCCGAACGCTATGCCAAGGCGATTCTCCGTGCCACGGAAAGCGACCGCTTCTTCAGCGTGGCTAAGCTTTTCTTCGCCTACGGTCTGGGCAATGGACTCTATTTTTCGCTGGCTGTCGGAGCGACCAGCATATTGCTGCCCGGACCTCCCAAGCCGCAAAGCATTTTTGAGGTTGTGAAATGTTCTCGTCCCACTCTGTTTTTCTCTGTGCCTTCAAACTATGCGAAATTGCTGGCGCACTCGCCGGAGGCAGGCTGCAATCCTGATTTTTCTTCCATTCGCCATGCGATTTCGGCGGGGGAATGTCTTCCCGCTGCCATCTTTCACCGTTTCAAAGAGCGCTTCGGGGTTGAAATACTTGACGCCATCGGGTCCACGGAGGCGCTGCACATGTTCATCGCGAACCGTCCAGGCTCCGTCAAGCCCGGATCGAGCGGCACCATCATTCCTGGATTTGAAGCGCGCATCGTCGACGAAAATAATCAGCCCGTCGTGCCCGGCGAAATGGGCGATTTAATTGTTAAGACCGATGCCGCTTGCGCGTGCTATTGGAACCAGCATGAAAAAACGAAAAACACGATCAGCGGCCATTGGCTGCGCACCGGCGACCGGTATTATCAGGATGCCGACGGATACTTCTGGTACGCCGGCCGCTCCGATGACATGTTGAAGGTCAGCGGCACGTGGGTCAGCCCAGTGGAGATCGAAAATCAACTTCTCGAACATCCGTCCGTGCAGGAAGCGGCAGTCGTCGGCCGGAAAGATGGGGACGGTCTTGTAAAAACGGTCGCTTGCGTTGTGTTGCGCGATGGCAAGCCGGGAAGTGCTGAAGTCGCCGCGGAGTTGCAGCGCTTCGTTCTTGACCGCCTGCCTATCTTCAAGCGACCGCACAAGATTGAGTTCTTTCTGGAACTTCCTAAGACAGCGACCGGCAAACTGCAGCGTTACAAGCTGCGCTAATGGACGGTTCGGACGATCATGAACGATCAGGAACTACTGCAAGAGGCTCTTGGCGAGGCAAGAAAAGGATTGAGCGAAGGAGGCTTGCCGATCGGTTCGGTTCTGGCGGACCGGCAAGGGCAAATCGTGGCCCGGGGACACAACTTGCGAGTTCAGAGCGGAGATCCCACCGCGCATGCCGAAGCCGTTTGCCTTCGCAATGCCGGCCGCAGACGAGACTGGGCGGAGTTGACCCTGGTCAGCACTCTCAGCCCTTGCATCATGTGCACGGGCACGGCGCTGCTGTTCCGTATTCCCCGCGTCGTCATCGGAGAAAATCGCAACTTCAAGGGAGCTGAAAATTTGTTCCTGCAGTACGGCACAAGCCTGGTAGTTCTGGACGATGCTGAATGTATTCGAATGATGCGGGAGTTCATCCGAGCGCACGCAGACCTCTGGGATGAGGATATTGGGAAGTGAGGGCGTGGATTGGAGTCAGCCCGCAGAAGGAACTTGGCGGTCCGGCTTCCGCGGAGTCGCGGTCTCACTCGCGGGGAGAGCATTTTTCAGATCCCACCTGCATAATGGGCAGCGGGTCGCCAGCGAATAGACAATACGGCCAAACGCGACGCATTGGGTATTGGGACATGCTCTCATTCTCGACCTCCAAACCGCCGCAAAAAGCGAGGCCTCATTGTTCCGCGACGATCAGGCTATTCGACAACGCCACACTAGCACGCCCCCGCAAGAGCTCACGCGTTTCTTTTCCGTTCCCGCAGATTGATTTTTCTTCTAGCTCGACCTACCCATGTTCGTGCTAAGACTCTCGGCAAACACACACTGACCTTCGGTGGGAGCTTCTCTTACACACAGCTCAACGCGCGCGACGAACGAACCAATCCGGGGATGATCGGCTTTACCAATTTTGAAAATTTCCTCACCGGCTCACCCATTACCTATACGGATGACGGCTTTATCGCCACGACCTTTTTGCAGGGCGATGCCAACCGCTACTACCGATCGAATGAAACCGGCATGTCGAGCTACACAGCCCTGTACGTCTGCCCGACACTGAGTGGTCTCGGCATCACCAACA
Organism: uncultured Acidobacteriaceae bacterium; assembly: GCA_963707205.1. Lineage (GTDB taxonomy): Bacteria > Acidobacteriota > Terriglobia > Terriglobales > Acidobacteriaceae > Sulfotelmatobacter. The sequence goes on from CAVPQE010000031.1 coordinate 94,708, forward strand.
AGACCATCGGCAGTCCTCGCAGATCCAGATGTCACTGCGGCTTACTTTTTGAGACACTGAGGCGAGATTTGTCAGGCGAGACCGAGACTGGCTGCCGCCGTATCAACAATGGTCTTGCCGATGGCTAGCGAGGCCGTAGCCGCTGGCGAGGGAACGTTCAGAACGTGCAGCACCTTGCCGGATGGCACGAATTGGAAATCGTCCACTAAGGCGCCGTCGGGCTTGAGGGCCTGCGCGCGCACGCCCGAGCCGCCGGGAACCAGATCCTTCTCACCCACTTCTGGAAGCAAGCGCTGCAACGCGCGCACGAAGGCCGGCTTCGAGAGGGAACGACGGAATTCGTCGAAGCCACTCCGCCAATGCTGCCGGGCCATCCGCCAGAAGCCGGGGAAAGCCAGCGCCGAACCCAGGTCGCGAACGCTGATATCGCGGTGACGGTAGCCTTCGCGCGCCAGGGCGAAAACGGCATTCGGACCGGCGTCTACTTTGCCGGTGATGCGCCGCGTAAAGTGCACACCGAGAAATGGAAAGCGCGGATCGGGCACGGGATAGATTAAGGCGCGCACCAAAGAAGCGCGCTCTGGAACAAGGTCGTAGTACTCGCCGCGAAAAGGAACAATCATGACGCCGGGGTCGTCGCCGGCCATCCGGCTGACACGGTCGCTGTAGAGACCGGCGCAGTTGATGAGTGAGGTAGTGGAAAACGACCCGCGCGAAGTTTCGACCACGATTTCGCCCGCCAGGCGGCGAATGCCCGTGGCGGCCGCGGAAGTGAGAACCGTGCCACCACGCGCGGAAATCAACTCCGCATATTTCTCGCACACTTTGGCGTAGTCGGTGATTCCCGTGGAGGGCACCACCAGGGCTTGCAGGCCGGTGGCGTGCGGCTCGAGTTCGCGCAACTCCTCAGGTCCGATCAGGCGCAGGCCGGAAAGGCCATTGGCTTCTCCACGCTTGCGCAATTCTTCAAGACGCGGCAGCTCTTCGGCGTGAGTTGCAACGATAACTTTCCCGCACACCTCATGGGCAACTCCGTGTTCGCGGCAGAACTCAACCATGGCCGCCGCTCCGGTGACGCAAAGACGTGCCTTCATGGAGCCGGGCTTGTAGTACACGCCGGAGTGAATGACACCGCTGTTGTGTCCGCTCTGGTGGCGGGCGACGCGGTCCTCTTTTTCAAGCAGCAGGAGACGAAGATGCGGAAAGCGGCGCGTGATTTCGAGCGCGACTCCGAGGCCTACCACGCCACCGCCGATGATGATTACGTTGTAGCGAAAATCGGTCATTGAGCTTAAGACTAAAGCATCGTGCGAGCCGGCCTAAAGCTTATTTGAGCGGGCGTAACGTCTTAGTCTACGACGAGAGTCACTACTGCGCTCTGGCCTGCATCTGCGGTCGTTCCCGGAGATGTGCCAGTCACAGTGATCACGTAAGGAATGGGGGTGTTCCCTGACGGGGGCGTCGAGCCCCCACCGGCACTGACGCCGCCACAGGAAAGCAAAAACAACATCAGCAGAAGCAGCATCGTAAAGCCTAAGACCTGGCAGTTGCATGTCGCTGACCGAGTGCTGGCTGCACGCCAAGTGATCACGATCCCCGGCAACAGCAAGCACAGCGCGTAGAAGATTGAACACCCGGCGGGCGACCGGAGAGCAGCCTTGCTTGTCACGGTGGAGATGGTCATAACCACCGCCGTCGAGGTGTTCCCGAGTGTCACCGGCGCGGACGGAGCGAAGAGACATTGTGCCCCGCTGGGAAGTCCGCTGGAACAAGAAAGCGTCACCGTGCCGGCAAATGAGGAGCCGAACGGGTTCGGCGAAACCGTCAGCTGGTAGGCCCCGCTGGTCGTTTGCCCGGCGCTCAGAGTCTGGCTAGGAGTCGCTGAGGTGACCGAGAAATCCGGCATCACGGTGAGTGGCAACTGCAACGCCTGGCTGGGCTGTCCGGATGAATCAGCGACTGTGAGGTTGATGTTATATGTGCGGGGTGTGATGGTATTGGGCACGTTAACCGTTACTAACAGACTCGACGGAGCATTCGCGCTGATCGCCACCGGACTCGTTGGCGTGACCAGGCATTGCCCTGAAATGGTGCTCGCGTCGCAGCTGGCATTGATTGACCCGATGTAATTCGAGGTTACTGAGACGTGGGCTTGCGCTTGCGAGCCTGCCGCGACACCCGCCGGGAAGGCTTGGGTCACCGCAAGCTGAAAATCGCCGCTACTAGCCCCGCTATTCGTCACGGTGAGGGAGACGGTTGCTGAGTGAGAGAGCACACCAGATGTTCCAGTGACCGTCACTGCGGAAGTTCCCGGGCTAGTCGCCGTCCCGGTGGAGATGCTCATCACGACTAGCGCCGAAGTACTTCCCGGCGTTACGGGCACGGATGGGCTGAAGAGACATTGTGCCCCTGCGGGGAGTCCGCTGGAGCACGACAAGGTGACGGTACTGTTAAACGACGCACCCGCGGGTTGGACCGTTAGGTTATAGGGTCCGCTGGTCTGGCCTGCAGTCACGATCTGACTCGCAGTCGAAGAGGTGACAAGAAAATCTTGCCCAACCGTCAGAGAGAAGGTGAAGGTGTGGCTGGGTGTGCCCGTCGTGTCCTGCGTGGTGAGATTGACATTGTAGTTCCCGAGTGCCGCATTGTTCGGCACGTTGATGGTGGCCGCTAGCGGCACCGTTGATCCTGCACTGACTGCAATAGGATTCGGGGTCACCGCGCAAGTTGTGCCCGGCAGTGAACTGACAGTGCAAGTCGAGTTGATGCTGCCGCTGTAGTGGGTTGATGCCGTAACCGAGAGGTTGGCCGTACCCTGTGAGCCCGGTCCAAGCGTGAGCGATTGCGGACCGGAGACCTGATAATCCCCCACGTTGAAAGAAATGAGCAGCGTGTGGGTTGTCGCACTGGAGGTTCCCTGCACGATCAGTTGATAACTGCCCACGCTCAGATTTGTGGCGTTTACAGTGACAGACGCAGTGGTTGGGATTGAGGTCACCGAAGCCGGGTTCACGCTGCAACTGCCGGTTCCAGAAATCAGCGAACAAGTCAGGCTGATCGTGCCCGTAAATCCATTGGACGCGGTCACACTGATTGGTCCGCTGGTCGCACTGCTGCCCGCGTTTACGGTTGGGAAGGAGCCGGTCTGGCTCAGCGCGAAATCAGGACCACCGCTCAGAATATGCAGCTCGGCGCCCGCCAGGTGTGTCGTGTGATTCGCATCAGAACCGATGCCCTGTACGTTGAAATAGTAGTCGCCAACGCCCCCCCGGCGATGACCGTGAAAGCTGTGTTCGTTCCGGGAGTCAGCGGAGACTGCGGGGAACTGCACGGGTTCGGCGCTGGGGTTACGCCCGCCACGCAACTCAACGTAACGGTGCCCGAATACCCGTTCAGCGCTGCCGCCAATCCAGTAAAGGTCGCGGTTCCTCCGACGGAGATTGTCAGCGGTGAGTTGGTAACGGAAATCTGGAAGTCCGGTGTGGCGGCAAGATTAAATTGCCAAATGCCGCGTCCATAGGTGGAAGCCCGCAGCAACTGCTGGCCGCCGGAAGCGAAGATGCCGAGCGCGGTGACGGCGACGTTGGGCAGGAATCCGGACTGATTGGGGCCGGGGTTCGGTCCAACCTCTGTCCAGCTGGGAGCGGAAGTCGAACTCGCGAAGACGCCGACATCGGTTGCGACGTACGCCCGAGACATTCTGGGATAGACGACCACAGCATTGACCGGTGAGTCTGGCAGGTTCCCGGTGAAGTCGGTCCAGGCCGCGCCCGCGTTCGTGGTCTTCCAGACATGGCCGGGGCCTCCGGTAAAGCCCATCACCGTCACGTAGGCCGTATGGCCGGTGGCATCTGACGAATCGGTTGCGACGCTGGATACGGGGAACTGATACGGGTTGATGTTGCCCTGCGGACCGTTGTTGGTGACATCGACGAAGGCGGACGCTCCAGCCGTAGCGTCGGTAGTGACCCAGACGCGACCTCCTGTCGGTGTGTTGAGTGGCCCATCCAGCGGGCCCAGTCCGCTGGTGGTGGCGTAAATGACTCCCGAACCGTTGCTGTCAGTCTGGCCTCCCACCGCGAGCGCACGGACCTGATTGACCTCACTCCCCGAGCATGTTCCTGAACCCAAGGTCTCAAAATTTGGGCTGAGCGCCGTGAAGGCGCCGCCCGCGCGAGGTCCGCGCCAGACCCTGCAGGTGCCCACTAGCATCGCTGTCGACGAGGCTGGATCGAGTATGTAAGGAAAATAAAAAGCGCCATCGTCGTCGCCAACCGTGCCGCTGGTGACCACCAAGTTGAACCCGCCGTTGTTGCAGTTCACTCCACTGACACAGAGCTGAACGCCGAGTCCGCCGGGAGGAACGTCAGGGTTGGAGGCATACCAATTTAGTGGGACGCCGGGGTCGATGGCGTTATAGCCGCCGTCGCCGCCGAGAACATTCCCCCAGCTCAAGTTCGTGGTTGCCGCGGCAGTTGCGGGGGAACCGTTATCCTGCGTCCCGCCGAGCAGGGTGTTCGGGTCGGTCGGGTGCTGGGAGAAGCTGACGAACTGCGTCATCGATCCCAGATTCTCATTGAGATCGTCGAACTGATTCGTGCCCGAGCAGGCGCCGCTGTTGAGCCCCGCAAAACCGTTAAGCGCGCGGTAAATGCCTCCATCGTTGGCGAAGTACAACAGCTCGTTGCCGGAGTCGCTGCCCGACGTGGGAATCGCATAGGCCAGCGCGTGCTGGTCCGGATGCACGTGGGCGGGCGCGCCAATGGGGTCGCATCCGTAAACATGGGTGAGATTCATGAATGGAGTGGCCGAACACGTAGGATTCTGCGTCGTGATGCCGCACTTGTAGAGATTGATTGCTCCGGCGTACAAGTCCGTCGCCGCTCCGTTCGGAACCGCCAGCAGTTCTAAATTGTAAGAGCCCTGTTGCACGCCGCAGCCATAAACGTCTCCGCAATTCGTGATCGTGGTATCGGAGATCGAAGTCCACGAGGCGCCTCCGTTGAAGCTCTGCCAAATGCCGCCATCGACGGGATTACCAGTTGAATCGAGGTAGATGTACCAGACATACATCTCGTTGCGTCCCGGGACGACTGTGATTTCCGCACGGTAGATCGGGCACGCGTAATTGTTCGATGTGGATTGCGGGGGGCATGCGGTCGTGCTGAGCACAGTGCCGCCGGGTTGGACGGCGAGACGAGTCCAGGTAACGCCGTCGGGCGAAGAGTAAAAGCCGTGATAGCGCACTGCAGCGAAGAACCGTGCAGCGCTGGCATTGTAGACGACTGACGTCGCGGAGGTGGCATCGGTTGCGACGCCGGAATCGAGCAGCGCGTCGTATGTCCATGTTAGTCCGGCATCAAGCGAAATGTAGAGGCCACGCGTGGTCCTGGCGGTGACGGCACCGTCGACCATGCCTTCTGAGGTGGTGGCCATGGCGGCAACCACCGTATTCATTTGCCCGGCCGTACTGAATGCCATGCGCGTTCCACCAAGACCGCTGAAGGACAGCGCGCCGCTGTTCGCGGTGGGAATCAGAGCCCACGTACTGCCTGCGTCGGGAGAGCGCAGGATACCCAGGCCGAAATACGAATCGCCGGAGTTATCTGCTTCGCCGGTGGCTGCGAGAACCACGCCGGTGCTTCCTGGCTGAATGGCGATCGCGCCGATCGACAGCGTGGCTTGATCGTCGGTGACGGGACTCCAGACCACGCTGCTGGCGGTGTTGTTGGCCGCATCGGTCGACTTCCACACTCCGCTTTGCGCCCCGCCAATGTAGATCGTATTGCCTGTCGGGTCGGCGGGATCGATAGCAATGGCGGTCGCGCGCCCGGAAACCTGGCGGTAATCCTGCGTGCCATTGCCCGTAGCATCGGAGGCCAGTGGCATCGGACCTAATGGTGTCCACGAATTTGATGAGAGCGACCCTGACGAGAACCCGGCCTGTCCGGTGGCGTGAGCCATTGCGGCGAGGGCTGCCGCGTGCTGCGCTCGCATCTGCAACTTGGACTGAAAGGCTCGTCGACGAAGTTCGGCAGAAGCTTTCCCGTGGACCAGACGACCACGGAAGAACCATTCGTTGCGCTCTTTAATGTGGTCGGCGTCGGAGTCGGGGATGGGGTTCTGCGGGACCCTCTGTTTCGCGCCTTGCGCGTGCACGATCGAAACTGCGGAACAGCAACTCAGAGCGAGTGCCAGCACTCGCAACGAGCGAAGAAAACGACGGCTAGCCATGGGAACCTCGCTCTCTTGCCAGTATCGAGAGCGAATGCCGACGAAGCAACGCAAAAGCACCGTCGCGAGCCATCGGCGGACCACTTTGGGAAAAGCCGTTTGTGCCAAGTCTTCGCCATGGACCCGCCTAGGGCCTGTACAATCTGCTTTCCGCGGTTTCTCTAAACGGTGAAGTCAGTGTTGAAATGGACTGCCAGGAACGTGGGCTCTTTCTCTTGCGCATTGCTGGCGGCGTGCATTGTTCTGAATGCGACGACTGCGGGCTGGGCAGAGCAGAAGGGAAACGGCGCTGAGATCACCGTGGCGGCCGCAGCCGATCTGAGCACTGCGCTGAAAGAGATCGCCAACAGCTACCAGAAGGAAACCGGCGTGAAGGTAAACCTTTCGTTCGGAGCATCGGGAGCCCTCACGCAGCAGATTCAGAATGGGGCTCCGTTCGATCTGTTTTTTTCGGCGGACATGGATTATCCGCGCCAGCTTATTGCCGCTGGTACCGCCGATGGCGCAAGCTTGTATCAATACGCAGTTGGCAGGCTTGTGCTGTGGGTTCCGGCAGATTCGCCGCTCGACCTTGAACACAAGGGCATGGATGTTCTGTTCGATTCTTCGGTGAAGAAGATCGCGATTGCCAACTCAGAGCATGCTCCCTATGGCCGCGCCGCGGTGGCGGCTTTAAAGCATGCTGGCGTGTATGATCGCGTGGCGGACCGCCTGGTGTTGGGTGAGAACGTCGCGCAGGCGGCGCAGTTCGTGGAGTCGGGCAACGCGCAGGCAGGCCTCGTGGCGCTCGCGCACGCCGTTGCGCCCGCAATGCGCGGCAAAGGAAAGTATTGGGAGATTCCGGCGGACGCTTATCCTCCGCTGGCGCAGGGAGTGGTGCTGCTCTCACACTCCCAGCACAAGCGGGAGGCGGCGGAGTTTCTGAGATACATTAAGACGAAAGAAGCGGTCCAGTTGTTCTGGAGGTACGGCTTTACGCTGTCGCGGAAATAGCATTTCGGCGAGCGCAAATGGGAAGCGCCGGCATCGTGCCGGCTATCACGAAGCCGTGAGCAGCGGGATCCATCACAACGCAATACACCACTATGGCAATCGACTGGCAAGCCTTCTGGCTGACGCTGCAACTGGCGATCACGGTATCGGCCATTTTGCTGGCGCTTGGTCTGCCCATTGCGTGGTGGATTGCATTTTCTCGCTGGCGCTGGAAATTCTTAGTCGAGGCAGTGGTAGCGCTTCCCATTGTGCTTCCCCCGACGGTGCTGGGATTCTATGTGCTGGTAGCGCTGGGACCGCGCAGTCCGCTTGGACGCGGCTGGATCGTGCTCACCGGCCATACTTTGGCTTTCACGTTCAGCGGGCTGGTGATTGGCTCGATCCTTTACAGCCTGCCGTTTGCGGTGCAGCCTTTTGCCGCGTCGTTCGCCGGCGTTGATCGCAAGCTGATCGCGGCTTCTGCGACGCTCGGCGCTTCCCCGCTGCGAACTTTTTTTCGCGTCATCGCGCCGCTCTCCGTTCCCGGATTGATCACCGGCGCAGCCTTGAGCTTTGCTCATACTATGGGTGAGTTCGGCGTCGTGCTGATGGTGGGCGGAAATATCCCCGGCGTGACGCGCACGGTCTCCATTGATATCTTCGACCGGGTTCAGGCCTCCGACTACGCCGCCGCCAATCAGACCGCGCTCGTGTTGCTCGCGTTCTGCTTCGCGGTGCTGGCCGTCGTGTATAGCGTCAATCGGAAGGCTTGGGTCGTCGGACCTATAAAATAATCTGCGATGAGCGCCTCCCGCATCGACGAACCCTCAGCCATTGCCGTCTCGTCGGCCGTTTCTGTTCAAGCCAAAGCCGCTGGCCCGCTACTGAAGGCCCGATTCCGCAAGCGCTTCGCCCTGCCCGCCCAGGAGTTTGTTTTAGAGGTTGATTTCCAGGGCGGGCCAGGGTTCATGATCTTATTCGGCCCGTCCGGAGCCGGCAAAACGACGTTGCTCGACTGCATTGCCGGATTAGCCAAGCCGGACTCGGGACGGATCGCCATCGGCGACCGCGCCCTGTTCGACGCTGTGCAACGCACCGACCTCTCGGTGGCCAAGCGGCGCGTCGGATATGTGTTTCAAAGCCTCGCATTGTTTCCGCATCTGACGGTTGAAAAGAACGTCCAATACGGCCTCGCGCACTTGCCGCAAGCCGAGCAGGCTACGCGTACTTCCGCAATTCTTCAAGCATTTCGCATTGCTCATCTCGCACGGCGTTTCCCAAGGGAGATTTCTGGGGGAGAAAGCCAGCGCACCGCGTTAGCCCGAACCCTGGTTACCGATCCCGCCGTGTTGCTTTTGGACGAACCACTGGCTGCGCTGGACGCCGCCACGAAATCGAAAATCATCGACGATTTACGCCACTGGAATCAGGCTCACCGCATTCCCATCCTTTACGTCACCCACAGCCGCGAGGAAGTCTTTGCCCTGGGCGAGCGCGTGGTTGTCCTCGACGCCGGGCGCATCGTCGCGCAGGGCACGCCGCACGAGGTGATTGCAGCGCCGCAACAGGAAACGATCGCACAACTGGTAGGCTTCGAAAATATTTTCGACGCTGTGGTGGAGGCGGTCAGTCCTGAACGTGGCACCATGACCTGCCGCGTGGCGGGAGACGGCGGCCCAGTGCTGCTCGAGACCCCCCTGGTGCGGGGTGGCGTGGGCTCGGCGTTGCGCGTGGGAATTCGCGCGGGCGACATTCTCCTGGCAACTGCGCCCCCGGTCGGATTGAGCGCGCGCAACGTGATTCCGGGGCGCATCATCTCTCTCGAGCAGCGTGACGTAATGATCTCCGCGCGAGTGAAGTACAGAGTCGAGATGGAAGTCCACTTAACGCTGGCCGCGCGCGACTCGCTGCAACTCGCTCCGGGCCGCGAAGTGTGGCTGGTGATCAAGACGTACTCGTGCCATTTAATGCAGTCCCATTAGCCGCCCTGAGGTGGACCATTGTTTGGGCAAAATCTCGCCGTTTCTTACATGCTGCGGCGGGCAGTCCAGGAGGCGGCCCGAAGGCCGCCATCCACTCCAGGCTTGATTCGGCGCTCGGGTCGCATCCCTGCGTTGCCCTACCATCCTTTCAAGCCCCTCCATACCGAGAGGCAGCGCGCGCGAACTGGTTTCATCCCGTCAACATCCCGACACGCCCATCGCCAAACACCATGAGAATCTTCTTAAAGTCGGTCGCCCTGCGCAGCTGCGAATAGATATAGCGATATGCCTCTAAGCATGAAATTCCTCCGGCGCTTATCACAACGAGCCATCGATCACCCGCAAGCCTCGGCGCCCGCCTGCCAGCCTCGGTGCCGATTAGCGCAAGCAATTCACGTGTCATGTTCAAAAGTAGAAGTGGGTCTGAATCGGAATTGTGCACGAACCCAATGATTTTTGGCGCTCGCTCAGATTCGACTCTCAAAAGTCGAATCTGGACAAAATTCCCGTGAATCGTGTCTTTCTCATCTCGACCCGGCGATCCCCGCCCGAGAAGAGTTTGTATTTTGTCTTCCAGCGAGGCAGCGGTTTTCGATGGCAAACGGATGGGAGCGGTGATGGTCAGCAACACTATCATGCCGTCCGGCACGGTTTCGCCAAGGGTGGCTTGCAGACGTTCAATGAGCCTGGTCGCAACCTTATCGAACCTCAAACGAAGCTTGGCGGCATTACCTTGGCCAGTGCCGCGCCGTTTGAGGGTTGTGATGTCAACAGCAACCCGTTTCCCAGCGACCATGATATAGGCGTCGGGGGGATCACTACCCTTTTCCCACGTTGCCGAGAACCGTCTGGCGACGGCTTCGATGGCGGTTCGCTCCTGCTTCTTCAAATCCCTCATGCGTCCCCACCTCTGAGGCCTCTAGGCTTGATTCGGCGCTCGGGTCGCATCCCGACGTTGCCCTATCCTCCTATCAAGCCCCTCCATCGTACGCAGTCGCGGATGACCGCGAAACCAAAAGCATCCACTCTGGTAGAAAAAAGCGATAAATCCTGGGGGCATGGGGGGCAAAGCTCCATAAGCGCTAACTTAAGGATAACTTCCGGCTTGCCCGTCAGTCGCCCGCGACACAAAAGCCAATCTGCGGCTCGCAGCGCGCCTACCGGGTGGCGATACCTGTGGCGCGGTCATTCCGATCGAAGCGCTTGCATAACATCGACCCACGCAGCCCGCGCCGCGGGCAACACCGAGGCGACAACCACGACTGCCATTAATACGAAAATACGAACGCAGAAATGACCACCGGCAAAGCGGCCCGGCATTCTAACCTCCAGAAAAAACTTGCCCGCGAGCCGTGCGAACAACCGATCCTTTTTCTGTCAGGGCGTCTTCAGCGTGCAGTTTTCTGTCGCCGTCGCTGCTCACTTGCCTTCATCATTTCGTTCAAGTCCGCCGCTGGCCGAATCTCGAAAACGCTGCCGTACTTCAGGGCCGGATGCTGCGCCATGAGCTGTACAGCATGATTCATGTCCCGCGCCTCAAGGACGAGAATGCCGCCGAGTTGTTCCTTGGTTTCCGCATAGGGACCGTCCGTAGTTGCGACTTTGCCGTTCTTCCAATACAGGGTCAAGGCGGTTTCCGGAGGCTCAAGCGCTTCTCCACCAGCAAAATGCCCGCTGGCGCGAAGATGGTCGTCGTATTCAAAGCATGTGTCGAACATCGCGTGTTGCTCGCCCTCGGTCATGCCTTCGAATTTGCCTTTCTCGAAGTATCCGAAACAGATGTATTTCATTGCTCTTCTCCTCTTGGTGGTAGCCAGCAGCACAGCCTTGCGCGCTGGATCGTTCATCCTATGGTCGTCGCGCCCAGAAAAAATCGACAGCAGAGGCGAATTATTTTTTATTTCAATTCCTCGAGCCGCCTCGCGAGAAAACGGCGCTCCGGTTCCTGCCGCGCCAGGCGTGAGTAGGTTTTACAATAACTTACAAGACACGCGGGGACTGCCAAACGCAGCGCAAGTCATACAAGGCTTCACGAATTGTGGGATGGGTTGTGGGTTTTTGTGGGTTGAAAATGACCAGCCCTTGAATCAGCGTCCTGGTTTCGTCGTATGCCCCAGGCCGCAGAGCAGACCGAGACGCTTGACGACCAATGGCAGTCAGACTTTTGAATGCTGACCGCATCGGGCCAATTGGGGTATTCTACGACGCAATGTCGATAGAATCCGTGCCCAGGGCAAAGACGCAGGCCAAGAGCGAATATGTCCAAAAAATTGATCGGGTCATCGACTATCTTCGCGGGAATCTGGATCGCCCGGTAAAGCTAGCTGAGCTTGCTGATGTTGCTTGCTTCTCGGAATTTCACTTCCATCGGATTTTTAGAGCGGTTTCTGGCGAAACCCTGAATAGTTTTACGAATCGGCTTCGTCTTGAAAAGGCCGCTCGTCTTCTTCGTTATTCCGACCAAAGCCTGACCGATATAGCCTTAGATTGCGGTTTTTCGTCGTCGGCCACGTTTTCACGTGCCTTCCGATCCGGCTACGATACTTCGCCAAGTCAGTTTCGAAAAAGCGGCGAGATCAAAAAGAGCAAGATTTGCAAAGAACTCTTCCCGGAAGATGAATATGGTCTCCCCATGAGCGCGGAGGAAAAGAGAGCCGCGTTTCCAGTGAGATTGATCGACATTCCCGAAAGGCAAGTCGCCTATATTCGGGTTACGAATGCCTTCGAACTGGACAGAGTACTTGCTGCCCTCAAGACAGTGATCGAATGGGCCAAATCCCAGGATGTGTTTTCGCAAGGAATTCTTTTCGGAATGACGGTAGACGATCCACACGTGACGCCAAAGCATCTTTATCGATATGAGGTCTGTCTTGCGTCGTCTCTTCCCTTCGAGTGCATGGAAGGAATGTCGAAATTGAAAATGCCGGCCATGCGATACGCCGTCATAAAGGTTTCCGGCGATATCCATAAGGTAGCTACGGCTTGGGACTACCTTTACAGAGATTGGCTTATCAACAGTGCCTACGAGCCCGAGCATGCGCCAGCACTTGAGGTTTTCCTGGACAAAGAAAGCGCGACGGATTGGTCGCACTTTGAATTGGAACTATGCCTGCCGGTTCGGAAACCGGCAGAGATGCGGAGTGGGAGGAACTCATGATCGACGGAATTGGCGGCGTTTTTCTGTTTTCCAACGATACAAAGAGATTGGCGGCCTGGTATCGCGATTGCCTCGGAATAGTTGCTGCGGGCGAAGACAGCGAGTGCAATTCAATCTATGCAACGTTTGACTATCGGGATATTGAAAATCCGGAGATCAAGAGAACCTTAGCGTGGGCGATTATTGCCACGGATCAAGACATCAAGGATAAGCCACGAACGGGTCAGATTAATTATCGAGTGAAGAGCTTGAAAGAAGTCCTCAACCATCTTAAGAGTAAAGGCGTGGCAATCGAAAAGACCGCGGAATATCCCTCCTACGGGAACTTTGCGTGGGTCAAAGATCCAGATGGCAATAAGATCGAGCTTTGGGAGCCATCCGAGAGTGTATAGGAATCCCTAATTTGTGAAGCCCCAAGGGCCGTCAGAAATGGCGGCTTCCTGGCCGGCCGGTCATGCCTTGGCGTTTGCCTTTCTCGAAGTATCCAAAACAGATGTATTTCATTGTTCTTCTCCCCTGGTGGGAACCAGCAGCACAGCCTTGCGCGCTGGATCGTTCATCCTATAGTCGTCGCGCACAGAAAAAATCGACAGGAGAGGCGAATTATTTTTTATTTCAATTCCTCGAGCCGCCTCGCGAGAAAACGGCGCTCCCTTCCTGCCGCGCCAGGACGAGCGCCTTCTCATACGAAGCACGGGCCTCCGGAATCCGCCCTAATCTGCGACACAGATCCGCACGGGCAGAGTGCGCGAGGTGATAGTGGGAGAGGTGCTCGCGCGCCAGCAAGTCATCGATAAGATAAAGACCCTGCTCCGGACCTTCGCACATGGCAATGGCCACCGCGCGGTTCAGTTCCACGACCGGGGATGGCTGAATCCGAAGCAACCGGTCGTAGAGCTGCGTAATCTGACGCCAGTCCGTGGACGCCGCCGAGGAACTCTCGGCGTGAACGGCCGCAATGGCCGCCTGCAGAGTGTAGGCACCGAAGCGGCCCGATCGAAGAGCGCTTTCGGTGAGCGAGATGCCTTCGGCGATCTGGTCCCTGTTCCACAACGACCGATCCTGCCGCTCCAGCAGGATCAAGTCTCCGTCGGGAGAGGTTCTGGCGGTGCGGCGCGACTCCTGCAGCAGCATAAGCCCCAACAGGCCCATCACCTCGGGTTCCTGTAGCAGGTCGAGCAGGAGTCTGCCCAGACGGATCGCCTCGCGGCTGAGTTCGGCGCCTGTCGTTTCGGCCAAATACCCTTCGTTGAAGATCAGATACACGACTTGGAGGACAGCTCCCAACCGGGCCGATAATTCCTGGGAGACTGGCACCTGGTAAGGAATTGCCTTACCGCGGATGACAGCCTTCGCGCGCACGATGCGTTGGGGTCCATTACACCCTTTGCGTCCTCCGCCGATACAGTTATCGACCCCGAACAACGTGCTAACATTGCTCAACGCTCCCGGAGGTTCCCATGACCAGACGGGCTCTTTGCTTTCTTGTGGCATCCCTGTTGGTTCCCTTCGTCGTTGCCAAAGAGAAACCTGCATTCCCAAAGTTCGTTGTCAGCGCGAAGTACGTGCTGGTCACTACATATTTCGGCGACAACCTCGCCGATTCGCGTGTCCCACCCGCTGATCGACAGGCCGTAATCGACGTCCAGGATGCCATTCGAGATTGGGGCCGCTATTCTCTGGTCTACGAACGCAAAAATGCAGAACTGATCATCCTGGTCCGAAAGGGTCGCACAGCCGAATCGCGAGATGGCATCGGCATTCACGCGGGATCGAACAGACCAAGCCCGTCGGTCGGCCCCATTACCGACGTAGATGCGGGCGACCCCCAGGATATGCTTGCCGTTTATAACGCCGCCCTGGGCACTGATACCGCTCCCTTATGGCGGGACCGCATGCGGGAAGGTCTTAGTGCGCCGGATGTGAAATTGGTACGCGAACTGCGAACCAAGGTTGAGGCTGCCGCAAAAACTCCGTAAATGGGTTGGACTCGTCCCAGGCATTCACGATTCCCTCCTGCTCCATCTCGATGACCGCAACCCACTGCCCCTTGCGCTCCTCCGAGAATACGACCCTACCACCGAGAATCTGCGCCACGGCCGCCGGCGGTAAGTCGCGGTGGAAGCCGAAGAATCGGCGCTTCAGCTCCTCCCATGTTTTCCAACGATCCAGCAACGGATGCGCCGGCTCATATTTCGTGGAGAACACGAGCGCAACCTCGAAGTGCGAACGGAAGTCGGCAGCGGAAAGCACCTCTTCCAGAGAGAAATCCTCGATGCGCACCACCTGCACCGGGCGCGTAACATAACCCAGCCATGCACGCGTCAGTTCATCCGAAGCCGGCCACGCTGTGAGCGCGTGCGCCATTGGGTAGCGAGCCTCGAGAAAGCGCTCTCCGTCCTGATGCAGCACAATATAATCGCGATAGGCGAGATTGTCTTCCGGCGCAAATCCGTACGGCGGATTCCAGAACCATGCGGCGATGAAAGCGACTGCGACCACAGCGACGGCCGCAGGCCAGTAAAGCAGCCGCCTGCGAAGCGTGGAGGCTCCGACGATGATGACCAGCGGGACCGCTGGCAGCATGTAGCGCGCCAGTACCGCGCCCCCGATCAACGCCATAGCAATCACATACACTTTCACCACAACCAGAAAGATCATTTGCACCGGGATCGCGATGCGCGAGCGCTCCATCCCAAAATCTTTCACTGGAGGCAGAAGCATTGCCAGCAGCATACCCAGCGTCAGCACCCACAAATGCAGGTATCCGAAGGCCTGCCACAGGCGCAACCCCAGGGCCAGCAGGAATCGCAAAGGACTGAGAGTAGCCGCAACGTTGTAGCGGAAGAACTCCGGATTGCCGAAGACGTATCCGGTGCGGGAATAGTGATAGGCGTACCACAGCGTCAGCGGAAGCACAGGAACCAGAAGTGGCAGAATGCTCCGTGCGGTCCCCGCTCCACAATTTGAGTCCGGGCCGTCCGCGACTTTCCAGAGCCCTCGCCAGGCGCTCGACTTCGGCACGACGAAACGCAGCACTTCCCAGCATGCCAAAGCCACGGGCGCTAGAATCGCGGTTTCCTTAGCAAGCACGGCCAGCGAGAACCAGATCGCGACCGCGACCGGACGATCCTCAAGATAAGCACACAGTCCCCAGAACGTAAGTCCCGCCGCGGCCAGGTCCACCTGAGCCAACGAGCTCTGCACGAAGAAAACCGGATAAAACGCCGTGCACAATGTTGAAGCGATGGCCACCTGCGTATTCGCCGCGCGCTCGGCCAGGCGAAACACTCCCAGCAGCGAGAATGCGGCGACCACCAGCATTGCCGATCGCGTCACCATCGGCGCGTAGCCTACGCATTTCCACCACAGCGCAATCCATGCCAGTACCAGCGGCGGATGGGCATTCGAAACGGTGGTGTGCGGAATCAGGCTTCCGCTGAGAAACAGGTCGCGCGCGGCGGGAATATAGTATCCGGCTTCGTCCCAGAAGTAAGGAAGTTGCAGCAGCGGAGCGTGCAGCAGAAAAATCGCAACAAAGATGGCCGCGAACACCAGAGCTGGGTGCGGGCTGGAGAAGCGCATGGGAGAAGGCATTCTAATACCGTTGCTTTATTCGTCGAGACGTTGCTGGCAACGTCTCCCTAGCCCCCACCCGAAGCGCTGCCGGCAGAGACGTAGCCAGCTACGTCTCTACGATGACAAGCCGCAATCGGGCTCTAGTGCACCGGTCCTTGCGGCCCCATGCGCGGGTCGAGCTTGATCTCTCCGAAGGCGCTCTCGTAACCGCCCACATTCTGCTGCAGAAGCCCGAGCAACGCCTTCGCCTGCTGCGGGCTGAGATAAATGCCCTGAAAGTTCTTGATCTCAACATGGGTCTCGGTCTGTTGCTGCAGGGTGCCGAAGACCAGGAAAAAGTCCCAGATGTTGACGCGCATTTGCACGCTGTTGGCATAGTTTTCGCGGTAGGCGGCATCATTCGTTAACTTCACGTTGGGTTGCGTCGGATTATTCATAAGCTGGCAGTGTAAACGAGTTTGTGGCCGGGAAGAAACCGCCAGAGTTTGAGAGCCCCGACCTTGGTGCAGCTGACAAAAACTGTCATTCCCCTGATAGTTTGTGGCGAGCCACAGCGTGCCTGATGCTCCGGCGGACAGCAACCTCGGTTTGTCTCTCTACTGAAAACACAGGACTTATATTTACTGTCCACATTACTTTCGGAAGTACCTCGTGGCGGACGAAATGCGATAGAGTCTAGGTTGCTCCGGGAAAACGGAGACTGTGGGGCTACATATGACCCAAAATAAAGATCAGGGGCTGACGGAAGAAATTGTTCTTCCTGAGCATCTCCTTCCCTTGGGATCTGTGCTGGGCCAGGGTGTGTCGGCGCTGGACCTGTGCATGGTTTTGGCCAAGATTTTTCGCGTGCAGTACACCGAAGTCGCGCTGTTGCGGCTGGAGGGCGGGCTGCTGCGCTTTGTGTTCCCCGAATACCTACGAACCACGGGCGCAATTCCGTTGTCCAGCAAAGCGGTAGCGGCGCACACGG
Source organism: uncultured Acidobacteriaceae bacterium (assembly GCA_963707205.1). Classification (GTDB taxonomy): domain Bacteria; phylum Acidobacteriota; class Terriglobia; order Terriglobales; family Acidobacteriaceae; genus Sulfotelmatobacter. The sequence goes on from CAVPQE010000031.1 coordinate 111,602, forward strand.
CTCTGAGCAAGAAGGCGGAGATCTTCAATAACTTTGCTCGGGTGAAGCACGCCAGTATCTTTGAAACCATCAAACCGAGCAGCAACGATTCGGACGATCCGGTGTCGCCCTCGCCCATTCAGAAACTTATGTCCGTGCCGATCATGGACCAGGACTCGGCAGTGGTGGGCGTAATTCAGATTTCGCGCAAGGGACACGATCCCAAGCATGCGCAGGATTTCAGCCGCGAGGACCTGCATGACCTGGAGTTAGCGGCTGGACTGCTGGCCACCGCGCCGGCGCTGCTGACGAATTAAGGTCCGTTCCCTTGCAGCCGATGGCGCACTCATAGAGACGTACCCTGCTACGTCTCTGCTCGTACAGGCAAGACGTTGCAAGCAACGTCTCTACACCTGATTTCGCCGCACTCACTCAGGCTTTTAGCGGAACCCGCAAATCCGTTCCTGTCATCTCCTTCGGTTCGTCGACCCCGAGCATCCCAAGCAGGGTGGGCGAAATATCGCGCAGTGATCCGCCCGGCTTTAGGGTGAACTTCTTGCCATTTTCGGAAACGACGATAAAGGGCACGGGATTCGTAGTGTGCGCGGTATGCGGCCCGCCCGTCACGGGATCGATCATTAACTCAGCATTGCCGTGGTCGGCGGTGATCAGCATTGCTCCGCCTTTTGCCCGCACCGCCGTCTCGATCCGGCCGAGGCACGCGTCCACCGTCTCGACCGCCTTGATCGTGGGCTCAATTTTGCCGGAGTGGCCCACCATGTCGGCATTGGCAAAGTTCACGATCATCACATCGAACGTCCCTTCCTCTGTAGCTTTCACCACCGCGTCGGCAATGCCCGCCGCGCTCATCTCCGGCTTCAAGTCGTAAGTCGCAACTTTCGGCGATTGCACCATCACGCGCTCTTCCCCGGGGAACGGCTGTTCCACGCCGCCATTGAAAAAATAGGTAACGTGCGCATACTTCTCGGTCTCCGCCACGCGCAGGTTCCGCATGTTCATCCCGCCCATGACGTTGGCCAGAATGTTCGCCATCGACTCCGGAGGAATCACTACCGGCAGGCTGAAATTCTTGTCGTAGCGCGTCATGCAGACGTAGCGCAGATTCCTGGGCACGCGGTCGCGCGGAATGGCCGCATCCAGATCGGCCGCGCCGGGAAGATCGCTGCCGCCTTTCTCGTTCAGCCCGCTGTTGCGAGTCAGCGCGCGCGTGATCTGGCGAACCCGGTCTGCGCGGAAATTGAAACAGATGCACGAATCATCATCGCGGATGGTGGCCAGCGCCTGGCCGCGGCTGTCAGTGCAGACAAACGGAATCACGAATTCGTCAGTCACTCCCTTGTTATAAGAATCTTTCATCCCCTGCACCGGATCCGCGCACTTGCCGCCTTCCGCATCGGCGCACACCATTGCGTTGTAGGCTTTGGCAATGCGCTCCCAGCGCCGGTCGCGGTCCATGGCGTAGTAGCGGCCATTGACGGTGGCGATCTTGCCGCAGTTGTATTCGCGCATTTTTTGCTGCAACTGTTCCAGGTATCCGGCGCCGTTGGTAGGCAAGGTGTCGCGTCCGTCCATGAAAGCGTGCACGAAGACGCGCTCCAGCCCATTCTGCTTCGCCATCTTCAGCAGCGCATAGAGATGCGCCGCCTGCGAGTGCACGCCACCGTCCGAAACCAGCCCCAACAGGTGCAGCCGGCGCTCGCCGGAGCGTGCGTGCTTCATCGCATCGAGCAGCACAGGGTGCTTGAACAATTCCCCATTCTGGATCATCAGATCGATGCGCGTGATGTCCATATGCACGATGCGCCCGGCCCCAATGTTGAGATGCCCGACCTCGCTGTTGCCCATCTGCCCCTCAGGCAAGCCAACAAAAGGTCCGCTGGTATGAATGAGCGTGTTGGGATATTCACGCAACAGCCGGTCGTAGGTGGGCTTGCGCGCTAGCGCGATGGCGTTGGCTTTGGTTTCGGCTCGATATCCCCAGCCGTCGAGAATGATCAGAATAAGTGGTTTAGGACGGGACATAAAATCAGCTTCTAGCTCCTAGCTCAGCGAATACAGGAACGCATGGCCACGGATTCGCACGGATGAACGCGGATAAACCTAGAACCCCATCGTGTCGTCTGCCGAGGGGCCGTAGGTCGCCGGAAGCGGCTTGTCGTTCAGGCGCAGATAGACGCCCAGCTGCGCCCGATGATGCACGAGGTGATTCAGAAACATCTCGCGATAGGCGAGAAAGCGCGATCCGCTGAAGATCGGCTTGCCCTGAAAGCTCAGCTTCCAATCCTGGGTCCAAGCCTCGTCAGGAGTGTTCTTGAGCGCGGCGCGAACCTTCGCGGCGCCCTCCTCAAATGCCTTCACCAGTTGTTCCGGCGACTCGAACGGGAGCCGGGTGCTGGTGCTCTTGCCGAAGTCCAGTTCAGGCGTCGTCAAGATGGTGACGCCAAAGCCGGCAAGCTCGGCCACATGCGGCGCCAGTTTGCCCAGCGCCATCGACTTGGCATGCGGCTTGAAGTCCGCCTTCATCGGAACGCGTTCCAGCATGGCCCGCGTGTTTTTCACTTCGGCGTCAAATTCAGAGAGAAGTAGTTCGCTGATCATTTCACCGTCCTCTAGGAGGCGCCGTTTGCCCGCCCCCGAAATTTTACTTCTGTGGAAAACGATTAGGATTTAGGGCCGGGTTCCGCAGTGCTGGTTGGAGCTTTCTTCGCCTTGTCGTCGTCTTGCACCGTCTCCTCAACTCTCTGCTTCAGCTTATCGATAGCCGCCTCCATTCGAGGTTGAATATGAGCGTTCGAAACCTGCATGGCTTCCGTTGTGATCGCCGGTAGTTCTCGGAGCAACTTCTGCCCGACAGGAGACGAATAAAACGCAATGAGCGCTTCAGCATCGCTCTTAGAAAGGTGCCTTTGATACACGGGAACCATATCTCGATCTCGCAGAATCGCGTCGACTGGGTAATCCTTCGAGATGTTGTCCACCATTTCGTCCAGCATGCTCTCGAAACGGGCTCTCTCTTGATCGGTAGCGCTGGGCAATTCTTTACGCAACATCTCTGCAGCCATCGTCTTAAATTGTTGACGGGAGTTCTCCGTGATCAGCTCGGTTCGTTCGCGAACATGAAGGACCGTAAGCAACTTTTCGATATCGTTCGGCGACGCAGGGACGTCGGAGGCGCCAATCTGCTGACTTAGACCCGTCCCCAACAACACAAGCAGCGGATACAAGAGCGAAAGTAAACGCTTCATAATCCCCCGGGATTTCACCCTTTGTAATTCAACGCCTTCAGTCCCAAGAATCGCGCCGTCCCGCCCAACTCCTCTTCAATCCGCAGCAACTGGTTGTACTTGGCGATGCGGTCTGTACGGGAGGCCGACCCAGTCTTAATCTGTCCCGCGCCCGTCGCCACGGCGAGATCGGCGATAAACGTGTCTTCCGTCTCCCCCGAGCGATGGGAAATCACCGACGTGTATCCGTTGCGCCGCCCCAGGTCAATGGCATCCAAAGTCTCGCTGACAGTGCCAATCTGATTCAGCTTGATCAGGATAGAATTGGCAATCCCCTTCGCAATGCCCTCGCCGAAGATCTGAATATTGGTGACAAAAATATCGTCGCCTACGAGTTGAATCTTCCCCCCCAGTTCTTTCGTCAGGTTCTGCCACCCGTCCCAGTCATTCTCCGCCAACCCGTCTTCCAGCGACACAATGGCGGGATAGTCACTCACCCACTTCGCGTAGAACTTCACCATCTCGTCGGAACTCTTGGCCGACTTATCCGACTTCTTGAACACGTACTTCCCATCTTGGTAAAACTCACTCGCTGCGGGATCGAGCGCAATCGCAACTTCTTCTCCCGGCTTGTAGCCGGCCTTCGAGATCGCTTCCAGCACGACTTCAATCGCTTCAACGTTCGACTTCACCGACGGAGCAAATCCACCTTCATCACCAACCGCTGTGTTATAGCCTCGCTTTTTCAGCACGCCCTTGAGCGTATGGAAAACCTCCACGCCCCACCGCAGCGCCTCATGAAATGAAGGCGCGCCCACCGGCATCACCATGAACTCCTGAAAGTCGACGTTGTTGTCGGCGTGCGCTCCGCCGTTCAGAATGTTCATCATCGGCGTAGGTAGCGTGTTGGCCCCGGCTCCGCCAAGATAGCGATAGAGCGGCATATCCATGCTCTGTGCCGACGCTCGCGCCGCCGCCATTGAAACGGCCAGGATGGCATTGGCGCCCAGCCGCCCTTTGTTCTCCGTGCCATCCAGTTCGATCATCTTGCCATCGAGCCCGCGCTGGTCGAATGCATCCCAATTCGCCAGCCCTTCGGCGATCTCGCCGTTAACATTCTCGACCGCCTTGAGCACGCCTTTGCCCAGGAATCGGTTCGGATCATCGTCGCGCAACTCCACCGCCTCGTGCTCGCCGGTGGACGCACCGCTGGGCACAATCGCCCGGCCCATCGAGCCGTCCGCCACAAACACTTCGGCTTCAATCGTAGGATTGCCGCGGGAGTCCAAGACCTCTCGTGCGTGTATAGCTGCAATATTTGACATAGGTAATCCGTTTCCTTTGATTTCAGTATTAGAACGAAAGAGCGCTTGCGAGTCGCGTCCTGAAAAATCACCGCGATCCGGCGTCCGAGTAGGCAGTACCCGCATACGCCTTGCCCATCGGGTTTTGCGAAACCAACGATTATATCGAATCGCTATCAACGTATGGTGACTTCCGACACACTTGTTCGCGGCGATTTCCATCTTTGCAACCGTCCGTTCGGCCATCCCGGCTGCGCCCTTATCTCCGCTGGTTCCCTGTCCTGTCTGCGTATTGTCGCAGCCTTACGCCTGGACTAGAGTCAAGAGATACAATACTCTTGGGGAATTTGAGGAGGCACCGTGAAGAAGTGGATCGCTCTACCTTGTATCCTGCTCTTGGCCGTTACTCTGGCAGCCCAGACGGATTCGCCCGTACCCGCGGGCACTACTCAGACTGAGTCCGCACCCGCAGCGACTGCCCAGACCGGACTGCCTGTACCCGCAGGGACTGCATTGATGGTCCGGCTCGATACGACCCTCGCAACCTTTAGCAACCGAGTCGGCGATCCCTTCCAGGCCAAAGTCACCCAGGCCGTCGTGGTCAACGGCAATACCCTGATTCCCGTGGGAGCAACCGTCGAAGGCCGCGTCACCAAGGTAAGTGAGCCGCGCCGCATCTCGGGCAGGCCGACCATTGGAATTCTTCCCGAGGCTGTGATCCTTCCCTCCGGCGAGCGTTACTTCCTGGATGCGACCCTGACCGACACCAACATTCGCGGCACTGACGTCAATCAAGAAGGCCAATTCAAGGGATTGGGCCACGACCGTCGCGACACGCTCGAGACCGGCGGCGGCGCTGCCGGTGGCATGCTCATTGGCGGGCTGATCGGCGGCGGCCCGGGAATCCTCATCGGCGGCGCAATCGGAGCGGGTTCTGCCACAGCGCACTGGTTGGCCACGCATCGTTCTGCGGTTCTGCCGTCCGGAACCGAGCTGACCCTGGAGCTGAACCGCCCGCTGACCGTGGGCGCGGCACCTGCCCCCACTCCTGCAAACGGCGGCGGCAGCAAGTAGGAAGTTCTCAGGCAAACAGCCGGAGGCAAACGCCTCCGGTTTTATTTTGCCCTCAATGAGAACCGCTTCTCACGCCCCGAAAATCAAATCCCCCTCGCTCAGCACCTGCAGCTCGATCCATCCTTCCAGCGGCAAGGAATCCACCGGCAGACGGTTCTGCCACAGGCTGAAGCGAAGCCTCAGCTTGCTTGTGGCCGCAACCGCGACCGTGCCGGCCTTGCGCTCCGCCGCGCGTTCCGCCGGGGCAGCGCTCGGGGTCGCCAGAAGCCAGGCCAGCGGAAGCTTGAATTCAAAGTTCCGCAGCAGCGCCAGCTTCACGTGTTCGTCCGGCTGGGACGACGAGGCCATCACCCGTTCTTCCGACCCATTCTCGATCTTCCAAACCTTCAGCTTCCGCTCGTGCACCGAGGCCTCGACCCGCAGCGCCCGCCGTGGACGCGGCTCGCCGCTGGCCCACGACTCCACATTCACCACCAGATCAAAGTCCTCCTCGGGAACTTTGCCCGTGAAGTCCAGCCGCCCATACACAAAGCTGGAATCGATGCCCGCATAGACGGAGTCCAGGAGAAACTGTTTTCCGTGCATCGCGCCCGCGCGCTGATCGGCCGTATACACCGCCGCGCCCATCCACTCGAAGTAGCGCACCTTGTCGCCCGTAACTCGTGGATGAATGTAGGCCGTCTGCGGCACAAACGATGGACGCACCTCCGCCCCGGTGATGGGCTGCGCCAGAGAGTCCGGAGGAGCCGCTCCCAACGCCTGATATACGTTCGAGAGATGCTTGCGGTAGAGCACGTCAAAATCGCGGTCATTGGCCGAGTGATGTTCCGGCCCGTACCACCAGTTCCAGTCGCTGCCTTCGGCAATCAAAATCTCCTCGAAGGCCAGTTTGCGCTGCGTCTCGGTCGCGCGCGCCGCATTCTGCGCGTAAAACTCACGCGCGTGGTAAAGGTAGTCCCACGCACGGTTATCCTCCGGAGCACCGATCCACACATTAAAGTTCGCGCTGATCCACGATCCGGGCACGAGCGAAGTCATTTTGCCGAAATCCTTGTGCCGCGCGATCGCCTCAGAGACCGTGACGGCCTCCACCCCAGGCTCGCGTTGCAGCCCATCGTAGAAGCGCCGCAAAAATTCGCGCCCCGACTTCGGGTAGTACTCCCAAGCATTCTCACCGTCGAGAATGATCGACACCACCGCATCGCGGCCCTTGGCCAGCACTGGCTTGGCCGCCTCCTTGATGTTGGAAATCAAATGCCGCGCCGCCTCCGCCGGAGGCATGCCCGAATACACGAATCCGATCAGATCGGAAATCGTGTGGTCACGAAATACCAGATTCATCGCCGCCGAACCGTTTTCGTAACGATGGATGTTATAGAGCTTATCCGCCGCGTTGCCCGGCAAACGCCCGCTGCCGTCGCGTGCGAAGAACACTCCCAAGCTCCGTCCCAGCACCCCCTCATCCGTGGCCATCCACTGGATGCCCAAGCTATGGGCGATCGCCAGCACTTCTTCCGAGACGCTGCCTTCCGACGGCCACACGCCCCTGGGCCGCAGGCCAAAGACCTTCTCGTGCAGATCAAGACCGCGCGTAAGTTGTTCGCGCGCATCTTCGGGATGGCGATACCGGTTCTGCGGCAGCGGCAACCCCGGAGACGAAACTGCCCCCACGCTCGTATCGCATACCAGGGGCAGGATCGGGTGATAAAACGGCGTAGCCGAGAGCTCAATCGATCCCTTCTTCGCCGCCTCCGCATGTGCCGGAAGAACTTTGCCCAGCAGTTCCCTTTCCCGCCGGATTACGAACTGTTGATCTTCCAGCGAATAGTGGTGGCCCTTGATCACCAGCGCCGCTACATCCTTCTCTTCCAGAAAGAATTCGTCGAACCAGGCAATCTGCGACAAGACCTGCAAGTCGGTAAAATCCTGCGGCTGAAAGTATCGCTCCGCGCGTTCCGGGTGATCGCCATGCTCGCGAAACCGCTCCCACAATTCCTTGTATCGCGGATAGCGCCCAATCAAATTCTGCGGATTGGCCTGAAATAGATATTGCAGCGCAAACCGCCGCTCTTCCAGCGACAGATCCCTGGCCGGCTTGGCCGCGATGCTCAGAAATGGATCCTGCGCCGTCCCGTCAACATAGTCTTGAATCTGCACCATCAGCGACGGCACCAGATTAAAATTCTGATGGACGTTGGGGAATTCATCCAGCAACTTGACCATCCCGTAATAGTCTTTGAGCGCGTGCAGCCGCGTCCACGGCAGACGATATTCGCCCGTGACCAGATCCTTGTAAAACGGCTGGTGCTGATGCCACAGAAGAATGACGCGCAAGGCAGGCATGGCTGAACAGGTCAGTCTAGCATGCGGATTTTCGCGCGCTTCGCACGAATGGCTACGCTGGAGGAGCGGGCACAAAGAGATGCTGCGATTCTCGCCAGCTGTTCAGTCGCGGAGCGTCCCATATACGTCCTTGATCTGAATGCCGCTCCGGACGAACCGGCCTGTTGCTTCGCGGACAGGGCGATTTTTTCGGTATTCGGAGATCGCAAAGTCTAAAGCAAGTTCGATGGCCTCCGTCTCCGTCTCGGCCCCCAGGACCTTCTGAGCGCGTTTGACCTTCGCGGCATTCACCTGAAATCGTTTGCGGATTCCTTTACGTGTGCTGGCCACTGAGCTCCTTTTTCTGTTGTCAGGATACGCTAGGGACGGCGCATGTCTTCGCCTTCGCTGCTCTCTTTACCCACAAATGCGTGCGAACAGAGGCCCTTCTTCTGTAAACTAAGGCGCACACACATACCGCATGAGCCCCGAACCCACACTCGCCAGCCCTCAGCTTCTCACCGACCAGGATCTCTACCTCTTCAACGAGGGCAGCAACTACCGCCTGTACGAAAAGATGGGCGCCCATCTCCTCTCGCACAACGGAGAGCCCGGCGCCGTCTTCAGCGTGTGGGCGCCAAACGCGCGCTCTGTCTCGGTGGTGGGCAGCTTCAACGGTTGGGATTCCAAGTCGCATCGTCTCCGCCCTCGCGCCTCGTCGGGCATCTGGGAAGGTTTCATTCCCCGCGTGCTGCGCGGCGCGCTCTACAAATTCCACATCGAATCGCAGCGCCACGGATACCGCGTCGATAAAGCGGACCCGCTGGGCCTGCTGCACGAGAAGCCTCCGCGCACCGCTTCGGTCGTCTGGGACCTCGACTACCAGTGGAGCGACCACGACTGGATGCAAACGCGCGGCGCCCGCAACTCGCTGCGCGCGCCTCAGGCAATTTACGAGGTGCATCTAGGCTCGTGGATGCGCGTCCCCGAAGAGCACAACCGTCCCCTGAACTACCGCGAGACCGCGCCGCGTCTCGCCCAATACGCCGGCCAAATGGGCTTCACTCATGTGGAGTTCCTGCCCGTGATGGAGCATCCCTTCTACGGCTCCTGGGGATATCAGACCACCGGGTACTTCGCGCCCACCTCGCGCTACGGCACGCCGCAGGACTTCATGTACCTGGTCGACTACCTGCACCAACACGGCATCGGCGTCATCCTCGATTGGGTGCCCTCGCACTTCCCTTCCGACGCCCACGGTCTCGCCTACTTCGACGGCACGCACCTCTACGAGCACGCCGACTCGCGCCAGGGATTTCATCCCGATTGGAAGACCCACATCTTTAACTACGGTCGCGCTGAAGTGCGTAGCTTCCTGATGTCGAGTGCCATGTTCTGGCTCGACAAGTATCACATCGACGGCCTGCGTGTGGATGCTGTCGCCTCCATGCTTTATCTCGACTATTCCCGCAAGGAAGGCGAGTGGATCCCCAACAAGTTCGGCGGACGCGAGAACCTCGATGCCATCGACTTCCTTCGCCGCTTCAATCAGGAAGCCTATAAAGAACATCCCGAGATTCAGACTACGGCCGAGGAATCCACTTCCTGGCCCATGGTCTCAAAGCCGGTCTACGTCGGCGGCCTCGGCTTCGGCATGAAGTGGGACATGGGATGGATGCACGACACGCTCCGTTATTTCCAGAACGATCCCATTCATCGCAAATATCATCACAACGATCTCACCTTCCGCAGTCTTTATTCGTTTCACGAGAATTTCGTGCTGCCGCTGTCGCACGATGAAGTCGTCCACGGCAAAGGATCGCTGGTCGGCAAGATGCCCGGCGACGAATGGCAGCGCTTCGCCAATCTGCGTCTGCTCTTCGCCTACATGTACGCCCAGCCCGGCAAGAAGTTACTGTTTATGGGCTGCGAATTCGGCCAGGTCCGCGAGTGGGCGCACGATACCAGTCTCGAATGGCACGTGCTGCAGTATCAGGTGCATCGCGGCGTCCAGTCCTGGATGGAGCAACTCAACCGCTTCTATCGCAGCGAGCCCGCCATGCACGTGTTCGACAATAATCCGGCGGGAATCGAGTGGGTCGACTGCAATGACAACGCCACTAGCACGATTTCCCTGCTGCGCAAGAGCGAGTCGCCGCAAGACACAGTACTCATTGTCTGCAACTTCACTCCCGTGCCCCGCCTCGGATACCGCGTGGGCGTCCCCCACGGCGGCTACTGGCGCGAAATGCTCAACAGCGACGCCCGCGAATACGCCGGCAGCGGCATGGGCAACATGGGCGGAGCGAACGCCGAAGAAATCCCCATGCACGGCCGTCCGTTTTCACTGAAGCTGACGTTGCCCCCGTTAGCCGCATTGTTCTTCAAAGCCCAGTAGAGCTCAGGTGGGGACAGCCGCCTCGGCTATCCGGGTTTTCATCCAAACCCCTGATATTGCTTCCAGAACTCAGGCCAAGGCAGGCGCGGCCCACCGCACACGAAGATGTCCGGATGATCCCGGCTCTCTTCATTGTGGACGCCCAAAGGCGAGCGCCACGATCGCAGCCATGCCCAGCAGCAGCAGGGTGTCGCCCCGAGAGCGCCGATCGGTCTGTCCCGGATTCTGCTCCAATGTCATCTCGGCTCCTCGCTCATCGGCGCTCACGCTAATGGTACGCAAAGGCACCCCAACCCGGTTCCGACTTCGAGCCAATCGTAGAGACGTAGCTTGCTACATCTCACGCTGTCCGCCGCCTTTAAGGCATCCCCTGCGTCTTTCCCCGCCTCATGCTATCCTCGCCTAAAGCGCGTCCTCATGCGGATTCTGACCCGCTATATCCTACGCGAAGTGACGGCGCACGCGCTCATCGGCGCGGCGATCTTCACCTTTGTTCTGTTCACTCGCGACCTGGGACGCATTCTCGAACTCGTCGTGCGCGCCAGTGCTCCGCTGCCCAGCGTTGCCGAAATTTTCTTCTACACCGTCCCGCTCGCCCTCACCTATACGCTGCCCATGAGCGTGCTGCTCGGAATCCTGATCGGCCTCAGCCGTCTGGCCGCCGACAGCGAAATCACCGCCATGCGCGCCAGCGGCATGGGCGCGTGGACCTTCCTCCGCGCCCTCTCGCTCTTCGTCATCTCGGCATGGCTCCTAGCTCTCTTCAACGGCCTCTACATCGCCCCCGGCGCCCAAGCCGCGCTCGGGCACTTGGAGGACCGTCTGAAAGGTTCGCAAGTTTCCTTCGAGATTCAGCCCCGAGTTTTCTACGAGGGATTTCCCAAGGTCGTCCTCTATGTACAGGACGTAAAAAGCGCACAGGGAGCGGCCGTGTGGAAGGGTGTGTTCATGGCGAATCTGAGTGACGCCGCCAACCCCAAGATCACCCTCGCCAAGGAAGGCATTGTGGTCAGCGAAGGTCGGGACCGACTGCACCTGCACCTGATCGATGGTTCGGAGCATGAGACCGACCCCAAAGACGCCAGTCACTACCAGATTTCCACGTTCCAGGAGACCGACATTCCGCTCGACTTGCCCTCCACCGAGAACAAGCCAGATGAGTCACTTCCTGCCGATTTAATGAATACTTGGGCGCTATGGCGGAAGGCCGGTCGTGTCGATCCGATTTCCGCCCGCTGGTATCTCATCGCATTCCACAAGCGCTTCGCGCTTCCCACCGCATGCCTGGTGCTGGCGTTGGTCGGAATTCCGCTGGGCCTATCTTCGAAGAAAAGCGGCAAGTCCGGCGGATTCGTGCTGACCATCCTGCTGGTATTCACTTATTACGTCATTTCCCTGCTCGGCGTTTCGCTGGCCCGGCAAGGCAGAGTTTCTCCGTGGTTCGGGGCATGGCTGGCGGACATCATGTTTCTCGCCTTGGCGGTCTTTCTGTTGTCGCGCGCCGAGAAACGTCCCTTTGAACTAGCCTCGTTCCGGGGTTTCTGGAAGCAGGATCCGTCTGGTCAGCCGACAATCGCGCGTGCCCGCCGCGAAAATGCATTCGAACGCGCCTCCACTCGACGCCGCGTGTTCAGCGCCAGCTTTCCTACGCTGCTCGACGACTATGTATTGCGCGACTTCTTTGTCTACCTGGGACTGATCCTTTCCACCTTCCTCGTGCTGGTCATCGTCTTCACTCTGTTCGAATTGCTGGGAGATATTCTTCGCAACCAGGTTCCAGCCACCGTGGTCGCCGAGTATTTGCTCAACGTCGCGCCCTATCTGCTCTACAACGTGGCTCCGCTGGTCATGCTGCTCGCCGTGCTGGTCACTTTTGGCCTGATGCAGCGGTCCAACGAGATTACGGCGATCAAGGCCGCCGGAACCAGCATTTACCGCATCGTCACGCCCGTGATCGTGGCCGCCGCCGCATTAGCGGTGGGACTGTTTTTCGCCGACCAGTTCTACCTGCCCCGCACCAACCAGCGCCAGGAAGCGCTGCACAACCAGATCAAGGGCAAGCCTCCGCAAACCTACCTGCGCCCCGATCGCAAATGGATTTTCGGTCAGAACAACGACATCTACTACTACCAGTTTTTCGATGCCGATCGCGACCAGTTCGGCAACGTCACCGTGTTTCAGCTCAACCCCGCCAACTTCACCATCACGCGCCGCATTCACGCGGACCGCGCCCACTGGGCCGAATATTTGAATCGCTGGGTCTACGAACAAGGCTGGGAGCGCTCTCTGCGCGTCTCGGCTATGGCCGACTACCGCCCCTTCGAGGTTGCGACATTTCCCGATCTGCCGGAGACGCCTTCGTATTTCAAGAAGGAAGTGAAGCAGTACACCGAGATGAACTACGAGGAACTGCGCCGCTACATTCGCGATCTGCAGCAGAGCGGGTTCGACGTAGTGCGCTTGCGTGTGCAGTTACAAAAGAAGCTGTCGTATCCCCTGATCACGCTGATCATGGCCGTGCTGGCGATTCCCTTCTCGCTTTCGACGGGGAAAAAAGGAGCGATCACGGGAGTCGCGGTCGCCGTCGGAATTGCGGTCTTCTACACCGTAGTGTCGCGATTGTTCGAGGCCATGGGCGACCTCAGCCAACTCCCCCCCGCCTTGGCAGCCTGGTCGCCAGACCTGATCTTCGTCCTGGTCGGTGGCTATTTGATCTTGAAAGTGCCAACGTAGAAAGACACTCGTCAGTGGTCAGTGGCTAGTGGTCCCTTATAGTCGCTGGTTGTTCGTTGCTATTTGGATTGTTTTGTGCGCGCCGCAGACTGTGGCGAATCGGGATGGGCACGAGTTCAGTCGTGGCACTCAGACTTCGACGATGCCGGGCTTTACCCCTGAGGCTCGCTCACTGACCACTGTTCACTAATCACTGACCACTTACTTCACCGCCACGCCCCACGGATAATTATCCGTTTGAACGATCGGCAATACCGACAGCGCGCCCGTCGCGGGTGTGATCGAGTACTGCGACATGCTGGCGGCATTGTAGTTCGTGACGAACAGCCAGTTATCATCGCCGCGAATCGCCATGGCCATCGGCTGCAACCCCGTCGCCACGGTCGCCGGACTCAATGCCGTCAGGGCTCCTGACACCGGGCTGATTTTCAAGGGCGAGACCGTATTGGAGAGCGTACCTAGCACGTAGACATTATTGCCATAAGGATCGACCAGAATCGGCCCGGGCCCATTCGAACTCCCCGTCAGACTAAAGGGTGAACCCGGAACCGGAACTAGACTGCCATCCGGGGGCAGCGGGCTCAGCGGGCAGTTTGTTGGAGATTGAGTAGGATAACCATTGCAAATGGTGTACGCGCTGACTTTGTTCGTCAGACTGTCGCTCACATAAACGAATCGATCGCAAGGATCGACGGCGACACCCGCCGGAATTTGATCCGTAGGAAAAGAGGGCACCGAAATCGCGCTCAAAGGATTTGTCAAAACCCCCGACGATGTGTTCACGGCAAATTCAAATACCTGGTTCCCTATTCCATCCACCGCGTAGAGATACTCGGTCGTCGGCGGACTCATGCCGACTGCCGAGCACACCGCGTTCTGGACTCCATTCACGCCGATTGCGGGAAACACCGTCGGCGTCGGTGCCACGCTCACGATGTCTATACTCAGCTGTTGGACGGTGGTCGCCGGATTCGTGGTACCGGTGGTAAAAAAGGGCGACCCCGCCACTTCCGTCACCGTTCCACCACTTCCAATAGCAAACACTGAAACAGCCCCCGGTACGTAGAGCGGCGAACTCCCCGGAGGTTTCGTAGGATCCGGAGTCGTCGTCGCCCGGTCCGCCACAAACAGAAACTTCCCACTGGGATCCATCACCATCTGCCACGGAACCACGGGCGGCGGCGGCATGACCTGGGTGGTCGTCCCTAGAATCAAAACCCGTTCCGGGTTAAACGGCACAAGACTTCCGACCGTCGGCGTGAATCCGTCGACATTAACCCTGAACGTCAAGATCCCCGTTTTACTGCCGGGACAAGAGGAATTGGAGTTAATGATGGCGTAAGCGAAGGTTCCCGCTGGATTCACCACAAGCGACGAGGGTATGCCGTTCAGAACGCAAACATAGTTCGACGTGTCAATGGGAGTGTTGCTGATCTCGGACAGATGGCCGTTGTACAGATTGAAGCTGAACGTCTCGATCAGCCCCGACCCCTGACTGCCCACCAGCACCAACCCATTGGACGAGGGATCATAGTTACTTCCGCACGCCACCAGCACTCCGATTGAAACCAGAACCATCACCCCGAACAGCCACGCGAATCGTTTCGACATTCTCTCGTTGATCTCCATGTCTATGTGAGGTTTAAGGGTGCACACACCCGCGGCGCCCCGCCGGCCGGGTTTCTGCAGTCTGGAAAAAGCGGGAAAATCTCAACCCATTATGTATCAGGAAAGCGCGGGAAGAGCAAACTCTCACACCGGCTATTGGAACCCCGGGAACGCCGCGGAGTTGCCCGCTTTCCCAGCACTTCTAAGTATACGAGATTGCCTGCAGATGCTGGAGTCCAACCTCAGATTCGGACCTCAGACCCATTTAGGTTCCAAGGTCTGAAGTCTGAAGTCTGAAGTCTGAAGCCGGGATCCGCCGGCCGCCTTTACGCTTCCCGCCCCAAAGAAACCGCCTCCGTCCGCTCCACACTCCTCCGCCCACCACCCGTGCTCAACGGAAGCCGAATCTCCACCATCAACCCGCCCTCTGCGCGATTGAAAGCCGACACCTTCCCGCCATGGAAGCGCACCGCCCGTTCTGTAATGGCCAAACCCAGACCAACCCCCCCGGTGAGCCGTCCCCGAGCATCATCCAGTCGGTAAAACGGCTCGAACAATTTTCCCAGAGCATCCCCAGGAACGCCCGGCCCCGAATCGCTCACTCGGAGCACAGCCTCTGCACCGCTGGCCCGGTTGTCGCTCGTCAGTTCGATCTCGACCGACGACCCTTCCTGCGTATAGCGGATCGCATTGCGCACCACATTCTCCACCGCGCTATGCAACAACGAATCATTCCCTCGCACTCCCCAGTCGCCCTCGGGGATCACCGTGTGCACGTGGCAATGCCGCTCCTGCGCTTCGAACTCCGCATCCTCGGCGACGCTGGCCACCAACTCACCCAGCGGCACCGGTGTCTGCGGCACGCGCTGCTCTCCATCTTCCAGCCGGGCTAGGGTCAGAATCCTGCCAATCAGTTCGTTCAGCCGGCTGGCCTCGAGTTCAATCCGATCCAGCATGTCGGCGCTCTCCACTCCAGCGCGCTGACGCGCCAGCCCCAGTGCAACATTCAATCGCGCCAGCGGTGAACGCAATTCATGCGAAATGTCATTCAGCAGGCGAGATTGCGCCTTCACCAGCATCTCCAGCCGTTCCGCCATCGCGTCAAAGTCGCGCATCAGGCCCGCGACTTCGTCCCGCCTCTTGCTCGCCGGAGCGCCGCTCCGGGCCGTCAGATCGCCGGCCGCCAGCTGTCGCGTCGCCGCCCGCAGCCGCACGATCGGCTTGGTCATATACCACGACAGGAAATAGCACACCAATCCCGAAGAAATAATGGCGATGATCAACCCCGGAACCGGCAGCCCACGCGGACCAAAAAATACCCTGGGACCCGGTGGCAGTCCCAACACCAGAGTGTAGCGGTGCTTGCCGTCGGAAGAAGCGCGCGAGTCGCGCTGCACCGGAGGCGCCGGGATAATGAATCCATCCCGCGGGCTGCGCGGTCCGCCTGCCGCCACGCGCATCGCCCAGTCCGGCGCGCCGCGACCCGAAACCTCGTTTCCCCGTTCGTCAAACAGATAAGCCCGCACATGCTGCGACGCTTCCAGGTTCTCCATATACTGCCGTAATTGAAGTTCGCCGCCTTCTTCATAAGCGTTGACCGCTTCATTGAGGACCGTGGTGCGGAGAGCTTCCCAAGTGGAGGTGCGCGGACGGAACACCAGAGTCACCAGAATGGCAAGCACCACGAACAACGCTTGCGCCATCCAGAACGACAGAAAAATTCGCAGAAACAGACTCTTCATGTTGGACTCGTTATGTTCGACTCGTTATGTTGGACTCGTTCGCTCTAGACCTTCGACTTCTCTCTCGGACGCGCAAAAATGTAGCCTACACCACGCACCGTCTTGATGTGTTCGTCGCTGTCCGTATCGCCCAATTTCTTGCGCACCTTGCTGACATGCATGTCGATGCTGCGGTCAAACGGCGAGAACTTGCGGCTGAGCACCGCATTCACCAGACGTTCGCGCGGCACCACGCGCCCGGCTTCGCGCAAAAGCACTTCGAGCAAATTAAACTCCACCGAAGTCAGATCTACCGGCTTTCCTTCAAGCCGCACCATCCGCGTCGCGGGATCCAGTTCCACGTCGCCCACGCTGACCACTTCCGGCGCAGCAGCCGATCCGCTGCCGTCCGCTCGCGTCCGCCGCAGCACCGCCCGTATGCGCGCCACCAGTTCCCGCGGATTAAATGGTTTCGGAAGATAATCGTCAGCCCCAATTTCCAAGCCCACGATGCGATCCACGTCCTCGCCCCGCGCCGTCAGCAACAGAACGGGCAACCGCGAAGTCGCGCGAATCCTGCGCAGCACCTCAAATCCATTGATGCCCGGCAACATCACATCAAGCACCGCTAGCAGATACTCGCCTGCCGTCGCCTTCTTCAACCCGTTCTCGCCGTCATGCACGCATTCAACGGTGAATCCCTCCGCCCGCAGATATTCCCCCACCAGATGGCAGAGCTCCACATCATCGTCAATCACCAGAATCCGTTCCATCGCTGCCCTCATTGTGCACCCGTAGAGAACAGACCGCAGTAAAGAATTGTCAAACCACGCCGGGTGCCCCATTCTAACGCCGCGCTTTTTACGACGTTAGGGTCGGGGATTTTGAACTCTGTCAACAACAATCCCGGGCTCCCAGATCCTTTGACAAAACTTTACTCTGGTTGACCGATTCTTTACCGCCTTTTTCCCGCCAGCCGTGTTCCTATCTCTGTACGCAAGGTTCCGGGACATCCCGGAAGAATCCAGGAGTCACACATGAAATCGTTTCCTTTCCGTTTGCTGGTCGCCGCGTTAGCCATTGTGCTCGGCAGCGCTATCGCCAAGTCGCAGACCACCGCTGACGCTCCGCCGCCTCCACCACCCATGCATGGTCACGGATTCGGCATGGAAGGCCGCGGGATGGGCTTCTTCGCCAAGCAGCTGAACCTGACCGATGACCAGCAGGCCCAGATGAAAACCATCATGGAGAAATCCCACACAACCCTGAAGCCGCTCCTGCAACAGTCCCACCAGATCGAGCAGCAGCTTCGTCAGTATGTGATGGGCACCTTCGATGAAGCCAAGGTTCGAACCCTGGCCACGCAGAAAGCGCAGGTCGAAGCCGAACTGACGGTGGCACAAACTCGGGTTCACAATCAGCTGTTCCAGCTCCTGACCCCGGACCAGCAGGCCATGGCGAAGCAGATGGAGGCCAACCACGAAGCCCGCATGCAGCAGCACATGAACCAGGCTCCGCCTCCACCTGACGAGCAATAGCCGCAGGAGTTGGAACTCTCGTGTCGAGACCACGGGAGTTTCTCGTTGCCCGGCGCGGGGTCCCTCTGGCCGCCTCGCGCCGGAAGCAGAAAACGAATGACGGATCAACCCCCATGACCCTGAGCGATTCGTTTCTCTTCAACGCCGGATGGTTCTTCTTCGCCGCCTGGAGCGCGATGGTCGCCGCCCTCAGCATCATTGCATTCGGCCGCGACCTGCTCCCCTGGAGGGCGCACCTCGACCCAGCCCCGAAGCCCCAGTCCCCAGACCGCGTCAGCACCCAATCCCGAGCACGTTAGCCTTCCTGGCGGAATATACGGAGCTGGCCCACCTTTGCACGGCTCCAATGAAGAGCGTGGGCGGGTGGCCCAGGCTTTTGATCTCGCTGGCATCACCAATACAGTGGGTTACAGTGGGTGCCCTGCCCCGTCCTTCGCGCCCTTTGCGAAGGGCGGGAGTCGGTCAGCGTGCGCTCTTTTTGACTCTACCGACACTCGCCCTTGATCCCTTTTCGAGATGCACCCGCGCTGCCGACACCACCTCCACCCGCCCAGGCGTTAATTTCCAGAATGCGTATACCTACGATGCGGCCTCGAACCGGAACTCGCTGACCGCGCCTGACGGCAGCATCAGCACCTACGGCTACGACACGCTGAACCGGTTGAATGGCCTGGCCAACTCGTGGGCGGGATCGTTCAGCTTTGGTTACGATGCGCTCAGCCGGAGAACCCAGCTAACGCGGCCGAACGGCATCACGACGAACTACAGCTACGATTCGCTATCGCACCTGCTTTCGGTGCTGCATCAGGCAGGAGCGAACACGCTGGACGGCGCCAGCTACACCTACGACCCTGCTGGCAACCGGATCAGCAAAGCCAACTACCTGAACGGGATCACCTCGAACTATACCTACGATCCGCTTTACGAGCTGACGCAAGTAACCCAAGGGTCGAGTACCACGGAGAGCTACACCTACGATGCAGTCGGGAATAGACTGTCATCATCCGCAGTGCCTACCTACAGCTACAACTCGGCAAACGAGCTGACATCCAGTTCGGCGGGTGGCTACACATACGACGCAAACGGCAATACCCTCTCCGATCCCTCCGGCAAATCCTACACCTGGGACTTCGAGAACCGCCTGACACAGGCTGTCGTGCCCGGCACCAACGGCGGCACCACGACCTTCAAGTACGATCCCTTCGGACAGGCGCATCCAGAAATCCGGTCCGCTGGGAACAACGAACTACCTCTATGATGGGATTGATCTTCAGGCGGATGATATTCAAGAAGTGGACAACAGCGGAAACATTCTCGCGCGATACATCGAAGCCAACTACATTGATCAGCCTCTGGCCGAAGTGCGAGGCGCTACGACTAGCTACTACGACGGGGACGCGCTCGGATCTGTTACTTCGCTAAGCAACTCGACCGGGGTCTTAGCGAACTTGTACACGTATGACACGTTTGGAAATATCACCACGTCTACAGGTACCCTAACCAATCCCTTCCACTTCACCGGGCGGGATGCCGATTCAGAATCCAACCTCTACTACTACCGCACCAGGTACTACGATCCAACCATCGGCAGATTCCTAAGCGAAGATCTCGCAAGATTCGGTGCGGGCCAAGACTTTTACGCTTATGTTCGCAACAATCCCGCCAGATTCAAAGACCCATCTGGTTTGATTGGAATCGACGGTAGCTGTAGCTGTCCAGACAACAAGAACGCGATACAAGCCGCTACTCCTCTTGCTATTGCTGGCGCCGCAGGAATATCCGATCCAAAACTCAGGGACTGCGTCCTCAATCATCTAAACAACGGCACGGTGAAATGTGGCGGCAAGAGGTGCGACAAAGGATCAACGCCTGACAGCAACGGGAATGTCACCGCGGGATGGGCGATGCCTTGGGGGAACACTATCCATCTGTGTGGTGCCGCGAACGGTCCTGCCCCCCGGATGGCGTGCATCATGATCCACGAGATGGCCCACACGTGCGGCCATCCGGGTGAGGGGACCCCGGACAAGGCAATGAACCAGGCTTTTCCGGGCCAATGCCCGCAATGATGGTGGCAGAACTGAAAGGGGACCGAAGGGCGCTTATGCGTACGTATCGCGCGTGGTGTACGTTTTTCTTGGCACTTCTCACACTAGGAAACGGTCTAGTGGCGGACGGAGCCCATGCCAGGAGCCGTCCAGAGAACGAGACTAACGGCTCTGAACAAAGCATCCAACAGCTCTTATCCGATAATCGAACGGATGACACGGAGTCAGCGACGCGCATCTTTCGGCTGGGAGGCGGAGCTGTACCAACCCTCGTTGGAGCTTTGCAGAAGAGAACGAACGTGGAACGCGCGTCCCTTGCTCTGCTGTACTTGGGAGGTCCCGAAGAGCGTAAGCTAGTTCGCCAGTTCATCAGGACCGAGAAAGACCCTGAGAAGAAATGGGTAATTGCAAGTTTCCTGGCGGGAGCACTTGTAGAGCCAGCATCTGCGGACGAGTGGAGTTTCTTGGAGTCTTGCGTCAAAGGATACAAGGACGAAGCCCAAGGTTTTGCATCTTTCTCGGCAGTGCTTGCTCTTGGAACAAATGCCTCTCCCAAGGCACTTCAGCTACTTCAATCCATAGGTCCTTCAGCGCAGGGATCGGAATCGAAGAACGAAACCCTAGAAGAAGCAGGGCGAGCCATTCGCTGGATCAATGATAGATCTTCTTCCAAAGCACCAACCTCGGTTGACAATGGCTCTGATTCCGACCAGATCAAGCGAACGATTCTGAACGGAACGTTTTTCGCAGCAACCGAGTCTAAGAACCTGTCATTCGAAGAAATCACGTTCACGGAAGATGGGGGGCGTGCGCTGGTTTCACTGGATGTACGCGGCAGCAATAAAGACCCTCACGGCTATCAAATAGTGCTGCGGAAAGACTCGGGAGCTTGGAAAATCACGGGGGTGTGGTTCTCCTGGGCTGCCTGACGCTTTTGCGCTACTCATCCCCTCCCTGAACCGAGAACGTTTCTAGCCCGCCGATCCCATGCCCTGATCCCGGTCGGTTTAGCCGCCGGATGTGGTCCCGATTCCGGGGGCGATTCCTCGCCCGATCCTGAGCTGGCGGTGTGGTGATTACGGCCGGGTTAGCGGGTGACGTTGGGTGGCCCCGGAGGTGGGTTCCGGGAGGCTGCTGTCCGGTTTGGGCGGGTTGCTGTGCGGTATTGGGGAAAGTAAAAGCGCGCCGCTTCGCGTCGGGAGGAGGGTATGACACGTCACCAGTCGCAGATGCTTCGTGCAAAGAAATAGCCGCACAAAATTCGTGCACAATTTGATGAGCGCCGCAACACTCACACATGGAACATGCACTCGCGGTCGCCACGCCTGAGATGCAGCATTAAATCCGTTCATCCCTTCGGCGCGGTGTGAAGTTCCGTAAGAAACTTGGTTTAACGTAAATTTTGTTTTCCGACTTTTCAACCAGATTAAGGAAACTTACCAAATTCATAATTCAGTTATCATACACTAGCATGTGTGGACACGGGAACCACCCCCTTGCAAGTCTTCGATTCTTACTTAAGTTCTTAAATGACAAAATCACAGGTTTTAGGGATATTCGCGAGAAGTGGCAGATTTCTTAAGCCCGACGAAGTTCTTAGCCAGCTTCAACCAGTTCCAGATCGGCGTTCACTGTACAGCTATCTTGCACGGCTCCGAAGTCAGGGTTTGATTGACCGCCATCCGTACTCTGGACGAGGTCATTTGGCCTACCGTCTAACGGAAAGAGGACGAGCTAGGCTGGAATACTTCCGACGAAACCCACGGTGACGGGGGGTACGCCATGGGCCGGTGGCAGCAATCTGAATTCGCGAACGGCGCGGAAGGGCGTTATAACGTTACGTATGTACGTAACGTTCAGTCTCCGAGCTTCCCTTAGGCGGGTGGCCCAAGCTTTTGATCTCGCTGGCATCACCAATACAGTGGGTGCCCTGTCCTTCGCGTCCTTTGCGAAGGGCGGGAGTCGGTCAGCGTGCACTCTTTTTGACTCTACCGACACTCGCCCTTGATCCCTTTTCGAGATGCACCCGCGCTGCCGGCACCATCTCCGCCCACCCTTGCAAAAAACGTAAGGATGGGCCACCCTCTGTGGGAATGATGCAGGCAAACATCATGAAAGGTGGGCCACCCGCATCCGAGCGTTCCTCGTTTTTTCCACAGCCATCCTCAGAAAGAAAACCAAAATCTTGTGACGAGCAACCTTGACTCAGAATTCAGAACGCTCACACAATGGGACCGTGCGCGTAATTCCCGAGAGATCCGCAACTGGACCGGCCTCAGTTCAAGATGGAATCCGCGTCGCTAACTCCATGTTCTGTAATATTTTACGTGTAACCCGAAGCGAATCAATACCTTGCAGGCTCAGTCTCATATCCCGGCGCCGCAACTGCCATAGAATCATGAATTTGGGGCAAAGCAGCCAAAAAAATGTCGATGTATATCCTCACCGCTTCAAGCGATGGCGGAAAGGGAGTCTGCCAAGGCGACGCCAGGTACAAGGTTGGCAACGATCACGTGGCCTCGAGTCGCAGATCCCGCAGACCTGGAGCCCTGCACCGCCCCTGTTAAAATCTCATCTACTGGATTTACATGCTGCCGAAGAGTTTGCGCCCGCTGCTGCCGTATCTGAAACGCTACCGCTGGGGTTACGCCGCGGGCACACTCTGCGTCTTTCTCACGAACGGCATCTGGATCCTCTTTCCGCTGGTGCTCGGCAAGGCTGCCGACGATCTGCATGAAGGAGTAACTCGGCACAAACTGTTTCTCTACGCGGCAGTGCTGCTTGCCATCGCCGTCACCAAGGGAATCTTCCAGTTCCTCACCCGCTGGATCGTGATCGGCATCTCGCGCGACATAGAGTTCGACTTGCGCAACGATCTGTTCGCGCGTCTGGAAATCCTTTCGTACTCCTACTACCAGCGTCACCGCACCGGCGACATTATGGCGCGCGCCACCAACGACCTGAACGCGGTCCGCATGCTGCTCGGCCCCGCCATCATGTACTCGGCCAACACCCTCGTCTACACCGCGGGCGCGCTGGCCTTCATGATCTCCATCAGTCCCTGGCTCACGCTTTACACGTTCCTGCCGCTGCCTGCGGTGAGCATCGTGATCCAGACTTTCGGCCGACGCATTCACGAGCGCTTCGAAAGAATTCAGGCCATGTTCTCCGACATCTCCGCGCGGGCGCAGGAGAATTTCTCAGGCGCGCGCCTGATCCGCGCCTATGTGCAGGAAGAGGCGGAGATCCGCGCTTTCGAAACCGAAAACCGGGAATACATTCGCCGCAGCCTGCGGTTAGTGCGCCTCATGGGCATGCTCTGGCCCACACTCGAACTCATGCTGGGCTGCGCCGTGGTGCTGGTCTTGTGGCTCGGCGGACGCGAAGTCATTCACGGACTCTCACACATAACACTCGTTTCAAATCTGGGAAACTCCCATCCCGCAATCACGACCACGCTGTCTCTCTCCGGTTCGATGAGCGTGGGACAGTTCGTGTCGTTCAGCACCTACATGATGCAACTCACCTGGCCGATCATCGCTCTGGGTTGGGTCATCAACATCTTCCAGCGCGGCACCGCGTCTCTGATTCGCATCAACGAAATCATGCACGAGCAGCCCGAGATCCAGGATGCTCCTGGCGCGCAAGACCGCGAGATCGCCGGCGACATCGAACTCCGCGGACTCAACTTCGGCTACGACGGAAAGCAGGTTCTGCACGATGTAAACCTGCGTGTACCCGCAGGCAGCAGCTTGGCGATTGTGGGTCCGACGGGTTCCGGAAAGACAACCTTGGTAAGCCTGATTCCGCGCATCTACGACGCGGAGCCAGGCATGGTTCTCATCGACGGACGACCCGTTCGCGATTATCTGGTCGCATCGCTACGCAGAAATATCGGGTTCGTGCCCCAGGAAACTTTCCTCTTCAGCGACCGCATCCGCGAGAACATCGCACTGGGCGTGGACTCGGCCACTGACCAGGAGATTCACGACGCGGCAGACGCAGCCAACATCGCGGCCGACATCGAGAGCTTCCCCGAGGGCTACGACACGATGGTGGGAGAGCGCGGCATCACGCTCTCCGGCGGCCAGAAGCAGCGTACGGCGATTGCTCGCGCGCTGATTCGCAATCCCAAGATTCTGATCCTCGACGATGCGCTCTCCAGCGTCGACACCCATACCGAAGACAAGATTCTCAACCACCTGCGCGACGTCATGCGCGGCCGCACGACCATCTTCATCTCGCATCGCGTTTCCACCGTGCGTAATGCGGACCGCATTGCCGTGCTGTACGGCGGACGCATCGTCGAACTCGGCACCCACGACGAACTGCTGGCCTTGAATGGCTACTACTGCGACCTGTATAACAAGCAATTGCTGGAAGAAGAACTGGCCGAAGTCTGAAGTACCATGAATCGTCGTCGTGTTTCCCTGGGGAATCATCCACAAATGTGCGATTGACATTCTGTGGGCAAGGCCGAGCGTCGGGACGTCTACCCTTGCCAGAGTTTAACCTCGCCATGCAGCGGATTAACCAACACGAAATCCTCGATTCCGATACCTGCCCACCAGACGAGGCGGAAGCTTCCCTGCAGGATCTGTGCCGCATCAACCGTTTGTTTGGCGGAGTTGCCACAACGCGAAAGCTGATTGAGCGCGTCGCATCCGAGACCAGAAAGAAAGCATTCTCCCTGCTGGAAGTGGCCGCTGGATTTGGCGAAGTTCCCCGACTCGCGGCGCAGCAATTGACGGGTAAAGGAATCACGCTGGATGTGACCAACCTCGATCGCGTGCGTACCCACCTGCTGCGCGGAAATCGGGCCGTGGTCGCCGATGCGCTCGCGCTTCCCTTTCCGGATTGCAGCTTCGATCTGGTAAGTTGCAGCCTGTTCGCTCATCACCTGGAGCCCGCCGACCTGGCGCGCTTTGCGATCGAGGCGCTGCGCGTGAGCCGCTACGCCGTCTTGATCAATGATCTCGTGCGACATCCCATGCATCTGGCGCTGGTCTATGCAGGCTTTCCGTTGATGCGGAGCTATGTGTCGCGGGTAGACGGACTGGCGTCAGTGCGCCGAGCCTACGTTCCTGACGAGATGCGTCGGATACTTTCGACCGGCGCGGAGCCTTCCCCGCGAGTCGAGATCTCGCGCCACTTTCTGTTTCGCATGGGGGTGATTGCGTGGAAGGCAGGCAAGTGCCCGGACGTGCTGGCCGCGTAGAGGATGCTGGCTTACAAACTCAGTCGACCTTCGCTCGACGAACAGCCGAGGCGGCTGTCCCTACATGAGTCGTGCCGATCCGAACAATCGTCATCGAACGACGAGCACTTCTCTCACGTTGTCGCGGGCCAAGAAGAACTTGATTGAGGCGAAGTCGCGGAAGAGAGTTTCGATATGGCGGTTGTTGAAGACGCGCTGCAGGCGGAAGCCGTCGCTAATGGCGGTATGGACGGCTCCCGTGGGTCCGCGTCGTGTTTCCCGGCGCAGGACAATGGGCTGCATCTCGAGCGTATCTTTTCCGATGATGTGAAAACGGTAGCAGGGCGAATCCGGTCCCGCATCCTTGGTATGAAAAAACGCCAGCATCATTCCGCCGGGCTTCAGTACCGACCACAGGCGTCCCATGACCGGGCGAACGAGACTTTCGTCCAGATAGTCAGGCAGATTCCAGCAAAGCACGATGTCAAAATGCGCTGCGGGATAAACCAGATTGTCGGCGAGGAATCGCCGGCTGTCGAGGATTCGATTCCCCTGTTCATCTTTCGTGACGAGATTCGGATCGGTGGAAGCCACAAGAAGATCTTCACTGTAAATCTTGTGACTGCGTTCGGTGAAGAACCGGATGTTCGACGCTGACGTGGAACCGAGATCGAGAACGCA
Source organism: uncultured Acidobacteriaceae bacterium (assembly GCA_963707205.1). GTDB lineage: Bacteria > Acidobacteriota > Terriglobia > Terriglobales > Acidobacteriaceae > Sulfotelmatobacter. The sequence continues at coordinate 137,450 of CAVPQE010000031.1, forward strand.
CAGTGGAGTGTCGGCTTGCCATAAGCGGGAAAGTTCGCCAAGACTGCTGGAACGCCGGGTCAGTTTTTGGGTGGCCTGTGGTGTGGTAGCCTCTGCCCCGCCCGAAGAGCCGCGAAAAAGCTTCATGAAATTATGGGTGACTGATGCCATCGGACTGATGCTTCGCCTTGCCCCAGGCGACTGGTGCCCCAAGACCTTGAATCGACCTCTAAAACCAACACTTTAACTCACAGCCCGGACTGGGAACAGTTACTTTCCGGCTGCTTTCTCCGCCCTGCCCTGAATGTCAATCTTACCCTTCAGGTAGGCGCCCTCCTCGATCGAAATCCTCTGTGTTGAAATGTCCCCCGTAACCACGGCAGACTTGCGCAAATCGACGCGGTCGCTGGCCTGCACGTTGCCTTCGAGCTTGCCTTGCACGACCACGCCCTTGGCTTCCACCGAGGCCTTAATCTGGCCGTGAGGACCGACGGTCAAACTATTGCCTTTGAGGGAGATGCTGCCCTCCACCTGTCCATCAACGTAAAGGTCTTCGCTGCCCGACAATTCGCCTTTGATGATTACAGACTTGCCAATCTGCGCCAAATCTGCCGACAACGGAGCACTCATGGTTGTTCTCCTTAGGAAGCGGATGCTGCACTACCAAGCCAACTGGAAGCAGGTACCGGGACGGCCGCGCCGCTTCTTTCGACTATACCCAACTAGATGAGGGCGCGGCAAGCGAGGTACTTCGGTAACGGAAGAAAATACAAGCTTCAGGGATATTGGGAAATACACGCTGCAACCTGATTGGCTGATTGCTACACTAACCATAGGATGAATTGCGTGGAGCAAAGACGGCTGGCAGCGGCTTGGCCGACGCTAGCGGCAATCGTGGTTTTGTCCGCAGCCACGCCCGCGATTTCGGCCCAGGACGCGAAAACCCCCGAGATGTCGCCGGGGGAACTGGTGCGAGTTACGGTAGCGAATGAAATCGCGGCTTCGAACCATCCTGAACTCCACCACATGTTCCGGTCGCGCAGACAAACCCCGAAAGGCTCGCAAACCCACGTGTATGTCGAGACGGATCAGGCCTTAGCAGGGATGCTCGTCGCGATCAATGATCAGCCGCTGAAGCCGCAACAAGAGCAGGCAGAAAAGGACCGTCTGGCCTCGCTGGTAAACAATCCCGAGCAGCTTCGCAGGAAAGCGGCACGCGAAAAAGAAGATGAGGATCGCAGTCTCCGGATCGTGAAAGCACTGCCAGACGCTTTTTGCTACGAATATGCGGGTACGGCGGATAGTGCGCCCAGACTGGGCAAAACCGGAGACCAGTTAGTGAAGTTGAAGTTCAAACCCAACCCGGCTTACAAGCCGCCGTCTCACGTGGAACAGGTTCTGACGGGCATGCAAGGCGAGTTGCTGATCGACAAGGAGACTCGCCGGCTCGCAAGGATCGACGGCACTCTTTTCCAGGAAGTCACGTTCGGGTGGGGAATCCTCGGTCATCTCAACAAGGGGGGGTACTTCCGCGTCCAGCAGGGCGATTTGGGCTTGGGCGACGGAGCGTGGGGTATCACCGTGATGAACCTGAACATGAGTGGCAGGATCCTGATGTTCAAGGGCATCAGCATTGTGTCGGACGAAGTCTTGAGCGACTTCCACCGCATGCCCAACAAGCTCACATTTGCGCAGGGTGTGCAAATATTGAAAACCGAAGAAGAAAAACTGGCGCACCACGATCATGCAGACGCTACCCTAGCAAAGAAGGAACAAAGCAATTAAGCGGAACCTTCTGCTCGGAGTGTCTCTTTTCTCACAGTCAGCTTTTCAATCAAATCCAATTTGACGCGGTAGCCGGTTCCCGGCTGGTCGCTGATGGCAATCATGCCCTGGAGCGAGACTTCCACTTCAGGGTCGATGAGGTCTTCTTTCCAGTAGCGTTTGGAAGCGGAGACATCGCCCGGAAGGCTAAAGTTTTCCTTGGTGGAGAGAGCAATATTGTGGGCGCGTCCGATGCCGGTTTCGAGCATCCCGCCGCACCAGACGGGAATTTTGTGGGCTGCGCAGACGTCATGGATTTTCAAGGCTTCGGAGAATCCGCCGACGCGGCCGACTTTGATATTGATGATTCGGCAAGCGCCGGTTTCGACGGCAAAGGCGGCGCAGCGTGCGTTGACGATCGATTCGTCCAGGCAAATCGAGGTGCGCAGCTCTTTCTGCAGGCGCGCGTGATAGTAGATGTCATCGTTCCATAATGGCTGCTCGATCATCAACAGATTGAACTGATCGAAGTTTCGCAGATGCTCGACCTGGTCGAGCGTATAGGCGGAATTCGCGTCGCAACTTAGGGTGATGTCGGCCCAGCGCGAGCGGATGCGTTCGAGCACGTTCACGTCCCAGCCGGGCTTGACCTTGACCTTGATGCGGCGGTATCCAGCGGCCAGCTCGATCTGGATTTTTTCCAGCAGTTGCCCGACCGAATCCTGAATGCCGATGGAAACGCCACAGGGAATCTCGCGGCGCGTCCCGCCCAGCAACTTCCACAACGGCTGTTGCTTCTGCATGGCTTCGGCGTCCCAAAGGGCGTTTTCGAGCGCCGCTTTGGCCATGCGGTGGGCGCGCACTTTGGAGAAAAGCGCCGGGCAATCGCGGGTGGAATCGAGGCGCTGGCCCAGGAGCGCGGGGATCAGATACTTTGTAAGCGTGGGCCAGGCGCTTTCGATCCATTCGCTGCTGTAGAAGGGATCTTCTCCGGCAACGCACTCGCCCCAGCCGTCGATGCCTTCGCTGTGGACAGTGACCAAGAGAATGCGGCGGCTGTAGGTGCGGCCAAAGCTCGTCTCGAAGAAGTGGACGAGCGGCATGTGAATCTCGCGGAGCGTGATGGCTTCAATCTTCATAATGAGGAACAGCTTTGTTCACCACGGAGGCACGAAGACACGGAGGAAAACCTTTACAGCAAGAAATCTATGGCCTGAAGGTTGTCGCTGATCAGCGCCGTTATACCTAATCTTTCTCCGTGTCTCTGTGTCTCCGTGGTGAATTAAATTGATGAATCAAAATCAGTGAATCATTTCTCTGAGGCATATGACCACTTTTCTTCCCAGTGTCCGAGGAGGAACTTGCCATTGCCTTGGGCGTCGCGTTCATAGCCCAGCACGGCGAGCCCAAGGGAGAAAGCGCGCAGAAACTGCTCGCGATTGCGCTCCTGCACTTGCTGAGCGTGGCTGCGGGTTTCGGGCGCCGCTTTCCAGTCGTAGATCTGCGCGGGCACCACTATGCTCGACTTGCTGACGACCGGTGGATTCTTCCCCGTCGCCAGCAATGTTTCCACCCGCTTCGACTTCAACCACCATTCGGCGATGAGGCGGTCGCTCGGCAGTCCTCCCTGCAGAGGCGACGATGTGATGCCGTACTGGTTAATGTTATAGCGTCGCGCGATGGCACCGAGTTTTTCGATGTTGAGATAGGCGTTTTTGATTTCCAGGGGATCAAAGGTCCACTCGATCAGTTCGATGCCACGGGCGAGCGCGTCTTCGCGTTGCATCAGCTTCAGGCGCCGGCCGAGGCCGCCGTTGCGATGGTCCTTGCGCACAGCCAGCATGTGCGAGTGCAGGTAGACGTGGCCGGTGCGTGTGCCGGGAACGGAGAGGGCGAAGCCTACCATGACATCCTTGTCGAAGGCACCCATCACCTGGCCACCGACTTTGTCGGCTACGACAAACATGCGCAGCGGCACCAGTTCCGCATCGCTGAAATTCCAGACTTCCTTCTGCAACGCGACGCAGGCACGGAATTCTTCGATGCCGTGACAGCGGCGCAGGGCAATGGAGTCGGCGGTCATCGGCTCCTCGCTGCCACAGCGCGGTCACGACTCGCGCGAGATCCCTCGCCCCACTTGTAAAAACGCGGGGCTTCGGGATGACCCCTTGGTGGACGGTTCGAGGCTTCGGAATGGCGCAGTTGTTCTGGCTTAATCACCACGACTCTCCTGGTGCTTCGCCTGCTGCCACAGAGATTCCAGTTCCTCCATCGGAGCCTGATCGGCGGAGCGACCGGATTCGCGGAGACGCGCCTCCATCCACTGAAAGCGTCGCTTGAACTTGCGATTGGTTTTGCGCAGCGCGGATTCGGGATCGAGCGAGAGATAGCGCGCAATGTTGACGAGAACGAAAAACAAATCGCCGACCTCTTCTTCAAGCCGCGCTTGAAGAGTTTCGGACACGGGTGTGCGTCCGGATCCGGCCATGCCGCGACCTTGCGGGCGCGGCCCGGGGGGCGGGAAATCGTTGAGCTGCTCCCGGAGTTCGTGCGTCTCTTCGTGCAACTTGTCGAACAAGCCTTCGACGTTGGGCCAGTCGAAACCCGCTTGGGCGGCGCGTGAGCTCAGCTTGTAGGCCTCGAGGAGAGAAGGCATCGCGGAAGAGACTCCGGAAAGGATGGAGAGCTTTTCCTCTTTCTGCGGCACCTGCGCGGTATTCCCTTCCGCGCCACGGTTTTTCCGCTGCTTTCTCTCTTCCACCTTCAGGGCTTCCCAGTTGCGCTTCACTTCGGCAGACGTATCAGCCTTCACGTCCCCGAACACGTGCGGATGGCGGTTGATGAGCTTGGTGGAGAGGCGGTCGAGGACGTCGTCGATGGAAAACGAAGACTGCTCCTTCGCCATTTCGGCGTAGAAGAGCACCTGCAGAAGCAGGTCACCGAGTTCGCCGGCGAGTTCGGGCCAGTCGCGATTGTCGATAGCTTCGAGGACTTCGTAAGTTTCTTCCAGAGTGTAGGGCTTGATGGAATCGAAAGTTTGTTCACGGTCCCAGGGGCAGCCGCCGGGTGCACGCAGGCGCTCCATAATGGCGACCGCCCGCTCGAAACGTTCTCCTGTCGTGGACATTCCGGCAACCAATGTAAATGACGGTGGAGGCATGAGGCAATGTAGCGCCGGCATCTTGACCGGTTGTCGCGAGGTACCTTGCAGTCGCAACGCGTGGCGAGACGCCCTAGGACAGCCGCCCGTACGGCGCTACGCGCCAACCGCAGGCCATCGGACGGCATCCTAGCTTTACCGAATATCCTTCCGCTCATTTTGCAAACGAACGTTTATCCAAGCCAAAATTCATTAGGAGAAAAGAAAATGACGACTGGTACTCTTCAGGGAAAGAAAGTAGCGATTCTTGTAACCGACGGCTTCGAGCAAGTGGAGCTGCTGGAACCGCGAAAGGCGCTCGATGAAGCGGGCGCGACTACGCGGGTAGTTTCTCCTGCCGGCAAGAAAGTCAAAGGATGGAACCATAAGGAGTGGGGCAACGAAGTCCCGGTGGATGTTTCTCTGGATTCTGCGAAGGCGGAAGAATTCGACGCGCTGCTGCTGCCGGGCGGCGTGATGAATCCCGACCAGCTGCGGATGAATCCGAAGGCGGTCGAGTTTGTGAAGCACTTCGCGGAGGCCGGCAAGCCGGTAGCGGCGATCTGTCATGGGCCGTGGACGCTGCTGGAAGCTGGTGCGGTTCGCGGACGCACGATGACCTCCTGGCCTTCGCTCAAGACCGATCTTAAGAATGCCGGCGCGACCTGGGTCGACAAGGAAGTGGTCAACGACCAGGGTCTGGTGACCAGCCGGAAGCCGGACGACATCCCGGCCTTCAACCGTGAGATGATTCACCTGTTTGGGGAAGGACGCGGGCAATCGCAGCTGCGAAAGACCGCGTAATTTCTGAATGCGAGTTCTTCGTCCTGTCGTTTCGTTCACCCGGCTTGGCCATAGATTGTGACCGGGCCGGGTGAAATTCTGATAAAACAAGGCGAGCCGAGGTTACTTTCGGCACCGTTTCTTGCGGAGATTCGTCGGAATCGGCCCAGGGCCCAACTGGACTATCGTGACCTACATTTTCTTGGCGTGCGGGTGCAGAATCTGAACAGGTGGGAGTGTCCTCGGGGCGTGCGATCCCGCAAGACTGTGGCACCCTCGCATCTAATTTAAATCCATGAGTTTACCCGTTAAACCTCGACCAACAGTGGATGGGCAGCATTTCCACGTGGTGGTCATCGGCGGCGGCATCAATGGCGTGGCCGTGGCGCGGGAGTGTGCCCGCGCCGGCAAACGCACGCTGCTGGTCGAGCAAAACGATTTTGCCTCGGGCGTGACTAGCCGTTCGACTCGGATCATTCACGGCGGCTTGCGCTACCTGGAGCATGGAGAGCTGGGGCTGGTGCGCGAGTCCGTGCGCGAGCGGGAACGGCTGCTGGCCGAACGATCGCACCTGGTCCATCCCGTGCACTTTCTGTTTCTGCTCAACGAGCAGAGTCAGCGCAGCGCCATGAAAGTGCGCGCCGGGCTGTGGCTCTACCAGCGATTCGCGGGGAAAAAATCGAGCGCCCTGAGCGAGATGGAACTGAAGCGGGTGGAGCGCGCGCTGGACGCAGGGCATCAGTGGTCCATCTTCAATTACGAAGATGCGCAGTGCGAGTTTCCGGAGCGTCTGGTGGCCGAGTGGATGATGGAAGCGGCCGAGGCGGGAGCAGTCGTCCGCAACCATTGCGAAGTGCTTGCGGTGGACGTCGCCCAGGGCCGGGCGCGCGGCGTGCTGCTGCGGGACCGCATCAATGGAAAAGACGAGCGCGTCGATGCCGCCTGGATATTGAATTGCAGCGGACCGTGGGCCGACCGCATTTGCCAACGTTCCGCAGTACGCACCAGCAAGCCCATGCTGGGCGGTGTGCGCGGCTCGCACATTGTTCTGCCGAGGTTTTCGGGCGCGCCCAGTGCGGCGCTCTACACCGAGGCGGCGGATGGCCGTCCGATTTTCGTCGTGCCCTGGAATGAGCAGGTGCTGGTGGGCACCACCGAGGTCCCAGACAGCGGCGACCCGGGAAAGACTGCACCTTCCAACGAAGAAATCGAATACCTGTTGCGCACGGTGGCCAAGCTGTTCCCGAAGGCGAAGATTTCGGCACACGATATCAAATATGCGTTTGCCGGAGTGCGTCCTCTGCCGAACTCTCCCGGCAACAAGGCATCGGCGGTAACGCGGCGTCATTTCTTGCATGACCACACGCCAGAGGGTGCAGCGCGGCTGATCTCCGTCATTGGCGGAAAATTGACCACCGCCGCTTCCCTGGCGCGGGGATGTGCTCGAAAGATCGGCCTCGCCGTCCCAGAGCCGACCGCGGTCGCAATGGGGCCAGGAAGTTCGTTCGATCCCATGCTGGATCACGAAGTACTCGAGATCGCCCGAGCCGGGTCGGTGAGCGAAGAAACCGCCCGCGGCATGATGGAATGGCATGGTCCGCGTGCCATGGACATTGCTCGGATGGCGCTGGTGAGTGCGGAACTCCGGGCGCCGATCTGTCCGCATACCTCGCACATTGTGGCCGAAGTGGTGGAGGCTTACCGAAAAGAGTTCGCGGTCACTTTGGGCGACGTGCTACTGCGCCGGATCCCGGTGGCGCTGGGCGCGTGCTGGTCGGAATCCTGCAGCCGGGAGGCGGCGTTGCGCATTGGCGCCGTGCTGGGCTGGAACGAGCAGGACTTGGGATCGAATCTGGAATCGTTTGAGACGGAGCGCACCGCGTTCCTAAAGAAACCGTCGCGCGGCGCTTCCGAACTGGAAGCGGCCGCAGACTAACTCACCGCCTTATTCTCGAACTGCCGCAATCCCACAACCAGCAGCAAAACATCAAAGAAAAGCAGCGCGACGATCACCGCCGTGATCGATAAATGCGGAAACTGCGGAACCAGGGTGCCGCGCAGTCCTTCGCTGGCATACACCAGGGGGTTGATGAGCACGATTTTTTGAAGGATCGGGAAACTTTTCAACGCGCTCCATGGATAGTACGTACACCCAAAAAAGATCATGGGCGTCATGACCATGCTGAACATCAGCCCAATATGCTGTTGATTGATGCTGCAGCCCAAAGCCAGTCCTCCGCAGGCCGAAAAACCCGCGACCAGCACGATGATCAGTGCGAAGGTCAACGGAGTGCCAATGCTGATTTGAACTCCGCGTCCAAGGACGAGCCACGCCAGGGGCAACACAACCAGCCCAGCCACCAGCGCTTGCAACATTCCGGCGATGACTTTCTCGATCGCGATCCAGGCATTGTCGATGGGGGCGAGCAGGCGGTCTTCGATTTCGCGGGTCCACTGAAACTCGGCGATGAGCGGCATGGCCACCGCCCAGACTCCAGTGAAGACCATGCTGATCGCGATGATGCCAGGGAGCAGCAGGCTTTTATACGCCTCAGGCATATATCCGCTGCCAACCATCACCTTGCCGAAAATGAAGACGAAGAGCAAGGGCTGCAGGAAGGTCTGCATCAGGAGCTGTATCGCATTGCGCCGCGCTACGTGAGCATCGCGCGCCAGCATCGCACCAAAAGTTTTCCAGTTCAATCGCGCAGGCTCCTTCCGGTATGGTGCAGGAAGAGATTTTCCAGACTCGGTTCAGAAATGTGAACATCATGCAATTCCGCGCCGGCATTCGCGGCTAAGGTCGCGATTTCAGGAATGAGCGAACCGCCGCGGTCGGCATAAACATCGGCACCGGTATCATCGGCAGCGCGGACCTCCCGGACTCCCGCCAGCGCCTGTAAGCGCTGAAGCAATTCCGGGGTCTGTTTCCCGAAGCGAAGGCGCAGCAGGAATCCTCCGGGGATCGAGGCCTTCAACTCTCTCGGCGTACCGACGGCAATCACATGGCCGTGATCAACGATGGCGAGGCGTTGGCACAACGCGTCGGCTTCCTCCATGTTATGGGTGGTCAGCAGAACGGTGCGTCCCGCCTGGTGGTATTCGCGAATGATCTCCCACAACAGGATCCGGGTTTGAGGATCGAGTCCGGCGCTCGGCTCATCGAGAAACAGGACCTGCGGATCGTGCATCATGGCGCGGGCAATGGAAAGCCGCTGCATCATGCCGCCCGAAAAGCCGCGCACCATCTGGTTGCCGCGCTCGGTGAGCTTGAACTTCTCGAGCAGTGCGTCGGCGTGCTCGTTTCTTTGCTTGTGTCCAATTCCGAAGTAGGCCGCGTGAAAAATCAGGATCTCGCGAGCGGTCAAAGAAAAATCCAGGTTGGGACGCTGCGGCACAACTCCGATCAGGTGCTTGACTCGGGCTTGTTCTTTCCACACGTCGTGCTCGCCAATCCAGGCTTGGCCCGACGTTGGCCGCACCCGGGTGGTTAGGACACCGACCGTGGTGGATTTGCCCGCGCCGTTGGGGCCAAGCAGGCCGAAAATCTCTCCCGGAAGAATTTCCAGCGAAAGCCCGTCGAGCGCAGGAATTTGGACCTTGGGCTGCTTCCCGCCTTTCGCATCGGCGCGCGCAATAAAGCCTCCGGCAGCGCCCAATGGCGGAGAGGAGTTATAGACCTTGCACAGGTCCTGAGTACGAACGCCAACAGCCATGCAGAGCAGTCCCCAATCTGGGAGAAGCTAAGGTTTGGGAAGTATATCGGAAATAGCTGTGAATGAATCCTGGCGAAGCGGAATTACCGTCACAACTAAGCGGGTACATGCAAGCTACCCGCTGCGCGGGGGAGGCGCCCCTTCGGCAGGCTCAGTGCAGGCTCGAGCGACAGCCGGCCGGATTCCGGCGCTACCCGCTGGTTACTAAAGATTGGGCAGGGCCTTGCGTCATCTGGGAATGGGGCCCTAGCGAAACTACACTGGCGCGAGGTGTGTCGGGATTTTCGCGGTAACAGAGGCGCGGTCCGATGTTGGTTCCCATCAAGCACGAGAATATGTCGGCCCGGCGCTGGCCCGTGATTACCCTTGCATTGATTGCCATCAATGTAGCAGTTTTTCTCTTTACCATGTCGGCGGTCGATGATGAGGCGCCGCAACTGGGCGAGGTGAAATCTCACATCCTGATCCTGGCGGCCTTGCATCCCGAGTTGAAGATGCAGCTCGAGTCGCAGCATCTGGTCGACGGATTCAAGCAGAGCCATCCCGAGCAGTGGAAGCAGGTACAGAGCCCGTTTCGCGACATCATCGACGCCTACGACGCCAAGATCAAAATGACCGAGGATACGTCGAAGCTGCAGGATGAGATGGATTCGCTCAATGCTCAATTTGTGAACCTGTCGAAGTCATCGGTTATCGAGCAGTACGCCTTCGTTCCGGCGAAGCCGCGGCCCATCAGCTATGTGACGGCGAATTTCCTGCACGGCGGGTGGCTTCATTTGATTGGCAACATGTGGTTTCTGTGGCTGGCGGGATTTGTGCTCGAGGACGTCTGGGGACGCTGGGTGTACTCAGTGTTCTATCTGATTGCGGGTGCGGCGGCACTGCAGTTTTGGGCGTGGTCAAACCCGGGGAGTATCACGCCGACTCTGGGGGCGTCGGGTGCAGTGGCTGCCTTGATGGGAGCGTTCCTGGTGCGCTTTCCGAAGATGAAGATTGAAATGGCGTGGTTGTTCTTCTTTAAGTTGTATCGCTTCAAGGCTGCGGCTTACTGGCTGCTGCCGCTTTGGCTGTTCGTCGAAATTTTCTACGGATCGCTGTCCGGATCATCGAGCGGAGTCGCACATTGGGCGCATGTGGGCGGATTCTTGTTTGGAGCTCTGGCCGCGATAGCCATCCAGCATTCCGGCCTGGAGCAAAAGGCGAACCAGGCGATTGAGGAGAAAGTCGGCTGGACGAATGATCCGGAACTGGAACAAGCTAGCGGCATGATGGAGCACGGGCAACTCCCAGAAGCCCTGGCAGTTCTGACGAATTACGTCGCGGCGAAGCCGAACTCGCTCGACGCCTGGAACCTGCTGCGGCAGATCTACACCCGCCAAAACAATACCAAGGACTACCTCGAAGCGACCGTCAAGACCTGCGCGCTGCATCTGAGGGCGCACGAAGTCGAAGCGGCGTTTCAGGATTATGCGGAGTTTACTAATTACGGCGGAAGCAAGATCCCAGCTGCAACCTGGCTCGAACTGTGCAAGGGCGCGGAAGAAATGCAAGACTTCGAACGCGCCTTCACGGAGTATCAACGACTCGCCCAAACTTATCCCGCCGACCGGCAGGCGCTGACTGCCCAACTCAGCGCGGCGAGACTTTGCCTAAAGCGCCTGAATCGCCCGCAGGATGCGCTGGCCCTGTATCAGGCTGCGGCGGCATCTCCGGTTCCGCATCTCGATTGGGAGCAGCACATCCAAACCGGCGTTAAAGACGCGAAAGCCGCCATGTCGTCGGGTAATGCGATCGCCGCCCGGGCACAGTAGGACTCCAACACACCAACCACACAAAAGCAGGAACCAGGCTTGTCCTGCTACTGGGAGGCTCCCTGCGGCGGTTTATCCTCGTGCGGAGCGGATGCACTTACCTTCTGCGTTGCCACCCACACGTGGATCCTGGTCGATAGAACATCCAGCGGCAACGCACCCGCACCCAGCACCTCATCATGGAAAGCACTCAGGGTGAACTTGCCGCCTAACTGGTCCTTGGCATACTGGCGCAACTTGAGGATCTCGAGTTGGCCGATCTTGTAGCCCAGCGCCTGGGCGGGCCATGCCATATAACGATCGGTCTCGCTCTGGACGTCGGCTTCGTCGATGGCGGAGTGGTCGTGGAAGAAATCAACCACCTGCTGCCGGGTCCAGTGTTTGTAGTGGAAGCCAGTGTCAACCACCAGCCGAATGGCGCGGAGCATGTCGTCCTGCAGGTGACCGTAATAGCTGTAGGGATCCTGGAAGAAGCCAACTTCCTTGCCCAAGCGCTCCGAGTAGAGAGCCCAACCCTCGGTGTAGGCGGTGTAGTACTCGTTTTGGCGGAACGGCGGAAGCTGCGGCAGTTCCTGCGCGATGGCAATCTGCAGGTGATGGCCGGGGACACCTTCGTGATAGGCGGTGGTTTCAAAGTCGAGAGTGGTGCCCTTCTCAAAGTTGCCGGTGTTCACCATGACATGAGCCGGGCGCGAACCATCCTGCGCTCCTTGCACGTAGTGGGTGGAGGCCTCTTTCTCGCGGAACTGTTCGATCGGCATAACTTGCAGCCTCGCTTTGGGCAGGCGGCCAAACATCGAAGGCAGCTTCAGATACATCTGATCGATGTACTTTTGGTAGAGGTCGAGAATTTCCTGGCGGGAACGCGCGTGGACCTTGGGGTTAGTCGGGAGGGAAGCGCTGAAGCTTTTGAGATCCTTGAAGCCGAGCTGATTGACGACTTGCACCATGCGAGCTTCGATTTCTTTGACCTGAGCCAGACCGATCTGGTGAATTTCTTCCGGCGAGAGATCAGTGGTGGTGCTCTGTTTCACGCGGAAGGCGTAGCGCTCGGGGCCATCCGGGAGCGACCACACGCCCGGGTCAGTTCGTCCTTTGGGGGCGTACTCCTCGCGCACGAAGGTTGTGAATTTGACATAGGCAGGGAGTACGGAGTCATGTATCACGGCCAGGCCCTGCTCGCGCAGCCGTTTCTGCTCCGCGGCAGATATGGAGTCGGGAAACTTGGCAAAAGGCTCCGCGAAAGGAGAGGCCTCGGCTGTTTTGCTGGCGAGACCGTTGGACTGGTCGACTACTTTTTCCAGCAGGATGCGCGGGGGCATCAGCCCATCGGCCATCCCTTTGCGCATCTGGATCACATTCTCGTCGAACAGGCGAGGCATCTGCTTCAGTCGCGAGATGTAATCGTCGTAGTCCTTAACGCTCTGGAACGAGAGGAGCGACACCAGTTGTGGTAGATCGATGTGAACTCCGCCGAACTGCGACACTGGCATTTCCCAGGGCTTGAAACGGGCCTCCTCGAGAGACAGGCGGAGGTCGCGGACCATCAGGGTTTTGTTTAAGGCCTCCTGCTCGGGGAAGCCGGTAATGTCGATGGCTTCGAAGCGGGCGACAAATCTCCGGCTCTGATCCAGGTCATCGTCAATCGCCTTCTGAGAGAAGTCGTCGAGTTTGTCGTTCCAGCGCTTGTCCCCGAGGATGGAAGCGAAGATCGGGCTGGTGCGAAGCGTGTACTCCCAGCGTTCGGCGAGTAGATCGTTCAGGGCCTTTCTGCGGCCCTCGAGGTCAGACTGCGGTGGCGCTGCGAAAACATTGGAAATCGGCAGGCATGTCAGCAAGGCAAGCAGGGCCAGAAATCGCATAATCTGAACCCTCCCTTCGTGAACTCGAAAATAGCCGCCATTATAAACTCGTCTCGCCCGCACTCAAGGTTGCGAAAACGATTCGTCCGAAGTGTCCTAGGCAGGAAGCGTCCGGCAGAGGAGGCTCGTGTCGTCCGAGATGATACCGTCGACGCCGAACTCTACAAAACGCTGCATGTCTGCAGAGTCGTTGACGGTCCACACGAGAATTTTCTTGTGCGCGTCTTTGAACTGGCGGATCAGGGCCTTGTCGACAAGCTTATGGTGCGGGAACACATATTCGATCGGCAGGCGGCTGCAAAGGCGCAGTTGAGCTTTCGTCTCGCAGATCAGGCCCAGAGGAACTTCGGAGTCCTGGGTGTGGATAGCCCGGAGCACTTCCGGCAGAAACGAAGACACGACAAATCCACAGTGGGGTGGATGCTCCCGCAGTAAGGCTACCGTGATCTTTTCCAGTCCGGCAACTTTGAGTTCAATGTCGAGGAACGCGCGGTCCTGGTAGCGGGCAAGAACCTCCCGTAACTGCGGCAGCGCGGCCAACTCCTCAGCTGATGCTCGCGCGATCTCAATGTTGCCGGTCTGCGCGTCGTGACACAAGACCGGCTTTCCGTCAGCCGTGAGCCGCACGTCGAATTCGAAGCCGTCGCAGCCGTCGCCTAGAGCCTGGTCGAACGATGCGAGAGTATTCTCCGGAATCGACTTCAGGGCACGGGCGCCCCGATGACCAAGAAGAAGCGGGCGCGAGCTCATGCGCGGGCGAGTCATGCGCGGAGAAATCAGTCGAGATCGAAGTCTCGAATCGGCTTGCCCGTGTCGGGGGTCTCTTTCGCCTTCCGCACAGCCTCCTGGAACTTTTTCTCGAGCAGGTCGGAGGCGTTCTTCTGGGCTTCGACCGACTGCTGGAAGATCGATTCCCGACGGCTGTCTTGCTCTCGCATGGCCTTGGCCGCAGCTTCCATGTCGCTGAACATTTTGGGCTTCACGGCTGCGGTGTGAGCGATGACGGCGCGAGTCGCAGTGTCAATTTTAAGCACCGCATTGCAGCAGGGACAGGTCACTTCGAAATTGGGAGCATTCTTCGCCATTTGAGCGAATCATACCGCAAAACGGGGTCCGCGACGAAGGCAGTTCTCAGTTCTCAGGAGAGCCGAGAACTGAGAACTGTTCTGTTTTTTTCAGCGCTTGAGTTTGATGGGAAAGACATGGAACAGCGTCAGCATTTCCCATGCCAACAGGAAGACCGATAACAGGACAACCATCACAGCCATCAGTTCCCCGAAGCTGAGGCCGCGGCGCGCAGGTTCGAGGCGCCGGGCGGCCAGGCTGAGAATATTAAGGGTGGCAAAGCCGAACACCACCGCCCAGAGGATGTTGTAAATATCTTCCCGCGATCCGCGATAGAGTAAGGTAACGGCCACCGCTAAGAACATAGCAGCGTAAGCGCGCGCGACCGGGTAGAAGGCGAGTGCTACCCGGGTGGTTCGGGTAAAGCCCGCAATGAATGACACTGCAGCAGATAGCGCCATGGGTTGAAATGAGGCCCTGAGAGCCGACCTGCAGGCCTTGAGCCCAATTGATCTTACATCTTTTTCCGGTCCGAGTTCAGGCTCAAAAAAACGGGCCAACCCGCTAGTCCAGAGAAGCGCGGAAGCCTCCCGTGTTGGTTAATATGGATCATGGCAAAACGCCGCTTCATTTTCTTCGACGTGGGCAACACGCTGCTGTTTCCCAATCGAGCCCGCATGCTCGCGCCGCTACCCGAGGATCGCCATCCGACGCTCGAAACCTGGCAAGCTCTGGAGCGGCGCACCAAGCACGAATTTGATGAGGAGTTCATGGGGGGCAAGGTTGACCATGGCTTCTGGTGGACCTTCCACACGTATCTTCTGCAAGCGCTAAATGCCCTCGACGATGGCGTACGCAATACGCTGGTCGAGAATACACAAGACTCGTCGAATTGGGATCAGATTCTGCCGGGCACGCGCGACGCGCTGGAACGACTTCGAAAAGAATACGCGATTGCGGTGATCTCCAACGCCGACGGCAGGATTGACGCCGTGTTGCGGCGGTGCGGGATTGTAGATTGCTTTCAGAGCATCACGGACTCGGGGAAGGTGGGGCACGAAAAGCCGCATCCGGCGATCTTCGAAGCGGCGCTGCGCGAGATGAAGGCTGACGCAGCGGAGAGCCTTTACGTGGGCGATGTGTATTCCGTCGACTACGTTGGCGCGCGCCAAGCGGGAATGCAGGCCGTGCTGTTTGACGTGGCCGGAGCGTATCGTGACCGGGAGTTTCCGCGGGTGGAGTCGCTCGCGGGTTTGGAAGAGTGGCTCAAGCAATAGTTGAGATCAAGAAGCGACGGAGGTCAGCAAAGCATGTTCGATTCCACGCGATTCCTTCTTTTTCTAACGGCGGCTGTGCTACTAGCGATCGCGCCCGGTCCGGGAATGCTGTATGTTCTCGCCCGCAGTCTTGCAGGCGGAAGGCGCGAAGGCGTGCTGTCGGCGTTGGGCACGTTTCTCGGGGGCATGATCCATGTGTTCGCCGCGGCGCTGGGGGTATCGATTATTCTGGCGAAATCGGCGGTGGCTTTCGCAACCGTGAAGTATGTTGGCGCGGCCTATCTTTGCTTTCTGGGAATGCGGATGATTCTTGACGCGCGGAAAGAGCGGACGAACACGGATGCGCTTCCGCCGGACGCTTCGCTCGAAATCAGGACCGTTCGCAACCCGCTCTGGCAGGGCGTCGCGACGGAGGTTCTCAATCCCAAAACTGCGTTGTTCTTTCTCTCATTCATTCCGCAGTTCGTAAACCGCGGCGGCGGACACGTATTCGTGCAGTTCCTGGCGCTGGGTACGATCTCGGTGGTGATGAACACGACGGCGGACTTGATTGTGATTACGCTTGCGGGGCCGCTTGGAGAGCGCATTCGCTCGTCGGCTACATTCCGCCGACGGCAAAGAACGGTGACCGGGGCGATCATGATTGGGCTGGGGACTTATCTGGCGACGAGTGAAGGCAAGT
This sequence comes from uncultured Acidobacteriaceae bacterium, assembly GCA_963707205.1. GTDB lineage: Bacteria > Acidobacteriota > Terriglobia > Terriglobales > Acidobacteriaceae > Sulfotelmatobacter. Next base: position 153,528 of record CAVPQE010000031.1, read on the forward strand.
AGCGCCAGCTTGCCGGTTGTCACGAGGAAATCTTGCCCTCGCATGCGCAAGCGAGACGCCCCGCGACAGCCGCCGGGACGGCGGCACTACTACAACTGCAGAATCTGGTGGTCGTGGCAGTCGGGCTGAATGGCGTCGTGCAGTTGCTGCAGAAATTCGCGGCCGTAGCGTGCCAGGAAATATACGCCGACCACGCCGCGTTCTTGCAGATTCTTGTCTGGATAAAGCGCCTGGCTCAAGGTTGCGGCGTGGCGGGTTACGAGTTCGCTTTTTTGCGCTTCCGCGCGCCCGGCCTGAGAATGGAGGCGTTCGAGTTGGTATTCAATTTTTGAGCGGGCCGTTTCTGCGGCATCGACCAACGTGCGGTCGAGCTTCACCAGCTTCTCCTTGACGTTGGACAGGTGTGAGTCCAGGGATTTTTTTGCGGCGTCGAAGGCAGCTTGCAGATCCTTGGGAAGACCGTGCTCCGCGAGTTGGCGGCGTAGCGCGTCGGCATCAGTGAACACGTCCTGCACGATGATTCCGTGGCGTTCGAGCAGGCGCTGTATCTTGGGCTCTACGATAGTGGCTGAAAAGCGCGGGACGATGGGCGTTATCCGGCCGAGAAGAGCTTCATAGACTGCGCCTGCCTGCGCGAAATAAGCGGCCTCGGCAGCGCCTCCGGTGTAGGCAAACGTGGGCAGCAGATAATCCTCAATGATCGGGCGCAACAAGACGTTCGGGCTGAATTGTTCCGGATTTGAACTGATGCGACCGAGCAGTTCGGCCTGCGACAGTTTTTCTGCCGCAGCATCCGCGCCGATCACGAATTCTGCGGAGCCGCCATTGCCGCGACGGTGAATTGGCGTGCGCGCGCCCTGGCGCATCGTGAAGAGCAACACCGACGAAGAAGTCACCTTCACTTGCTGGTGGTAGCCAGCTGCCTCCAGGGCCTTGCCCCGCGCCAGCAGCGCGGCGTCCAGTTCGTCGGCACGCTCGATAGCAGCGCGAAACATGGGCTCCGCGATGCGGTCGAGTTCACCATCGGAGGCATCGAGCACAATGACACCCCACTCCGCGAAGACGCGGGCGTAGAGACGGGCAAAGGCCGTACCCAGAGACTCACCGGGACGATAAGACTCGCGCAGTAAGTGCGTCACGTCGGATTCACCGAGGAGCTTGGCCGCCTGCTCGACTAAAGGAAGTATTTCGTTCCCAAGACGCACGGCGCTGACGGGAGCTCCGGGTAGGTCGTGGCTCGGCGTGGTGAGGACCTGCGGCGCGCCGTCCGGTCCGGGGATGGAAACGTGGTTCACCTCGGCCAAATCGTGGTCGTAAGTGGCAAGCCAGAAAACGGGGACAGCATCGACTCCAGCCGCGGTCGCCTCTTCCGCGAGTTTGACTGCAGTGAGCGCCTTGTAGATGGCGAACATCGGCCCGCCGAAAAGGCCAACTTGCTGTCCGGTGACGATCGCCGCCGCACCCTTGCGCAGGCGCGCGAGATTGGCCAGGGTTTGCGGAGAGGCGTCCCAGGATTTGTTCTGGCGCTCAAGGATTGCGGCAACGCGCTCGCGCCGGGACGAATCGTAGGAGATTCTTAGGGACTCTTCTTTTAGCCATTCCCCGAGATTAGGTGACTTGGGATAGAAGGGCTGAACGTCTGGGAGATATGTCAGGAAGTCGGCAAACAGGCGCGTGGTATGCGGGATTTGGGAGAATGGGAGACAGTGCGCCTTCACTACCGGTTCTCCTGACAACATTGCTGCGTTGCCCGTCGCATAGCCGCTTGTTGGACGTATAAGGTCATTGCAAGTCAACGCCGGTCAGCATCTGGAAGTCCGGGTGGAACGGTAGGCTCACAGAACCGCGCCGTACTACAGATGCCTGAAAAGGGCGCAAGATGCAAGATAATGATTCGAAAACCGCACTGCGAAAGGAAAGCATGAGTTTAATCTTTGCCCCCCTGAACATTGTTTTGCCGGTGACGTTGGAAGGTTCTGCCGTTCGTCTTGAGCCGCTTCGACGCGAGCATGCGCGTCTTTTCTGGGAGATTGCGAAGAATGATCTGGAGGACATTTTTCGCTGGATTCCTTATTCCATGAAGACGGCTCAGGACTTTGAGAGAGTGATTGCCAAGGCGTTTGACGAGCAGGAGAGCGGAGAGTCCGTGGTATTTGCCACGGTGGAACGGAAGTCGGGCCTCACCATCGGGAGCACGCGCTTCATGAATATCGATCGAACCAACCGGCGGGTCGAGATCGGATCGACTTGGATCGCTCCCGCGTGGCAGCGAACGGCCATCAACACTGAGGCGAAATGTCTGATGCTGCGGCACGCATTCGAAGTGTGGAACTGCCTGCGGGTCGAACTGAAGACGGATGCTCTGAACCAGAAGTCACGCAACGCGATTTTCCGCATCGGCGCGAAACAAGAAGGCACACTGCGTCGCCACCTGATCACCTGGAACGGTCGAGTGCGGGATACGGTTTATTTCAGCGTTCTAGACAACGAATGGCCAGAGGTGAAAGCGAGGCTGGAAGCGATGCGTGCACGGTAGCTCTGTCCGATGATTTGGAGTTCAAGTCTTCTCGTGGGAGTGAAGTAAAGCGCCGTAGGGTAAGCGCCTACTGTCTTCGCCGGATACCGCTGGCTCTCACTCACTTAAATCCCACACTTTTTCCGAGTATCTAGGGCAATTTCGCACTGCAAATTCCCGCAGAAGCGCGCCTTGAACCATCCAAATTTCTACGTGCCTGGTCCGGAAACAAATTCAGCGTAAAGGACGAAAGCAATGAACAATGCCAATTTCGCTTCCAACAGCAAACAGTGCAGAGCCCAGTCCGCTTGCGCACTCTGCGAGGGCATTTTTGCGCATGAATCGTGGTGTGCAAGTCGCGATCCGGGGGCGTCGTATGCCTACCAGATCGTCGTGGACGCTTCAAGGATCACGCCCGGAGACTCGCTGATACTCCATTCGCTGGGCGTGGCGTGGGCGGAATCCGTTCCGAATGCCGTTTGAACCAACGGCAAGGGACGGGCGTGGAGTCGTTTCATTCGCAGAAGACGCGGACTTTCACTCTGGTGTCCGCGTCTTTCTGGTCGACGTCGACGGTCAAGTCACTCAGTTGCTCGACCAACTCTTCCAGATTGTCCGGTTTAATTTGGGTCAGGTCCACGGGGATGCCCTTCTCGTGCATCGCCAGGTTCGCCTTTTGCAGAGCCGCGGCGGGAATCAGATACGCCAGCTTCACCCCGGCGCGAAGCAGTTGCATGGGCACGCGGACATTGACCTTGGTCGGTCCGTCGTGGCCGCCTCCGTCTTCGGAGTCCACCTGGACACGAAGATATTTGGGACGATCCTTCCCGGCTGGTTTCGGGCCAAGGTCGGACTTCGTGGCGGACGGTTCTTCCATTGCGGAAATCAGCCGTTCGGCTTCGTCGGCGCTGACTTTTCCTTCCGAGAGCATTTGTAGAATCTGGCGGCGATGTTCGTTCATAATTCAACTCCTATTCCTACAGAATGTGAAAAGACATTCCGGCGCTGCGATGTTCGACGTCAAGCTGCGTGTCGTTCAGGGCGTTCAGGATCTGCCACATCACGACAACTCCGCGCACGGGATTCACGCGGCAGACCAGGCAGGCGATGAAAATAAATGGCGACAGTAAAATGCCCAGTGGCAGGAGCAACAGCCAGATCAATACCAGCGGAATCCACAGACGGAATGTACGGCTCTCCTGATTGCGTAAGCTGACGACAGCCACGAACGGAATCATTTCAAATCCTCCATCTCGCGGATCGCATCTTCCGCGGTGATCTTTCCCTGCTGCAGGCGCTCGAGGATCTCGGCCTTCGAGGCCGTGGGATTGGTTTCGACAAATTCCAGACTGTTGGCGATGCGGGTCAGCCGCGCCTTGATGGTCGGATAGCTGACGCCGAAGATGCGCTCCATCTCCTTAATCGAGCCATGCGACCGCACGAAGGCGGTAATGAACACCTGATCGTCCATGGCGAGACGGGCCAGTTGGGGAAGCTCGAAACTGCCCTCAATGGCGATGTCCTTTTCGGCCAAACGAACTCGCTCGACCACGATGGGATGCCCCTGGGTGAGCTGCGTCAATTCCTGCCAATCCTTCGAAGATTTGATGTTCTCTGCCATGATTAAATTGATTTATACAACTATATAATTAAATAAATTAAGTTTGTCAAGCTATATAATTGCATTTATTAATCTGGCGAGTGACGGAAGGACGGAGGAAGACGAAGGAAGTGGGTGGCCCATTCAAGCCGTCCTTTGGCTTGAGTGGGGAGTTCGATCGCTAGCAGCTGGAGCAGTTCCATCGCCAGCAGGCTGCTGAAAAACTCCGTCTCGAGCCGTTCTTGGGAAGGGCACGAGTTCACTCGTGCCGTTAAGTCCATTAAAAT
>CAVPQE010000032.1:0-7763 GCA_963707205.1 uncultured Acidobacteriaceae bacterium
GCGGTGCCGAACGTAAGCCAGTTCATCGGCAGAGGCGCCACCAGTGATGTTTGAGAGTGTTTGATCTGGCGTACTGTCAAATCCTCGTTTTGCCTCATCGAGTAGCGTTTCCAGCTTCCCAAGCCCCACGTCAAGGGTGTGTGCAAATCGCGTTTCCTCCACCTGCACTGCCTTCGAGACTCGATCCGCCGTCTCGTTCAGTTCCGGATAAGCATCCTGCATCAGGTCGCGCACCGCAAAAACCATCTGGTGCAGGAACGGCTTGGTCTGCCCTAGCAGTCGCCCATGCGTGATTGCCCGCCGGATGATTTTGCGCAGCACATACCCGCGGCCGTCGTTTGCCGGAAGCACGCCATCCGAAATTAGAAACGTCGCCGCGCGCGAATGGTCCGCAATCACGCGCAATGAAGCCGCTGACTTCGTGTGCGCTTCCTTGCTCAGTTCCTTCGTCAACGACGTACCCGTCAACTCCGCCGCCCGCTTGATCAGCGGCGTGAACAAATCCGTATCGTAGTTCGAAATCACGCCTTGCAGCACGGCCGTTACCCGCTCCAGCCCCATCCCCGTATCAATCGACGGCTTCGGTAGCGGCGTCAGCTTCCCGCTGGCATCGCGATCAAACTGCATGAACACCAGATTCCAAATCTCCACATAGCGTCCGCACTCGCAGCCAAACGCGCAATCCGCGTGCCCCTGATCTGACGCGGCCGCGCCCATGTCGTAGTGAATCTCGCTACACGGCCCGCAGGGCCCGGTATCACCCATCTGCCAGAAATTGTCCTTCAAACCCATCTCGAAAATGCGATCCTGCGGCACGCCCTGCGCGGCCCACAAGTCATAGGCCTCAGCATCGCGCGCAATGCCGTTTTCGCCCTTGAAGATCGTCACATAAAGCTTGTCCTTGGCAATCCCATACCACTCCGGCGAAGTGATCAGCTCCCACGCGTAGGCAATGGCATCTTTCTTGAAATAGTTGCCAAACGAGAAATTCCCCAGCATCTCAAAAAACGTGTGATGGCGGTTGGTAAATCCGACGTTCTCCAGATCGTTATGCTTTCCCCCGGCGCGCACACACTTCTGCGACGTCGTCGCACGCGAATATTCACGTTTTTCCAACCCCAGAAAAACGTCCTTGAACTGATTCATCCCCGCGTTGGTGAACAGCAGCGTGGGATCGTTGGCCGGGACAAGCGACGACGAATGCACCTCTCTGTGTCCCTTGTGCACAAAGAAGTCCAGAAATTTGCGGCGAATTTCAGAACCGGTCAGCATGAAAGAGTCATTCTAAATGAACCGCTCCGTTCCCGGCGTTGCTCAGGCACACTTTCGGACGCAGAGCGCACGCAAGACAAGCCCTGAATCACCGAGGGCACAGGGAGCACGGGGGAAATGGGATTCCGCCGCGCGCCTCTGTGCCCTCTGTGGTTGCTTTGTGGTTGCGCTTACTTGATTGCGTCTACGGTTTTCTCGGTGCCCTTCTTGACGTCATGCCCCACGTCCTTGGCGCCCTTTTCGGTACCCTTGGCCGCGACTTTGGTGGCGTGTCCGGTTTTGTCGACACCCTTTTCAGTATCTTTCGTGGTGTCCTTGGCTACGACTTTGGTGGCGTGTCCGGTTTTGTCGACACCCTTTTCAGTATCTTTCGTGGTGTCCTTGGCTACGACTTTGGTGGCATGGCCGGTTTTGTCGGCGGCCTTTTCCGTACCCTTCGCAGTGTCCTTGGCCGCGACTTTGGTGGCGTGGCCAGTCGACTTCGCCGCCTTTTCGGTCGCTTTGCCCGTGTCCTTTGCGCCCTTGCTTACGTCAGACGCCGCATCCTGCGCCAATGCGATCGGCACCACACTGAGTAACGTCATAGCCAGAATGGCTTTCAGAATCACCTTCATAAATGCGCCTCCTTGATTTGTGAACGCGAATGTTCTTGCGAGTATGCAGCATAGCAAGGCACAAGGCAAGGAGATGAGCCACGCGCCATTGGTGTGTCGAAAGGTGCCGAACCAGGGGTGCGGTTGCCGATTCTTCGCGCCGTACTCATCCTGTCTCGCTCTCCAGGGCTGTCAGAGTGTCATCATCCACATCCCACTTCTTCAGAATGGTGAAGATGGTTTTCATTCCGAATCCAGCCCGTGCCAGTTGGCGGAAGATGCGTGCTGTCTGCTTCTGATCTTTCGGTTTTTCCAGCCGCTTCTTGCGAAGAAACTCCCGAGCCTGCTTTTCGTCGCTCACACCCTCATACGCGGCCTCCACGGCCTTCTCGATCACCGAACCGTGCACGCCGCGCGTCTTCAACTCCGTGATCACGCGCATCCGCCCCAGCTTTTGATTGTCGCGCCGCAACGAAGAGTACGACGCAGCGTACTGCGAGTCGTTCAGATATCCCTGATCCTTCAGCCGCCGGATCACCAGCTCGACCAGGGTCTGTCCATATTCCGACTCGGCTTCTTCGATGCGCGCCCGCATCAGACGCTTCAACTCGGCGACAGTCCGCATGCGCCGCGCCAGGGCGCCCACAGCGTATTCATACAGTTCGTCTTCCGAGTAAGCCCTTTTCTTGGGACGCGGGAACGCCATACCCGTAACAATAGCGCAAATCCGAACCGGGTACTGGAAAGAAAAAAAGGCGCGCTTGCGCGCGCCCATTCAAGGGAGGCAACTCAACGAAAAAAGCAAATCTACAGTCCGAAAGCCAGAAGCCGGGAGCCGGAAGCCGCCGCTACCGCCCCCCAAACCCCGCCGACTGCATCGACTGCCGGGAAATGTCCGACGTCGACGCAATGCCCTGCATGCGCAGCTTGAAGTCGTCAGCGTTGGAAGCGTTCTCCAGCGCGGTTTCGTAGTTCACCAATCCCGCCTGGAACAAATCCCACAGCGATTGGTCAAACGTCTGCATCCCGTACTGCGAAGTACCCGCCGCGATCGCGTCGCGAATGGACCGCGTCTTTTCCGGCACCAGTACGCACTCACGAATGTAGGCGGTATTGATCATGACTTCGACCGCGGGCACCCGGCCGTCAGCATCGCAGCGCCGCACCAGGCGCTGGCTGATGATCGCGCGCAGCACCGCCGCGAGCTGCATGCGAATCTGCTTCTGCTCGGGCGGCGGAAAGATGGAAATCACGCGGTTGATGGTTTCGACTGCGTCCAGCGTGTGCAGAGTCGAGAACACCATGTGGCCGGTTTCGGCCGCGTGCAGCGCCGTCGAAATCGTTTCCAGGTCTCGCATTTCGCCCACCAGGATCACGTCCGGATCCTGACGGAGAGAAGCGCGCAACGCCGCGCCGAACGATGGCGTATCCACCCCAATCTCGCGCTGGTTGACATAGCCCTTCTTGTCGCGGTGCAGAAATTCGATTGGGTCTTCGATGGTAACGATGTGTTCCGCGCGCGACGAGTTCACGCGATCGACCATGGCCGCCAGCGTCGTTGATTTACCGGAACCCGTAACTCCGGTCACCAGTACCAACCCACGAGGCATGTCGCAAATCTGCTCCACTACCTTGGGCAGAAACAACTCATCGAGCGCGCGAATCTTGGTCGGAATGACGCGCAGCACCAATCCCACGTTGCCGCGCTGCTGGAAAATGTTCACGCGGAAGCGTCCCAACCCGGCCACGCCGTACGCCATATCGATTTCCGTGGTCTCTTTGAACTTCTGCTTCTGCCGCGCCGACATCATACTGAACGCCATGTTCAGCATGTCTTCGGCGGTGATGCGGGGCTGGTCGGTCAACGGCACCAGTTCGCCGTCAATGCGCAGGTGAGGATAGTTTCCCACCTTCAAATGCAAGTCCGAAGCTCGCCGTTCCGTCGCAATCCGAAGCAGATCATCAATATTCATGCGGACTCTTCCCCTGGGAACTTCGTAGCGTCACTCTCTCTAGCATGATCGCCCGAACCGTCACCTTCCCCAAGATGACCGAGGTAATGCCCTCCCACCGGCGGCAGGACACAGCCTTAAGTTCCGTTTGACATCATGTACCCGCATTTGACGGGCCCAGAATATCTGCGGCTCGTTGGGACGGCTACACTCCATCCCGCTCCAGCCACTGGAGCGGAAAATTGACGCCTTTATCGATCTGTTCTCCCTGGGCAATGTGCGGTACGAGTTGCTCTTGAACTATTCCAAGGGAATGCGGCAGAAGAGTCTACTGTCGGCTGCATTGTTACGTAACCCCGAGGTGCTTATCCTGGACGAGCCATTCTCGGGTTTGGATGTGTCGGCGGCTCTCGTGCTGCGCAATCTGCTTAAGGCTCTTGCCCGCGATGGCAAAGTAATTCTCTACAGTTCGCATGTATTAGAGGTTGTGGAGAAGGTCTGCTGCGAGGTGTTTATTTTGCACAAGGGGAAGATCGTTGCCGATGACACGGTGGAGCGCTTGCGAGAGCTACAGGCGAGCCCTTCGTTGGAGTCGGTCTTCGCGCAGCTCGCCGGGAGACCGCCGACATTGTAAAGATGGGGATTTCTCAACAGGGGGTAGGCCCCACCCTTGTTTTGCTCAAGGGAATGGCAAGAAACGGCGCGAGAACTCAGAACCGCAGCGCAATTCCGGTCGAAATGCGCACATTGTTCTGCCCCGCGCTGAAGAAGCGCGTGTGCACGTAATCCGCCTCGACCCTCCAGGCCACCGCATGAAAAATCTTGTAGTCCATTCCGCCGCCCAACGCCGTGGCAAACGACGTGTTCGACTCACTGCTCGCTGAGACGTGTCCAACCCCGATTTCAAATTCGCCGAACGGACGAAACTTCCCGATCGTCGTCCCCACCCGCGGACCGAACATCGCGTTGTACTCGTGCGTGCTCAGGTTGAAAGTCGTACAGCCGCCGCCCCCTCCAACCGGAACAACCGGACAGATCTCCCCGAGGTCCAGCGAGCCATATTGCCCCGTGAGATCGGCCACAATCCCCAGCAGCGGAAACAGCTTGCCTTCCAGCGTTCCCTGCCACCCGTTTAGACCGCCGCGGTTCAGAGCCAGATTAGTGTTGTAATAGGTGTAGCCGAAATAGACGTTCCCCGAAGTCGGAACTTGAGCAGCGGCGATCCCGGCACACAGCCCGAACGTCAGGACTGAGAACGCTGCGACGATCACGGTTTTTCGCATGAAGAAGGCTCCGTTTCGCTCGGGCTCGCATTTCATTTTACTATTTGAGAGAAGGATGCATGCCCTGATCGTATGAGGGATGCCCTCGCTTGGGACGCCGAACGAACTCTACGGTTAACAGTACCAAGAGTCATTTTTTGGGCAGACTCGTCTTGTCCCTAAAGTTCCGCGCGGGAATTGCCCGTAACGAATCAAGGGCTTGCGAACTGAGTGCTCTGGAGCCTGCTCCGCTTTCTCTTCTCTCCACTCTTTCGGGGTTGTGGTGCGCCTGCTGTTAGCTGTCGCAATCAGCCTTATCACAACTTTGCGCCTTTTGTTCGCCAGACAGGCGAAAGGAAAGCGCAAACTTGTGCTAAGGGAATTTTCAACAGTGACCGCTCGGAGCGCGCCGCTCGGAGGCGCGCGCGGGAATTGCTTTCTTGCGGCTTGGCTGCGGCTTTCGCAGCAGCTCCCGAGCGGCAGTTATCGATCTCTCCGTCGCCCGCGCCAAAAAATAGAAATTGGGCGGTTCAGCGATTACACTTGTCAGTAATGAGTCAGCGCGATCTGCGCAGCCTGCAAGGAGGGTGAGAAGATGGCGCCCTTGGTTCGCCGCTCGATCCTCAAGAAATTTCTCATCGTCCTTTCCTGCCTCCCCGTTTGTGTGCCCACTCCGCTGGCTTTGGCACAGCACCCCGCCGGCCGCACTGCTGGAGGAGTAGTTCATATGCCTCCCCCACCGATTTTCCACGTTCCGATTTCTCCAGCGCCGATGATGCACGCGCCGATTTCCGCTCCTCGAATCTCGGTTGCCCCGTCTACGGGCGCATTCGGCACGGCTGGTTTTCGCCCTCCTCGGCGTCCGATTCGCCCATTTCCGCCGGCGTTTGTCGTTTACGAATCCCCCTTTCTTCTCGGCAGACCATTCTGGGGATTGAACTCCTGTTGGTGGGCGACCTGTGACCTCTTCCCGTCTTGGACGCTCGGTTACACGACTGTCTCCTCCCCTGGTCCACCAAACTATATTTCGCAGGTGTACGAGACTCCGGTGTATGTCTATGGCGAAGAGCGACCGGACTTACCGCAGCTCTTCTTGAGAGATGGCACGATTCTCAACGTGACCGATTACTGGCTCTTCGACGACCAGCTTCATTTCATGATGATTGAGGAGGATGGCACGAAACCAGCGGAACACATGATTCCTTTCGAGGCACTGGATTTGCAAACCACCGTTGATGCAAACACCCGGAGAGGATTCCGCTTCATGCTACGCAACGAACCATTCGAGCAGTATCTGCGCGACCACCCTGAAGGCCCGCCACCCGTCCTAACTCCCCCTCATGAGTAAAGTTTGAGAGTAACAGTCGACACAGGCCAGCCGCTTGATCGTTTCGAACAGCATGGGCAGCCGAGGGTTCTTCTACTGCGCTCTCAAACCTCGTCTATGCTCAAAACCCGGGTCAGTGAGCGTAATGGGGATTTTACGTCAACAACAGCATAGTTCCCGTTTGCCGACCACGGCGGATGGCGCGACTCATTTCCTGCGTCCCGGAATGTCACCGGTCCATGAGAAGCCTGGGATAGACCATTTTGCTTTGCGCTCGACACCATCCTCGCTCCTCACACTGCGCACATCTAACACATCAGATTTTGCACCACGCTGCCGGGCATAGGCGTTGAACTTCTTTATCGGCGATAGCTGATCGGCTATATCGTTGCTAGTCCACTTGTCGATCCCTAGGCGCTGTATCTCCTGGAATCTCTCTTCGCCGGTTGTAGGGTCGAGGGTCGCCAAGAATCCGTTCTTATAGGAACGGGAAGCTTTGTCCGATAGCGTGATATATGCCTGGAAGCACCCGAAGAATTGCACCACGCCGTGGATCGTGCCTTCTTGTTCCTCGAGATAAATCGTGTGGCACAGCGGATCGCGTGATTCGTCTAAGGAACGGTGAACCCGGTGATCGAAGACGACTGATCTCACCCTCGAATCTTCATCCTTATCGGCGAGATCACGCCGGGCATCTGCGAATTTTGGAACCTCATCCGGAAATGCTAGCGTCGCCGCGGCGAATGCCATTTTGAGAGCCGTTAATCCGACCATCTTATTGAGATCCAGGTTGAAGCTCGATTCGTATGTTCGTGCGGGGTTGCCGGGAGTTTCGGCTTCTAGCGCAAACTTCCGGGGATCGGAAAATTGCTTCAGAAGTTTTCGGCTCTCAGGATCGTTATTTATGGTAACGCACAGCACCTTCGGGTCGTCAGGGTCGCGCTCCACCAGAGGCTTCGCCGATTCGATTTGAACGCCATCCGCCGTCAATACAAGGTTGTAGACCTGTCCGTCGGGCGCCGAAACGGCATTCTTCCACTTCAGTCCCTTCTTTGCGACCGGAACACCCGCCTGAGCGAGCAGTATTGAGAGACGAATGATCGTCTCCTTCAGGTTCTGGGCCTCGAATGTCCCCCCGCAACGGTCGTTGCACCGCTTGCAGACGCGCACCGTTTTCTTTCCGCCAATCGCGTCCATGAAAATGTGATCATCCGAGTAGACATCCACCCGGACTCCGGTAGGCCGCCGGTCGCAATACGGACACACCTCCGGATCGTCCGAACGCCAGGGGGAGCGCGACTCTTCGGAGGATATCCCCAAGACATAATCCTTTTTGTTCCTATTATAAATTAGGCGT
>CAVPQE010000033.1:0-37082 GCA_963707205.1 uncultured Acidobacteriaceae bacterium
CGTTCTTCCGGCTGCCGCTCTTCCACGAAGGCTGCTCTCCACAAGGCCGCGCTCTTCAAGGGCCGCTCTTCCACTCCTCATGGTGGCTGGTCATTGCGTGACGGTGGCCTGGTAGCTCACTGCCTGCCAGTGACCGGTGCGGCGGACCCAAACTCGCGTGTAGCGGTACGGGCCGCTGAAGTCTTCTCCAAGCTGGTGGCCCTTCACGTCAGCGCGCGCCGTGACCACGGCCGTGTCGCCGTAGACGCGCACCACCATGTCACTCACGTCGATGGTGTCGTAGCGAAGCTGGCCACTCTTGCGAGCCGAGACCGTATCCTGCTTGGTCGTGATCTGGCCCAGAGGCGTGATGGCGACGTAATCGTCCGCGAGGGTACGCCGGGAGAATTCCGCATCGCGGTGAATGCTGGCTTCCCGGGCCTGCCGCTCCATGTCCACGATCTCTCGGATCGTCGCCTGGTCAGCGGGATCGACGGACGCCCGCGGATGAACCCCTACATGCTGGGCCGAAAACGCCGGCAGAGCCACAAGCAGGGACCACAATAACACTGCACACTTGTTGATCACCATGAGACCTCCGCAGTTTGCGAGGGGACAGAGATCCGCCTGACCGAGCTACGCAACCTTGGATGCTGGAGTTCCGTGGAAAAGTACCCAGCCGCGACATTTATGTCGACATCGATAACCTGCGAGTATTCACAAGTCATACCCGAAACTCTTTCCCCCAAGAATGCAGACGGTGCCGCAGCCTGTTTCATTTGCATTTTTGGAATACCCGAGCGAACACGCGTTTCGTGGGAGGCTGCCCCATAGCGTTACCCACCCCACTGGGATTCAGCGCAGACCTATGAAAGACTCAGTGCAACTTCCCTTCCATGCAGAGGATCGCCCGAACCCTGCGACAAGATTGAGCCGATCGCTTTCGACCCCCGATCTTGCCTTGTCCACTCCGGGACTGGGCTGTCCAGTATCGGACAGGAGTCTCTGTCTCACCGCCATCAGCCCCGTGCACGGTCGGCATACAGGCGAGGGCAGCAATCTAGTAGAATCAAACCTCCGATTAAGGCATGGCCGACATCCGTCGTGGTCTGATCATCGTGAATACCTGACCGGGCAAAGGCAAAACGACCGCCGCCATGGGGACTGCCTTGCCAGCCGTTGGTCAGGGAATGAAGGTTCTGATGCTGCAGTTCTTGAAGGGTTCGTGGCACTACGGCGAACTCGATGCCGTGCAAGCCTTCGGCGACAAGTTTGTCATGAAGCAGATGGGGCGAGGCTTCGTGAAAGTGGGAGCGGAGAAACCGGATCCGGAAGATATACGAATGGTCGAAGAAGCTTGGACCGAGGCTGATCACGCGATTCAATCCGGGGAGTGGGACCTGGTCATTCTCGATGAGATCAACTATGCCATCAGTTATGGCATGCTCGATCCGGCCACAGTGGTCGAGAGCTTGAAGAAAAAACCGGAGATGGTCCACGTCATCTTGACGGGCAGGAATGCGCACCCCACAATTGTCGAGGCCGCCGATACGGTCACCGAAATGCGCCAGGTCAAGCACGCCTATGAAAAGGGCGTAATGGCGCAGAGAGGAATCGAGTACTGAAAATTGAGTAATTGTGAAATTGAGTAATTGGGTAATTCAAAAGCCAGAAGCATCGGACTGGGCCTCTTAAATCACTCAATTACCAAATTTCCCAATTACTAAATTCCTCCTATGGCTTGGTTTAAACGCGAATCCGGTGAGCTAGACACTTCGGGCGAGAAAAAGGTCCGCACCGAAGGCTTGTGGGTGAAGTGTGAGGGCTGCCGGCAGATTATCTGGAAGAAAGATCTGGAAGAGAACATGAACGTCTGTCCGAAGTGCGACAAGCACTTCCGGATCGATGCCAGGACGCGGCTTGCCCAGTTGCTTGACGACAACCTGTACGAGACTTTCGACGGCAACCTTTCATCCACAGACCCGCTGAAGTTCGTGGATCTGAAGCCGTACTCGTCGCGACTGAAACAGGCGCAGAAGGATACCGGCCTGAAAGATGCCATCATCAACGCTCAGGGCAAGCTGCTGGGGCGACCTGTGGTGGTCAGCGTGATGGAGTACACCTTCATCGGCGGCAGCATGGGCGCGGTCGTGGGCGAAGCGATCACCCGTGCCGTCGAGCGCGCAGCCGAAACCCGTACCCCTTTGATTATCGTGTCCGCATCCGGCGGCGCCCGCATGATGGAAGGCGTGATCAGCCTGATGCAGCTGGCGAAGGTTTCCGCGGCGCTGGCGCGGCTGGATAAGGCCAAGGTTCCTTTCATCTCGCTCCTGACGGACCCCACTACAGGCGGCGTGACGGCATCGTTTGCCATGCTGGGCGATTTGAACATCGCGGAACCGGGAGCTCTGATCGGATTTGCCGGGCCGCGCGTGATCGAACAAACCATCCGCCAGAAGTTGCCCCCCGGCTTCCAGCGCAGCGAGTTCCTGCTCGAACACGGCATGTTGGATGCAGTGGTTTCTCGCAAACAGCTCAAGCCCTACATCGCGAGGGCGCTGGACTTTATGACGGCGTAATGGCCGTTGGCTCTTAGCTTGGATCAGCGGCCAAGCATCTGCTTTCCTCTTCGCACCCTGAGACTCGAATTCTGGTTGCACTTGGTAAGCTAGAAGCCAAGAGCCCACAGCCAAGAGCCAAGAGCTTCTCCATGTCCTACGAAACCGCAGTCGCGAGCATGTTCGCGCTTGGGCACGAACTGGCCCATACGCCGTCGAACAAGTTCGACCTGGCGCACATGCGCGTATTGCTAAGGGCCATGAACCATCCCGAGCGAGCGTTTCCCGCCGTGCTGATCGCAGGGACCAATGGCAAAGGCTCGACGGCAGCGACTCTCGCCTCGATTCTGCGGGCTTCGGGGTTGAAGACGGGCCTATACACCTCGCCGCATCTGATACGGATCAACGAGCGTATCCGAGTGGACGGGCAAGAAATCAGCGACGATGACTTCGCCCAGTTGCATGGTGAAGTGGATCGCGTTGCGGAGCGACTGATCGAACAGGGAGAGTTGCCCTGGCATCCCAGCTTCTTCGAGATGATGACGGCGATTGCATTCGCTTATTTCGCGCGAGAGCGCGTGGAAATTGCCGTGCTCGAAGTCGGCATGGGCGGCCGCCTGGATGCGACAAACGTTGTCGAGCCGCTGGTCAGTGTGATCACCGACATCTCGCTCGACCATCAAAAGTTCCTCGGCAATACAGTAGGCGAAATCGCGCGGGAAAAGGTGGGAATCATCCGGCCCGGCGGCGTGGTTGTGACCCTGCCGCAACAGCCCGAGGCGAACGATGTCATCGGCAACACGATTCTCGATCTGGGCGCGCGAGGGGTTAGCGCCGTGCAGTATGTGCCGCCAGTGTCGCCCGGCAGCGCGGGGTACCTGGCGTCGAGTGCCGGGAAAAAGCCTTTAATCGCCCAGCCCGCTGAGAACGCGAAGAACGATATTCCCAATTCTTTTTACCGATATCCGCTGCAGGTTATGGGGAAACAGATTCTTGTGGAGACGTCTCTGGTGGGGCGCCACCAGCTGCGAAATGTCGCCTTGGCCGTAGCCGCGGCGGAAGAACTGGGCAAGCTCGGACTGGCTGGAATCACGCCTGACTCGATTGAGCGCGGGATTCGCGAGACCCGCTGGCCGGGGCGTTTCCAAGTGCTCTCTGCTCGGAGCGGTTGGCCGGAAATTGTGCTCGATGTGGCGCACAATCCGGCGGGAGCGTGGGCCCTCCGCTCCGCCCTTTCGGAGCGCTATGACAACCGTCCGCTGATTTTCATTTTCGCAGCCATGCGCGACAAGGCAATCTCAGAGATGACAGAAATCCTTTTCCCCTTGGCTGACCGGGTGATTGCTACACGGCCGGAGAATCCAAGGTCGGCTTCCCCGGAAGAAATCCAGCAGGCCGGGAGCCGCACGGGAGCTGAGATTGAGGCGGTTGCCGAGATGGGGGCGGCTTTGGAGCGGGCTCGCCGTGCCTCAGGACCGGACATGGTCATGGTAGTGACGGGTTCGATCTATCTCGTTGGAGAAGTGATGCGTCTGCTGGAAATCAGGCTTTGAGGCGTACCCAGCCGGTGCTGTATGTACATTTATGTGTGACAAACGTTCCTGCAGGAACACTGTGGAAATCTCTTAGTCTCATCGAATGGCAGCCGAGAGCCTGGCCTGAGCGAAGTCGAAGGGCGGCTGTCCCTGCGCGACTTATTTCGCCTAGAATGGAAGTGTGCAGGAAGTGAATTCATCAGTGGATCAGGTGGAGAATGGCCACTCCGAGAACGGCGCGCCCGGGCCTGTGCCGGTCGCTTCTCCGCGACGAAGTCCCCACGCCATTCCGGGGCTGGAGTACGGCTGGCTGAGCCGGCTGCGTTCATATTTCATCTTCGATCCGCTGATCTGGCTCTACACGCTGGTAATGGGAACGCTGGCCTTGCCGGGCGGGCTCTTCGACCCCGACGCACGCCGGTTGCATTGGTTTTCAACGACATGGTCGTGGCTGATCATGAAGACGATCTTTTCGGCCGTGACCGTGACGGGCCTTGACAAGATCGACACGTCGAAGCCGCACGTCTATGCGGTCAATCATGCATCGGCGCTCGACATTCCCGTGCTTTACGTGAATCTGCCGTTTCAGTTTCGCATTGCCTTCAAGAAAGAGTTGCTGTCCTATCCCGTGGTGGGCTGGCAACTGAAACGGTCAGGGCAAGTCTGCATCGATCAGCAGAATCCGTCGCACTCCGTCAGCAGCATCCGCGCGGCCCTGAAGGGTCTGAAAGCCGGGCTGCCGCTGGTGATTTTTCCCGAAGGTGGACGCACGCCCGACGGTGAGATCAAGCCATTTCTTTCAGGCGCATTTTTTCTTGCGATCAAGGCGCAGGTGGATGTGGTTCCAGTCGCGCTGGTCGGAACTTACGAGTTGCTGCCGATGAATACGTATCACATCAAGTCTCGTCCGCTGGAAATGCGGGTGGGCGAGCCCATCTCAACGACTGGCTTGAAAGTGCGCGACCTGCAAGCGCTTTCGGCTCGAGTGCAGAAAGCCGTTGAAGATTTGTACTATAAAAATTGAGGCTGCGACCCAATTCACCGACCGCGGTTCGTGCCTACGCAGCCTGCTTGTTTTCATCGCAGAGTTGTTGATAGTAATCCCGCCCGCGCTGGTAGCCGCGGGTAAAGGCTTCCTCGAGATCCACTCCGGGGTGCTCGCGCTGCACATCTTCCAGGGCGGCATTCATTTCGCCCGACACCTGGTCGAATTCCATGCACCGCGTTCTCGCGTGCAGCGCCGCCTGGAAGCCGAGGCGATAAAACTTTTCGTCATCGGCGAAGTTCTTGCCCGATTGCGAATAATGGTTTTCCTCGGCGCTGCGCAGGCCGATCCACCATTGTTCGCGGGCCGCGTCGACCGACTCCGCCCCCTCCCTCTTCATCAGTTCACGGAGGCGCGCTGCCGAGTCGTCATCCTCTACAAGCGCAACCACCACACTGCGGCCCTGGCGCAGAGCGTCCTCGTAGACGAAGATTTCATCTTCCGGCAGCCCCTCAGTGGTCGATTTCTCCATCTTGTCGCCGACCGTCGCTCCGACCGTGGCCCCAGCCGCTCCCACGATCGCCGCCCCCAGTAAGCCGAGCGCGGTGATAGGCCCGACGCCGGGCACCAGGGCAAAGAGGAGCGAGCCTCCCGTAATTCCAACCCCTCCGCCTAGCAAGGCGCCAATGGTTTTTCCCATGCCCGGCTGCTCGGCGGTGTCAGTGGGAACAGACTGCATTTCCTTATCAACCCGATCCTCGCTCCCAGGAGCCAGGAGCGTGATTTTGTCTGCCGGGATGCCTACCTTTGACGCCTCCTGCACGGCGCGTTCTGCAGCCGTTCGGGTTTTGAATACTCCACTGACAGCTTCCATAAGTCACCTCGTTAGCCTCGTTTAACTGCAACCGACTATAGATATTGCCTGAATTTGCGGCGCACGGAGTGCCATGCACGCCAAAGCTATACATTCGATGCAGAAGCCGCGGGCGAAGCTACATCAAAAAGTTCAATTTTTCTCTCAATTTTTCTCTTCCCGTAACCTTTTGGGTTGTCGCGGCGTTACGCTTATGTAAGGTTAAACCGCGGAGAATTCGTTGAAGGCTCTGAAGAAAGAAGCGGACGAGCGGCTTCTCATTGAAGCCGCGCAGCAAGACCCCGCCCGCTTTGCCGAGCTTTATGAAATCAACTTCGAACGCGTGTATGCCTATGTTGTGAGGCGGGTAGGAAACCGGACGGAAACCGAAGATCTTACGTCTGAAGTGTTTCACCAGGCGTTGGCGAACCTGAAACGATTTGAATGGCGCGGCATTCCGTTTGCGGCGTGGTTGTTCCGCATTGCGGCGAACCTGATTTCAGATCGCTGGCAACGCTCGGGCCGGGAAGTCCCCGACGATTCGGGACAAATCGAGTCGGCGCAGGTCAGTCCGGTAGAGATCGAAGAGGTGGAACGGCGGGCCACCTTATTTCGCCTGGTAGACAGTTTACCGGCGGAACAAAGGCGCGTTGTGGTGCTGCGGTTCGTAGAGCAGAAAAGTATCAAAGACGTGGCGCGAGAAATCCGCAAGACTGAGGGAGCAGTGAAGCAGCTACAGTTCCGCGCGCTGAACAGTCTTCGGGCGCGCATGGAGGGTGCCGATGCCTAAGCGCTCTCTGGACCCGGGAAATAACGATACGAAGAAAATCGAGCAGCTCCATGAGGCTCTCGAATCGATGTTTGCCCGGACTGATGGCAAGGTTGGCAAGGCTGAGCCCGGCGTTCAGCCGCTGGTGCGTATTGCCGCCGACCTGCGCGATCTGCCCCGCGACAGCTTCAAGACAAGACTGAAATCTGAATTGGAAGGGAGAAAAAGTATGTCTACCGTAGCGGAACCCGTCGCAGCCGTTCGCACTGTCGCAAGCCCCAGACTAACTTTCAAAGACGCAGCCAAGGCGATCGAATTCTATAAACAGGCCTTTGGCGCGACGGAAACGTTCCGCTTCGAGGTTGGAGGAGGAATCCCGCATGCCGAGATCAAGATCGGCGACTCGGTGATCATGCTGACCGAGGAGTGGCCGGAGGGCCGCCGATTCAGCCCGGAAACGCTAGGCTACTCGCCGGTATCGGTTTCCCTCACCGTCGGCGATGCGGATTCGTTCGCGGCGAGGGCTGTGGCCGCCGGGGCGAAATTGACTGCACCGATCCGGGACCAGTTCTATGGCCACCGCGAGGGCACTGTCATTGATCCCTTTGGATACACGTGGGGCATATCCATGTTGAAGGAAGAAATGTCGGTCGAGGAAATGCACCGCCGGATGAAGGGTATGACGAAAGGACCCGAAGGCGGGGAGATGCCCGCAGCGAAGAAAGGAGTCAGCCCGATTCCTAGCGGCTACCGGACCGTTACCCCGTACCTGGTCGCGCAAGATGCTAACGCCGTGATCGACTTTGTGAAGAAGACGTTCGGCGGCGAGGAGTTATTCCGCGCTGTCGGATCCGCGGGCGGCTACCACTGCGAAGTTCGCGTGGAAGACTCCATGCTGATGATTGGCGGCGGCGGTGAGGGAGTCGCGTGGAAGGGTGAGTCGAAGCTGGGCGCGTTTCACGTTTATGTTCGCGATTGCGACGCCGCGTATCAGCGCGCCCTGCAGGCTGGCGGGAAGTCGCTCACTGAACCGACCGACCGGGATTATGGAGAGCGCTCGGCTAGCGTGATTGATGCTGCCGGCAATTACTGGTACATCGCGACGCGCAAGGTGGGGAACTATAAGAGGGAGGGAGCGCCGACCATACAGCCCAGTCTGCATCCCCTGCGGGTGGAGCCGGTGGTGAACTTCCTGAAGGGTGCTTTCGACGCCGAGGAGACTGGCCGCCACACAGCTCCGGACGGCGTGGTTCATCACCTGACGATCAAGGTCGGCGACTCGTACCTGGAGATGGGCGAGGCACACGGCCCGTATCAGCCGATGAAGTCGATGTTCTACCTGTATGTGCCGAACGTGGACGCAGTCTATCGCACGGCCATAGCCGCGGGCGCGAAGTCTATGAAAGAGCCTGCGGATCAGCCTTACGGCGACCGTGTCGGCGCCGTGACCGACAACTTCGGCAATCAGTGGTGGATTGCGACACACGTCAAGGATGTCGCCGATAAGGTGTAGTCAGAAATCTCGTTGCGAGTCATCCTGACCGGATCCGTCTTGCGGTAAGGACAGCCTGCCCTGAGCGAAGCCGAAGTGGGTCTCGCGTACAGATGGGAAACGCGTCCGGGGAGCCCAGCAAGATTCCTGTCCCGGCTGAACGGCGCCGGGGTTCGGGATGACGCCTTCAAGAGAGGTTCCCCAAAGATCCAAACTGCATCCTGCCGATCCCCGCTGTCGGTTTGACCCTCCCGAATCCCTTCAATAGACTGAGAGGTTCAGAACCCCTGCAGGTTCCACAATTTATGGCAGACAGCATTCACGTAAAGCTCCCCGACGGGAGCGTGAAGGAAGTTCCCAAAGGCACGACTGCGCTGGACATTGCTAAGTCGATTAGCCCACGGCTGGCAGATGCGGCGCTGGCGGCGAAAACCAACGGCGACCTCGTCGACCTGACTCGCCCGCTGGACAAGGACACCGACTTGCGCCTGCTGACCGACAGAGATCCCGAGGCGCTTGAGGTCTACCGGCATTCCTCCGCTCATTTGTTGGCGGCCGCCGTACTGGAACTTTTCCCCGAGACCAAACTCGGCCATGGCCCCGCGACCGAGACCGGATTCTTTTACGACTTCTACCGTCCCACGCCGTTTACGCCCGAGGATCTGGAAAAGATCGAGAAGAAAATGCAGGAACTGGTGCAGCAGAATGTTCCCTACGCTCGCGAGTTCCTGCCTCGCGATCAGGGGTTGGCTGAGTTCAAAAAAGAAGGCGACTTCATGAAGTGCCATTTCATCGAGCAGTTCACCAAGCCCGATGAAAAGATTTCCATTTACCGCACCGGCAAGTTTACCGATTTCTGCCGCGGTCCGCACATCCCGTCGACGGGAAAGATCAAGGCGTTCAAGCTGTTCAATATCGCGGGCGCGTATTGGCTGGGCGACGAGAAGAATCCGCAACTGCAGCGCATTTACGGAACGTCTTTCTTCTCAAAAAAAGACCTTGACGATTATTTAAAGCAGGTCGAAGAGACTAAGAAGCGCGATCACCGCGTGCTGGGCAAACAACTCGATCTGTTTTCCATTCAGGAACTGGCCGGGCCGGGGCTGATTTTCTGGCATGCCAAGGGCGGGATCATCCGCAAAGAGATGGAAGACTGGATGCGTGCGGAGTACATCAAGCGCGGCTATGCACTGGTCTACACGCCGCATGTAGCGCGGCGGCAGCTGTTTTTCACTTCAGGCCATGAGGGTTACTACTCGCAGAATATGTTCGACGCCATGGAGTTGGACGACGCCGAATATCGCCTGAAGCCGATGAACTGCCCGGGCCACATTCTGATTTACAAGGATTCGCTGAAGTCCTATCGCGACCTGCCGGTGCGGCTGGGCGAACTAGGGACCGTTTACCGCTACGAGCGCTCGGGAGTAATG
Organism: uncultured Acidobacteriaceae bacterium; assembly: GCA_963707205.1. Classification (GTDB taxonomy): domain Bacteria; phylum Acidobacteriota; class Terriglobia; order Terriglobales; family Acidobacteriaceae; genus Sulfotelmatobacter. The sequence continues at coordinate 9,602 of CAVPQE010000033.1, forward strand.
CACGGCCTGCTGCGCGTACGCGGCTTCACGCAAGACGATGCACACATCTTTTGCACGCCCGAGCAGATCGAAGGTGAGATTGCGGCTTGCCTCGAATTCGCCTTTGATGTGCTGAAGGATTTTGGGTTCGACAAATTCCAGACCGAGCTTTCGACCTGGAATCCCGACGACCGCAGGAACTTCGTTGGCAGCGAAGAACAATGGATCCATGCCACACAATCGCTCGAAAAGGTGCTGAAGCAGCGGGGCGTCGAATACAAGACGATTCCTGGCGAGGCTGCGTTTTACGGCCCGAAGATCGACATCAAGCTGGTGGACGCGATCGGGCGGCTATGGCAGCTTTCAACGGTGCAGTTCGACTTCAACCTGCCGCAGCGCTTCGGACTCGAATACGTGGCTGAAGATGGATCGCGCAAGCAGCCAGTCATGGTGCACCGCGCTCTGTACGGATCGGTCGAGCGCTTTTTTGGCGTGCTCATCGAGCACTACGCGGGAGCGTTTCCGGTGTGGCTGTCGCCGGTGCAGGCGGTGATGATTCCCATCAGCGAGCGCCACGCCGAGTATGCCAACAAAGTGGCGGACCAACTGAAGGCCATCGGCGTGCGCGTCGAGGTCGATGCCCGCAACGAAAAGATGAATGCCAAAATTCGCGAGCACGCGATGCAAAAAGTGCCGTTCCTGCTGGTGGTCGGAGATAAAGAGGCCGAGGCAGGCAAGGTGAATGTCCGCTCGCGCGGGAAAGAAAAGACGGAAGACATGCCGGCCGCGGACTTCGTGCAGAAGATCAGGAAGCTCATCGCGGAGAAGAGCCCGGGAGTCTAACTGATCCATGTGGGACAGCCGCCCACGGCTGTCCGGGCGAGCGCTAGCTCGCCAAGTGGCGTATGGCCGCGGATCTCCGCTGGACAGCCGAGGCGGCCGTCGCTACGTGAGCTGTGCGGTACCATGTTCCCGTGCAGGCACTGGCACAGAGCGTGCTCGCCCATATCCGGCGGCAGGAACTGCTGCGGGCCGGAGATCGCGTGGGCGTGGCTGTCTCCGGTGGGATTGATTCCGTCGCGCTCTTGCGCCTGCTGCTTGAGTTGCGGCCCGAACTCGGCATTGTCCTTTCCGTTGTTCATTTCAATCACAAGCTGCGCGGAGTTGAATCCGACGCCGATCAGGAATTCGTCGCGAACCTGGCTCGCGAATACGATCTGGAGTTTTATATCGACAGCCACGATGTGGCGGAGCACGCGGCGGGGGATAGCATCGGCTTGGAGGCGGCGGCGCGTGAATTGCGGTATGGTTTTTTTCGCCATCTGCTCGGAGCAGATGGCGTGGGCGAACCTCGGGGGCTAAAGCCCGATTTAGCCGATTCCGCTTTACGCGGCCCTGAAGGGCCGCTCTTCCACCAATCCTCCCTGAACAAAATCGCGACCGGCCACACGCTTGACGATCAGGCCGAGACCGTACTCATGCGGATGATTCGCGGCTCGGGTCTGCGCGGGCTGGGCGGCATTCATCCGCGAATTGTAGTGGAAGACGACGACGGAGAAGTTTCCGGCGAGATCGTGCGTCCTCTTCTCGAGGTTCGTCGACGCGAACTGGAGCGGTATCTCCAGGACATGGGGCAGCCCTGGCGCGAAGATTCGACCAACATCGATGCCCGGTTCACGCGAAATCGCGTGCGGAAGCTGGTTGTCCCCCTGTTGGAGCAGGAATTCAATCCCGCGGTCGCGGAAAATCTGGCGGAGTTGGCCGAGATCGCGCGCGGTGAAGAAGACTACTGGGAGAACGAAATCTCGGGTTGGCTGGGGACGACGGTTCAGTGGTCGCAGCCGGACTGGGCTGTATCCCGCGAAGTCAGCCTGGTTCAGATCGCGCCTCTCGGCAACCAGGCGTCAGCTTCTTCGCTGGACTCTAATCTACGGGCCAGAATCGAAACTGCCCCGTGGCTGGTTATGAACGCGTCGGTGGGCCGGATGTGGTTTCTCGGCGAGCCCATCGCCGTGCAGCGCAGGCTGGTGAAGGCGATCGGCGAGAACGCCCGCATTCCCCTGGAGTTCAAACATGTGGAAGAAATCCTGCGCGTGGCGGCAGAAGATGACGCCTCCGGAAAGGAGCTGTCGCTGCCCCTCGGGTGGAAGCTGGTGCGGGAGCCTGAGGAGTTGGTATTCCTAACTCCCGATTTGCGGGAGGCCTTGCAGCCAAAGGATTACGAGTATGAACTTTCCGTTCCCGGGAAAGCCATCGTTTATGAGGCGGGCTCTTCAATCGCAGTGCAATGTATTCCAGCCGACGCGCAGCCGGGGTATAATCCAGACCACCTCTTGGATGCCGAATCCCTGCCCGGACCGTTAAGGGTGCGGAACTGGCGTCCCGGAGACCGATTCTGGCCGGCTCATACGAAGTCCCCCAAGAAGATTAAGGAACTGCTGCAGGAACGTCATGTAGCGCAGCCGGAGCGCAGATCTTGGCCGGTAGTCGTCAGCGGGGATGAGATCGTATGGGTGCGGGGGTTTCTATCTCCGGCTAAACTTCGGGCGAAGCCGGGGCGAGCGGCGATCCTGATCGTGGACGCGCCCTTGGCCGACGGGCCTATGACGACGGAAGATTGAGCAGTGTTGTGCCGGGAGGCACGCAAATTTCATGAACCCGAGAGTCGAGCCCCTTCGACCGGTCATCACCACGGAGCAGATCCAGAAGCGAGTGAAGGAACTGGGCCGGCAAATCTCCGACGACTACCAGGGGCAGACGATCCAGATGCTGGCGGTTCTGGAGAATGCATTTATGTTTCTGGCTGATCTGGTGCGCGCTCTCGACGTACCGGTCGTGTGTCAGTTCATCAAGCCTAAGTACACGCGGCCCCCAAGTGGTGCGGCGCATGATGTCATGGAGATTTTCTTTAGCCACGAGCCAGACATTAGAGGGCAGCACATTCTGCTGGTAGAGGGGTTGGTGCATTCCGGCGTAACCAGCGAGTTTCTGATGAGTGACCTGCGGTCTCGCGGGGCAGCCTCGGTGAAGTTAGTGACGCTGGTCGACCGCCAGTCAGCGCGCCGCGTGCCCCTGCAGCCCGATTATTTCGGGTTTCTGGTCGACGAAACTTTTCTGGTGGGCTACGGCTTGGGGGCGGTCGAGCAGACCAACCGTAATCTGCCCTACTTGGCCGCGGCAAATCCAAGGGCCCCAGTCACTTAAGTCACAGCAACAGGGACGGGCCTTTTTACCAGGGAAAAGGTAGAATAATAAGGTTCTAAGGATTTCGTCAATCGAAAGTCGCGGAAGGGCATCTAATCGCTGTAGGAGCCTCGGGGTGGTGTCCGTAGATCCCCGGATCGAATTGAGGAGTTTTCTAGGTGAACTCAACTGTAAAGACTGTATTGTTCTGGTTGCTGATCGGGATCTCTGCCTTGCTGCTCTGGGAAGTGGTTAAGGGCGCCCGCGACGGCCAGAAAGACAAAGAAGTAAACGCCACCCAGTTTATGAGTGACGCGGACCAGAACAACATTCGCGAACTCACGGTCAACGGGATGGAGGTTCGCGGGAAGTACCGGGATGGTTCTGCGTTCCACACCACCCTCACAATGAACTACTTCACTCCTGAAGTGCTGAAGGACCTGCATACCAAGGGAGTGAATGTCAATTTCCGCGACGTCAACAGCGGAAGCTTGCCACTGCAGTTGCTGGGCACTTGGGCTCCTCTGATCTTGCTGGGCGCACTGTGGTTCTTCATGATCCGGCAGATGCAAACTGGCGGGAATAAGGCGCTGTCGTTCGGCAAGAGCCGGGCGCGGCTGCTCTCCATGCAGCAGAAGAAAGTCACGTTCAAAGATGTGGCCGGGGTGGAAGAGGCCAAGGAAGAACTGCGCGAGATTATTGAGTTCCTGCGCGAAGCGCAGAAGTTCCAGAAGTTGGGCGGACGTATTCCCAAGGGCGTACTGCTCGTGGGGCCTCCCGGAACCGGCAAGACCTTGCTGGCCCGCGCGGTTGCAGGTGAGGCGAACGTTCCCTTCTTCTCGATTTCGGGCTCGGACTTTGTAGAAATGTTTGTCGGCGTCGGCGCCAGTCGCGTGCGCGATCTGTTTGAGCAAGGCAAGAAAAACGCTCCCTGCATTATCTTCATCGATGAAATCGATGCGGTCGGACGTCACCGGGGCGCTGGCCTGGGTGGTGGACACGACGAACGCGAACAAACTTTGAATCAGTTGCTGGTAGAGATGGACGGCTTCGAATCCAACGAGGGCGTAATTCTGATGGCGGCCACTAACCGACCGGACGTATTGGATCCGGCGTTGCTGCGGCCCGGCCGTTTTGACCGGCGCGTTGTAGTGAGCCGTCCGGATGTGCGTGGCCGCGAGGAAATCCTGCGCGTACATACTCGCAAGATTCCTCTTGCGGAGGACGTCGATCTTTCCGTGCTGGCTCGCGGAACGCCGGGCTTCTCCGGCGCGGACTTGGCCAATATGGTCAACGAAGCCGCACTGGCTGCGGCGCGGCAAAATCGAAAAGCGGTTTTGCATTACGACTTCGAGCTGGCCAAAGACAAAGTTCTGATGGGCGTGGAGAGGAAGTCGCTGTTGCTCACCGACGAGGAAAAGAAGAACACGGCCTATCACGAGGCGGGGCATGCGCTCGTGGCGGCGAAGATGCCGAACTCCGATCCTCTGCACAAGGTCACGATTATCCCGCGCGGGATGGCCCTGGGCGTCACCATGCAATTGCCCATCGATGACCGCCACAACTACTACAAGAACTATCTGGAAACCGAGATCGCCATCCTGATGGGCGGCCGCATCGCGGAGGAGCTGTTCCTCAACTGCATGAGCACCGGCGCGGGCAACGACATTGAGCGGGCCACGGAAATGGCACGCAAGATGGTCTGCGAGTGGGGCATGAGCGACTTGGGCCCGATGACGTTCGGCAAGAAAGAAGAGCAAATCTTCCTGGGCCGTGAGATTGCCCAGCACCGCGATTACAGTGAGGACACTGCGATCAAGATCGATCAGGAAGTCCGCAAGCTGGTCAACAAGGGCTACACCACGGCCAAGCAGCTCCTATCCGACAATCGCGATGTGCTCGAGCGGATTGCCCGGGCGCTGATTGAGCGCGAAGTTCTCGATGCCAACGAGATCAAGATGCTCGTCGAGGGCCAGGAATTGCCGCCAGTTCAGCCTCCTCCGACCTCCAAGGACGATGGAGTGCAGCACGTCATCAAACCGGAACTGCAACCGGGACGCGCCAAAGGCGGAGAACGCCCAGCGACGGCGTAAGGTAGTGGTTAGATTAGTGTTTCGGGCGGCCTGCCGGCCGCCCTTTACTTTTGTAGCGCTACTTTTAGGCCGTCACCGGTGCCCGGATGCTTCACTTCTGAACGGCCTCGCACAGCCCTGTTACTCAGTCGATTCGGCGCTTTTCCAGGGGCTCAAAAAATGCTCGTTTGTGGTATAATTCAAGCAGTTGCAAGATGACCCTAAGTATTAGGAATTTCAATAACTTGAAGTCTTTTTGCCTAGGGCTTTCGAGCGTTTGAGTCGGGACGAAATTTCCAGCCGAATTCCGAGAAATCGCAGCACCCAGTTCGAAGAAAAAATCGAGACATTTTCGCGGAGCGGAATGGCCACCAAAGAAATTAATACTCCCATCGCCGACACCAAAACAAAAAACGGAAACGTCACTCCGATCACCTCATCCAACGGCGGAGGTAACGGCAGCAACAGCGACTACAACGCCGACTCCATCAAAGTGTTGGGCGGCATGGAGGCAGTGCGCAAGCGTCCCGCGATGTACATCGGATCGACGGGCGAACTCGGCCTGCATCACCTGGTGTACGAAGTTGTGGACAATTCTGTGGACGAAGCTCTCGCGGGATTCGCCACCAAGATCGAAGTCACCATCCATCTCGACAACTCGATCACGGTCATCGACGACGGCCGCGGCATTCCTGTCGACGACATGGTGATCGACGGCGAGAAAGTTTCCGCGGCACAGGTGGTCATGACCACGCTCCACGCCGGCGGAAAATTTGATTCGTCTACCTACAAAGTTTCCGGCGGACTGCACGGCGTAGGTGTCTCGTGCGTGAATGCCCTGAGTGAAGACCTGGAGCTGGAGATCTGGCGCGACGGCGCCACCTGGCAGCAGAACTATTCCAAAGGCGATCCCATCGGCAAGCTGAAGAAAACGGGCGCGACCAAGAAGCGCGGCACCAAAGTTCACTTCGTGCCCGACCGCTCAATTTTTACCGCGACTGAATATAACTACGACACGCTGGCGCAGCGCCTGCGCGAACTCGCATTCCTCAATAAGGGACTGTTGATCACGCTGACCGACGAGCGCGCCACCGATTCGAAAACCGGCGAGCCTAAGCAAACGGACTTCAAGTACAACGGCGGCATCGCGGAATTCATCAAGCACCTCAATCGCGGCAAACAGGTGCTGCACGATAAGCCCATCTATATGGAAGACGACCGCAACGGCGTGCACATGGAGATTGGGCTGCAGTACAACGACGCGTATTCCGAGTCCGTCTTCAGCTTCGCCAACAACATCAATACCGTGGACGGCGGCACGCATCTTTCGGGATTCCGCACCGCGCTGACCCGCACCATCAACTACGCCGGCCAGCAGATGGGACTGTTCAAAGATGTCAAAGAGAATCTGACCGGCGACGACGTCCGCGAAGGCTTGGTTGCTGTGATCAGCGTGAAGTTGCCCCAGCCGCAGTTCGAAGGCCAGACCAAGGGCAAGCTGAACTCTGACATCGCGGGCACGGTCACGCAGTTCGTCAACGAGCGACTGGGCGCGTTCTTCGAACAGAATGCGACTGTCGGACGCAAGATCATCAACAAGGCAGTCGACGCCGCGCGCGCCCGCGAAGCAGCCCGTAAAGCACGCGATCTGACACGCCGTAAAGGTGCGCTCGATTCCGGCGGCCTGCCCGGCAAGTTGGCGGACTGCTCGGAGCGCGATCCGAATCGCTGCGAATTGTTCCTGGTCGAGGGCGAGTCGGCCGGTGGGACGGCGAAGCAGGGCCGCGACCGCCGCTTCCAGGCGATCCTTCCACTGAAGGGCAAAATTCTGAACGTAGAGAAAGCGCGCTACGACAAGATGCTGGCGCACGAGGAAATTCGCGCCATGATCACGGCGCTCGGCACCGGAATCTCGAAAGAAGATTTCGATCCCACGAAAGTGCGCTACGGCAAGATCATCCTGATGACCGACGCCGACGTGGACGGAAGCCACATTCGCACGCTGCTGCTGACGTTCTTTTTCCGCCACATGCAGGAATTGATCAAGCGCGGAAACGTGTTCATTGCACAGCCGCCGCTGTTTTCGTTGAAGAAAGGCAAGTCGCAGCAGTACATCAAGGACGAACGGGAATTCGTCAAAGTCATGGTGAAGCGGGCGGCCGATGGACTGACTGTGCGTTACGGCGAGGGCGCCGCCAAGATCGAAGGCAAAGATCTAGCCCGCTTCATGACCGTCCTCGATGAGTATCTGGGCTTCTTCGAAAAGCTCGACAAGCGCGTGCGAAATGAACGCGTCACCGAACTTGTTCCCAAACTCGATCTGGCTAAGCGCGCCGATTTTGAAGGCGATAAGAAAACGCCGCCCAAAAAAATCGAGCGCTTAGAAAAAGAATTGAAGAGGCTTCAAAAGGAAGAAGGCTTCAAGAGCGTGGAAGCGCGCTTTGACGAAGAACACAACTTGTGGGAAGTAATGTTCGTCAACAAGCATGGCGCCGAACACGTCATCAACTGGGTGCTGGCCTCCAGTGCCGAATGCCGCCAGATGATTTCAAAATACAAGCAGATCGAACCTTACATGGAGCCACCGTTCGTGGTCGAGACCCTGGCCAAGGCTGCCCCAGCAGGCGGCAACGGTGAAGGTGCCGACGGCGAAGCTGCCTCCGCCGATGGAGACAAGGGCGAGAAGAAGACGGCCAAGCCTGCCAAGCGCAAGACCGAGATTGAAGTGGTGGAGAAGACCAATGTCCGCGACCTTCGCGACTATGTCATCAACGAAGGCCGCAAGGACTTCACTATCCAGCGCTATAAAGGACTCGGTGAAATGACCGCTCCGCAATTGTGGGAGACGACCATGGATCCCGAGCGGCGCACCTTGCTGTCGGTTCGGCTCGAAGACATCGCCGAGTGCGAAACCATCTTCACCACGCTGATGGGCGAAGACGTGGAAGCGCGGCGCAAGTTCATCGAAGAGAATGCGCTGGACGTGAAGAACCTGGACATCTAGAACTTCTCGCCGCGGATCTACGCGGATTCACGCGGATAGACCAATAAGAATGATCGGGCGGCCTTTCAGGTCGCCCGTTTTTTCGGTCGCACGAAAGATATAGAATCGCGCTGGGCGCACGATCCTTCCGAGGAGGCGTGATGAAATTGCTGGTCACGGTGCTTCTGCTAGCAAACCTTTCTCTCGCGCAAGGCAAAGGAGATTTATCGGGTATTTTCCTGCGAACGCAACGCTCGTTCCGGGGACAGTCGGAGCCCGCGAGCCCGCGCATTCTCGACATAAAGCAAACTGCCGAAGAAGTGGTAGTCACGGCGACACAAAATGGCGAGACAGCTATTGCCCACTACCTGCTCGGCAAGAAGTCGGAAGCGGTGCAAGCCCGGCTGAAGGGCGAGAATCTCGTTCTTAAGGGGACGGTTAAGCGGGAGTGGCCCGGACTTGGGATCGGGCTTGGACTGGGGCTCCCTTTGACTACCGTGGAGAAGATTGAAGAAAAGTGGGAACTGTCTCCAGATTCGCAACAACTCGTGATCCGCACCAAGGAGAACATAGGAGCCGGCGAGTCCGCCTTCGACATCCGCTATATCCGCGAGCCCTCGTTGGAGGCGGCTCAGGTTGCGGCCGATCTGGCTGCCAAGAAGGACTGCGAGTCGACGCTCCCGATCTCGGCTCTCAGAAGCCAGAAGGAAAGGACGCGGAAGTATGACCAGGGGGCTAAGTTAGGCATGGCCCGTTTGGAACGGATTACCCGCTGCGTTTCCTACGGTGCCATTCTCTCGGGTGACTTCTTCAAGAACCTGGAGCGGACGGAGAAATCAGGGCAAGCTAAGTTTCACAAGAACGGCCAGACCGTTATCGCGTACGCGGGCGAAGTTGTTCTGGAAATCGGACTTCATCACTCGTTTTGTTGGGCGGAAATCGGCGATTGGGTTGCCACGGGACCCCCGTCGCCTGAGGCGGCTCAGGATCTGCGTTTCAAGGTGCGATGGCTGGGTGAACAGCAGAAAGATCTGGGCGAGGTCCAATCTGAATTTCTTGTCGAGCCCTGGCGCGAACAGATGGAGCCCGATGCCTTTTATCGAATGCAAATTCCGGCACAGGACATTCCTCTCACGGAGGATCTCGAAGTACAGATCCTTTCCAAAAGCAGTGAGCAGTTGGCTTGTGTGAAGCAGCATATCTAGCACGCAAGGCTTACAATGGCCGCGCCATGCTTCTGGATCGATTTCTGGTTCGACTTACTGCCATCCTGTTTTCGACCGCTCTCACGCTTTCGGCTACCGACCCTCCCGTCGCTCCAACTCCTCCCATGGGCTGGAACAGCTGGGATTCCTACGGCACCACGGTGCGCGAACAGCAGGTAAAAGCCAATGCGGACTGGATGGCTGACCATCTCGCGAAGTATGGATGGCAATACATCGTGGTCGATATCCAGTGGTACGAGCCGAACGCGCAGGGGCACGACTACAAGCCCGGCGCTCCGCTGACCATGGATGAGTACGGTCGCCTGCTGCCAGCCGCCAATCGATTCCCTTCTTCTGCGAATGGCGCGGGATTCAAGCCGCTGGCAGACTATGTTCACAGCAAAGGATTGAAGTTTGGCATTCACATCATGCGCGGAGTTCCGCGGCAGGCGGTCGAGAAGAACGTTCCGATCAAGGGAACGTCTTACCACGCCGCCGACATCGCCGACAAAAACAACGCGTGCCGCTGGAATCCCGACATGTGGGGCGTCGACACCACCAAGCCCGGAGCTCAGGCGTACTACGATTCGATCGCGGAGTTATACGCGTCCTGGGGCGTCGACTTCATCAAAGCAGATGACATGGGGAGCCATCTGTATCAGCCGGCGGAAATGAAAGCTTTGAGTCTGGCGATGCGTAAGACTGGGCGCCCCATGGTGCTGAGTATTTCGCCCGGGCCTGCTCCGATTTCGGAAGCCGAGTTCTTCCAGAAGTATGCCCAAATGTGGCGCATCTCGGATGATTTCTGGGATGACTGGAAGCTGCTGCGGCAGCAGTTCGACTTCACGCGGGATTGGGCGCCGTTTGTGGGAAAGAATGGAATCTGGCCAGACGCGGACATGCTTCCCCTGGGCAAACTGCGAGTGATAGCCAAGGAAGGCGGCGGCACGCCCACAAAATTCACACCGGACGAGCAGAAGACGGTGATGACGCTGTGGAGCATCTTCCGCTCGCCCCTAATTTTCGGCGGTGATCTGCCCAGTAACGATGCTGCCACCACGGCGCTGATCACGAACGAAGAAGTCCTGCAGGTCGATCAGAACAGTCATGGCGGCCATCAGGAAGTGGATCGAGGAAACATCCGTGCCTGGACGGCCGAGGGCGCAAACCCAGGAGAGCATTACGTGGCCGTCTTCAATCTGGGAGACGCCGAGGAGAGCATCAACCTACGATGGCAGGACATCGGAATTAAAGCGCGAACGGCCCAAGTGCGCGACTTATGGCAGCATCAGGCGCTCGACTCAACCGACGGGCTACACGCTCGTCTCAGGCCGCACGCGTGTGTTTTGTATGCGGTTCAGCTGTAGGTGGGGGCAACATCCCTTCGGGCCGGACTACAACCGCTCATGAGGGGTAGCTGCGTTTTCTGGTTTCTCGCCCCGAAACACCCGCGAGATTCCGCGCACGATGCGGCGCATGGGTAGTTCGCCTTTGACGTCGGCAAGAAAGATTTCGCCGGGCCGAGTCCCGCGGTAGTACCAACGCTTGAGCAGAGCGAGATGCTCCATGGTTTCCAGCGCGCTTGTTGGTTTTGCAGGCGGAAACGAATTCAACGCCTCCTGTACCCGCGATTCCATAGACTGCGACTTTGTATGTTCCGTAGACTGAATGCCAAAGGGAATCGGCCCACAAATCCTCCCCGACTCGATGCGGAAGAACGCGACCGAGCCCGGGATGTGACTTGGCTGAATCATCAGTGCCGACAGACGGTCGATGCGTTGCACGATCTCCGGAAGCTGGGTCAGGATGGGCTTCAACTTTTCCACACGTGCGTGAATCGCAGCCGCGTCTTCAAAGGCAAGTGTGGCCGATGCGGCTTCCCGCTCGGCCGAGAGTTCGCGGGTCAGAGAATCTCCTCCGGAATCAAAGTAGGCCTGCACCCGATTCACCTCAGCAACATATTCTTCATCGCTGCAGCCCTTGAAACAGGGAGCCAGACACATTTTCATCTCGGAATAAATGCATCCGGGGAATTTTGGGTCGGGATGCAGATCGTCGACGCACCGGCGCATCTTGAAGAAGTCGAGCGAATCGTTCATGAACTTCTCGGCGGCCACGCGCGAAACAAACGGCCCATAGTAGAGAGAACGCCTGCCTAACCGGCCAAGCCGCGTCGTAATGGAGGCTCGCGGGTATTCGTTTTCGAGATGCAGCTTCACTAAGGGTGCGAAGCGGAACCGCATTCGGTCCTGGTAGGTTTTCGGGAAAGTGGCGCGCAAGACGCGGTAGAGCAGGAAGCCAGACTCAAAGTCAGAGCCCGTTGGCGAGTATTCGATCACCCGCACCCGATCGCGCAGATTCAGCTTTTTCGTGCGCTCTTCCACTGGCCCAAGCAGCCGCTGCAGGCGTCGTCGCAGGTTCGCTGTCTTGGTGACGTACGGTTCGGCCTGGGCATCCGCGCCCTGCAAAAGAAACACAGCTGGAGCCGCCGGGACGGCGGAGAATACTTCCGCATCTCGCTCAGGCGCGAACTCCAGGCGCTCAGTCAGCACAGGATGATTTTAGTGGGAATTTACGGCGGAGGCAGTAAACAGACGGATGCTTTCTTGATCCGCGTTAAGGACGTGCTGATTCGTCGCGAAGAAGTTACCTGAAATTGGCGCTGCGGAACTTTTGCCTGAAGTCGCTGCCTTCCAGAGTCACGATGCGGCACATCTCGTGCAGCCGCGACCGCATCCGCTCGCCGATCCGGTCCCCCAGCGTTTCGCTCCGGTTCGCGGCCCTGGCGGGCGAGATGGAACCGGTAGCGCCCGCCGCCGGCTGATCGTCAAAATTCGTCGTAATGATCGTGGTGCGATTATCGTTATAACGCGTGTTCAGGATCAAGCTGACCGTATCCCACACCCACTCGGTCGGTTTCACAGCTCCCAGTTCGTCGAGCACCAGAACGTCGGTTTCGAACACCGGACGCAACACGTCCAGTTCCGTGGTCTGCACGGTCGAGTTGTAGGAATTCTGAATCTCTTTCAGCAGTTCGCGATAGTCATAGAACAGGCATGGGATGCCTCGATTGACGATCAACTCCTTGATGATCCCCACCGCCAGGTGAGTCTTGCCGGTTCCGATCTTACCAATGATCAGAAGGCCTTTATCGCCGCGCGGATCGCATTTTTTCGCGAAGCCGGACGCAATAAAGTGAGCTTCTTCCAGCGAAGGATGGGCGCCGGGGAAGTCGGTGTCGTAATTGGAGAGCTCACAGTGCTCGTAGCGGCGCGGAATGCGGGCTGCGGCCAGCAGGGACTGTCCCCGCGCCCGCAACTGGCAGTCGCAGCGCGTCACGCGCCGATCATTGGTGCTGCCGCCGGCGTTGGCGCCGGCGGTTTTCCATCCTGTACCCTCACACAGCGGGCAAACTTCTGCGGGAGCCTTGATCACCTGGGACCCTTCACTCTTTGAGCCGATCATCTTCAAACCAATTCTCCTCTTTCGACTTTGCACCCGAGGACGTGTCCCGCGCAAGCCGGAAAGCCTGTCTACCTGTGTACATCCTGTGAACCAAGGCTCTGCCCTGTGGAGGAAGTAGGAAAACCCTCCTGGTGAGGCTGGAAAGCCGCCCGGGTAGCCCCGATTCGGGCCGCGGGAGTGCGAAACAGGCTTCCGGCGCGGATTTTCACAGTTGACTTTCGCCACAGACAGAGGAGAATACGAGCCGTCAGGTTTCCCAACTCAGCCAAAGCCAGTATTTCCTGCCGGTCCAGGCTGGGCATGAAAAGAAACCTGCGAGGAGAATCTATGAATAAAGCCGATCTGGTTGACAAGATCGCAGGCGCATGTGAAATCAGCAAAGCGCAGGCCACGACTGCCATTGATACCGCCGTGGACAGCATTACATCTGCCCTCCGCAAAGGAGATCGGGTGGCTTTGATAGGCTTCGGCACCTTCTCGGTGTCGCAGAGAAAAGCGCGCAACGGACGCAATCCGCAAACCGGCGCCACCATCAAAATCGCCGCCCGCAAAGTCGCGAAATTTAGCCCTGGGGCCGAACTGAAGAAGTCTGTAAACAAGAAATAGTCCGGACAAAAACGTAAGATCGCAAAACGGTAGGGGGTCGGCCCTGCCGTTTTTTGTTGCCAGCGGGTTTTAATCCGAGCATCGAGGAGTCCTGCAGATGGTCCGCTTCATTCCCCACAGAATACTGACGCTGCTTGCGTTGCTGACTTTTCTGGCGGCCCAAGGAAGCCCACGGCTGCCGTTTGGCGCATGGCACCGATTGTCGGACGCGCCCGTGATCGCTCCGCGCGGCAACGGCTGGGAGGCAGCCGGTACGTTCAATCCGACGATCGTAATGCGTGGCGACAAGATCGTGATGCTCTACCGCGCCCAGGACAAGCAAGGCACGTCGCGGCTGGGCTATGCCGAGAGCGCTGACGGAATCCATTTCACGCGTCGCGATGAACCGGTTCTAAGCCCCACGGAAGAATACGAGAAAGACGGCGGCGTCGAGGACCCGCGGCTCGTTCAATTCGGCGACACCTACTATCTGACCTACACGGGCTACAACAAGAAAGACGCGCAGCTCTGCCTCGCGACTTCAGCTGATCTGATTCATTGGGATCGCAGAGGCGTCATCCTTCCGGCCTACAAAGGAAACTGGAATGTGAAGTGGACGAAATCGGGCGCCATCGTCCCAGAGAAGATCGACGGGAAATACTGGATGTACTTCCTGGGGACGAGCGCCGACAACAAGGATCAGGCAGGTCTGGCGTCCTCCACCGATTTGCTTCACTGGACGGAGGTCACTCAAGCTCCGGCATTACCCGTGCGGCCGGGACGCTTTGATTCGCGGGTAGCCGAACCGGGCCCGGCGCCCATCGTTACATCGAACGGAATCGTTCTGATCTACAACGGCGCGGACGACAAGTTGGTGTATCGTACCGGGATCGCGATCTTTGATCGGAACGATCCACGTAAGTTGCTCTGGCGAAGTAACGATCCAGTATTCTCTCCCGAGAAGGATTGGGAGAAAGTTGGCCAGGTGCCCAATGTGGTCTTCGTGGAAGGCATGGTGGAACGAGGGAATCGCTACCTGTTCTACTACGGCGGCGCCGACAAGTATGTGGGTGTCGCTGAAGCGCCGATCAGCCGCTAGACCTCAACTTGACCCCCACCCAAGCCGCACCCTAACATCGATTGGGGCCCATGCCAGTTCCTTCCGTTCTTGCGATCAATCCCATTTGCCGAATGCTGGCCTGCGGAGCCCTGCTGCTTCTCGCTTCAGACTTTTGCGCGCAGCAAGCGAAGCCCCCCGCGCCTCCGCCCGCTCCCATCGCGACCTTCACCGACATCGCCGAAAAGGCCGGCTTGACCGCGCAGAACATTTTCGGCGGCCTCGACACCAAGAAATACATCATCGAAACCACTGGAACCGGCGTTGCGATTTTCGACTACGACAATGACGGTTGGCCCGACATCTTTCTGGTGAATGGTACGAAGCTCGAGGGATTTCCTGCCGGGCAAGGTCCCAGCAATCGTTTGTATCGCAACAATCATGACGGCACCTTCACCGACGTCACCGCTAAAGCGGGTCTAACCGCGACCGGCTGGGGCCAGGGCGTGTGCGTCGGCGACTACGACAACGACGGATGGGAAGACCTCTACATCACCTACTACGGCAAGAACCGCCTCTATCACAACCAGCACGGAGTCTTCACCGAGGTCGCCGAGAAAGCTGGGGTCGCGGGATCGGGCAAGGCATGGGGCACCGGTTGCGCGTTCGTCGACTACGATCGCGATGGCCGCCTCGATCTGGTCGTGGCGAACTACGTGGACTTCGATCTGGCGACCGCGCCCGCGCCCGGCGAGCGCCCCACCTGCATCTGGAAGGGCGTTCCGGTCATGTGCGGTCCGCGCGGGCTAGCCGGAGCGAAGAACATCCTCTACCACAACCGGGGCGATGGCACGTTTGAAGACGTCACCACCAAAGCCCACATCGATCGCACCGACGGCCACTACGCCTTCAGCGTTTCGACGCTCGACTTCGATGAAGATGGATGGCCCGACATTTTTATTGCCTGCGACAGCACGCCCAGCATTCTCTATCGCAACAACCACGATGGAACATTCTCCGACGTAGCGGTCACGTCGGGCGCTGCCTTTAACGAAGATGGCCGCGAGCAGGCCGGCATGGGCTCGACTGTTGCCGACTACAACGGCGACGGCCACCTCGACATCTTCAAAACGAATTTTTCCGACGACACTTCCACGCTCTATAAGAACAATGGCGACGGCACGTTTACGGACGCGACCTCAGCCGCGGGCCTCGGCCTCTACACGCAATACCTTGGCTGGGGAACCATGTTTTTCGATATGGACAACGACGGCTGGCCCGACGTGATTCTGGTGAACGGCCACGTGTATCCCGAAGTCGACAGCCAGCACCTGGGCAGCAGTTACAAAGAACCCAGAATCCTTTATCACAACAATGCAGACGGCACGTTCAGCGACATCTCCGCCTCGGCGGGCTCGGGCATCACGACCGTGGCATCGTCGCGCGGGCTCGCGGTCGGCGACCTTTGGAACGACGGCAAGATTTCGATTGTGGTCAGCAACATGAATGCCCAGCCAAGTCTGTTGGTGAATCAAGTTCGCAGTACGAATCATTGGATTGCCATTCATACGGTCGGCACGAAATCCAATCACGACGGCATCGGCGCGCGCATTCGGGTGAAAACAGCGGCACGCGTCCTTGTGGACGAAGTCCGCAGCGGTTCCAGCTACATCTCCAACAGCGATATGCGAGTGCACTTCGGCTTAGGTTCGGCAGCGAAGATCGACTGGGTTGAAATCCGCTGGCCGAGCGGACTCACGGAGCACTTCACGAATTTGCCGGTGGATCAGATTCATACGCTCAAAGAAGGTTCGGGCACTGCGGCGGAAGCGGATACAAGGAAGCCGCTGTAACCTACTTCCCGCCCTTGGGATTCTTCTGGAACTGCATCGTTCGCGCAATCCCTGCGCCTTCCTTCACGAATATCACTTGGTTTGCCTTGATATCTTTTAGCGTATCGACCTGCCCGCTGGGCCAGCGAATCTCCAGCACATCAACTTTCTCTGCCTTGCCCAAGCCGAAGTGAACCCGCAGATCATTCTGCGAGAAGTAACCGCCGCCGCTTCGCACTTCGTCAATTTGCTGATGCGGCTTCGTTTCGCCGGGCGGATGCGTCACGCACATCAGCCGAGCGCCAATGCCGCTGCGATTCGATTTTGTTCCGATGGTGCGAACCTTGATCCAGTGGTGATCGAGTTTTAAATCACAACGGAGTAGCTGCGGATAGTCGTTCACAGTATTCACGACAACATCGATATCTCCGTCGTTGTCGAAATCGCCAAAGGCCGCGCCCCGCGAAGGACTTGGCTCCGAAATGCCCGGCCCCGCTTGAAATGAAACGTCCGCAAAATGCCCATTGTGCAAGTTCTGATAGAGCAACTTGCGCTGCGCATAACCCGCTTCCGTCTTGAGTTGCTCGACTTCCGGATATACGTGCCCGTTGCAGATCAGAATGTCCGCCCATCCGTCATTGTCCATATCGAAGAAGCCGCAACCCCAACCCAGATATTGCGTGTGCGCGCCCAGCCCAGCGGTGAACGTTGCATCTTCGAAAGTGGCACCACCTAGATTGTGATAGAGAGAAGGCGTATCGCCGGCGAAGTTTGTTTTCACAATGTCGAGATTGCCGTCCAGATCGTAATCCGCCGCCGAAACGCCCATGCCTGCCTGCGGCTTGCCATCGGGACTGAGCGCGCATCCCGCTTCGATCGCAACATCCTGGAATTTCCCGTTCTTCTTGTTCTGGTAAAGGGCGCTGGCGGTAGAATCGTTAGCGACATAAATATCAGGCCAGCCGTCGTTGTCGAAATCGGCGGTCAGCACCCCCAGACCATACGTGCCGTTCGCATTGAGAATACCCGACGCTTCGGAAACATCGCTGAACGTTCCGTCCCCGTTGTTGTGATACAGGATATTTTTTCCGCCCTGCAGCCCCGGCGGCCCGCACGCGACCATCACGCTTTTATAAAGGCATGGACCGGATTCCGGCACCGGCGCCGTTGCCAGGTCGAGATCAATGTAGTTGGCCACGAATAGATCCAGGCGTCCGTCGCGATCGTAGTCGACGAAGGCGCAACCGGTATTCCACCGCGTGCCTTTGCCTGCCACGCCCGCCTTCTGGCTGACGTCGGTAAACGTACCGTCGCCGTTGTTGTGATAGAGAACATTCTTGCCGAAGTATGTGACGAACAGATCGTCCCACCCGTCGTTGTCATAGTCGCCGACGCAAACGCCCTGTCCCCAGCCCGAGTGCGCGACTCCGGCCTTCGCAGTCACGTCGGTGAAAGTCCCATCGCGATTATTGCGAAAAAGATGCGAAGTCGGTTCGCTTCCGGCGGGAAAACCCTCCAGCCGCGTGCCGTTCACTAGGAAAATGTCGAGCCATCCATCATTGTCGTAATCGTAGAAAGCAACGCCGCAGCCGGTGGTTTCGAGCAGATACTTATTCTTGTGCTCGCCGCCGAAGATGGTTTTCGCATTCAGCCCGGACTCGCGCCCGATGTTGACGAAGCTGACGCCCAGATCACCGCTCTGCGCTGTCGGTTCGTCTTTCGGGGAAGGGGCTTTCTGCTGCGTTCCCGAGTTCGCTCGCAGCCAGCGCGGACGAGCCATGGCCAGCACGCTTTCGAGCGAAAGCACCAGTGCCGAACGGCTGAGAGATTTCAGAAAAACGCGGCGTGAAGAAAACAAGAGGTCGTTACCTGGCCCACTCGGCTCGTGCTAAAATTCGCCCCTACTTCTTATATTCAGGGTACCGCGACTTTGCAAGTTCCGGCCGGCCAAATTCCCGTTCCCAAGAAAAGGCCGCAATGAATCCTTATCGCATTTGCGTTCGGCGTTCTGGCTTGGCGTCCCGCATTGCAAGCGGCGTTTGCCTGTTGGGAATCTGCCTGGTTTGCGCAGGTGTTTCCGCTGCCCAGCAATCTACTCAAGCTCCGGAGTCATCTCGGGAGTTATCGCGGACGATTCGCACTTGGGAGTTCCTTCCCGTTGTTGGTACTCGCGCAGGATTGTTCGGCAACGAAGCGGGACAGTTCGAAGCCTGGGTCTATCCCCTGAAGATCTTTCGTGACTTCCATTTGACCTTTCATGTCGGCGATCGAGCGCTGCCTGCGGAAAGTCTTGCACGCACGCTGACGGTTCGTCCTGAGTCCGCATCCATCCTGTACGCCGGAGATTCCTTTCGCGTGCGCGAAACCCTATGCGTCCCAGTGAACGAAGCGGGCGCGGTCATTCTGCTCGACGTCGAGACGGAGCAGTCTTTGGAAGTGGAAGTTGCATTCACTGGCGACTTTCAACTGGAGTGGCCCGCGGCTCTGGGCGGAACGTTTGTGGATTGGGATGCGAAGCAACGAGCCTTCGTGTTCGGCGAAGAAGCGCGGAAATATGCAGCCCTGGTTGGATCGCCAACTGCCGCGGACGCCCGTCTCTCCTATCAAACGAACTATTCCTCATCAGACCAGAACTCTTTGCGCTTAGGAGTAACGCAGAAGGGAGAAGAGACCAAGGTGTTGGTCATCGCCGCTTCGATGACAGGTCGCGCTGACGCCGAGAAAACTTACCAGCGCTTGTTGACCTCTTATGCAGACTCAGTACGCGAATCGGCGGACTACTATCGCGCTTATCTCGACAAGACCGTAAGCCTCGAACTGCCTGACGCAGCCCTGCAGCAGGCCTATGAGTGGGCGCGTCTCAGCACAATTCAGGGAATGGTCAACAATCCGTATCTGGGTGCTGGCCTAGTTGCCGGATATCGAACCTCCGGAGTCGGCCAACGTCCGGGCTTCGCCTGGTTCTTCGGGCGAGATTCTTTGTGGACTTCGTTTGCCCTCAACGCCGAGGGAGATTACTCCACGACCCGCACCGCTCTCGATTTCATCAGCAAGTATCAGCGCGCAGACGGCAAAGTCCCGCATGAAATCTCGCAGAGTGCAAGTCTGGTACCGTGGTTCAAGGATTATCCCTACGCCTATGTTTCCGCCGACGCGACCCCGCTGTTCATCATTGCGATGAATGATTATGCAGTCCAGAGTGGCGACGTGGAGTTCACGCGTGGTAAGTGGGATAACATCTGGCGCGCCTATCAATTTCTACGCTCGACCTATAATGCGCAAGGCTTCGCGCAGAATGCAGGCGTCGGTCATGGCTGGATCGAAGGCGGCCCTCTGCTTCCGGTGAAGAACGAGTACTACCAGGCAGGACTTGGAGTGGAGGCACTGCGGGCGCTTTCCAACCTCGCTCGACTTGTGGGCAAAGACGACATCAGCAAGCAGCTTGCGACGGAGTTCGAGCACAGCGAATCCGCGCTCGATCAAGCCTTCTGGTCGTCCGAGATGAAAGCTTATGCGTTTGCCTTGAAGCCAGACAACCAGCGCGCCGATGAAGCCAGCGTGCTGACAACTGTTCCCATGTGGTTTGGTCTGTCCGACGCCAATCACGCAGACCAGACCATCACACAACTCGCGGCCGAAGATCACCAAACCGATTGGGGCATGCGGATCATCTCGCAGCATTCGAAAGTTTATGATGGGTCGGGCTATCACTTTGGCGCGGTCTGGCCGCTCTTTACGGGATGGGCGTCCGTGGCTGAATACCGCTACCATCGCGCGTTCCCGGCCTACTTCAATCTGCGGGCCAATGCTCTGCTCGGCGCCGACGGCGCGCTCGGTCATTTCACGGAAGTACTCTCCGGCGACTACTACCAGTCGTTTTCGACGAGTTCGCCTCACCAGATCTGGTCCGCAGCCATGGTGATCAGTCCGATCTTGCGGGGCATGTTCGGCTTGCAAACCGACGCGGAAAAACATCAGATCACGCTCGCTCCGCACGTTCCATTGGACTGGATGTCCTTTGCAATTCGCAACGTTCACGTCGGCGGAGTCGGCGTGGACTTTCAATATCGCAAGACCACTGACAGCATCGTTCTCGAAATGAAGCGCACTGGGACGGGTGATTGCTGGGTCGATTTCTCTCCCGCCTTCAGCCTGCACACGCAGGTGATCAGCGTCGAGATGAACGGACAGCCTTTGCCGTTTAAGATGCAGCCGAACAGCAACGATCAGCATTTATCCGTGCGGTTTCCGGTTTACGGCGGACCCAATAACCTTGTGATTCGCGTAAAGAATGATTTTGGTTTGTCGCTATCGAACGAACTGCCGGCTCTGGGAAGTGAGAGCCGGGGACTCCGTGTCCTCTCTGAATCATGGAATGCTTCGAAAGCCGAGTACACACTGGATGTCTCCGGACGAGCAGGCGAACGCTATGAGTTGAGCGTTTGGAACCCAAGCCAGATCTCTTCGGTGGAAGGCGCGGTCCTCACCAAGTTCGGTAAGCTCGAAATCCAGATACCCCAAGGAGCGCCTGATTCCTATGTGCCGCAGAAGGTCGTGATTCACTTTCGCTCCTAAAAGGGAATTCTCGTGCGAAGAGGACGGAGAGAGACAGAAAAGGTTTACACTCAATAAAATCGCAGTCTCGGCTCAAGCTCGCCACCGCGGCAAGTGAACAAATGCTCCGCAGCATCGACTGGGTTCGCGATATTTCTCCATGCACTTCGAGGAGTCATTCCCTATGTCACGTAAGTTCTCCTGGATTCTGATATGTGCCTTTCTCTGGCTGTCCCTGATTGCCGTGCGTGCTCAGACCGCGAACAAGCCCGTAGATGCGGAAGGGCACCAATGGTGGCAGCATGCTGTGTTTTATGAGATTTATCCCCGCAGCTTTGCCGACAGCAACAATGACGGAGTCGGCGACCTCAAAGGCATAGCGTCGAAGCTGGATTACTTGAAAGACCTGGGCGTGGACGCGATCTGGATCTCGCCTTGCTTTCCATCGCCGCAAGTGGACTTCGGCTACGACGTCTCCGACTACGAAAGCATCGATCCCATGTACGGAACGCTGGTAGATTTCGACAGCCTGGCCAGCGAAGCCAAGAAGCACGGCATTCACATCATCCTCGACTTCGTCGTGAACCACACCTCCGACCAGCACAAATGGTTTCTGGATTCGAAGTCGTCTCGAACCTCGGAACATCGCGACTGGTACATCTGGCGCGACGGCAAAGGGCCGGGACAACCACCCAACAACTGGACTTCCACTTTTGGTGGTTCGGCGTGGAAGTTCGATGCAACGACCAATCAGTATTACTACCATTACTTTTATGCCGAGCAGCCCGACCTGAACTGGCGCAATCCGGCGGTGAAGGATGCGATGTTTGATGTGACGCGCTGGTGGTACAAGCGCGGTGTGTCCGGGTTTCGCCTGGATGCGGTGGACACGCTTTTCGAAGATCCCAACCTGACTAACAATCCAATCAAGCCAGGCACAAATGCCTACGGCGATCCAATCGAGGAGGACAAATACAACAAGAAGTTGCCCGAGGTGCACGAGGCGCTGCGCGGACTGCGCAAAGTGGCGGACGAATACAACGCCGTGCTGATCGGCGAAACCTGGACCGCCAACATCGAGGAGCTGAACCTCTATTACGGACACGGCAACAATGAATTGCAGTTGCCCATGGATTTTCTTTTTACCACAGTCAACAAACTCTCGCCCGCGGAATTTCGCAAGCAGATTGCCGCGGTCGATTCGGCCTCTGGATGGCCCACGTTCGTCATCAGCAATCACGACATCATTCGCTCCTACGACCGCTATGGCGATGGCCAGCACAATGATCAGATCGCGAAATTAATGGCCGGACTGTATCTGACTCTGCGCGGCACGCCCATCATCTATTACGGTGAAGAGATTGGGATGAAAACTACACCGCCGACGCGCAAGGAAGATGTGAAGGATCCCATCGGTCGCACGGGCTGGCCAAAGGAGAAGGGACGCGACGGCGAGCGCACTCCGATGCAGTGGGATGAGAGTGAGAATGCAGGTTTCTCGAAAGCTGCGCCGTGGCTTCCCGTGCCTCCGACTGCCAAGACCCACAACGTCGCCGACGAATCGAAAGATCCGGAGTCGGTACTCGCGTTCTACAAGAGAGTGCTCAAGCTGCGTCACACCAATAAGGCGCTCATGGACGGGACCTACGCTCCGCTGAATGAGAACGATCAGAACGTGCTGTCGTACTTGCGCGTGTACAAGGATGATGCGGTTCTGGTTGTGCTGAATATGTCTGGGACGGAGCAGAGGGTAAGCTTTGACTTGAGCAAGAATGGATTCGCTTCTGCGAAGAATCTGGTGGCGACCGGAAAATCTTCGTCGAGTGGAAAGGTTGTGACGGTGGATCCTTACGGCGTCTTCATCGGCCAGCTTTCGAAGTGAAGTGCGCCAGGGGAGACGCGGATGCTCCAACTTCGCGGCCCACGAGCAGGGCGCAGAATCTCTCGTAATCGGGTATAGAATACGCGAGAGGATGCACGAACTATCGATTGCGATGGGCATTGTCGATGCTGCCTTGGACGAATCGCAGCGTCGCAGCGTGCAGGTCAGCGCGGTGCATCTCAGGCTGGGCGCGCTTTCTGGCGTGGTCAAAGATGCGCTGATGTTCTCCTATGAAATGGCATGCCAAGACACACCGCTGCAGGGATCGCAACTGATCGTGGAGGATGTTCCTGTGGTTGTGTTTTGCGCACAGTGCCAAAAGGAGCGGGAGTTGCCTTCGGTGCAGTTGTTTGCCTGTCCGGAATGCGGAGCGCCGACGATGGACGTGCGTCGAGGCAAGGAACTTGAGGTGTTTGCGCTGGAGGTGCAGGAAGAAGAGGTGCAGGAATGAGCGAGCCACGTCTGGTGGAAGTGCGCAGGAATGTGTTGAAGCAGAACGACGTGATCGCGCGCTCTCTGCGCGAGCAATTCCGCGCCGCGGGAGTGTTTGTCGTGAGCCTGGTTTCGAGTCCAGGCTCGGGGAAGACGACTTTCCTGGAGAAGACTCTTACGCAACTGCAGCCTCGTTATCGAGTGGCAGCGTTGGTGGGAGATCTGGCGACCGAGAACGATGCGGTGCGACTGGCTCGCAGCAAGGCTCCGGTGAAGCAGATCACGACCGGGACGCTTTGCCATCTGGAAGCGGCGATGGTGCAGAATGCACTGCAGGAGTGGGATCTGCATCAACTGGACTTCCTGTTTATCGAGAACGTGGGGAATCTGGTTTGTCCGTCTTCCTATGATCTGGGAGAGAATCTTCGTCTGGTGTTGATGTCGGTGACCGAGGGAGAAGACAAGCCGCTGAAGTATCCGACGATCTTTAACAGCGCGGACGTTGCGGTCGTGACCAAGAACGAACTGGCGGATGCGGTAGAGTTCGACTGGAATGCGGCGCGCACGAGCATCCAGTCCGTGCGTCCGGGAATGCAGATTTTTCGTCTCTCGGCAAAAACCGGCGAGGGCATGGAAGAGTACTTGAATTTTCTGGCGCAGCAGTTAGCGGAACAGCGAGCGGTCGCACACATTTAGACTAGTCCGCACAGGCCGAGACATAGCGAGCTACTTCTCTACGAAAACCCTTCCGCCTGTGGAAATCAGATGAAAAAATGGGCTTCCGCGAGGCTGCGTTCACGCCGTTTCGGACAGCTCCCTTTTGGAAAACATCCGGCGAGACAGGTACCCCCCTCCCCCCACCCTCTCTGAAAGCCTTGACTGGCGCGGGTTCTGCAAAAATGCCTTGCAAAATCTTGAGCCGCTAGGGCTTAGAGGTCAAAATCTTGAGAACAAGGGAGTTAGATCCCTATTCGCAATTTCGGCGTATACCGCCTCCGCCTTGACGATGGTCTGCTCTTTGGTGTTCGGGGTCAAGGTCAGATGTCACAACGGCCTGAGGAAAACTGAAGATCAAACTCTGTCGCGTTGCAGGTCAATGCATTATGAAAGAGCGCCCCGCTTCAGGATTGAAGCTGGATGTGGCGTCGCGTCCGCTCCAAGCGGCATAGGCAAATCGGCTGGAGAATGGCACTTTACCTGGAGGGAAAGATACGCGTTGGCACGAATGACCTTTCCCCCAAGAGGCAACTGCAATAAGTCGCGACCTGAAGTATATCGGCATGGAGAACCTGCGGCGGGCCAAAGCACCCAAACCAATAACCCCTCTAAGAATGAGGTGGGGATGGATGTAAGTTACCACATCCGCGTCTTCCTGAGGGGCGGGGAGAAGTTTTCTTTCTCGACATCCTCTTTCATAGGATAAGTGTAATGACGAGTAGAGTCGAGAACAGGCGCAGTGGCTGTAGCCTCCCGGTGGCTGTTGGGGTGCTTTCGCATGACCCGCCTCAATCCGGTTTGGCGTAACTCTGTTTCCTGTTCCCGCTCATCGAACCGGACAGGCAGATTTCCCGCATCCGGCTCTCGGAAAAGACTCACGATGTTCCGTGTGACGCCGTCTGCAACTGCTGAACACAAACCTTGGGGTGGCTAGACTCATCGTCAATCCCCAGGTCCTTCGTCGCTTCTTGCGTCCGTCTTTAACTGAGGTCCCTTCCCTCCGCCGGAGTTACCCGGCTTCGTCGGTACTACGAACCTCTCCGCCACCCCACACGGCCCGGCCTGTCTCTCACGAGCTGCCAGTTGATCCTTATTATGATCACCGCTGGGGTTTCCCGTGTTGCGTCTGGTCTCCTATGCGTACATGCCATCGCCATTACCCCGGCAGGTCCGATGGAGCTTGTTCGCTCGTCTTTCTCCATCGCCAACGGCCTTCCCTGTGAAAAAGTCAGGTCGGCTCCTGCAATTATTGTTTCGGGGCCTGCTCAGCGTTCACTCTCGTTATGGCCTGCACGCTCGCGGAGTCGCCT
Source organism: uncultured Acidobacteriaceae bacterium (assembly GCA_963707205.1). Taxonomy (GTDB): domain Bacteria; phylum Acidobacteriota; class Terriglobia; order Terriglobales; family Acidobacteriaceae; genus Sulfotelmatobacter. The sequence goes on from CAVPQE010000033.1 coordinate 34,858, forward strand.
AGCGACCCTTTTCATCGAAAGCTCCGACGGCTTCGTTGCCTTCACCGCCGCTCCGATTGCTACCGGGCGGAGCGATCCAGTTCCCGGGCGGGCGTTGCACCCGCTGAAGTCCAGCGCCTTTCACGGCGCACTTTTTCAGCAACTAATTTTTCAGCAACTAAAAGATGGCGCTGGTAATTGCTCTGTTGAGCGTTGAGCGTCGACCGTCACGGGCAGGTCAGTTTTGCCGTGCCGAGAACGTAATTGCAAGAGGCCGCCCCGAAAGCGAATGAAGGACATGGAGGCGTACCTTTCACGGGCAAGTTTATCCAAGCGCCAATGGTATAGGTGCCGGATGCGCCGGGAGTGCATTGGGCCATACCATTCGAATCGACAGCAACAGCTCCATCTGCAGGAAGGCTACCCAAGGCTGCTCCCCAATTCGCTTGCAGGGGAGTCACCGTCGCTGGTGCCGAGTTGTAATAACCTGTCGCGACGAATGGCACTTGGCCGTTTGGATAATTTTGAGCGTCTGCAGTCGCGGGGCTCACTGTAATTGATTGAATCTTGTAGCTGCCGCTGCCACAGGCCAGTCCGATGCTGGCGACTAGCGCCAGCAGACTAATCCAAAGAAAGAATGAAGGGTGAGACATGGGCACCTCGCGGAACATGCTTCAGAAGAAGCGGAAAGTTGTTCAAACGCAAGTAATACTAGCTTTGGTCCTTTGCCGAAGACAAGCACCTGCCAAGCTAGCGCATGGGATCCAGCTCCTGAACCGCTCGATCCGTTCCCGCGTCACAGCCAAAATTCTAGCACTGGATTCCCTGTGTCGCGCACAACCCAACAACTGTCGTAAACAGACAATTACACGTTTTGACGGGTTCTGAGTGTAACGACGATTTTTCGCCAGCGTCCGACTTCCAAAGCACGGTTAGGTGTCCTCAGGGAACTGACGTTCTCCGGGGGAATGCAGGGGTCCTAGTGCGTCGTGTCGTCGTCAATCCAGTATTCGCGTCGGGAGGTTAGCAGCAACTGCGGACGACCCTTGGTCTCCACATGCAGCGCGTGCAGTCCGGGCGTGGGCGTTGTCGGGCGGAAACTCAGTACATAGTAGTTGGGCACGTCGTTCGACACCGCGATGAGACCTGTCTTCAGATCCTTGGCATCGTGGAAGTGAAAAAACTCGCCTCCGGAGAGCTGCGCGATCGATTCTGCGGTCTTGGTGCGCAGCGCATTGCGTGCGGTAAGAAAGGTCATGGTAGCCAGCCGAAGAGGCGGAGCGAGCTGGCTGATGCAGTCGAGCACCTGCTTGCTGTAGCGCCCTTCGTACTCGGAATCGGCTCCATTGCGGCTGAAGCAGCCGTGCGCAGGGCCTGGCTCTGTGCTTCCAAACCCGAACTTTGATGCCTCATGGGAGACTGCAGAGCGTGTACTGGAAAAGCCGAAGCTGTACATCGCCGTATTCGTGTCGCTGATGAGGCGCAGCGCTTCATCGAGCGTTGTCTTACTGCCCTGATCGATGGTTTCGCTGAGCAGCAGAATCGCACGGCGATAGCGCGTGGGCTGTGCCCGCAGCTGCGCGATGGCCAATGCGATACCATCCAGAATGGCTGCCCCCTGATCACCTTCGTTCAGGCCGGCAAGCTGCTGGGAGGCATCGGCTGTTCTTGGCGTAAAAGGCATAAGCAGATGCGGCACACTGTCGAAGCTAATGATGGCGATGCGGTGTTCCACGTTGCCGATCAGGGCGTCGAGGATCGAGTCTAGCTGGCGGTAGTCAGTAAGATGTCGTGCTCCGGCACCGCCCGTTTCAACAACGATTGCCAACGCCAGCGGCTGCGAATCGGTGTCCTGATCAAGGGTGAGGTGCTGCGGTACGCCATTGTCGGTGACAAGGAAGTCGTCAGCCGTGAGTCCAAAGATTACTTCTCCTCCCTTGGCCTTCAGGAGTACAGGTACCTCCACCAAAGTGGAGCGCACGGTCAGGGTAGGCTGGCCTTTATCATTCTGCTGTGCGCTTACGCCCACACTGGCGAGGCAGAGTAAGAGAAATAACGTACAGGCAGATCTCATAACTAAGCCTTCATTGTAAGCGCGACCGCACACTCTGACAGACCGTGCTCGACAGGTTACTGACGGTGATCCAGGCTCGCGAGTCCCAACATTTTCCGAAGATTGGGCTATCAGTTGTCGCAAACAGGCCCTTACACTCAAATTCCCCGCCCACGGGAAGATGAGTGTAACG
>CAVPQE010000034.1:0-40344 GCA_963707205.1 uncultured Acidobacteriaceae bacterium
AAAACTAACCCACGGCTTTTAGACCGTGGGTTAGTTTTGCCGCTTCGCGGCCTTTCAGACGGGGGAAGGCTTGCACTGCGTCTAGGAGACAGAAGCAAGGGGTGCTCACAGAAAACCTCTGGCCGAAGTTATTCTCTGAAGCACCCCGTTGCGCGCCACTTCGTCTGGCTGATAGTAAAGCAAGCGGTGTGCCGTCCCGCAAAGCCTTCAAAATAAAAGAAAATGAAATCTTCGGCTTGGTAGGATTGCCTGCCCCGGGAAAGAATTACTTCAGGCGCCTCGCTGCAAGCCATGGCCAAGAAGTGCCGTTGAAAACGGCTTTCTCTGGTTCGGGGTGGATGCCGTGCGCCCTAAGAGACGAAGGAGAAGCGCATTTTCAGCAAAACGATTCTTGCTATAATCAAACGACGGTCATTCCTGCCAAGCAAGTCCGCGCCCTTAGCTCAGTTGGATAGAGCGTCTGGCTACGAACCAGAAGGTCGGGAGTTCGAATCTCTCAGGGCGCACCATTGCCTTAAACTACGCAACGCGGCGGGTCTCCACACGGCGTGTTCTTGGTTTACGCCGTCAGTCGCATGCCTTTTCACCTTCACAGGTTCGAACTGCATGCGCTTGAGCGGGGCTTTCTGCTAATCTCGGTTATCCCTGTTGTTTCTGTCATTGGTTCTGACAAATCTGTTCTGTTAAATCGCGACCCGAGGTTTCTCCGGCTATCGAGTGAGCGCGCCATGTCAACCACAAGTCAGCAGCAGGATGTGTCTGTACTGTCGGCCGCCAAGAACGGGTTGGTATATCTGACGCCAAACGACTGGGCACTCATCGTGGACAAAGCCGTTCGCATGCAGTTCAAGGCGGGCGACACCATCGTTCATAAAGGTAGACGAACGAACGGGGTGTATCTGCTTCTGAAAGGCACGGCCCAGGTGCAGATTCCGTCTCACGCGACGTCGTTGGGGGTCAGCGCGGGCGAGGTTTGCGGCGAGATTTCATTTCTCGACGAATTGCCCGCGACGGCGGATGTGGTGGCAAAAGAAGTCGTACAGGCGTATTACCTGGATCGGCCGACGCTGCTGACGCTGTTTGAGCTTTTTCCGCATCTTGGTTCCCGGTTCTATCATTCGCTGGCCGCCATCCTCTCGCGGCGGCTGCGGGAACTGATTGGTCCGGCATTGCCCCCGGGGCCGGTATCTCTCCCAAAGAAAGATTAGCCCGACCCGGGAGTATGCTAGCCTACAGTCCAGTTCGGCGCGGGCTTGCCCCCGCTGGCGACTTTATCACGCGGAATTTTTTTGATCGATCCTGTCAATCTACGACTGGCCCTGCTGTCGGCTGCGGTGCTTGGGTTCCGGCACGGACTGGACTACGACCACATCGCGGCCATCACCGACATCAGCAGCGTGCAGTCCAAAGCGAGCGACGCCATGCGCTACGGACTGCTCTATGTCGCGGGCCATGCGACGACTGTCGCCGTGCTGGGATCGGCAGCAGTCGTCTTCCGACTCTCTTTGCCTGCGGCCAGCGATCGTTGGGCGGAACGTCTGGTGGGAATCACTCTACTGGTGTTGGGCATTTATGTGCTCGGCACATTCTTCCGGCCTTCGACCCATAGTCATGCCCGACCACGAACCCGCATCACGTTATTGATCAACGGGGCGCTGTGGGTCTCCTGGCGGCTGAGCCGAATTTTTGGTGGAACTAGGGTGGAGGCTCCGCAGGTCTTTAAGGACGGATACGGCACGACTTCGATATTTCTGGTGGGGGTGATTCACGGGCTGGGGGCCGAGACTCCGACGCAGATTCTGCTGTTTCTGATGGCAGCAAATCTGGGGGGAACGGGCGTGGGATTACTGGGGCTGCTGATGTTCATTCTGGGTCTGCTCTTGATGAACACCCTGATGTGCGCCTCGGCTGCGGGACTGTTCTCGGCGACGCTGGCAAAGCCGAATGCCCTGCGCGCGCTTACGCTGGCGACTTCTGCCTACAGCATTGTGGTGGGAACAATCTTCTTGGTGGGGTCGGCAGCCAAGCTGCCTTCGCTGACAGGATAATAGGGTGGCCGAAGTCCCAGCCTTAATAGAGGCCCCGAAAAGACGGGGCTTTTTTTGTCTTGGCGCAGTCCTTCTTGGGTCGATGTCCCATTACCCCGGTAATCTGAGGGCGGGGATTACCGTTGACCCATCCCCTATGCCGTCCTTAGATTGCCAACAGGGGGTTGTATGAAAGACATCCATGAGGTCCTGCGGCAAAAGCAGGCGAAATACGCCCAACTTGGCAAGCAGATCGAGATGCTCCAGCAAGCAGCAGAAAAACTGCGGGAAGTAGCGCCCTTGCTGGCGGAGAACGATGACGAAGATAATGTCGTTCTGGCGGAAGTAGACGAGACTTCAAACCAGACGGACGCGATGGCGGCCAAGGCAGGCGCGGCTTCGGGCAGCCCCGCTTCGTCCAAGGCAGCGCGGCCCACAGCTCCCCGATGGCCCTAATCCCACGGGCGTTGGCAACCCGAACGGTTTATGACTCTCCAGGCACTACTGGTTTCGAGCGACGATCAGGCGGCTGAGGTTCTGGGCAGAGTTCTGCCCGCTTTCGGCATTGTGATGGACCGCTGCAGCGATCCGGAAACTACCAGGACCCGAATCCAGCAGCAGAAATTCGCCGCGCTCATTGTCGATTTTGACGACACCGAAGGGGCGGAAGACGTACTGCGGCAGGCGAAGAAGCTGGGCACGGAACCGTTAAGCATTGCCTTGGTGGCCGATGCGGCGAGGGTGCGCGGCATTCTCACTGGCGGGGCACACTTCGTGCTCTACAAACCCCTTTCCGAGGAAGCTGCGACGGCCGGATTGCGCCCCGCTGCGGCTCTGTTGAGCCGGGAACGGCGCCGGGCATTCCGAGTTCCGGTACAGGCTCCCGTAGAGGTTACGCTGCCGGACACTCGCAAGCTGGATGGAATTCTGCTGGATCTTTCCGAAACCGGCATGGAGGTGCTGACGGCGGAGCCGCTGGACGGCGGATCATTGCTTGCTTTCCACTTTCAGCTGCCGGATCGCGCCCTGGAAATCGAGGCCCGCGGAGAGGTGGCCTGGGCCAATCCCAATGGGCAGACGGGAGTTCGCTTCCTGGATCTGTCGGAGACCTCGTCCGCCGCACTGAAGGTTTGGCTGCAGGCCGCAACCAGCCTCGCTGCGGGGCCCGAGGAGACTGTGCCACACTGCAACCTCACCGACCTGAGCCTGGGCGGCTGCTACATCGAAACCAACGCCCCTTTTCCGGAGCGCGCTCTGATTGACCTTTGCCTGAAAACCGAAGAGCTTGAAGTTCACACCGAAGGCATGGTTCGAGTCGTTCATCCTGGCCAGGGCATGGGAGTCGAGTTCCCTTCCCGCACGGCCGAGCAGCGGGCCCAAGTGGGCAACCTGATCAACTTTCTGCGGCAAGGTTCCGCGACCCCGCCAGAACTGAGTATTTCTCCGCGGGCTCTAGTCGCCGATCTCACCCAGTTTGAACCCGCGTACAGACCTGCGGAACAGTCCACTGAGGACTTAGAAGATCCGTTGCTCGAACTTCTGCGGCGCGGCGCCTCATTGCAGCAGGACGAGTTCCTGTCAGAGCTCAGGCAACAGCGTAACCCTGAAAACGTGGCCTCCGTCTAGAGTTTCCATTCCGCAAATCCATCTTCATACCAGTAGGATCGCGAGAGAGAGTCCGCAGGTCTGCACAGCTGAGTTTTTTCTTTGAACAAAAGGCCTCCCGTCGCAGGGTGTGGGGCAGATTTCAAGGAGAGATTGGAAACAGGTGGGCAGTGCATCGGGCGAGCTTGCTGGGAACGAGAGGCTTCGGCGGTGGCGGACTACGGAAGAATCGAAGAACCCGGCCCCGTCTCTGACGCGGGTCCTTCAACCCTTCCTGGTCGCTTCCGTCCCAATGAGCGTACAGTAGTCGAACTTCATTGCTCGATGATTTCAGCAATGTTAAATCTGGGTTAAATGAAATCTCGGAAATGTAGACTGTGAGGGTTTTCCAGTTCGCGGGCGTTAAATCATTCACGGCAAGGGGAATCAGTCTGGGAAAGAGCAACACGGCTGAGCATCCGTCCAGGGAGCGGCCCGGTATGTCAGGGCGCGGGTCGTCGCCGCTATGGGCACCACTGCTCGCGATCGGGGCAGCGGCCTTCGCCGTGGAGATTCCTTTTTTCTTTCTTGGGACTCCGTCGGGACACGATGTCGAGTTCCATCTCTACTCGTGGCTCGAGGTTGTCTCGCAGTGGAAGCATGGGGTTTTTTATCCACGCTGGGCTGCGCTGGCGCACTTCGGCTACGGTGAGCCCCGATTCGTGTTTTATCCGCCGGCCTCGTGGACTCTCGGCGCTGCGCTGAGCGCGATTTTTCCCTGGACGGTTGGGTCCAGCATTTACATATGGATCGTGCTGGTGGCGGCGGGCGTGTCGATGTTCGTGCTGGCGCGCCGATGGCTCGACCGCCGCGATGCGATCTTCGTCGCAGTGCTTTATGCGGTCAACCCGTACCATCTGGTGATTGTTTACTGGCGCAGCGCGTTCGCCGAACTGCTGGCCAGCTGCCTCGTGCCGCTGTTGCTGCTGTTCGTGCTAAAAGCTGTGGACGAGGGCCGGCGAATGATCGTGCCGCTGGCACTGGTGCTGGCGGCGGCGTGGCTGACGAATGCCCCCGCAGCCGTGATGGTCCACTACTCGATGGCGCTGCTGCTGGTGTTCTTCGCCTGGCAGCGGCGCTCGCCGCGCCTCCTTTTCGTTGCAGCGGCCGCGGTCGCGTTGGGCGCATGCTTGTCGGCGTTCTATCTGTTACCGGCGATCTATGAGCAGCGGTGGATCAATATTGCTGAGGCCGTGTCGGCCGGGTCGCGTCCGGCGGATAATTTTCTGTTCGTTCACACGACGGACGCCGATCACGACGCCTTCAACCGCATCATTTCTTGGGTTGCGGTTTTCGAGATGGCGGTAATTCTCGCCGCGGCTGGGGTGAGCAAGGTATGGATGAGTACGCACTGGCGTGAAATCAAGCGCGAACTCTGGACTGCTCTGCTGGGTTGGGCGATAGCTTGCAGCGTGCTCATGTTTCCGCTGTCGGCTGTACTGTGGAAGGTCCTGCCGAAGATGCAGTTTATGCAATTCCCGTGGCGCTGGCTCCTCTGCCTGAGCATGGTCTTTTCAATATTCGTTGCGGTGGGAATGCGGCGCTGGTGGTGGCGGGGCGCCGTCTGTGGGCTCTCGATCCTAGTGATCGTGATGGCGGGGCATCGCATCCAACCGCCGTGGTGGGACAACAGCGCCGATCTCCGCGAGATGCAGGACAATATGTCGGACCGCGTGGGCTATGAGGGCACCGACGAATATACGCCGGTGGGAGCCGATCCCGCGGCCATTAACAAAGACGCGCGCAATGTCACGGTCGACGGCCCGGCGCACGCGGCCATTCGTGTCTCCCGTTGGGACGCTGAGTCGAAGATGTTTACGGCAGAGATGTCTGCGCCGGACCAGTTGGCGCTGCACTTGTTTTGTTATCCCGCGTGGCAAGCGGAAGTAAACGGCCACGTGGTCGAGACGGCCAGCACAGACATAGGGCAGATGCTGGTTCCAGTCGAAGCCGGGATGAATCGCGTGCAAATCCGTTTCGTTCGCACCCGGGACCGGGCGGTGGGTGGATGGATTTCTCTGATAACTGTGATGTCGATGATCGTCTGGACTCTGCGGGCAAGGCGCCGTAAGGCCTAGGTTCTAGAATTCCTCAGTGAAGCTCAGTGCCCTATGTGGTTAAAGTTGTTGTTCAAATCGCATGCGACGAATCCTGATCGCCACTTCGAATCCCGGAAAGCTGCGAGACTTTGCTGGAGCAGCCGCACCGCACGCAATCCAAATAGCCGGCATTCCGAACTTTGCTTCCCTGCCGACCGTAGTCGAGGACGGGCTCACCTTCGAAGAGAATGCGCGCAAGAAAGCGGAAGAATATAGCCGGTACGCGGCGGGAGAGATCGTCGTCGCCGACGACTCCGGGCTTGAGGTGGACGCGCTGAAGGGGGCGCCGGGCGTGCATTCCGCGCGCTATGCTGCGGATCAACCGCACCTGGCCGACGAGAATACGGATGACGAGGCCAACAACGCGCGCATGCTGCGGGAACTGAGAAAGGTTCCTCAGCACAAGCGCACAGGACGATTCGTGTGCGTGTTGGCCGCCGCGCGCGATGGGCAGACTCTCGCTACCTTTCGCGGGACAACCGAAGGAGTGATTCTCGACTCCCCGCGCGGCACGAACGGCTTCGGATACGATCCTCTGTTTTATTTTCCGCAGATTCAAAAAACGTTTGCCGAACTTAGTGCCGAAGAGAAAGCGCTCTATAGCCACCGCGGCGCGGCGTTTCGGCAGTTTCTGGAATGGTGCGACGGGCTCTCGTAAGAACGACGAGAAATCAAAGTCAAAAGCAGCGGACAAAAGTGTTCGCTCCACATACGTTCCTTGACTTCACTTCTCCCGGCACCCGATAATAAAAAGTTCTTTTCTCATAGCTGAATTCATAAGGAGCGTTTCGTGGCGTCAGCCAGTTCTCCTGCTCCCGTCATAGCGCATGGGGTAGCTCCGTTGCGCGCTGGTCAGGGATATTCCTTTGTTTTGCGCCGGCTGCACTCCCTTACGGGGATCGTTCCGGTGGGCGCATTCCTGTTCGAGCACATTCTGATTTCCAACTCCACCGCGATCACCGGACCGGACGCTTATGCGCGCCAGGTCAGCTTTCTGGCGAATCTTCCGCTGGTATTTTTTCTGGAGCTGTTCGGCATCTGGCTGCCGATTTTGTTTCACGCGCTCTACGGCTTCTACATCTGGTATCGCGGAGACGCCAACACGGCCGCCTATCCCTGGAGCGGCAACTGGATGTACACCGCGCAGCGCTGGACGGGCGGCATCGCCTTCGTCTACATCGTGTGGCACACCTACACGATGCGGTTTACCGGAGTCGACCTGCACGACAATCCGGCCAGGTCATTTGCCAAGGTGCAGGCGGAAGTTCACAATCCGTGGCTGCTGGCTTTCTATGTAGTCGGACTGATCTGCGCGTCGTGGCACTTCGCTTACGGGATCTGGCTGTTCGCCGCGAAGTGGGGCATTGTTTCCGGCGACAAGGCACAGCAGCGGCTTCTGCGCGTGTGCCTGGCGTTTTTCATGCTGCTCAGTGTCGTGGGTCTGGTGAGTCTGTACACGTTCCGCGAGCGATTCCAAGAGCCTCCGGGGCCGGCTACAAACATTGTGGACACACGGCCTGCGACAGCTATTAACGGAAGGCCGGTGCAATAAGATGGCGACTCCCAAAATTATTGTCGTAGGTGGCGGCCTCGCCGGACTGGCCGCGGTGATCAAGATCGCGGAGACGGGCGCCAACGTCGACCTGTTCTCCATTGTTCCGGTGAAGCGCTCGCACTCGGTGTGCGCGCAGGGTGGGATTAACGCCGCGAAAAACCTGAAGGGCGAGGGCGACTCGACCTGGCAGCACTTTGACGACACGGTCTACGGCGGCGACTTCCTGGGCAATCAGCCTCCAATTAAAGATATGTGCGACGCCGCGCCGGGGATTATCGACCTGCTCGATCGCATGGGCGTGCCCTTCAACCGCACGCCGGAAGGGCTGCTCGACTTCCGCAGGTTTGGCGGGACTTTGTATAACCGCACGGCTTTCGCCGGCGCGACCACGGGACAGCAACTGCTATACGCGCTCGACGAGCAAGTGCGGCGCTACGAATCCGAAGGCAAGGTGAAGAAGTACGAGCACTGGGAGTTGCTCTCGGCGGTGCTCGACAGCAACAACGTCTGCCGTGGCATCTGCGCCATGGACCTGCGCTCGATGGAAGTGCGCACGTTCCCGGCCGACGCGATCATTATTGCGACCGGCGGCATTGGCGCGATCTTTGGCAAGTCGACAAATTCCGTGGTGTGCACGGGATCGGCGCAGTCGGCGCTCTATCAGCAAGGCTGCTACTACGCCAATGGCGAGTTCATTCAAGTGCATCCCACCTGCATCCCCGGCGAAGATAAATTGCGGCTCATGTCGGAGTCGGCGCGCGGCGAAGGCGGCCGCGTGTGGGTGCCGAAAACTCCCGGGGACAAGCGCGATCCGAAATCTATTCCGCAAAATGAGCGCTGGTACTTCCTCGAAGAGTGGTATCCGAAGTATGGCAACCTGGTTCCGCGCGACGTGGCTACCCGCGCGATTTTCAAAGTGGTGTACGAGTACAACCTCGGCATCGATGGCAAGCCGATGGTGTATCTCGACCTGACCCACATCGACCGCAAGATTCTCGACCGCAAGCTGGAAGGCATTCTCGAAATCTACGAGAAGTTTGTGGGCGACGATCCGCGCGAAACGCCGATGAAGATTTTCCCCGGCATGCATTACACCATGGGCGGGCTGTGGATTGATTTCAAACAAGCGACCAACGTTCCGGGCATCTTTGCGGCGGGCGAGTGCGAATATCAATATCACGGCGCCAACCGCTTGGGAGCGAACTCGCTGGTGTCCTGCATCTACGGCGGCGGCATCGCCGGGCCGAATGCGGTGAAATATGCACGTGGACTGCAGGGCGCGGCCGACGGGAATGAAAGTTTCGCGGCGGAACAGAAACGTCAGGAAGAAATCAACGCCAACCTGATGCGAACCGACGGAACGGAGAATCCGGTCAAGTTGTGGCGTGAACTAGGTGAGCTGATGACCAAGGATTGCACCGTCATCCGCTACAACAAAACTCTGCAGCAGACCGACGTGAAGCTGGTCGAATTGCTGGAGCGCTATCGCAAGATCAACCTCAGCGATCGCACGCAGTGGGCGAACACGACCGTGGTGTTTGCACGGCAGCTTTACAACATGCTGCAACTGGCGCGGGTGATCGCGCAAGGCGCAGCGATGCGAGACGAATCGCGTGGGGCGCATTACAAGCCGGACTTCCCCGAGCGCGACGACAAGAACTGGCTGAAGACGACGAAGGCATATTTTGCGCCCGATGCGGACGAACCGAAGTTTGAGTTCGAACCGGTGGACACGTCGCTGATTCAACCGCGGCCGAGGAAGTATTGAGAGGTGTTGAGGGTGCCCCATCCTTGCTCGCGTTCTTTGCGGACAGGGTGAGGATGTTGACTTTCGCCGGATCACCGAAGAGGTTGTGAGCCGTCGATTCGCGAATGAGGGATTGAAAATCAAAATCCCCACCCTGTCCCTGCAAAAAGCGCAGGGACAACTACGGGGCACCCGGCGTAAAGGTTTGAGCAAAGTGCTAAAGGCTAAGAGCTAATGGCTGAATCCAAATCCGTCATCATCAAGATCAAGCGGCAGAACAATCCCACCTCCAAGTCCTACTGGGAGTGGTTCTCAGTTCCCTACCGGCCGAACATGAACGTCATTTCGGCACTGATGGACATTGCCGCCAACCCGGTCACTCGCGAAGGCAAGGCGACCACGCCCATCACCTACGACTCGAACTGCCTCGAGGAAGTATGCGGCTCGTGCGCCATGCTGATCAACGGGCGCGCCCGGATGGCGTGCTCGGCTCTGATCGATAATCTCGAACAGCCGATTCGGCTGGAGCCGTTTTCCAAGTTCCCGGTAGTGCGCGATCTGGCAGTCGACCGCAGCGTGATCTTTGAGAATCTTAAGGCTGTCAAGGCGTGGGTTCCGATCGACGGCACCTACGATCTCGGCCCCGGCCCGCGCATGTCGGCTGAAGACCAGGAAGTCGCGTATCCCATCTCACGCTGCATTTCGTGCTGCTGCTGCATGGAAGCCTGTCCGCAATTTAATGAAGACACGGGCTTCGTGGGCGCGGCTACCATCGCGCAGGTGCGGCTGTTTAACACGCATCCCACGGGCAAGGCGCTGGAGCGGGAGCGGCTCGCGGCCCTAATGGGCGATGGGGGCATACAGGAATGTGGCTATGCCCAGAACTGCGTCAAGGTTTGCCCCAAGGACATTCCGCTGACCAGGTCCATCTCAGAGGTGGGCGGGCAGGTCATGAAGCAGGCCTTAGGTGACCTTTTGCGGCGCTGATTTTTGTCATTTTGCGGTAACCACCACAACCGGGCTCGCCTGAGTCTCATCTTAATCCCGCCAACTCGCGGCTGGAGGCGTACATAGGCCGGCTCTTACCATCGCTTAGAATGGCATGTTATTTGCCGATAGAAGTCTGCGGATCTCGCATCGCGGTACCGGTAACCCACGGTAACCACGAGGCAGTAACCACGTGAGACTCGCTGTTTGGGTACAGACGTAATGGCGCGGTGGCGGTACCGGTTGGACCGCTTGACAGCATGGCTTAGAATAACCGCTACTCGCACGGTGAGAGTTCGCGAGAGCGTTGGACCACTTCGTGAGACGCATCGCTAAATTCCAATTCGTGGCGGCGGTCCTCCTGGCCCTGGTATGCGGGGGACTGTCTGGCACGGCCTTTGCGGTGCATCATGCGATCCGGCAGCATCATCCCCATAGGCATTTCCGTTGGCTGCACTGGAATCCCATGTTCCGGCCGTCGCACGAATCGCTTCTGATTCAAAATGCAGAGATCGACCGGCTGGAGTTGCCGCGCATTGAAGATGAAACCGAACTCGAAGCTCTGAAGGCCGACGGTTCCCTGCTGGAGATCCGCGCCGAGTGAAATGCTGCGCTTCGATCCCCGGCTCGATCCTTCGCGACGCTATTGCCGTCCGTGGACGCTCAATTTTGTCGACGATCTGAGCCAGGCGTATTACAACCGCTTCCATCAACAGATTCAGGTGAACTCCGCCGTGCGCACGGTCAAAGTTCAAAAGAAACTTCGCCGCCATAACCGCAATGCTGCGCCGGCCGACGGCGATACAGCCTCTTCGCATCTGGCCGGGGTAACGGTCGACCTGCAACGCCGCGGCATGAGCAAAGATCAGATTCGCTGGATGGAGCACTACCTTTTCTACATGAAAGCCCTCGGCTTGGTGGAACCGGAAGAAGAGCGCCACCAGTGGGTCTTCCATATTATGGTGAGCGCGCACTACGATGAATGGCGCGAGACTCAGGATATCGTTCCGCTGGAGCACCCTGACAGCGACAAGCCGGAGACGCAGGTCGCGCTCGGCGCCGGCACGAAGTAGGAAACTCCGGATTTCAAGGTTTCAAGTCTTCGCGAGCTAGCACCCTCCGCAGTAAATCCGTTACGATTCTCTTCCTATGATCGTTCTGATGGCCGGACTTCCGGCCACTGGCAAGAGCACCCTGGCGCGCGAACTCGCCATGCGGACGTCGGGCCGCGTCTTGAGCAAGGATGAAGTTCGCCACGCGATCTTCCTGCCGGAAGAGATCGAGTACTCCTCGGCGCAGGACGATTACTGCCTGCACCTCATGCTCGAAACCGCGGGATATCTTTTGTCGCGGAATCCGAGTCGCTTGATCTTTCTGGACGGGCGTCCGTTCTCGCGCCGCTATCAAATTGAAAACGTGCTGGCCGCGGCCCGCTCCCTGCACCAGCCGTGGCGGATTCTCGAATGCGTCTGCTCGGACGAGACTGCCAGGCGCAGGCTTGCGGCCGACTCGGAAGTCAGCGCGCATCCTGCGGGAAATCGCGACTACCAAGCTCTACCTCGAAGTGAAGTCGCGCTTCGAAGCCATTCAGCATGCCAAGACTCTGATCGACACCGATCGGCCGCTAGAAACTTGCGTGCAGCAGGCACTCGCGGCCCTACGCTGACCGAGTTTGTTGAGTCGCTGGTCTGCCTATACAATCGTGAATCCGCCCCGGAATGTTTTATGTCGGTGCTCACAACTATGACAACAAGGCTTTCTCTCGTCTTTCTGCTTATCTCTTCTTTCGCGGCGGCCCAGGCTCCAGAAAAGCCGTCGAGCGCGCCGGACATGATTGTCAGTGCCCGGGCGCGACAGATTCACGCTTCCGCCATCGTCATCGATACGCACGCCGATACGCCGCAGCGGTTTCTTGACGAAGGCTTCGATATTGGCTCAACCGATCCCAAGGACCCCGGCCACATCAGCCTCGACAAGGCTCGCCGTGGAAACCTGGGCGCTGAATTCTTTTCCATTTGGGTGGACCCGGAGACCAATCAAGGCCATTTCGCCCGCCATACATTCGATCTGATCGATTCGGTCTACGAGCAGGCGGCGCACCATCCCGACCGAATGATGATGGCGTTCTCGGTCGCCGACATCGAACGGGCGCACCGTGAGCATAAGCTGGCCGCGCTCATGGGAATCGAGGGCGGACACTCGATCGAAAATGACCTGCACCTGCTCCGCGATTACTACCGGCTCGGCGTGCGCTATATGACGCTTTCGTGGTCGAACACCAACGAATGGGCCGACTCTTCCGGCGATATTGACGATTCCAAAGTGCAGCACCATAACGGCCTCACCGACTTCGGCAAGCAAGTTGTGCTGGAGATGAATCGCCTGGGCATGATGGTCGACATTTCGCACGTGGCGGATAAAACGTTCTGGGATGCGATTGCGACGACCAAAGCTCCGGTGATTGCGTCGCACTCGTCGGCGCGCGCGCTGGTCGATGCTCCGCGCAACATGACCGACGATATGCTTCGGGCCGTGACCAAGAATGGCGGGGTGGTGCAAGTTAACTTCTACAGCGGCTTTGACGATGAGAATTTCCGCAAGGCCATGGAGGACCAGGCGAAGGACCAGGCTGCCGCCATTCAGAAATATACGGATGAGCTGAAGGCTGAAGGCAAGCCCGTCAACTACGTGGACATTGACCGCATCGAGCGCGAGTGGAGTGCGAAGATTCCGCGTCCGCCGCTGAAGTCGCTGATCGATCACATTGATCACATCGCGAAGATTGCGGGAATTGATCACGTGGGATTGGGCTCCGATTTTGACGGTGTGAGCGGCGCGACGCCGCAGGGCATCGACTCGGCTGCTGATCTGCCGAAGATAACGCAGGCGCTGCTCGATCGCGGGTACAACGCGACCGATATCCATAAGATTCTTGGGGGCAACCTGCTGCGGGTTTTTAGCCAAGTCGAACGCGTGAGCCGAGAGATGCAGGCCGCAACCGCCTCAAAATAGGCTTACCCCGACGACTCTGCCTCACTCTGTCGCAAGAAATGATGGCGGCGGCTGTCGTACAATGCAACGTTGCGCACATACAAAGTGCAATCATTATTAGTTTGCAAGGAGCATCCATGCGTAAGTTATTCGCGATCGTATTCATAATGATGTTGGCTACTACGGCCGCTCTGGCGCAGTCCAGTTCGACCACTCAGGGCACGACCGCGGCTAAGCCTGGCACCGCTGCCAAGGCGGGCAGCGCCGCGAAACCGGCTGTCCATACAGCTCCGACCGCCATCATCAATACCACCGCGGGCAAGATGACTTGCACGCTTTTCCCGGACAAGGCGCCAATCGGCGTCGAGAATTTTATTGGACTGGCGAGCGGAACAAAGGACTGGAAGAATCCAGTCAGCGGCGCAAAGAAGCACGGGGTGCCGCTCTACGACGGAACTATCTTCCATCGGGTGATCCCCGGCTTCATGATTCAGGGCGGCGATCCGGCCGGGAACGGCACGGGCGACCCCGGCTACAAATTCAAGAACGAGGTGTCTCCCGACCTGCTGTTTGATCGACCAGGCCGGCTCGCCTACGCCAATTCTGGACCCGATACCAACGGCTCGCAGTTTTTCATCACGGAGGTAGCCACGCCGCACCTGAATGGCGGCTACACCATCTTCGGCCAATGTGATGAACCGACCGTGGTGCTGGTGAAGCAGATTGCGCACATGGCCACCGATCCCACGAACGACAAGCCCTTTCGCCCGGTGAAGATCATCCACATCAGCATTGTGCGCAGTACGGGGAACGCGCCCAAACCAGGTGCCGGAACCACGACGAAGAAACCTGCGACAACCGCGCCAAAAGCGCCTGCGAATTCCAACTAAGAGCGCCGGGCTTCGCCCTGGCGGGACAGCCGGGGCGGCTGTCGCTACGTGAGCACACTTACTACCAACGACCAATTTCGAAAGGAAACCATGACCCGCCAACCCGGACTGTACGCCACGTTTGAAACCAGTGAAGGAACCATTGTTTGCCGACTGTTTGAAAAAGACGCGCCTAAGACCGTCGCCAATTTCGTCGAACTCGCCGAAGGCAAGCGCGAATGGACGCATCCTTCGACGCGCAAGAAGTCGAAGGACCGCTTGTACGATGGAACCATTTTTCACCGCGTGATTCCCGACTTCATGATTCAGGGCGGCGATCCGCAGGGCACCGGCATGGGCGGCCCGGGCTATCAGTTCGAGGACGAGACCAAGGGCTCGCCGCACAAATTCGACAAGGCGGGCAAACTTGCCATGGCCAACGCCGGACCCAACACGAACGGCTCGCAGTTCTTCATTACGCTGGCACCCACGACATGGCTTACCGGCAAGCACACGATCTTCGGCGAAGTGGTCGAAGGGCAAGATGTAGCGCAGAAGGTCGTGGCGATCCCGCGCAATCGCCAGGACCGGCCGAACAAGGATGTGGTGCTGAAGAAGGTACTGATCGAGAAGGTGTAGACTCAGTGCTAATACATGGATTCCTGGGCAGGTGTATCAGGTGCGCATCCGCCGTTACGAGCGTCAGCTCGAACACTTTTGCCGTAGCTGCGAGAAAGTGGTCGGCGGGATCACCGTGCGAGAGGTTTATTGACGAGGCGGCAAGCGCAACTTCGACGGTGAGGGGCGCTTCGATGAGTTGCAAGTCCTCCATGGTCTTGGCGACCCACGCCCGAACGTCTTGCGGCAGCTCAAGGCATCCCTTGCGGTGCAGCACAATCAGTTCCCCCACACTAATGCGAGATAGCCACAGTTCATTCGCAGAATCTGCCAGCGCCTTGTCTACGCGGCGGGTGAGGCGCTGTGGTTCGAGTGTGCTCCACAGCCAGATGTGAGTGTCAAGAAGCAGCTTCACCGCGAGGCTTCCCAATCGTCCCAGCTGCCGGTGGGTCCAACGATGTCTCCTAGGATTTTTCCGGTTCCGACCATGGATCCGAGCCGCCTTCCGGTTCCCTCTCCGGGAGATGGGAGGAATCACTTCAGCGACAGGCTTACCGAAGCGGGTGACGCGAATCGGCTTGCGTGTCTTGCGGACCTCTTCCAGGATGCCCAGACACTTGGCTTTGAAATTTTTTTTATCCCCTTGCCGTCTAAACTCTGTGTATTCATAGAGTTGCGCGTCAGAGATATATCGGGCAATCCGCAAGATCTTGAGCCGCAAGTACTTAAAGGTAAAATACTGCTGAATAAGGACTTAGTCGCACTCTTTGAGCGACGGGAGGGGTGGCTGCAACCGAGATTGTTGAGAGAGCGTTCGCGCATATTTCTAATTTGCACTTTCGCTTGTTCTCGGTAAAGGTTGTTCGTCACAGAAACTGCGAAAACGTTTGTGGAAAACGGATGACGGCAACGGTCGCGCCGACAACGTGGCGGACGGACAAACTGTTCACATCCAGCGAAGTGCCTAACTACATCTTCAGAACAGGCTTAGGTTACACGCCGATCACGCCGCACAACTCCTTCACCGCCGCGGCGCTCTTGTCGAGGCCAGCTTTCTCTTCCGCGGTCAGCTTGATCTCGATGATCTGCTCGATTCCCTTCGCGCCGAGCTTTACCGGAACGCCGACGTAGAGGCCGTTGATGCCGTATTCGCCTTGCAAATAGGCGGCGCAGGGGAGGATTTTCTTTTTGTCTTTGAGGATCGCCTCGACCATTTCTGTCGCTGCAGCCGATGGAGCGTAATAGGCTGAGCCCGTTTTGAGATACTTCACGATTTCGGCGCCGCCGTCGCGGGTGCGCTGCACGAGAGCCTCGAGCTTGGTCTTCTCTATCAACTCGGTAATCGGGATGCCCGCGACCGTCGAGTAGCGCGGCAGGGGGACCATGGTGTCGCCGTGGCCGCCGAGGACGAACGCGGTCACGTTTTCCACGCTGACTTTTAATTCGTCGGCAATAAAAGCGCGGAAGCGGGCCGAATCCAGTACTCCGGCCATGCCAATCACGCGTTCGCGCGGAAAGCCGCTCAACTTGTAGGCGGCTTGCGCCATGGCATCCAGCGGATTGGAAACGATGATCAGAATGCAATTGGGCGAGTGCTTCACCACCTGGCCAACGACTGCTTTCATGATGCCGTAATTCGTGTTGAGCAAATCGTCGCGGCTCATGCCCGGCTTGCGCGGAATGCCCGCCGTGATGACGACGATGTCGGAATTCGCCGTGTCTTTGTAGTCGTTGGTGCCGCTGACATAGGAGTCACGTTTTTCGATCGGCATGGCCTCGAGGAGATCGAGTCCCTTGCCCTGCGGCACGCCTTCGATGATGTCAATCAGGACGACATCGGCGAGTTCTTTGGAAGCGATCCAGTGAGCCGCGGTCGCGCCTACGTTGCCTGAACCTACGATCGTTACTTTCTTGCGCATGATGGGTCCTTTCTATGAAAGCGCCTGGTGCAATGTCTTTCGCCCCTCTGGGGCTTGGTGTCTGCACGCATTGACCTACGGCTTACGCCGTGGGCTGTATTCTGTCGCCGCTTCGCGGCTGATCCCGGGCGCTGCCGGCGGAAAGCAGATTCCTCGCTTCGCTCGGAATGACAATACTTCGGAGACTCGTTCTGCCTAAACCAATACCCCTGCGCCCATGTTCTCGATGATGTGTCCCGCGAACTCGCTGGTCTTGACTTTGGTGGCGCCCGGCATCAGGCGCTCGAAATCGTAGGTCACTTTCTTCTGCTCGATGGTCCGCTCCATACTCTGCTCGATCAGATCCGCGGCTTCATTCCACCCCAGGTGGCGGAACATCATGACTCCGGACAGGATGACCGAGCCGGGATTGATCACGTCTTTATCGGCATACTTCGGCGCGGTGCCGTGCGTGGCTTCGAAGATGGCATAGCCGTCGCCGATGTTGGCGCCCGGGGCGATGCCAAGCCCGCCCACCTGCGCGGCGCAGGCGTCGGAGATGTAGTCGCCGTTCAGGTTGGGCGTGGCCAGAACCGAATATTCGTCGGCGCGCGTGACGACCTGCTGAAAGATCGAGTCGGCAATGCGGTCGTTGATCATGATCTTCCTCTTCCAGGCGCCATTGCCATGCGTGGCATAAATGCGATCGAGGATTTGCTTCACTTCTTTTTCGACCGCCTGCCGGAAAGCAGGAGGAGCAAACTCCATGCCGGGCTCAATCATCTCCGCATTCTGCGCCACGGTCAGATTCGGATTCTTGTCTTTGTTGTCGACAATCCAGCTCTCGCGCTCGGTCACAACCTTGTCGCGAAATTCCTCGGTGGCAACGTCGTATCCCCACTGGCGAAATGCGCCTTCCGTGAACTTCTGGATGTTGCCCTTATGCACCAGCGTGACCGATTTGCGGCCGGACTCCAGAGCATGCTGGATCGCCATGCGCACCAGGCGCTTGGTACCGGTCACGGACATCGGCTTGATGCCGATGCCGGAATCGAGGCGGATCTGCTTCTTGCCGCCTTTCAGCATATCTTTGTTAAGGAACTCGATCAGCTTCGCGCATTCCGGAGTTCCCTGCTCCCACTCGATGCCGGCGTAAACGTCTTCGGTATTCTCGCGGAAGATCACGACGTTCATGCGTTCGGGATGCTTCACCGGCGAGGGCACTCCCTTGTAATACTTCACGGGGCGCACGCAGCAATAGAGGTCGAGAATCTGCCGCAGAGCGACGTTGAGCGAACGGATGCCGCCGCCGACTGGCGTCGTCAGCGGGCCCTTGATGGCAACACGAAACTCGCGAATGGCGTCGACGGAGTCATCCGGCAGCCACGTGTCGAACTTGGCCTTGGCTTTCTCTCCGGCGAATACCTCGTACCAGGCGACGCGGCGCTTGCCCTGGTACGCTCTCTCCACCGCCGCATTGAAGACGCGCAGGGAGGCTTTCCAGATGTCGCGGCCCGTGCCATCGCCCTCAATGAAAGGAATGATCGGATTATTTGGAACGTCGTACTTGCCCCCTGCATAACCGATTTTCTTTCCGTCCGCCGGTACCGCTACGCCGTTATAACTGCCTGCCATGCACGGCCTCCGCTATTAAAGTTTCCAAATGCGATTTATAAAGCTTTCAATTATAAAGAATGCTTCAGATTCGAGGCAGATTATTGTTGCTTGTCCGGGTTTGATCAAAATAGCCCGCCAGGATCGTCTGCCTGTGCCATAATTTGTCTTCCGAGCCAACGGGGATAAGTCATGACTCACTATCTTCGCCGTCTCCGAGTGATGTTCGCAGGCCTGATCTTCATCGTTGCCCTGTCAAGCGCGGCATTTGCCGACCGCGATCGCACCCAGGTAGGACGCAACATCAGCATTGCGCCCGATGAAGAAGTCGGCGAGGCAACCTGCTTTGGCTGCAGCATCCGGGTGCGCGGACATGTCTCGGGCGACGTGACTGCGTTTGGCGGCAACATCGTGGTTGAGGATCAGGGACAGGTCGGGGGTGACGCTACCACTTTTGGCGGCGATATTCGCATCGACAAGGAAGTGAAGGTCGGCGGCGACGTCACGGTATTCGGCGGCCGGATTCGCCGCGACCCTGCGTCCACGGTGGGCGGCGACGTCACCACCATGGGTGGGCCCGGCTGGATGTTTCTGATTTTCCTGACCCCGCTGATTTTTTTCGGGCTGTTTGTGGCGTTGATCGTCTGGCTGATACGGCGACTGATGCGGCCATCGGTCCCGGCTGCCGCATAAGGTACCGCTTGCGCAGCAAGCGCCGCCTACCAGCGCCGCGTCCCGAACGTCTTCCGCACGCCCACGGTCATGAACCGCCCCCAGGGCCCGTTGTTGCCCAGGTCGGCGACGCCCAGATATTTATCGCGCGCTCCTAGACGATCGAATAGGAAGTGCTGCGTCACGCGAAACTCGAAGCCCTTGTCGATATAGATCCCAACGCCCCAGGAGTGCTCGATTCCGATCGCATCCGGCGACCAGGTATAGAGCGTCTTCGGTATCGTCTTGCCGAACAGGAATGTGGGCGCTCCATACACCATGAACCTGCGCAGCGGACCCCGGCCAAAGGGACGAACCTCCAGAATCCCCGAGAGCATGTAGCGGGCGAACAAACTGCAGGGCGCATTGACTCCGCCGTACTGCCCGGCATTGCCGGCGCAGAGATTGGGATCAATCTCGTTATGCGGAGGCGCCAGGTCAAACTGCGCCCAGCCCCAGAACATGTCCCGCGGGAAAAACATGCGGGTCCCGGGATCCGCTTCGTGCCAGGTGCCCTGCGAAGTATTGCTTTGCGAAGTATTCTCCTGCGAGCCGTTTCCCTGCGAATCCAAGGATGAGGCAATCTGCCCTGCCGATACCGAGATGAGTACAGGAATTGCGAACAGCCACGCGCACCTTTTCATTGAGCCTCCGAAATGAGTTCAGTTCGTTCTGATTACGGATGCCGGATTCGACAAATGCCTGCACTCTTGGCTGGGAGATGGCAGGATTCGACGAAAGTCCGGTTGAGTAGAGCGCAACATTGTAACCTGCACAGGCCGCACAGCCCGGGCGTAGTGTGCGGGGGAGGCGAACAGTTTGTCTTTACGAAAAAACCTCCTAACCCCGCAACTTTATCTTTCAACCCGCCTGGATTTAAACCCTCCGTAGCTCCGACCCCCCGAGCTGCTGTTTCGGCTCCTTCCAGAATTCATATCCCATACCCGATTTATTCCATTCATAGTACGTTCACAATCGTGAATAGCCGTAACCCACGCTAAAACAGGGGCCTGCGGTTTGGTGGGCGGATTGCACAAAGGTGAGATACAGCACAACCCAGGAACCTTATGCCCCAAGAGATTTCCGTCTCGTACCAGGCGATCAAGAGCAAGGTCTACCGTTTGATCGATTCGCTCGTGGTCGGTGAAAAGAACGAATCGGAAGTGCAGGAGTCGATTCGCCGCTGGTGGGCCCTGATCCATCCAGCCGACCGGCCTATCGCCCAGAAATACTTATTGATGGTGCTCGGGCGCTCCGCCTCGGCTTTGGACTGCATGGGCGACGCGTTTCTTTCCGTCAGCACGTGTGAAATAGCCCGGCCACAAGTGGCCGATTCCGCGCTTCCGGGCAAACGCATGCGATTGGTGGAACGGATGGTCAAGGAAAGCTCTGTTCGAACCGCCGTATAGTCCGGCGATCCGGCCCGGAGACATAGAATTTACATTTCGCCCGTTGCACTGAGTATCCCTTCGTCTGTATCGTCGGTCTCATCTCTGCACAAATTCGCAACACAGGAGTCAGGAATGAGACCGTCCGCCACAAACCTGGGTAAACTGGGAACCTATCTTCCTTCCGGAATACTGGCTTTCGGAATACTGCTGATTATGGCCACATCGCTGTTTGCAGGCTCAGGCGTCTACAGCTTCACGCTCAATTCCATCGACGGCAAGCCGGCCCCGCTCGCCGACTACAGGGGGAAGGTCGTCTTGCTGGTGAACGTGGCCAGCCAGTGCGGCTACACTCCGCAATACAGCGCGCTCGAAGCCATCTACGAAAAGTACAAAGATCAGGGCTTCGTCATTCTCGGCTTCCCGGCCAACAACTTCGGTGCGCAGGAACCGGGGACGAACGAAGACATCAAGACGTTCTGCACTCGCAAATACAGCGTGACCTTCCCCATGTATTCCAAGATTTCGGTGAAGGGAGCCGACCAGGCGCCGTTATACGCCTACCTGACGAAAGAAACGGGCACCGGCATCGAAGGAGAGATCCAATGGAACTTCACCAAGTTCCTGGCCGGTCGCGACGGCAAAGTGGTGCAGCGCTTTGAACCAGCGGTTACGCCGGATTCGAAGGAAGTGACTGCGGCGATCGAGAAGCAGTTGAAGCCGTAACCGTGTTTAACGCCAGTGGTTAGTGATTCGTTATGGTTTTACCGACCACTGACCGCTAGCCACTAACCACGTCTAGACCGCACTCCGATTTTGCAAATGTCGGAGGAAGGCGCGGTGTACGCGGCTGCGAAAGTGTTGCTTGAGCTGTAGGATTCCCACGCGACGGTAGGCGCCCTCATCCGCAAGGGGCAGGAAACGGCAACCCTCTCGCTTTTCCACCGCCATTTCGGGCACCACGGAGACTCCTGTCCCGGCGGAGACCATGGCCAGGATCGTGGTGAATTGGCCGCTCTCAAAGACCACATTGGGTTGCAATCGGGCGCGTCCGCAGGCTGCCAGAGTGTTTTCGCGAAAGCAGTGGCCTTCCTTGAGCAAAAGGAATGGATCGTTTTCGATTTGCGAAAGATGGACGTGGGGCGCCGACCCCAGCCGATGACTTGAGGGAACGACCACATAAAGCCGTTCACGAAAGAGTTCACGACTCAAGCAGTGGGTCGTGTGCACTGGCAGCGCAAGCAGAGCCAGATCCACCGTGCCTTCGTGGAGCAGATTAAGGAGCTCGCTGGTGACCCCTTCAACGACAGTGATTTGAACTCGCGGAAACATCCGCGCAAAACTTGCCAGACAAGACGGCAAAAAATACGGCGCGATTGTGGGGATGGCTCCGATGACCAGCCGGCCGCGCTCGGTTCCGGCCATCTCCTGCATTTCCAACTTAGCGTCGGCCACCTGGCGAACGATCGCCTCCGCTCGCGGCAGGAACGCCTCGCCCAGTTGGGTCAAGCGCACGGTACGCCCCAGCCGATCGAATAACCGCGTTCCCAGTTCATCCTCAAGCTTGCGAACCTGCTGGGAGAGCGAGGGCTGAGCGAGATGTTCCTGCTGTGCGGCGCGGGTAAAGCTGCCGGTCCGCGCGACTGCGCAAAAATAGCGGAGCTGATGAATCTGCATTTTCGAATCTACGACAAATGAGTCGCAAAGGAAATAGCTATGCTTGCGATAGTAACTATATCTTAGACCTATGGCAAACAAGGAGACTAGAGTGGAAGCGAAAAGGAGGCTTTTTCATGCCTGAGAAGAAGAACGTTCCAGTGGTGAAGGCTGGCGATGTCACGCAGCGGGTCGGAGTAGAAGTCATTCGCGCCCGCGGAGTGGACGTCGAAAAGCTGATTAAAATGTTAATTGCCAACGCAGCCGCAGAATTTGCAAGCACCTACTACTACTACACCATCCTTCGCATGCACCTTGCCGGTCACGAAGACTACAAAGAAATTTGCGAGGACGCGCGTCTGGAAGACCGCGCCCATTGGGAACTGATCGTGCCTCGTATTTACGAGCTGGGTGGTGAGTTGCCCAACGATCTCCCGGCGTTTCACGACCAGGCGGGCTGTCGCGCCGCCAAACTGCCGGATCCGCCGACGGCCGTGAACATTCTGACTCTTCTGCTGGAGTCGGAGCGCTGCGCGATCCGCAGTTGGATTGAGATTTGCGACATGACCTTCGGCAAGGATCCGCGCACTTACGATATGGCGTCGCGGATTCTGAATGAAGAGATCGAACACGAAGCATGGTTCATCGAGTTGCTGGCCCACGAGCGCGATGGCAAGAGCATTCCTTCCGGTCACTTCCGCCGTGGCGAGCCGGGACACGCCCCTTACAGCAAGAACGCCGGCTTCTACAATCCGTAGGACTTCGTCTACGGCGGTTTTCGTTTACAGTGGTTCTGCCTGGCTTCGCGGCCAGGCAGGACCATCGCCAACTATGAATCAAGAACCAGAGGTGTTTCAGGTCGTGCTGCTGCTTCCCGACGACGAGCGCTCGATCCAGGTGAAACGGGAAGAGCATATCTGGGACGCAGCTTTCGCCGCAGGGATCTCCCTGCCGGCCCTCTGCCATCAGGGTTACTGCCTGACCTGTGCGGGCAAGCTGGAAAATGCGGGAGAAGTGGACCAGTCGGATTCCTTAGTTTATTTTCCCGCGGATCGCGACGCTGGATTCATCCTACCGTGCACCGGAAAGCCGCGCTCCGACCTGCGAATCCGCACGCACCAGCAAAACCAAATGCGCGGAGTTCGAAAGCAGAATGGACTTCCGGCGCCGTATTCCTGGAGCAAAGACTAGACCTGCCCGCGGTAATACCCAAGCCCACAAGGGGCAACGCACAAGCCTTATCGAAGGAGAGTGATCCGGCCTCAAAGCGTTCTGGAATTATTGCTAAACGTGTTCGGGGGGTGGAGGACTGTCGCAGAGTCGTGATTTCCATCATTAACCCTTGTCATCTAATTCTCAGTTTAGAACGACTTCGGCTGTTGAAAAATTCCTTCCCGCGATATTCGCAAAAATAAAATCGCGTCAGGATGCCCCACCATTTTGTATCCCCCAAATGATTGCTGTTGTTTTGGGGAAAATGGACTTTTTCAACACACACGCCTGATTGCGACGGTTGAGTTTCTTAAAGACTGTCACGCAATCCGTGATCCCACTCACAGACTAAGCTTCGAACCGGCGCTACCATGCACTCAGAAGAACGGCCCGCTCTCTGGCGACTATCGCCGCCTAGTGAGGTGCGTCATGCTGCTGCTATTCGGGTTCCTTCTCTTTATTGTCATTGCAGCCCTCGTCCTGCTCATGCCTGCACTCTGGGCGCGCCAAATCCATCACGCATATTCCACCCCTCGTGCCGTCACTTGTCCCGAGACCCACCAGCAAGTCGGCGTCACCATTGACGCTACGCACGCCGCCGTCACCGGCCTCCGCGGCAGGCCGGAATTCCGCCTGTCTGACTGCTCGCGCTGGCCTGCCCGTATTAAGTGTGCGCAAGACTGTCTCCCCGAAGCTCTGCGCAATGAGCCATACACGCTCGGCGAAGTCCATCTCGACAAGACGCACCGCCAGATCTACCATCTGCCCGTGCTCCTGGCCGCCTTTGCTGCCTGGTATGTCGGCATGCTCTGGCACTCGCACTACCTGTTCCGTGCCCGCTGGATGACCGATCTCGGTCTGACGCCTGCCCAGTTGAAGGAGTTGGTCTTTTGGTACTCCCCGCACCTGCTCAGCATCGCCGCGTGCCTGCTGTTCGCCTACGGAGTCGCATGGTTGCAGACCTGGCGAACGCGCAAGGGCCCCTGGCAGGGAATCCTTTGCTCGACTCTGCTTTGGATCGCCGTCGTGCTCGCGACGCTGCCCTCGACGCTGAGCCTCTCCCGCGACCTGCTCCTGATCGAAGGCGGCTATACGCTCGTGGCAGCAATCATGGTCGGAGCAATCGTCGGCGGCCTCAGCGGCAGATTGGTACTTTCCCGGCAGTCCTACTTCGCTTCGGAAGACTGATTTAAGTTCTCCAACCAATCTCGCGCCCTCGGCAGCGGGAGTGCAACGATAACGGTGGCGACTCCAAGAAGGAGTTTGGGGACGAGATTCTGAGGGCTCATTTTTGTACCAACTGCATGCTACGGGGATGCCTGCTGGTTGGATCAACAGTACAACGAACACGACGGATTGCTGTTATGACATTGCGATTTCACCAGGGGCGGCCCAGTCGAATATGCGTGAGACGCGTTATCGGCGAAACCGTCCTTAGATGTCGTAGTAGAGCGCGAACTCGTAGGGATGCGGGCGCAGGCGAATCGCGTCCACTTCCTTCGAGCGCTTGTAATCGACGTAGGTCCGCAGCAGTTCTTCGGTGAACACATCGCCCTTCAAGAGGAAGGCGTGATCGCGCTGCAGCGCGTCCAGCGCATCTTCGAGCGAGCCGGGCATTGACGGAATGTTCGACAATTCCTCCGGGTCAAGTTCGTACATGTCTTTATCCAGCGGCAGGCCGGGATCCATCTTGTTTTCGATGCCGTCGAGACCGGCCATCAACATGGCGGAAAAGGCCATGTACGGATTGCAGCTCGGATCGGGAGGCCGGAACTCGACGCGCTTGGCTTTGGGAGCGACGGAATACATGGGAATCCGGCAAGCCGCGGAGCGATTGCGCCGCGAGTACGCCAGATTCACCGGCGCCTCAAATCCGGGCACAAGCCGCTTGTAGGAGTTGGTGGTGGGAGCGATGATCGCCGAAAGCGCAGGGCCGTGCTTGATCAAGCCGCCGACGTACCACAATGCAAGCTGCGATATCCCGGAATATCCATCGCCCGCAAACAGCGGTTCGCCGGCCTTCCACAGCGACTGGTGCGTATGCATGCCGTTTCCGTTATCGCCAAAAATCGGCTTGGGCATGAAGGTGACCGTTTTGCCGTAGCGGTTGGCCACGTTCTTCACAATGTATTTATAGAGCAACATCTTGTCGGCGGAGCGCACCAGCGAGTCGAACTTTAGATCAATTTCCGTCTGGCCGCCCGAGGCTACTTCATGATGGTGGCATTCGACGTCGATGCCGCAGCTCTGCATGGTCAGCACCATCTCGGAGCGCAGGTCCTGATAGTGGTCGGTGGGCGGCACGGGAAAGTAGCCCTCCCGGTAGCGCGGACGGTACCCCAGATTGTTCTCTTCCCTGCCTGAGTTCCAGCGACCCTCTTCGGCGTCGATATAGTAAAAGCCGTACTGCTCGCGCTGATCGAAGCGCACATTGTCGAAGATAAAAAACTCGGCCTCGGCGCCAAAGTACGCGGTGTCGGCAATGCCGGTTGCGGTCAGATAAATCTCGGCTTTTCTCGCGATGTAGCGGGGATCGCGGTCGTACTGCTGCTTGGTGACCGGATCGACCACATCGCATACCAGCACCAGCGTGGGCACCTCGGTGAAGGGATCGAGCAAATGAAAGTTCGCGTCGGGCTTCAGCAGCATGTCGCTCTCGTGGATGCCGGCCCAGCCCCGGATCGACGAGCCGTCGATGCCGAATCCGTCTTCAAAAGAAGCCTCTGTCAGCTGCGTGATGGGATAGGAAACGTGGTGCCACAGCCCGGGAATATCGGTGAAGCGCAGGTCGAGAATCTTCGCGTCGTGCTGCTTCGCGAACGCGAGAACGGTCTTGGCATCAGCCATGAAAACTCCTTGCCAGGAAGCAATTCCCTTCTGGAATCAGGCGAACGGTCGCGGACAGTCCTGCGGGTGGGCAGGCTGCTACAATCGGTCGCGTTGTGCAGACCGAGGAGTGTAAAGCCAGTCGCCGACGCTGGCAATTCGATTGTTCTTATAGCCGGGATAACGCGACTTTATACTTGAGCAGTCAGCACTCAGCGGGCAGCATTCAGCCAAATCGACTTTTGTCCCATATGACTGGGACTACGCACCGGCTGAAAGGCTGAATGCTGACTGCTGAGTGCTGAATGCTTTTATGGACTTCGACCAGCTCGAGACTTTCCTCGAAGTGGCGCGGCACGCGTCGTTCTCGCGCGCGGCGGAGAAGCGTTTTCGGACTCAGCCGGCTATTTCATCGCAGATCCGCGGACTTGAGGAAGAAGTTGGCGCGAAACTGTTCGACCGCTCGGGCGGCAAAGTATCGCTCACGGCCGCCGGCAAGGCCTTTCAGAAGTATGTCGAGGAAACTCTCGACGCTCGCAAAGCGATGCTCGTGTCCATTGCCGAGATGGAGCGCGTGCCCCGTGGCGAAATCATTGTGGGGGCGAATGAGGGCACTTGTCTGCACATCCTGCCCTATGTTTTTGCCGACTTCAAGAAGCAGTATCCCGACGTTTCGGTGAACATCAAGCGCGCCGACTACGGCAAGATTCTCGAATCCATCATCGACAACTCGGTCGACTTCGGCGTCATCTCCCTTCCCGTCACCGACACGCGCCTGACCGTGGTCCTCATCCATCGGGATGAACTGATTGTCATTGCGCCGCCGCAGCATCCTCTGGGAAAGATGAAGTCGGCTACCATCGCCGATGTCGCCAAGTTTCCCCTGGTCGTCCCCAAGGCCGGACATACGCGGGATGCCATCGAGCAACTGTTTCATGAGCGCCGCCTGAAGCCGAACTTCACCATGGAACTCGACTCCAGCGAACTGCTGAAGCGCTTCGTGGCCGCCGACGTGGGCATCGGCTTCATCGCCCGGTCCAACGTCGAGGAAGACGTTCGCGCCAAGGTTCTCGCTGCTATTCCTATCGCCGACGCGCAGGTTCGCCGCGATCTGGCGCTGGTCTTCCGTAAAGATAAAGCTCTCAGCCGGGCGGCCCTCGCCTTCATTGACATTGCGGTGAAGCACAAATCTACGGAAGAATTGGTGCACACTCCAAGTCGATGACGAAGGCGATCTCCAGACTACTGCTTCTAATACTCCTTGCCAGTCTGCCGGGCAAGGGCCAAGGCACGCCCGCGCAGAAGCCGCTCTCACAAATGCCCGCCTCCGCCCGCCAGTTGATCGCCATCCAAGTTGCCGGAAGCAAGCGGTTTCGCGAAGAAGCGATCGCGGCGGCGACTGGCCTGCAGATGGGCACCGCGGTCGACGACGATGACTTCAAGAAAGCTGCCCGCCGCCTGGGCGACATGGGAGTGTTCACCGACATCGCGTACAGCTTCTCGTATTCCTCCGCGGGAACCAAGCTCGAACTGCACGTGACCGACGCCCAGAAGTTTGTCCCGGCCCGCTTTGAAGATTTCGTCTGGTTTTCCGACGCCGAACTCCGCCAGCGCATCAAGGAGCACGCGCCACTGTTTGACGGAGAGCTGCCGCTTTACGGGCGCCTAGCCGACGAGGTGTCCGACGTGCTTCAGGCGATGCTGGTCGAGAACTCCATCCCTGGACACGTCGAGTATCTGCGGGTCGGCAAACAGGACGGCCCCGTCGAGGCGATTAACTATCATGTGAACGACGTTCTCATTCGAGTCCGCAACATTGAGTTCAGTGGAGCAGCCGCTGGCGATGTACCCGCGCTCGAAGCTGCCGGCCGGAGGCTTGCCGACCGCGAGTATTCTCGCAGCCGCCTCAATCTGCTCATCCAGCGTCAGCTTCTGCCGGTTTATTACGAGCGAGGATACCTGAAGGCGCAATTCGGCGAGCCCCAACCAAAGGTTGTGAAGCAGCCTGCTGTCGAAAACGAGGATGGCCCGCGCAATCAGACCGTCGTCGATGTCACGTTTGCAGTCACGCCCGGCCAGCAGTACAAGCTCAAAAATCTGGAGTGGTCGGGCAATCATGAGTTTCCCACCGACACGCTGCAGAAGATGGTCCGCGCGGAGCCCGGCCAACCGGCCAACACGATCCGCCTTGGGGATAACCTGAAGGACATCCAAAAACTCTATGGGTCCCGCGGATTTATCACCTGCACGATCAAGCCGGAAGCCATATTTGATGATGCCGCGGGCACCGTCGCCATTCGCCTCGAGGTCACCGAAGGGTACGTCTACCACATGGGAGAACTCGAATTCCGCGGCCTCGACAACAGCCTGATGGCGAAACTTCGCGATGCCTGGAAGATCCGCTTTGGGGAGGTTTATGACTCGACTTACCTCAGTGAATATCTGCCCGCAGCCCACAAGCTGCTCCCGCCGGCCTTGGACTGGGATGTGGCGTCGCATGTGACGGCCAACGTGCGCGACAAGACCGTCGACGTCGATCTCATCTACTCGGTCAAGGCGCCGAAATAGGGAACGACGAACGCGGGGGACGGGAGTCGAGGCGCTTTGTCCGGTTTTCGTAACAACTTCACAAGGTTTTTCGGAGGCCGCCCTTTGTCGGTTAGTCTTAGCCTCTGTTTTCAAAGCAAAGGTTGGCCCGGGCCCTCCCCCCTAAAAAATCCGGGCAGTAAGCGGGGATGCGCGCCTGCGCCTGCGCTCCCCGCAGTTTTTTTGCTCCGCCTCATGATTACTTGTAACTTCTCGTCCATTGGATCATCCTCTAAGCTTGCGGCTGTGCCCCAGCATCGCTCGGGCGCCAGCCCACAAGGAGAATCTGTGATGAATGCACGAGTTCGAAAAGTGGGATTCCTTCTGTTGAACCTGATTGTGATTTCAGGCTTAGCCGTTTCCTCCGCATTCGCGGCTAAAGCAAAAACCTTTACCGGGAAAGTCAGCGACTCGATGTGCGGCGCCAAACACATGGAGTCAAGCGACGAAGCCGGCTGCACTCGCGTCTGCGTCGGCAAAGGAGCGAAATACGCTCTCGTCATGGGCGACAAGGTTTATACCCTGGACACTAGCGACAAGGCAGCCCTGGCCACTCTCGACAAAAACGCCGGTGCCAAGGTCACGGTGACCGGAACCGAGAAGGACAATACGATTACAGTCACGGGCGTCACCGCCGCTCCCTGAACCGGCTTTGTTCGACATCCAGCGGGGACGCGCGCCAGCGCTCCCCGTATTTTTTTTCGCCTCGCCTGCAAATTCATATTTCCTTTACAAAGCATTGTGTTAGATTGTGCATTCTTAACACTCAAGTTTCTTCTCGGAGGATCACCGATTTGGGCAAAGACATGGTTCCGAAGCGGATTTTCTTTACCAAGGGAGTGGGAAAACACCGCGAGCGGCTGACTTCGTTCGAATTGGCGTTGCGCGACGCCGGTATCGCTGCCCAGAATCTAGTCCGAGTCTCCTCCATTTTCCCGCCCAACTGCAAGCTACTGGCCCGCAAGGAGGGCGTGAAATACCTCCATCCCGGAGAAGTCGTTTTCGCTGTGGTTGCCGAAAACTCCACACGCGAGCCTCACCGTCTGCTGGCTTCGTCGATCGGCGTGGCCATTCCGGCCGACCGCAACACCTACGGTTATCTCAGCGAGCATCACTCCTTTGGCGAGACCGAAGACGCCGCTGGGGAATATGCCGAGGAACTCGCCGCCGAAATGCTCGCCACCACCCTCAATGTGGAATTCGATCCTGACCGCTCCTGGGATGAGAAGAAACAGATTTACCGCCTTTCCAACAAAATCGTGCGTACCGCGAATGTGACGCAGTCTGCCGTCGGCGACAAGCGTGGCTTGTGGACCACGGTGATCGCCTCGGCCGTATTGATCTTCGACTAAGTGGGGTCGCTTCGCTGGAGCTTGCCGGCGTCCCTCGTAGTACACCCGCCCCCCATCGGCCTGCATCCAACCTTCTTGAGCAGCGTCTGCTTTGATGACTAAACTATTGCGCCAAGGCACTTGCGTTTCTGCTGTTATTATCTTGGATCGATTTCTAAGTAACTGAATCAAATACAGTTGGTCGATCAAAAGCCGACGACCTTTCCCAGAGGGAGTAAAACTTTGGTAATTCCGCCCTCTGCCGAATGTAACATTCCGTTAACAGGAATCGGTTATCATGGATGTGGTAGGAAAGACACAGAACGAGGAGTAGCAGTGGACATCGAAACACGTAGAAAGAAGCAACAGGCACTGATGGTGCAGCTCGTGGAGCGGAAGGTGCGGTCGCGCGCCAAGCAGCTCTATGAAACGCGCGGTCAGGAGGATGGTCAGGCCCTGCAGGATTGGTTTCAGGCAGAGTCGGAAGTCCTAGGAAACAGTATCCTTGCGCCGCTTTATCGCCGTCTTCGGACCGGCAGTCACGATACCCAGGAGAACGACGCCCCGGATTTTTCCGCTGAAGATTCTGTCGCCTCAGAAAGTCGCGCCTAACTGAAATCTGGGCGCATCCCAAACAGCCGTTTGGTCTTCATTTCCGAGAGATGGCTTTAGCGCCCTTGCGCGCACTGCCGCCTTTCTTGGCCTTGTCCAGCCGCTCGATCACTGCGGCCACGATGATCGGCAGCCCTACGGTCGCGTCTACGAAGACCTCGCCAAACTTCCCGCCTTCCGATGGAGGCACGAACTTACCCCAAGAAATCGCCTCGCTATAGGGGCTACCAGATAGCCCGCCCCAATGCACCGGCTCGGGGCAAATCCTGAGCCCGTAGTGATAGCGCTTCAGAGGCACGTTCTCTCCCAGCCGCCGGTGCCGGAGTTCGATAAAGGGCCCAAACTGCTGCGACCAGTTGCGCGGAACGCCTCCGCCGATGGTGAAAATCCCGAGTTTTTTCTGCCGCAGCAGGGTCGCCGCAAAATGCTCCAGATCCTCGAACGGATCGAAGCGAATCTTATGTCTTCCCGTGGATTCTCTCAGCCGGTTGTTCAGCGCAGTGTCGAGACCCAGTTCGGAGTCGCTAAACGCCGGCACAAACACCGGCACTCCCTGCTCATATGCCGACTTCAGAATTCCCCGCTGCCCTTGATCGCGCTTCGCCAGATATGCTCCGATGACGTGATTCAGCTTGTACGAGCACATGACTTCGTTGTGGTCCCAGGCCTCAAGAACAGCCGCCATGACTTCCTCGACGTCGTCCAGGTTCTGCTCGGGCTCGAGCGTGTCATAAACGCGGTTGTAGCCCTGCTCGTAAAGCTCCTCATCGGAAACCTCAGGATTGGCGCGGAAATGCGCCCGCCCGGTGGCCTCGACCAATCCATGAGCCATGAGCGCGCCAGTGGAGACAATCGCATTCACAATGCCGCGATCAATGAGCTCAGTGACAATCAGGCCCTGCTTGGCGACGGTCATCGCCCCAGCCAGGGTCATCACGATGAAAGCGTCTTCGTCGAGCGCCATCGCTTCGAGCACGTCAGCGGCCTCGCCGAGCTGCCGTCCGGTGAAGGCAGTTTTGGCCATCGCCCGCACCAGATCGTCGATTGACCGCACCTTGGCCAGATCCAGCGGTTCGAGCGGAATCAGACGGTCCTCAATGGGATTGTGCAAATTACGGTCTTTGCCCTCGCCCCCGGCACCGTGTCCCTGATTCGAATGCTCTTTCGAATTGCTATGATTGCCGTGTTTCACCGCAAGCCTCCCAAGCTATCCAACCTACCTGTTTGATCCCCGACCCACTACTCTACAGCAACCACAAGACCAGGTGCCACGCGCTCTCGCCAACGGTGCTGTCTCAGTTCGCGGAAACCCCCATGGGGGGACAGTCGCCCCTTCGACAAGCTCAGGGCAGGCTCTCCGCTGACCGGTCGAGCGAAGCTCGACTGGCGTGATGCGCACGGCAAGCAAACAGAACCCTAGCGTACGCCTGTCACTCCTCAGATACACTGCCAGAATGCCCGGCAAGCGCAGCTTCGAAGATCAAGTGGCGGCTCTCGACGCGCTGCGCCACGAGCCGGAAGAGAGCCGTGTCCTAGCCTTGCGCAAGGCCCTCACTCATCGCAATAACTTCATTGTTGCGAAAGCGGCCGACTTGGTGCGCGAATTCCCTATGACGCAGCTGATGCCGGACCTGCTGGCCGCGTTCGACCGCTTCTTCGACAATCCGGTAAAGACCGATCCGCAATGCTGGGCCAAGAACGCATTGAGTCGCGCGCTCGCCGCGCTGGAGCACCAGGAGCCGGACGTTTATCTTCGCGGGACGCGACACATCCAGATGGAACCGGTCTGGGGCGGTCAGTCCGACACCGCCGGAACGCTGCGGGCCACCTGCGCCTTGGCGCTGGTGCAATGCCGCAGTCTTACCGATGCGGATTTGCTGGCGCACCTCATCGAACTAGTGGGCGACAAGGACAAGGCCGTTCGGACGGAGGCAGTGCGCGCGATCGAGCAGGTGGGCTCGACGTCTGCCTCACTGCTGCTCCGCATGAGGGCTGTTATCGGCGAAGACGAACCGGAAGTGCTGGGTGCCTGCTACAGCGGAATCTTGCATCTCGAAGGCTTGAGTGCAATTCCGTGGATTCAATGCTTCCTCGCCGCCGCCGACGACAACGCGGCAGAAGCAGCGCTCGCAATCGCCGGGACGCATTCTCCCGAGGGCTTCCATGCCTTGCGGGAATGCTTGGTCAAGGCTGACGATCCGTGGTGGCGTTCCGTTCTGCTCTCTGCGATCGCGCTCACCCGTCAAGATGCAGCGCTGGAATTCTTGCTCGACCTGGTCGGCACGGAATCGCTGAACGCGGAAGCCGCGATCGAGGCGGTGCTCCGCTCGATGCCTTCTGAGCAGGTGCGCCAGCGTCTCGAAAAGATGGTTGCCGGCAACCAGCGCCTGTTGAGCGCGCTTGCCAAAGTGCGACAGGCTTTGTCCTATATTCGCAGTTGGTGTCTGATGGTGATCGGAAAAAGCCCGGACCGCGGAGGTCCGGGCTTGTGTCGCTGACTGCCGAAGCAGCCCGCATCGAAACATTTCACTTCGATTAGCGCAGGATGTTGAGAGTGACCGTAGTCGTATGCGTCACGCCTCCCCCCGTGCCGGTGATAGTGATGGTGTGGCTTCCGATCCTGGAGTTCCGACCCACTTTGACTGTCATGGTCGACGTACCTGAGCCCGGCGCCGCGATGGAGCTAGGAGTAAAGGTCACGCTTTGTGCGCTTCCCTGTCCCGAAGCCGACAAGCTAATCGCCGAGTTGAAGCCGCCAGAAACGGCGGTGGTAATGGTGGACGTGCCCGAACTGCTCCTGGCCACGCTAATCGATGTGGGCGACGCGCTGATGGTGAAGTTCGGAGTCGTCCCGGTTACGGTCAGGGACACCGTGGTGCTCTCGACGGTGCTGCCCGAAGTTCCGGTCACCCTGATGTTATACGTGCCGACAGCTGTGGATGAGGCCACGGTTAGCGTCATGGTCGAGGTTCCGGCTCCGGTAATCGAGGTCGGGCTGAAGCCTACGCTCACGCCGGTGGGCTGGCCAGTCGCAGACAAAGTGATGGCCGAATCAAAACCGCCCGTCACCGTACTGGTAATCGTGGAGGTTCCCGAGTGGCCCTGCGCCACGGAGAGCGAAGCGGGCGAGGCGGAAAGGCTGAATCCGGGGCTCGACGAGCTTCCCGCAAGTGCGCTAATCAGTCCAGCCCCGTTCGGGCTGCCCCAGCCCGTCGCCAAATCGTAGCCGGTGGTTGCCGAGTAGCCATTGCTCCCACTGGTTACGTCGTGGAAATCCGAGTCATAGTTCGAGCTCAAACCAATCGAATACAGACTTGGGTTGATGAAGCCTACCGTGTGGTTGCCATTCGCGACCGCCTGTTGATTGACCAGAGCCAGGTAGCCGGCCCACATGGGCGCAGCAAAGCTGGTGCCGCCATAGTAGTTGGCAGTGCAGGTGGTTTGGTCAGCGCAGACGTAGAAGGTAAAATTCGCGTTCGCCGAAACGTCGGGGGCATTGCGATAGGTTTGGGAACAGCTCGAGCAGCTGGCGGCCGCACTCGTCTGCCACGAAGGAATCGCAAAATGGTTTGGCGAAATGCCTCCACCACCATCGACCCAAGCGGTTTCCGAACTCCACGGACCGGCCGCACTACTGGTGTCTAAGTCTGTGCCGCCCACCGACGTGACGTAGACATCGTCCGCCGGGAAAATCGCGGAAGATGTACCCCACTTTCCACTGTCACCGGCTGCCTGAAACAAATTCTGACCCTGCGCTGCGAACTCCTGGAAGTACGGGTTGTCAGTGCTGGGATCCGCCGGGCTCCACGTCCACGAAGAGCTCAACTGCGCGTTCAGGGGACTGGCCGTAGCCATAGCGTTGAAAATCGCGGAGTCGGAGGAACCTACGTACATCACCAGGCTCGACAGGCCCGGGGCCATGCCGAGGGCTTGAGTCATGTCCAGGGTCTGTTCGGTATCATCACAGCCTTGCGATGCCAGGCAGCTCGTGCTGGTCCCGTCCGTGGACTTGAGAGTGATTGGGACATTGTTAGTTTGATGCGCGTTCGTGAAGTATGTGGTCAGGTCGGCCAAATCCGTGCCGTAGTATTCAAGCAATCCCAGCGACTGGCCACTCCCGGTAAGAGTTCCACCGTAATACGCCGCTCTCATGTCGCTGCCTAGAAACGAGCTCGACGGGCCGGAACCGGTTGTAGCGTTGGACCTCGCGGTCAAGTCTCGATGCATCGCGGGATGCGGGATCGAATAATTATCCAGGCCCGAGATGTGCCACAGCTGCACGGCCATTGCGGGAGTGGGCTCGCGGTCCGGAGCGTAGAAGATGCGATTTTCAGTGGGGTGCTGGTAGAGGCCCATCGTCAGATGGAAAGCTTGCTCAATGCTCGTCACCGACCCCGTGACGTCCACATTCACGCGATTGGGCGAAGTGCCAATCACTTTAAGACCGTTAGCTTCCGCGAAGCGAACGACGGAGTCGTAATCTTCCGGCGTGGGACCAAACCTCGCGGTGAACTCTTCCACTGTGAGGAACTGGCGGTAAGACGGGCTGGAAGGGTCGTAGAGTTTCTGCAAGAGGTCCTCTAACGCGGGCTGGTTGCGAAGCGGCAGCATCAGGACAAGGCGCATGGTTTGCGTTGCGGGCAGATGTCCGACCGACTGCGCCTGCCCGTTGAGCGTCACGTCACGGACATGACGTGTCGATAAGGGCAGTGACTGGGCATGGCAAATACTCGCGACCGATGCAAACGCGACGATCGTCAGCAAAGAGGTACTCAGCTTTCGAATCATAACTTCTCCTTTGTCTGGGTAGCGGAATTGCATTTTCAATGATCGACCAGCTGTCAGGCCGAAAGCTTCTGTGATTGACTTCGAGAAGTGGCATCGATTCACCCCATCCTGCTCGCGACGTTGGGAACGGCTTTGTCTGGAGCATCCCAACGGTCCGCGATCCGCACCAGTCCTGCCGAAATTGCCAGACATTCTACTTCACTCTTGCAAATATTCGCGGAAATTCGTTGGCATAAGAGGTTTTTGGAACTCGTGTGCCGCCAACTCTCCGCTTTTGGGCTGCAGTCCGAGGTGCGACGGCTGAGGTCCGCTTTCGGATGCTATATTGTTCGCAGAGGTAGGATCGCGTGCCCCCCGAAAAATTCCGCGTGGCCCTGGTGCAAATGTCCTGCGGCCCGGAGCCGGAACAGAACCTGGAGAAGGCCCTGAGCCGCGTCGCAGACGCCGCCGGACGCGGCGCCAAGGTCGTGTGCCTGCCCGAACTTTTCCAGACCCAGTATTTCTGCCAGCGCGAAGATCATTCGCTGTTCGACTTAGCTGAACCGATTCCCGGCCCGACCACTGAAAAGCTGTCAGCGGCCGCACGCAGTCACGGCGTCGTCCTCATCGCGTCGCTGTTCGAAAAACGGGCTGCCGGCGTCTACCACAATACCGCGGCGATCTTCGACAGCGACGGTTCCCTGCGTGGCCTCTACCGCAAGATGCACATCCCGGATGATCCGCTTTACTACGAGAAGTTCTACTTCACTCCTGGCGACCTCGGATTCCGCGCCCTCGACACCAGCGCCGGGCGCTTGGGCACGCTGGTTTGCTGGGACCAGTGGTATCCGGAAGGCGCACGGCTCACCGCGCTACAGGGAGCACACGTACTGTTCTATCCGACCGCGATCGGCTGGCATCCCGCGGAGAAGGCCGAGTTCGGAGTGGCGCAGCACGATGCCTGGCGCACCATTCAGCGGGCTCACGCCATCGCCAACGGCGTATATGTTGCGGTCGTAAACCGCGTTGGATTCGAGACCGGCAACGTTCGTGGCAAATCGGCTCCTGGCCAGGGACTCGAATTCTGGGGCGCATCTTTCTTCTGCGACCCTTTCGGCCGCGTCCTGGCGGAAGCTTCGCACGACCGTGAGGAAATCCTGGTGGGCGACGTTGACCTGAAGGCGCTGGAAGACATCCGCCGTAACTGGCCTTTCCTGCGCGATCGCCGCATCGACAGCTACGCTCCCATCACCAACCGCTTGCTGGATTAGGAAAATCTCCCTGTGGCCAAAGCACCGCGCAGATCTTCAAGTAACGCTTCAAGTGTCGAGGATTCCAAACCTGCCGTCCGCGGCTATCGGATGCCCGCCGAATGGGAACCTCAGTCCGCCACGTGGCTCGCTTGGCCCCACTACCGTGGCGACTGGCCGGGGAAGTTCGAGCCGATCCCATGGGTCTATGCCGAAATCATCCGCAACCTGGCAAGCCATGAACGCGTCGAGCTAATCGTCAACGACGCCTCTGCCGCCAGGCAAGCCCGCAAAGTTCTCGAGCGGGCCGATGCCCTTTCCGCCAACGTCCGCTTCCATCGCTGGCCCACGAACCGCGTCTGGTTGCGGGACTCCGGTTGCATCTTTCTCGCTCCACAGCCGGGCTTCGCCCGGCCGGACAGCGGGGGGCGGCTGTCCCCACATGAAGCTGGTGGGCTCGCCCTCAAGTTTCGCTTTAACGCCTGGGCGAAGTATTCCAACTGGCGTTACGACGAAAAGATCGGAGGCCTGATGGCGAAAGCTGCGCACGCGGACGAGATTC
This sequence comes from uncultured Acidobacteriaceae bacterium, assembly GCA_963707205.1. Taxonomy (GTDB): domain Bacteria; phylum Acidobacteriota; class Terriglobia; order Terriglobales; family Acidobacteriaceae; genus Sulfotelmatobacter. Next base: position 36,951 of record CAVPQE010000034.1, read on the forward strand.
GGCCGATGTCCATGAGAGAGCGGATTGTCCTGGAAGGCGGATCGATCGACGTCAACGGAGCCGGCACTATTCTCACGACCGAAGAATGCCTGCTCAGCAAAGTCCAGGAACGCAATCCGCACATGGCGCGGATCCACTACGAAAAGGCGTTTGCCAACTACCTCGGCGCGGCGCACACCATCTGGCTAGGACGCGGCATCTTCGGCGACGATACCCACGGGCATGTGGACGATCTCGCCCGCTTCGTGTCGAGAAATACGGTCGTCACCATGGTTGAGCGGAACTCGAAGGACGTGAACCACGCTCCTCTGCTCGCCAATCTGCGCCGACTGCAGGCAGCCCGTGACCAGGACAGCAGACAGTTGACCGTCGTCGAACTGCCCATGCCGCAGCCGGTGATTTTCGAGGGCCGACGGCTTCCCGCGAGTTATGCCAACTTTTACATCGCGAATGGAGTCGTGCTGGCGCCAGTATTTAATCGTCCGAACGATCGGATCGCGCTCAACACGCTGGCAGAGCTGTTCCCTACCCGCGAGATCGTGCCCATCTATTCAGGAGACTTCATCTGGGGCCTGGGGGCAATGCACTGCATGACCCAGCAGCAGCCATCAGCTGTCAGCTCTCAGCCGTCAGCTAAGTCCTGAGCATTGCAGTGTGCAAATTGTTCTTACGTTTAAGAGGTACGGCAGTGGACACCTGTGCTCTCACTGACAGCTGACAGCTGGAAGCTATTTCTTATATTGCGTGGGCTGCGGACCTTTTTCCAGCGTCTCGCGATCCCAGATGGCTCCGTCGCGGGTATAGCTGGCGAGTTCGAAATCCTGCGTCAGTTCCAGCGCGTCGGTGGGACACGCATCTTCGCACAGCCCGCAGAACATGCAGCGGCTCAAATCGTAGGTGAAGTTGGTAAGTTCCTTGCGGCGGGTTTTTTCGTTGCGCTCGCTCGACACCACAATCAAATGCTCGGGGCACGCCAGCGCACACAGGTCGCAGGCAATGCACATGGTCTCGTCGGTGTCGGGGTTGACGTTCAGCCGCGGCGCCCCGCGGTAACGCTCCGCCACCTGCGGCCGCTCCAGGGGATACTGCTCGGTGTAGATTTCCTTGGGATCCTGGTAGCGGAAGGTAATCTTCAGCCCCTGCAGCAGGTCGACGAGGAACACTTTGCGGAGCAAGCTCGGCATGCCCATGATGCAGCTAGCTTACCATTATCCGGCGAATCGCCAAAACCAGGCCTGTCCTCCGCTCTCGTAAAAATTGGCCTCTGACCGTTCTTATTCCCAAACGTCTAAGTTCTTAACGCGGTCTTAACATTGAAGAGACCGCGCCCAGGGAGGAGCGTTAAAGGGAACTTTTCCGGCTGTACCCCCGTATTCCTAGAAAAGAGGATGTCATGAAGGCGTACTTCAACAACCTACCAATGAGAATCTGGCTCTTGCTGGTCGTACCCGCGGTCGCGATTGCCTACCCGGTGGTTCGCATCGTGGTCCCGGCGGTCGTCCGTGCGGTTGTGCCGGAAGCTGTGCGAGCACTGCTGAACCTTATGTAAGAGCCCGCTCCCGTCCTGGCACCGGATTTCTACCGTAAATCCCCTTCGCCAAGAGGAGCCACCTAGCGATAATAGCCGCGTTTGGTGCGCACCATGATGTCCTTCTTTTTGAGATCGGGATGATCTCTGTAGACCTCAGGTTGCAGCTCCAACTGTAGCTTGCAGAACGTGCCTTCGGGCTTTGAAGTTACCGGCTTGTATCCCAGCGTGTAGCGGTTTCGAAGCTGGTCGATCAACAAGGCGAGTCGTCCTGCAACCTCTTTCGTGCTTGTATTGAGCACTGGACCGCCGGTGAGGTCGGCATATCTTCTGATGTCGCCAACGTGAATTCCAGCGATCACAAAGGCAAGCGGATTCGCGTCCGTGGCTGCGATTAGCGCGTCGGTTTTCGCAGACCTGTCGATCAGCGCGGAAACCACGACTCCGGAACGTAGGAGTTTGTCGGTTGCCTCTTCTTTGGTGTGCAGGTGAGATGGGGCATGCTTCCCTATCGTCTTTCGCTCGAAAGCGTTCTCCGAGTTTGCCGTTCCATCGGTAAGCCAGACCAAGACGCGACGGCTTCCCGGGACGGTCGACTTGGCGGCCTGCTCGACCGTCTCGTACATGTCCTCGTGAATAAATGTGCCTTCGTTGCTCTTCATGTCCGAGGCCTTCTCGACAGCAGTAGCGGCCAGCGAGCGGTCCGTGGTGAAATCCTGCAAAAGCTCCGTATGCGAGGAAAAAACCATAATTGCCACTTCGTCTTGCGGCTTCAGATGCCCGAGTATCTCGTGTGCTGCTTCGGCGAGCGGTTTGAGGGCCGGGCGTACAGTGTCCGTGAGATCAAAAAGGAAGACGACCGACAAAGGCAGCTGATCATGGCTGAAATAGGTGATGGGTTGGGAAATCCCGTCTTCGAAGAGCTGGAAATCCTTCGCGGCCAACGTGCCAATTAAGGCGCCAGTTTTTCTATTTTCTACGAGCGCATCGAGGACAACAAATTCGGTGGATACGCGGAGCAGGGGCGTAGACTGCGAAGCTGCAGCCACCGGCGATTGGGCGTAGCTATGCCAGGAAAAAAGCAGTGAGAAGAAGAGCAGGGCAATGCCCCTCAATGAGTCTTCCGTTGAGAACAGCGTGCCCGCGGATTTCGGCCTCATGGTCCTGTTCCGACCCGTGTGTTCATTAGGGTATCGCGCTTTGCCTGCCTGTGGCCCCAAAACCGTTAGAATACCGGCGGAGCTTCCATGTGGCCGTAGACAAAAGAATCGGCGGCGAAGTACCGACATCCGAAGGACCAACGAACGCCCCGGACGAGCTTTGGATGGAAGAAGCCCTGCGCTGCGCTCAGCGCGCTCTCGAAGCCGGAGAAGTCCCGGTGGGCGCGGTCGTAGTATGCGACGGCCGAATCGTTGGACGAGGATGGAACCGCAACATCATTGGCTTCGATCCCACGGCGCACGCCGAGGTCATCGCTCTGCGCGAAGCCGGTGCCGCCGTTGGTAACCACCGTCTGGAAGACTGCGAACTGTTTGCTACAATTGAACCGTGCGCCATGTGCGCCGGCGCCCTGGTGCATGCTCGCGTCCGGCGCCTGGTATATGGCGCGGACGATCCCAAAGCGGGCGCGGTGCATTCGGTGATGCAAGTCCTGAATCATCCGCAACTGAACCACAAGATTGAGGTTCGCAGCGGAGTGCTGGCCGGCCGCAGCGCGGAAGTGCTGCAATCGTTCTTTAGAAACCGTCGTTAGGCGAAACCTCCAGAGCGCCTGTCATTCCGAGCGTAGCGAGGAATCTGCTTTTTGCTAACGGCTAATAGCTGCTTTCCGGAGAGGTGCGTGAGTGGTTGAAACGATCCGCCTCG
>CAVPQE010000035.1:0-80729 GCA_963707205.1 uncultured Acidobacteriaceae bacterium
TCGCCATTGGCGTAGTTGCAGCCTTGCTGATAGAGCGCCGACTGCGCCGATCCCGTGCACACCACGGAATTTGTCGACTTGCCAAAGATCGCGCCAATGCCGCCGGTCGCAATAATGATCGCGTCGGCCGGGAACGTGCGCACTTCCATCGAGCGCAGGTCCATGGCGCAGATGCCACGGCAGACGTTGTTGCTGTCGAGCACCGCCGAGAGCAACTCCCAGTGCTCGTACTTCTTCACCTTGCCTTCGGATTCGTAGCGCCGCACTTGCTCGTCGAGCGCGTATAGCAGTTGCTGTCCCGTGGTCGCGCCGGCGAAAGCCGTGCGGTTATACAAAGTCCCACCAAACCTGCGGAAGTCGAGCAGCCCTTCCGGCGTGCGGTTGAAGGGCACGCCCATGCGATCGAGCAGGTCGATAATCCCCGGCGCGGCGTCGCACATATCTTTAATTGGAGGCTGATTGCCCAGGAAGTCGCCGCCGTAGACCGTGTCGTCAAAGTGCTGCCAGGTCGAGTCGCCCTCGCCCTTCAGGTTTTTCGCGGCGTTAATCCCACCCTGCGCGCACACCGAGTGCGAGCGCTTCACCGGAACAATGGAGAACAGGTCGACGTTGGCGCCCGTCTCCGCGATCTTGATCACCGCGGCCAGTCCGGCGAGGCCGCCACCTACGACAATAATTTTGGGAGTCGCCATCTTATTGCACCGGCCTTCCGTTAATAGCTGTCGCAGGCCGTGTGTCCACAATGTTTGTAGCCGGCCCCGGAGGCTCTTGGAATCGCTCGCGGAACGTGTACAGACTCACCAGACCCACGACACTGAGCAGCATGAAAAACGCCAGGCACACGCGCAGAAGCCGCTGCTGTGCCTTGTCGCCGGAAACAATGCCCCACTTCGCGGCGAACAGCCAGATCCCGTAAGCGAAGTGCCACGACGCGCAGATCAGTCCGACTACATAGAAAGCCAGCAGCCACGGATTGTGAACTTCCGCCTGCACCTTGGCAAATGACCTGGCCGGATTGTCGTGCAGGTCGACTCCGGTAAACCGCATCGTGTAGGTGTGCCACACGATGTAGACGAAGGCGATGCCGCCCGTCCAGCGCTGCGCGGTGTACATCCAGTTGCCGCTCCAGGGATAGGCGGCCGTGTTGGCGTCTCCGCGATACCAGATGTAGAAGCCGTAGAGCGCGTGAAACAAAATCGGCAGCCAGATGCCGAACAGCTCCAGAAAAAATACCAGCGGAAGATTCGCCAGAAAGCTGACCTGGCGCGCATAAGCGTCCGGTCCGGTGATCGCGGTGGAGTTGGAAATCAGAATGTGCTCGAACAGGAATGCGCCCACCGGAACGATCCCCGTAAGGGAGTGCAGCCGGCGCAAAACAAAGGAATATCCCTGACCAGCGCGCAACGGAGCTACCCCATGCGCTATGACGGGAGCAGGAGAACTGGCTGACGCCACGAAACGCTCCTTATGAATTCAGCTATGAGAAAAGAACTTTTTATTATCGGGTGCCGGGAGAAGTGAAGTCAAGGAACGTATGTGGAGCGAACACTTTTGTCCGCTGCTTTTGACTTTGATTTCTCGTCGTTCTTACGAGAGCCCGTCGCACCATTCCAGAAACTGCCGAAACGCCGCGCCGCGGTGGCTATAGAGCGCTTTCTCTTCGGCACTAAGTTCGGCAAACGTTTTTTGAATCTGCGGAAAATAAAACAGAGGATCGTATCCGAAGCCGTTCGTGCCGCGCGGGGAGTCGAGAATCACTCCTTCGGTTGTCCCGCGAAAGGTAGCGAGAGTCTGCCCATCGCGCGCGGCGGCCAACACGCACACGAATCGTCCTGTGCGCTTGTGCTGAGGAACCTTTCTCAGTTCCCGCAGCATGCGCGCGTTGTTGGCCTCGTCATCCGTATTCTCGTCGGCCAGGTGCGGTTGATCCGCAGCATAGCGCGCGGAATGCACGCCCGGCGCCCCCTTCAGCGCGTCCACCTCAAGCCCGGAGTCGTCGGCGACGACGATCTCTCCCGCCGCGTACCGGCTATATTCTTCCGCTTTCTTGCGCGCATTCTCTTCGAAGGTGAGCCCGTCCTCGACTACGGTCGGCAGGGAAGCAAAGTTCGGAATGCCGGCTATTTGGATTGCGTGCGGTGCGGCTGCTCCAGCAAAGTCTCGCAGCTTTCCGGGATTCGAAGTGGCGATCAGGATTCGTCGCATGCGATTTGAACAACAACTTTAACCACATAGGGCACTGAGCTTCACTGAGGAATTCTAGAACCTAGGCCTTACGGCGCCTTGCCCGCAGAGTCCAGACGATCATCGACATCACAGTTATCAGAGAAATCCATCCACCCACCGCCCGGTCCCGGGTGCGAACGAAACGGATTTGCACGCGATTCATCCCGGCTTCGACTGGAACCAGCATCTGCCCTATGTCTGTGCTGGCCGTCTCGACCACGTGGCCGTTTACTTCCGCTTGCCACGCGGGATAACAAAACAAGTGCAGCGCCAACTGGTCCGGCGCAGACATCTCTGCCGTAAACATCTTCGACTCAGCGTCCCAACGGGAGACACGAATGGCCGCGTGCGCCGGGCCGTCGACCGTGACATTGCGCGCGTCTTTGTTAATGGCCGCGGGATCGGCTCCCACCGGCGTATATTCGTCGGTGCCCTCATAGCCCACGCGGTCCGACATATTGTCCTGCATCTCGCGGAGATCGGCGCTGTTGTCCCACCACGGCGGTTGGATGCGATGCCCCGCCATCACGATCACTAGGATCGAGAGCCCACAGACGGCGCCCCGCCACCACCAGCGCCGCATTCCCACCGCAACGAATATCGAAAAGATCATGCTCAGGCAGAGGAGCCAGCGCCACGGGAATTGCATAAACTGCATCTTCGGCAGGACCTTCCACAATACAGCCGACAGCGGAAACATGAGCACGCTGCAAGCTATCGCCCAACCCAGCAGAGCAGTCCAGAGTTCGCGCTTGATTTCACGCCAGTGCGTACTCATCCATACCTTGCTCACCCCAGCCGCGGCGAGAATTACCGCCATCTCGAAAACCGCAACCCAAGAAATGATGCGGTTGAAGGCGTCGTGATCGGCGTCCGTCGTGTGAACGAACAGAAAATTATCCGCCGGACGCGACCCGGCCGACACGGCCTCAGCAATATTGATCCACCGCTGCTCATAGATCGCCGGTAACAGATAGAACGCCGACAAGCATGCGCCCAACGCGACCGCGGCCGCTGCAACAAAAAGGAGGCGCGGCGAGCGCCGCTGCCAGGCGAAGAACACCAGCAGCAGCGCCATCGAGTAGTGGACCATCACAGCTGCGGGGGCATTCGTCAGCCACGCCGCCGCCAGCACCAGTGCCAGCGGCACGATCACTCGCCGGCCCTCGTCCACAGCTTTTAGCACGAACAGCAGCAACAGCGGCACCAGGCAGCTGGCCAGCAGTTCGGCGAACGCGCTGCGCCAGTAAACAATCACCAGATGGTACGGGTTGACCGCATAAAGCACTGCGACGAAGATCGCATCGCGGCGGTCGAGCCATCGGCGCGCCAGCACGAACATCGACACGCCCGCCGCCACCAGCACGATCCATATGTAAATGCTGGACCCAACCGTCCAGGGAAAAATCGCGCTCAGCGCAGCGCCGAGAGTCCACGAGGCCGGCGGATAAAACACGAATCGGGGCTCACCGTAGCCGAAGTGCGCCAGCGCAGCCCAGCGTGGATAAAAAACCCCATGCTTCCACTGCGAGACAACCTCGAGCCACGAGTAGAGATGGAACTCGACATCGTGTCCCGACGGAGTCCCAAGAAAGAAAAAAGGAATCTCCACGGCGAAGGCCGCTGCCCCGATCGCGAGCAGTGGTGCCCATAGCGGCGACGACCCGCGCCCTGACATACCGGGCCGCTCCCTGGACGGATGCTCAGCCGTGTTGCTCTTTCCCAGACTGATTCCCCTTGCCGTGAATGATTTAACGCCCGCGAACTGGAAAACCCTCACAGTCTACATTTCCGAGATTTCATTTAACCCAGATTTAACATTGCTGAAATCATCGAGCAATGAAGTTCGACTACTGTACGCTCATTGGGACGGAAGCGACCAGGAAGGGTTGAAGGACCCGCGTCAGAGACGGGGCCGGGTTCTTCGATTCTTCCGTAGTCCGCCACCGCCGAAGCCTCTCGTTCTCCGCAAGCTCGCCCGATGCACTGCCCACCTGTTTCCAATCTCTCCTTGAAATCTGCCCCACACCCTGCGACGGGAGGCCTTTTGTTCAAAGAAAAAACTCAGCTGTGCAGACCTGCGGACTCTCTCGCGATCCTACTGGTATGAAGATGGACTTGCGGAATGGAAACTCTAGACGGAGGCCACGTTTTCAGGGTTACGCTGTTGCCTGAGCTCTGACAGGAACTCGTCCTGCTGCAATGAGGCGCCGCGCCGCAGAAGTTCGAGCAACGGATCTTCCAAGTCCTCAGTGGACTGTTCCGCCGGCTTGTCCGCGGGTTCAAACTGGGTGAGATCGGCGACTAGAGCCCGCGGAGAAATACTCAGTTCTGGCGGGGTCGCGGAACCTTGCCGCAGAAAGTTGATCAGGTTGCCCACTTGGGCCCGCTGCTCGGCCGTGCGGGAAGGGAACTCGACTCCCATGCCCTGGCCAGGATGAACGACTCGAACCATGCCTTCGGTGTGAACTTCAAGCTCTTCGGTTTTCAGGCAAAGGTCAATCAGAGCGCGCTCCGGAAAAGGGGCGTTGGTTTCGATGTAGCAGCCGCCCAGGCTCAGGTCGGTGAGGTTGCAGTGTGGCACAGTCTCCTCGGGCCCCGCAGCGAGGCTGGTTGCGGCCTGCAGCCAAACCTTCAGTGCGGCGGACGAGGTCTCCGACAGATCCAGGAAGCGAACTCCCGTCTGCCCATTGGGATTGGCCCAGGCCACCTCTCCGCGGGCCTCGATTTCCAGGGCGCGATCCGGCAGCTGAAAGTGGAAAGCAAGCAATGATCCGCCGTCCAGCGGCTCCGCCGTCAGCACCTCCATGCCGGTTTCGGAAAGATCCAGCAGAATTCCATCCAGCTTGCGAGTGTCCGGCAGCGTAACCTCTACGGGAGCCTGTACCGGAACTCGGAATGCCCGGCGCCGTTCCCGGCTCAACAGAGCCGCAGCGGGGCGCAATCCGGCCGTCGCAGCTTCCTCGGAAAGGGGTTTGTAGAGCACGAAGTGTGCCCCGCCAGTGAGAATGCCGCGCACCCTCGCCGCATCGGCCACCAAGGCAATGCTTAACGGTTCCGTGCCCAGCTTCTTCGCCTGCCGCAGTACGTCTTCCGCCCCTTCGGTGTCGTCAAAATCGACAATGAGCGCGGCGAATTTCTGCTGCTGGATTCGGGTCCTGGTAGTTTCCGGATCGCTGCAGCGGTCCATCACAATGCCGAAAGCGGGCAGAACTCTGCCCAGAACCTCAGCCGCCTGATCGTCGCTCGAAACCAGTAGTGCCTGGAGAGTCATAAACCGTTCGGGTTGCCAACGCCCGTGGGATTAGGGCCATCGGGGAGCTGTGGGCCGCGCTGCCTTGGACGAAGCGGGGCTGCCCGAAGCCGCGCCTGCCTTGGCCGCCATCGCGTCCGTCTGGTTTGAAGTCTCGTCTACTTCCGCCAGAACGACATTATCTTCGTCATCGTTCTCCGCCAGCAAGGGCGCTACTTCCCGCAGTTTTTCTGCTGCTTGCTGGAGCATCTCGATCTGCTTGCCAAGTTGGGCGTATTTCGCCTGCTTTTGCCGCAGGACCTCATGGATGTCTTTCATACAACCCCCTGTTGGCAATCTAAGGACGGCATAGGGGATGGGTCAACGGTAATCCCCGCCCTCAGATTACCGGGGTAATGGGACATCGACCCAAGAAGGACTGCGCCAAGACAAAAAAAGCCCCGTCTTTTCGGGGCCTCTATTAAGGCTGGGACTTCGGCCACCCTATTATCCTGTCAGCGAAGGCAGCTTGGCTGCCGACCCCACCAAGAAGATTGTTCCCACCACAATGCTGTAGGCAGAAGTCGCCAGCGTCAGCGCGCGCAGGGCATTCGGCTTTGCCAGCGTCGCCGAGAACAGTCCCGCAGCCGAGGCGCACATCAGGGTGTTCATCAAGAGCAGACCCAGAATGAACATCAGCAGCCCCAGTAATCCCACGCCCGTTCCCCCCAGATTTGCTGCCATCAGAAACAGCAGAATCTGCGTCGGAGTCTCGGCCCCCAGCCCGTGAATCACCCCCACCAGAAATATCGAAGTCGTGCCGTATCCGTCCTTAAAGACCTGCGGAGCCTCCACCCTAGTTCCACCAAAAATTCGGCTCAGCCGCCAGGAGACCCACAGCGCCCCGTTGATCAATAACGTGATGCGGGTTCGTGGTCGGGCATGACTATGGGTCGAAGGCCGGAAGAATGTGCCGAGCACATAAATGCCCAACACCAGTAGAGTGATTCCCACCAGACGTTCCGCCCAACGATCGCTGGCCGCAGGCAAAGAGAGTCGGAAGACGACTGCTGCCGATCCCAGCACGGCGACAGTCGTCGCATGGCCCGCGACATAGAGCAGTCCGTAGCGCATGGCGTCGCTCGCTTTGGACTGCACGCTGCTGATGTCGGTGATGGCCGCGATGTGGTCGTAGTCCAGTCCGTGCCGGAACCCAAGCACCGCAGCCGACAGCAGGGCCAGTCGTAGATTGACAGGATCGATCAAAAAAATTCCGCGTGATAAAGTCGCCAGCGGGGGCAAGCCCGCGCCGAACTGGACTGTAGGCTAGCATACTCCCGGGTCGGGCTAATCTTTCTTTGGGAGAGATACCGGCCCCGGGGGCAATGCCGGACCAATCAGTTCCCGCAGCCGCCGCGAGAGGATGGCGGCCAGCGAATGATAGAACCGGGAACCAAGATGCGGAAAAAGCTCAAACAGCGTCAGCAGCGTCGGCCGATCCAGGTAATACGCCTGTACGACTTCTTTTGCCACCACATCCGCCGTCGCGGGCAATTCGTCGAGAAATGAAATCTCGCCGCAAACCTCGCCCGCGCTGACCCCCAACGACGTCGCGTGAGACGGAATCTGCACCTGGGCCGTGCCTTTCAGAAGCAGATACACCCCGTTCGTTCGTCTACCTTTATGAACGATGGTGTCGCCCGCCTTGAACTGCATGCGAACGGCTTTGTCCACGATGAGTGCCCAGTCGTTTGGCGTCAGATATACCAACCCGTTCTTGGCGGCCGACAGTACAGACACATCCTGCTGCTGACTTGTGGTTGACATGGCGCGCTCACTCGATAGCCGGAGAAACCTCGGGTCGCGATTTAACAGAACAGATTTGTCAGAACCAATGACAGAAACAACAGGGATAACCGAGATTAGCAGAAAGCCCCGCTCAAGCGCATGCAGTTCGAACCTGTGAAGGTGAAAAGGCATGCGACTGACGGCGTAAACCAAGAACACGCCGTGTGGAGACCCGCCGCGTTGCGTAGTTTAAGGCAATGGTGCGCCCTGAGAGATTCGAACTCCCGACCTTCTGGTTCGTAGCCAGACGCTCTATCCAACTGAGCTAAGGGCGCGGACTTGCTTGGCAGGAATGACCGTCGTTTGATTATAGCAAGAATCGTTTTGCTGAAAATGCGCTTCTCCTTCGTCTCTTAGGGCGCACGGCATCCACCCCGAACCAGAGAAAGCCGTTTTCAACGGCACTTCTTGGCCATGGCTTGCAGCGAGGCGCCTGAAGTAATTCTTTCCCGGGGCAGGCAATTCCTACCAAGCCGAAGATTTCATTTTCTTTTATTTTGAAGGCTTTGCGGGACGGCACACCGCTTGCTTTACTATCAGCCAGACGAAGTGGCGCGCAACGGGGTGCTTCAGAGAATAACTTCGGCCAGAGGTTTTCTGTGAGCACCCCTTGCTTCTGTCTCCTAGACGCAGTGCAAGCCTTCCCCCGTCTGAAAGGCCGCGAAGCGGCAAAAACTAACCCACGGTCTAAAAGCCGTGGGTTAGTTTTTTGAACTATCCCCGACCCTCCGATCAAAGCAGGAGTCAAGGCATGGCAGCTCAGGCCAGCACTACGGGCTCCCGCACATCCACTCCTGCGTTCCGCAACAACTTTGCCACCGCATCCTGTTTCAGGCGCGACGCATCGAACTCCACACGCACCGTGCGCTGTTTCGCATTGAACTGCACCTGCCGGATGCCATACACCTCACGCATCGTATCAATCGCCCGCATTTCATTCTCGCCGGGAACTGCGCCGTAGTTGAAAACCACATCCAGATAAGTCATGGGTTCAATCCTTCGGTATGATGATTTGGAAGCGCGGGCCATCCCGCCGGATGAATCCAATATAGAGCATCGGCAATCGAAGAAGATAGTTTTCCTGCGCATCTGCGGCATCGCATATGACAGCTTCCAATCCAACTCCCCTCGAGCGCGACCCGGTTTGCGGGATGAACGTGAACCCGGCCTCCGCCAAGCATGTCCACGAGCATGCTGGGGAAAAATATTACTTCTGCTGCGCGCATTGCGTCGAAAAGTTCAAAGCCAATCCGCAAGGATATTTGAACAAGGCGGCGACGGTCTCATCGAACCTGGTGATGCTGGGAATGCCGGCTCCACCGAAACCTTCGCCGCGGCACACGGCGGACGCACAGAAAATAACGACTCCGCCCGCACCGAAACCGCATGCCTCTGCTGCGCCGGCATACGTCTGCCCCATGTGTCCCGAGGTCCGTGAGAGCAAGCCCGGAGCCTGCCCATCCTGCGGCATGGCCCTCGAGCCCGACGTCCCGGTTGCCGCCACGCGCATGGAGTACATCTGCCCGATGCATCCCGAAATCGTGCGCGCGGAACAGGGTTCGTGTCCCATCTGCGGCATGGCGCTCGAGCCGCGCACGGTGACTGCGGCCGTCGAAGACAATCCGGAATTGCGCGACATGACGCGCCGCTTCTGGGTCGGCGTCGCCTTGACCGCCCCCCTGTTAGCGATCGCGATGGGAAGCATGCTCGCGCCGCACGCCTTTATGGGCGCCCTCAGCATTGGCAGAGTACGGCTGAATCTCCCCTGGCTTGAGTTCGCGCTTTCGACTCCGGTAGTCCTGTGGTGCGGTCTTCCGTTCTTTCAGCGGTTCTTGACCTCACTGCTCAACCGCAGCCCTAACATGTTCACATTAATTGGCTTGGGCACAGGCGTCGCCTATAGCTACAGCGTAGTCGCGACCATCGCGCCGCGGATTTTCCCTGAGTCGCTGCGCGGCATGGGCGGATATCCCGACGTGTACTTCGAGGCAGCCGCCGCCATCACCACCCTGGTCTTGCTCGGACAAGTCATGGAACTCCGAGCCCGTAGTCGCACCAGCGCCGCCATTCGAGTGCTCCTCGATCTGAGCCCGAAAACGGCACGCCTGATCGTCGCCGAAGCGGGTGGCGAGGTTATAGAAGGGGGCGAGGTTACCGAAAAAGACATTCCGCTCGAACACGTTAAACCGGGCGACCGCCTGCGCGTGCGTCCGGGAGAAAAGGTTCCCGTCGATGGCGTCGTGCTCGAAGGACACAGCGCCGTCGATGAGTCGATGATCACCGGCGAATCGATTCCAGTAGAGAAATCTCCCGACAGTCAGGTCATCGGCGCAACCATCAACACGACGGGCTCATTCGTGATGCGCGCCGAGCGCGTCGGTTCCGAAACGCTGCTGGCGCAAATTGTTCAGCTAGTCGGCCAGGCGCAGCGTAGCCGCGCTCCCATACAACGCCTTGCCGATCGCGTTGCCGCCTGGTTTGTGCCCACGGTTGTGGGCGTGGCCGTCGTGACTTTTGCCGCCTGGTTCCTGTTCGGTCCCCAGCCGCGTCTGGCGCACGCGCTGGTGAACGCGGTCGCGGTCCTGATCATTGCTTGTCCGTGCGCCTTGGGACTGGCCACTCCGATGGCGATCATGGTCGGCACCGGCCGCGGCGCTCATGCCGGAGTTCTGATCAAGAACGCTGAAGCGCTCGAGACTTTGGAAAAAGTCGATACCCTCGTCGTCGACAAAACCGGCACGCTCACAGAAGGGAAGCCGAAACTGGCTGGAATCTCCGCCGCGGAACCGCATAACGAAAATGAAGTGCTCCGCCTGGCTGCGAGCCTGGAGAAGGCCAGCGAGCATCCTTTGGGTGCGGCCATCGTCAGTGCCGCGACAGAAAAGGGACTGACTCTCTCTAATCCCACGGAGTTCACCTACACCGTCGGCAAAGGCATCCAAGGCACAGTCGAGGGAAAGCGAGTCGCCGTAGGCAACGCATCTCTCATGGACGAAGTCGCCGCCTCCGATGTTCCGAAAACAAGCAGCGCCAACGCCGGCACAAGCCTCGCTGTTGCAATTGACGGCAAATACGCAGGGACTCTGACCGTGGCCGATCCCATCAAGGCGTCGACTCTCGATGCAGTACGCGATCTCAAGCGCCAGGGAATTCGAGTCGTGATGCTCACCGGAGACAGCCGCGCCACTGCCGCAGCCATTGCGCAACAGCTAGGTCTGCAGGACAACGAATTCGAAGCAGAAGTGTTGCCGGAAAGAAAGTCCGAAGTAATCCGCAAACTGCAAGGGCAGGGAAGAGTCGTCGCAATGGCTGGCGACGGCATCAACGACGCGCCCGCGCTCGCTCAAGCCAACGTCGGTATCGCCATGGGCACCGGAACCGACGTTGCCATGGAGAGCGGCGGCATCACGCTGGTCAAAGGCGATCTGTCGGGAATTCTCCGCGCCCGCAAGCTGAGCCAGGCCACGATGCGCAACATCCGCCAGAATCTTTTCTTCGCCTTCATCTACAACGCCATCGGAGTTCCCATCGCCGGCGGCGCGCTTTATCCCTTCTTCGGCCTGCTGCTCAGCCCCATCTTCGCCGCCGCCGCCATGAGCTTCAGCTCCGTCTCCGTCATCACCAACGCCCTCCGCCTGCGCAACGTGAAGCTGTAAAGCCCTTCGACAGGCTTTTGGGCAGTCTCTACTCCTTTCCATTGAGGCTGACGATTACCGTTTCGGATCTGTGCCGGCAGAAGAAACCAACACGACCTCCAACCCCAAAGCAGAGAAAGAAGTTGTCAGACTAGGAGTTCAGTGAGAGGCGGTACGCCGCGTTAATTTGTCGGACCACATGCTCCACCGCGAGCTTCAATTCAGGCGAGACTTCGGTTCCATGTTCGAATCGCCGTCCCTCAATTCCGTATACTTGCAGTCGCTCTGGCAAACGGTCTAGAACTCGAGCCAGTCGGATTGCAGCCGATAAGCCCAGTCCATGGGTGGATGCAGATTGGTCAGTAGGGAAGCTCGCTTTTTCGCCGTCCCACAGCCACACCGTGCCAAGGGACGCACCTGTCTCCACTGAGTCCACCACGACAACGTCGTCAGCTCCGTACCAAGCTTCGATGAGTTCCAGGGCCTCCCCAGAGCGAATCTCAGCTTCTACGCCAAAGTCTCGCAGCCGCTCGGCCACCAACGCTCCAGCGCCGTCGTCGCCTCGCTCCGGATTTCCGCAGCAGATAATCCGCATGGATCAGACTCCGTCAGCCTCCGCCCGCTCCACCGTGAGCTTTAGAGAGTGTGTGGCACAGGAGATGCAAGGGTCGTAGTTGCGAATAGCCTGCTCACACTTCCAACTTGCTTCTTCCAACGGCCACGCCACTAATCGCATGGCGTAGTCGCGTAAGTCGTCCTCGATCCGTTTCTGGTTTTGCGATGTGGGCGGGATAATCCTGGCGGCGATGATCAGCCCTTTTTCGTCCATGGCGTAACGATGATAGAGAATGCCTCGGGGTGCCTCGGTAATCGCCTGACCTACCCCGGCCTGATTCGGTACCTCAACTCGCGGTACGGGAGGAGGTTCGTATTCGCCGATGATTCGTAATGCTTCAGCGCACGCAAACACAATTTCCACTGAGCGAACCATGATGCTACGGAACGGATTCTTCACGGGAACAGCAAGTTTGACTTCTCGGGCCACTTGCTGTGCTACTTCGGGCAGCTTATCGAAATTCAAATTGAAGCGCGCCATGGGTCCCACCAGATATGAACTTCTTCCACGCACGACCGAGTGTAGCGCGTTCGAATGCTTCACATGCATTTCGACAAAGTGATCCTCATACTCGGCTGCGTCAATGTCCAGACCTCGATTCGATACCAGCCGCCCTTCGTTGAATGGATACTCATCAGGATGACGGAGAGCCACGAATTCATAGTCCTGCTCGAAATCGGGGAATTCCAGATTGGCCGTCCAACGCGCGGTTTCGAACGAAGCATCCAGCGCCCATTCCACGTCCTCCACTAGTTCGCGCAGTTGTTGCTTGGTGGGTACTTTGTAGAAGCCTCCGACTGCTGCCGAGATGGGATGAATCTCGCGGCCCCCGAGCAGCGTCACAATTCGGTTGCCGATCTTCTTCAACCGTAACGCTCGCTCGACTACGGCTCGATGGTCCCGGGCCATGGCAATGGCGTCCTGGTAGCCCAGAAAGTCCGGCGCGTGCAGCATGTAGACGTGCAAGGTGTGACTCTCAATCCATTCGCCGCAGTAGAACAGTCGGCGGAGGAGGCGCACGGCGGGATCGATGCGAGTTCCCAATGCGCGCTCGATCGCGTGAATCGCGCTCATCTGGTAAGCAATCGGACAGATCCCGCAGATGCGAGCGGTGATATCGGGAGCTTCGGAGAAATGACGCCCCCGAAGGAAGGCCTCGAAGAACCGCGGCGGCTCATAAATCCTAAGCTTCACGTCCGCCACACGTTCGCCCACGAGTTTAATGTACAAAGCTCCTTCCCCTTCCACCCGGGCCAATGTGTCCACGCGGATCGTTCTACTATGGCCGCTCATTTGCGCTCATACTCCTCGCTCGTCTTGCGGAACTGCCAGGACCAGGCGTTGAATCCCCGGAAGGCACGCGTGATCTGCGCATCCGATTGACCGAGGATGTGGAGTTGGGCAGCCAGTGACGGGGTGTTCGGACTCTCCATCGGCCCGTAGCAGCCGTAGCAGCCTCGATCATAGCTAGGACACAGTGCCCCACATCCCGCCTGCGTCACTGGACCGAGGCAAGCAATGCCTCGCGCTACCGTGATGCAGACATTGTTTCTCCGCTTGCACTCCAGGCACACGCTATACGACGGAATGTTCGGCTTGCGCCCCAGGAGCGTCGCCGCGATCAGCTCGATCAAGTGATATTTGTTGATCGGGCAGCCGCGCAATTCGAAATCCACGGGAACGTGCTCGGCAATTGGAGTCGATAGCTTTAGGGTGCTGATGAATTGCGGGGTCGCATACACTACGCGAATGAATTCATCCACATCTTTCCAGTTACGCAATGCCTGGATGCCGCCTGCAGTCGCACACGCGCCGATGGTAACCAGCGTCGTGCACTGCCGTCGCACCTCTTGGATGCGCTGCGCATCGTGATGAGTAGTAATGGAGCCCTCTACCAGTCCGATGTCATATGGACCCTTCAGCATGGCGCGCGATGCCTCCGGAAAATAGGCGATGTCGACCGCCCCGGCTACGCCGAGCAGTTCATCCTCGGCATCAAGCAAACTCAGCTGGCAGCCGTCACAGGACGCAAATTTGAAGACCGCGATCGTCGGTTTGTGCTTGGTATCAGAGTTCATACTTTTCCAACAGGGTGCGGATGTTCTCGTAAGGAAAGACCGGCCCGTCCCTGCAAATAAAGTACGGTCCGTACTGACAGTGACCGCAGAATCCGATGGCGCACTTCATGTTGCGTTCCATAGAGAGATAAATGTCCTCGCGCTTGAGCCCGTGGGTCTCCAGTTCGCGAGTGACAAAGCGCATCATGATCTCGGGGCCGCAAACCATCGCGATCGATCGCGCCGGCTGCAACCGGGCGTACTTAAACAGCGTCGTCACTACGCCCACGTGTCCGCGCCAACTCAACCCGCCATAGTCCACGGTGACCAGAACTTGTGTGTCTGGTTGACGGGCCCAACTTGACAGTTCTCTGCGATACAGAAGATCACGAGGACTGCGCGAGCCGTAGAGCACCGTCAGACGCCCGTACTGCTTCCGATTGAGCAGGACGTGGTAAATCACTGGACGAAGCGGGGCCAATCCGATTCCGCCAGCAACCACAATGACATCGTGCCCTCGGGCTGCCTCAATCGGCCAGCCCGTGCCGAACGGGCCTCGGACGCCAATGCCGTCCCCGACTTTCTGACTCACCAGCGCATGGGTTGCCTGACCCACCGAGCGCACGGTATACACAAGCTGGTCCCGCTGCAAAGCCTGGCCGCTAATGGAGATGGGCAACTCGCCCACCCCGAATACCCACAACATGCTGAATTGGCCGGGCTGGAATAAGCTTCTATCATTTTCCTTCTCCGGCTCCAGTGTCAGGGTGAACGTGTCGGGCGTCTCCTTGGCGACCCCGCACACAACGTAGGGCTGCGAAACCATTGGCTCGGTTGTTGTCGTAAGAGTCATCGCCCGACCGCGTAAACATCGAGCAACTGGAGACGAGTCGCGTCCAGCCGCTGCTCCATGATTTGAGCGAAGCGCTTCAGGATTTCGTAACCCAGATCGTGGTTCTCTTCGCACTTGATACGCAAACACTTGCCGTCGAGGGCTATGGCGCGCGTATCCTCGGCAGCGCGGGCGTGGAACTTCCACTGAAAGGGCGGCAGCAGCCACGACCACCCCAGGATTTCTCCCACACTGAGCGTGGAAACGATGATCGGCTTGTGCTGGGGTGCCACGACTTCCACCGCCACCCTGCCCCCGCGAATCAGATAGAAGGTGTTGGCTGGGTCGCCCTCTTTCAAAATGTAGGTGCCGGCCTTGAAATGAACGTTGGAGGCGCAGCCCACCAGCAGCGCTATGAAGTCACGATCTAGACCGGTGAAGAAAGGATGCTCCGCGATGATGCGCTCAAGTGTTTCCATGATCGTTCCCCTCCCGTATAGCCCGAGCTTCCTCAGTGATATCGATTCCTACTGGACACCAGGCAATGCAACGTCCGCAGCCTACACATCCCGAAGTGCCGAATTGATCGATCCACGAAGCCAGCTTGTGGGTCATCCATTGACGATAGCGAGCTTTGCCGGAAGTGCGAACGTTGCCCCCGTGGATGTACGAAAAACTTAGCGTGAAGCACGAATCCCAACGGCGCCAGCGCTCGGCTTGATCGCTGCTCACGTAAGTCACGTCCTCGACCGCGGTGCAGAAGCAGGTGGGGCAAACCATGGTGCAGTTGGCGCACGTCAGGCAGCGGGCGGCGACGTTGTCCCAGCGTGGATGGTCGAAGTTCTGGTACAGCAGGTCTTTGATGCCGGCAGTGTCGATGCTTCGCATCTGCTCGACCGAGGCCCGCTCCACCGCAGCTTCTGCCTCTCGAAGATCGGCGTCGGCAGCCGGACCGGTCTGCAGATCAGCTAACACTTCGACGCCGCGATTGCTCCCCGTCTGCACGACAAATCGGTGGCCGCCCGGTCCGATAAGTTCCGTCAGAGCCAAGTCAAAACCGCTTTGCGCGCGCGGTCCCGTTCCCATCGAAGCACAAAAGCACGTGGCCGCCGACCGCGTGCATTGCACTGCCACGATGAACACATCTTGGCGTAGCCCCTCGTAAATTGCATCCCGATACTTATCGCCGATCAACACGCGATCCTGAAGCTTGATGGCTGCCAAGTCGCAGGCCCGGACTCCCAGGAGTGCGTATCGGTGCTTGGGTCGCATCTCATTGTTCAGAATTTGGAAGGTCCCGCCTCGACGTTCGGCCGACCACAACCGCACTTCGGCCGGGTGTAGGTACCTCTTCCAGCTCTGGGGTCCCGCGGCATACCCGAACAAGGCCTGATCCTCGCGGCGCTTTAGCCGATAACAGCCGCGTTCCTGTTCGTCGGTCCAGCCTGCGGGCAATTGCGCAGCCGACTCGATGCGCTCGTAGACAATTGCCCCGTCACGTACGATAGGGCCAATGGTCTCGTAGCCCTTGCACGACAACCTTTCGATTAGTTTCTGTAGCTGGTCTGCGTGCAGGATCCTGCGCTGTTCTTCGGCCACTGTGATCACTTCCAATGCCTTCTAGAGTTTTGTCCAAGGCTCAATGATCCGAGTCAGGGTGCCCAAAACTCGCACGTCTTAGGCACAAGCCTGAACAGCTCCCGAAACCAACTTCGCTTCACACTGAATGTTCACGTTCAAGACGCTCGAAACCGGACAGTCGCGTCGAGCGGATTCCACAGCCTCTGCGAATTGACCGTGTTCGAAATCGCGCGTTCGAGCGACGATCTTGAGGTGTGCTCCCACAATTCGTAATGACTCTCCCACAAAGTCCAGGGTCAAAGCGGTGTTGGTTTCAACCTCGACGGGTCGGATTCCCACCTTGGTCATTTCTACCGCGACCATTCTGGACATGCTGGAAGAAATAGCGGCGGCCAGCATTTCGCAGGGCGATGTAGAAGTCGCTACCAGACCCGTGAGCGACCCGAAGGTGTACTTGCTGTTGTTCAAGACCCCGCTCGGAGTGGAAAGCGTGCCTTCTCCGGCGTACGGACCGTCCTTCCAAATAGCGTGTGCTTCGCGCACCATTTGCGGCCTCCCGCGTTTTGGGCGAGTAATCTATTCCGCCCACATTGGTGTTCCGTTTGGCTCCCGAAAGGCCAGGGTCTGGTTGCCCCGAACCACGGTGCGGGCGATCAGGGCCTCTTGTCCGTGATAGATGATTCTCGACCCGACTACCTGGATCTGGTCCCCCTTGCTAAAGCTCAATTTATTGTCGTTTAGAAACCGAGTCGGACCAACGTGTACCTGGAACGTGCCGTCCGCCGCTTTCACCAACAGGTGAGTTCCTACGTCGCCGCTGATCGGGCAGTAAAACTCCTGCACGTCTTGCACTACGCCTTGTACGGTTCTTTCGTTGGAAGCGCTGTAAACTGGCACCCGGTGCCTCGGGCTGGTAAACAGTAGAATTGCAAGGAAACAACTGCAGTACCCATAACTGTCTGCGGGATTCTCATAGCGCTCCTCCTTTTCGAGACTTGGTGCCGCACAACTCTGTCAGGCCGCCGCGGGGGTTCTTTTGTGTCTCGTCGCCGCCTTGAGCAGCTCGACCTTGAGCATCCCCTCCTGCAGTTCGATCACTGCTCCCTGAGGATCAACTTCTGTCGGCAGGTCGATCAGCCGCAATACCCGGTCGGGACACCAATCGACACGCTCGATTTGTCCTTCCTCGATCTGGAAGGTGGTAGCTTCTCTCTTTCCAAGGATGGCAACACGTCTGGGTTCAACGCTGACCTGGAGTTCCTTTTCTGCGAACCCGAAGACGTTGGCGCGAATACTGAGCCGTTCGTCTGATTCGGACGTCGCAATTGATACGGGACACAAAAACTCCGACTCCGCCCTGAACCAATCCTCCCAGTCGTGGCCATGCTCACGGCCGCGCTTTTCGAACAACTCAAAAGCCCTGCGAGCAATCGCAAGTTGCACTGGTTGCATCTCCCACCGCAGCTTTTCGGGATCTTGCGATTGCAACAGCGTGGTTGGCGGTTCAGCTGTGAGAGCAGACATTTTGGTAGATTTCATAAGACCCTCCTTCGAGCAATGCAGGTGGAAGGGGATCGCTCGGTCGCTTGTCGGAGCCTGCAAAGAGGCTGAAGCGAGCGGCTGGGCTCAATTTGCTAGAGAACACTTCTACACTTTGCATTTTCCTCGCCGCCTTCTTCGTTTGCCGTGATCCACGTCACTACGCGGCATATTTCTTTGGAGACAAGTCGAGATCAAATGGCGTGACCGTAATGCGTCGCCTGAAGCTAGATCCGCCTGGATGCGACAGTGCCGCATTTTTGCCGGGAAACCGTTTTGAGGTGCTGGGCGGGAACCGAAAGTGCGACACGGGTTTCGATTTGTCTGATTCGGTTGTGCCTATGAATAAAAACTGCAATGTCGAAGGTGAACCCGCTGACTGCCCGACCTTGGGGGCTTTCTGCGCTTGTTTGTTGAACTCACGATTTCAACCCATGATTCGCATGCCTCTCACGACTTCCCGGGGACTTAGAAGGTTCGGCTTGGGACAGTTCCGAAGCCACCCTGTCGTGCCGCTTGCAAGCGGCTCTCGTGGGTTTAGGAAAGCAGCCCTTATGTTCAAGAAAGAAGAGTGTGGTCGAGTCTGCCCTCGTTCGGCTCAGACTTCCATGTTTATCAGTACTTCTTAAAGTCGAACCGACCCGACATACCATTCGCAGAAGCCTTGTGCTGTGAGCGCGATCACAAGGCGATTGCAAGAGTTCTCTCTTGATAACGGTCTTGGCACTGCCAAGAAATCACCGTTAACTGTGACCAGCGGTACAGCCACCACTGTCAACCAGCGAGAACATAGGCAGTAAAAACAATTTCCGCTGGAGGGATGGCCGTGAAGAGAGTGTTGATTCTTGGTGCCGCAGGCAGGGACTTCCATAACTTTAATGTCTTCTTCCGTGATAACTCCGACTACCACGTAGTCGCATTCACAGCCACACAGATTCCTGATATTGCCGGGCGCCGGTATCCGCCGGAGCTAGCAGGGAGCTTGTATCCAGAAGGCATTCCTATTCGCGAAGAGAAAGATCTGGAGAGTCTGGTCGCGGAATACGACATTGATGCCGTGGTGTTTTCCTACAGCGACATTTCTCACCAGAATCTGATGCATCTCGCCTCGCGTGCGGTAGCTGCGGATGCCGACTTTTGGCTTTTGGGAACCGGGCGCACGCAACTCAAGTCGTCGCTGCCTGTGATTTCCGTGTGTGCCGTGCGAACGGGATGCGGCAAGAGTCCGGTCTCGCGCCTGGTCGCCGCAGAGTTACGCCGCCGGGGTCGAAGGCCAGTGGTCATTCGACATCCCATGCCTTACGGAGACCTCGCGGCGCAAGCTGTGCAACGTTTCGCTGCCATGGAAGATCTCGACCTTCAACAATGCACGATCGAGGAACGCGAAGAGTATGAACCGCATATCACTCAAGGGACCGTGGTGTATGCGGGAGTGGACTACGGAAAAATTCTCGCGCGGGCCGAGAAAGAAGCGGATGTCATTTTGTGGGACGGAGGCAACAACGACACTTCTTTTTATGCCTCCGATCTGGAGATCGTAGTCGTAGATCCGCATCGTGCGGGTCATGAATTGTCCTACTTCCCCGGTGAAGTCAACCTGCGGCGCGCGGATGTGATCGTGATCAATAAGGTAGACACCGCAGCGCAGCGCGACCTGGAGACGGTTCGCCATAACATCAAGCTCCACAACCCGAAGGCTGTTGTTTTTGAGATGGCGTGCCGAGTTTCCGTTCCCCAGCCGCATCTCGTGAAAGGACAGCGCGTATTGGTGGTGGAGGACGGTCCCACACTCACTCACGGAGAGATGCCCTATGGCGCCGGCGTGGTCGCGGCCCGGCAGTGCGGGGCGGCAGAACTCGTCGACCCGCGGCCTTATGCCGTCGGATCGATCCGCGGCACCTACGAACGTTATGGGCACCTCACGAACCTCTTACCCGCCATGGGTTACAGCGCCATGCAGAGACACGAACTGGAGGAAACGATCCGCCGGACTCCGTGCGATCTGGTGCTGATCGCCACTCCGATCGACCTCAAGCGGGTGATCAAACTCGACAAGCCGAGCCTCCGCGTGACCTATGAAGTGGAAGAACTCACCAAGCCCGGACTGGCCGAACTGCTTGCCCAGTTCACGCACAAGCACGAGCCAGCACTGGCAGGAGTCGGAAAATGAAAGGCAAAGATTTTCTCTCGATTCGAGATTTCTCGCCCTCGGAGATCCAGTATCTGCTCATTCTTGGGCGCCAGGTTAAGGCTGACCCGACCGCCTATAGCACGGCACTCCGGCGCCGGACTCTGGCCATGATCTTCGAGAAACCCTCATTACGCACCCGCGTGACTTTTGATGTTGGCATCCAGCAACTGGGCGGATTTTCACTCTACCTGTCTCCCGCTGAGATCAATCTGGGTAAACGGGAGTCGGTGTACGACGTGGCCAAGAACCTGGAACGCATGGTTCAGGGCATCATGGTCCGGACCTTTGACCACGAAGTGGTTGTGCAGATGTCGCGGTACGCCAGCATTCCAGTCATCAACGGGCTCACCGACTACAGTCATCCCTGCCAGGCGATGGCGGACTACTTCACCATTTGGGAGGCTAAAGGCAATCTCGAGGGTCTGAAGATTGGGTTTGTCGGCGATGGCAACAACGTTGCGCGCTCGCTGATGTTTACCGGAGCCCAGTTAGGTGCGCATGTCTGGGTGGCCACGCCTCCAGGGTATGAACTCGACGCGGAGTCTGTGAAGTGGGCTCGCCAGCGCGGCGCTGAGACCGGTGGCACTTGCACCACAACCAATGACCCCGAGGAGGCGGCTTCCGGCGCGGATGTGATCTACACCGATGTCTGGGCAAGCATGGGGCAAGAGGCGGAAGCGGAAAAGCGGAAACATATCTTCCTCCCGTATCAAGTCGACACGACTCTGTTCCGCCGAGCCAAACGAGATGCCATCTTTCTGCACTGCTTGCCTGCGCATCGCGGCGAAGAAGTTACCAACGATGTTATCGACTCACCACAGTCGCTGGTATTTCAGCAGGCGGAGAACCGGCTGCACGCTCAAAAGGCGATCATGCTGGAACTGATGAAAGGTGAGTTCGTCAAATTGCCGGGACTGGTCGAGTTGCAAGAGTTGATGCACGTCTAGGAGCAGTGCACCTTATGAAGACCATACTCCTTGCCATTGGCGGAAATTCCCTGATTCGCGCGGGAGAAAAGGGAACGATCGCCGAGCAAAGGGAAAACGCCCAGCGGACAGCGGTCCAGGTCGTCGGCTTGATTCGTGCCGACTACCGGATCGTGCTCACGCATGGCAATGGTCCGCAAGTTGGGGCAGAACTTCTGCGCTCGGAACGGGGCGCGAGCCAGGTTCCTGGGCACCCGCTGGACGTTTGTGGCGCCTCGACCCAGGGTGAGATCGGATATCTTCTCGAGCAATCGTTGCAAACCGAACTGCAGCACGCGGGTCTGCACGTGCCGGTTACGACGGTTCTTACTCAGAGCCTGGTCTCGCCGGACGATCCCTCGATGAAGCATCCCACCAAGCCCATCGGTCCTTTCTATTCGCGTGTCGATGCCGAGGAACGCCAACGCCTCTTGGGATGGGAGATCGTGGAGGACGCAGCCCGCGGTTATCGCCGGGTGGTACCTTCTCCGGACCCGATTGACATTGTTGAATTGGAGGTCATTCGAGATCTGGTCAAGCAGGGCGTGCTGGTCATCGCGTGCGGTGGCGGAGGGATTCCTGTGCTCTGGAAGAACGACACATTGCAAGGGGTGGAAGCTGTCATCGACAAGGATCGCGCCTCCGCATTGCTCGCCTCGCGCCTCGGCGTCGATCTGTTTGTGATTTCCACGGACACCGACTTTGTGTACCTGGACTACAAGAAACCAACGCAGTGTCCGCTGCATCGCGTCGGCGCGGCTGAGTTGGAGCAGTATGCGCGGGCGGGTCACTTTCCACCCGGGAACATGGGCCCCAAAATCGAATCCGTATTGCGCTTCTTAAGCCAAGGCGGGAAGGAAGCCATTATTACTTCTTGCGAGAATCTGTGCCAGTCGGTGGTTGGATCTGCTGGAACCCACATGTTCCCGGATCGCGACCGTGTGGAAATCAAGCGAAACGCAGAGATCGAACTTCCGGTGGGAGGACGCTAATGCCCCAGCCGACAATCACGACTCGCAAGCCAAACCAGTCTCCTACGTTGGACTCGCCGCTCAGAGGTGGGATGACCTTGAAGCACGTCGTCGAGTCTCAGCAATTCACCGTTCCCTTGCTCATGGAATTGTTCGAGCGGTCGCGCGGCATGGAGCGCGTGGTGGCGCGGGGAGGCTCCCTCGATTATCAGAACCGAATCATGACCACTCTTTTTTATGCGCCTTCGACCCGTACTCGACTCTCGTTCGAGGCGGCCATGCATCGCTTGGGCGGGAGGGTCTTGTCGACGGAGCACGCGGGCGCGTTTTCTTCGGAGGTCGAAGGCGAGCAGGTCGAGGATTCTATCCGCATTATCGGCGGTTACTCGGACGTGATCGTCATCCGACACACCGAAGATGACGGTGCGCGACGCGCCGCGGAAGTCTCGTCCGTGCCGGTGATCAATGCCGGCGATGGAAATGGCGGGCAACATCCGACCCAGGCTTTGCTTGACCTCTACACAATTTACCGGCAGCGCCCGCTCGATGGCCTGAGCGTCGCCATTATTGGCGAGTTGGACAAAGGGCGTACAGCAAGATCGCTGGCCTATCTGCTGGCCAAGTTTGAACGGGTGAAGATGTTCTTCGTCAGTCCGCCGCAGCTCCAGATGAAAACCGACATTCTGGGGTATCTCGATGAGCATGGCGTCCGCTACGAACTGGAGTCGAATATTGACCGCGTGATTGGGGAAGTGGACGTGGTTTACCAGACCCGAATCCGGCCCGAGCGAGTCCGGGACGTGAACGGCCTCAGAGGTTATGCCATTGATTCGACTGTTGTGCAGCGCATGAAGCCGGACGCGCTGATCCTTCATCCGTTGCCCCGCACGGTCGAGTTAGACAAGTCCGTCGATGCCGACCCGAGAGCGATGTATTTCCGCCAAGCCAGGAATGGGCTTTACGTGCGGATGGCATTGTTGACCATGCTGCTGGAGTAGAAGCAGCGAGTAGCGCTGCACGACGACTAGGAACAAGATAACTGCACAATCGGCGCTTACCCTCGGTGATGGAGGAGTTCATGACGAAAGAGATTGGGAGTGTACGGCCAGCGGATCTTGAGTCGCAGTGGCCGGCAACCATTGCATCGTTGATTGTCGGCACTGCGTTTTTTGCCTTGTGGTTCTGGTTGCTGCCACCCTGGCTTGGCTTTCGAGTTGATGTGGCGCGCGTGGCACAGTGGCGATGGATTGCTGTTCTCCCATCGGTGCTTGGGTTTGCGGTAGCCATACGATGCATCTGGGATTTCGGACGGACGGGACATGGAACGCCCGCGCCCATCGTCCCTCCGAAGCGGCTGGTCGTGGTCGGCTTCTACCAGTATGTTCGGAACCCGATGTATGTCGGGTTTTTCGTCGGGTGGATCGGATTGTGGGTGGTGTTCGGGCGGGCGAGTTTACCAGCGATCGCGGGAGCTGTGGCTGTGGTGCTCGGAGTAGCTCTGTTTGTGCAACTGTATGAGGAGCCCACCCTGCGAAAGATGTTCGGCGAGGAGTACGAGGAATATTGCCGCAATGTGCGACGGTGGCTACCACATATGCGGGCGTGGAAGAAGTAAGAGAACGTTGCGGAGACGAGCCGTGCCGTACCGGATTTCTTTCCTAACCAACCGATCGAAAGGAACTCGTAACTTATGACAACGCAACTCATAGAGAAACCCTTACGGACCGAGGACTTCGTCGAACTCGAGAATCAGTATGGTGCCCATAACTATCGTCCGCTCGACGTGGTGATCGAGCGCGCGGAAGGCGTCTGGGTGTATGACGTTGAGGGCAAACGTTACCTCGATTGCCTGGCTGCGTATTCCGCGGTGAATCAGGGGCACTGCCATCCCAAGATTCTGCAGACTCTGGAGGAGCAGGCCCAGAAAGTCACTCTCACCTCGCGCGCCTTCCGCAACGAGCAATTGCCTCTGCTCTACAAGGAACTCCATGATTTGACCGGGTTCGACATGGTTCTGCCTATGAACTCAGGGCGCGGAGGCTGTCGAAACTGCGATCAAGACGGCTCGCAAGTGGGGTTACAAGATTAAGGGCATCCCCCAGGACAAAGCCGAGATTATTGTGTGCGCCAATAATTTTCATGGCCGCACCGTCACTATCGTGAGCTTCTCCACCGACGAACAATACCGCGATGGCTTCGGTCCCTTCACTCCGGGATTCAAAGTCATTCCCGTTCGGCGATGCGCGCGCCCTCCGCGAAGCCATCACTCCCAACACCTGCGCTTTTCTAGTGGAGCCCATTCAGGGCGAGGCGGGGATCGTCATTCCACCCAAGGGATTTCTCCGGGAAGCGGCGGCAATTTGCCGCGAGAATCAGGTATTGCTGATGGCCGACGAAATTCAATCCGGTCTGGGACGAACTGGCAAGCTCTTTGCCTACATGCACGATGCGGTCGTGCCCGACGTGTTGATCATTGGCAAGGCGCTCGCTGGCGGGTTCTATCCGGTCTCGGCCGTATTGGCGTCTCGCGAGATTCTCGGCGTGTACAACCCTGGCGACCACGGAAGCACCTTCGGCGGCAACCCCATGGGCTGCGCCATCGCCCGGACCGCGCTACGCGTCCTCATCGAGGAGAAGATGGTCGAACGTTCCGCCGAACTGGGCGCTTATTTCCTGACTCTGCTGCGGACGCTGCGCAGTTCAGATTTGAAAGAGGTACGGGGCAAAGGTTTGTGGATCGGCATCGAACTCCGCAGCCCAGCGCGCCCCTACTGCGAGGCGCTCAAGGAGGAAGGAATTCTGTGCAAGGAGACGCATGACCGCGTGATTCGCATCGCACCACCGCTCGTCATCAGTCGTCAGGAGATTGACTGGGCCTTTGAGCGAATCGCGAAAGTGATTCAGCGGCATTGATCTGCAGCACAAAGAAGTCCGCGAGTTGGGACAGCAACCTGGCAGACGATATTATTGACCAGCTCAAGAAGGATCGGGAGAGGTCTTTCAGTAATTACTAAGCTCCGGTCTATTTTGGTTTCTACCGGCCAATGTGGCCAAAAAAATGTGGCATCCGTATGACTGATGCATGCGCTCCGTGCCAGAGTGAACTTGGGCTAAAGGGTAGGGGACTGAATTCCGAGGTAAGTCGCGTTGCTTGATCCAGGGGCTTAAGGAGAAAGTAGTACTCGTAACCGGAACGAATAATCCTTACGGCATCGGCGCCGGAGTTGCGCGAGCGTCTGCTGCTCAAGGTGCGAGGGGTCCTTGCATAAGCATCCAGCTGCGTTATCTTCAAACATTGACCGAAATCGGGGTGGAAAGGAACACTACTTTGGTTTTCCCCGTGCCAGTGGACATATTCTCGCGCATCACCAAGCTCCGGGAGAAAGTCTAAGCCCAGCGCCTTGGCGCCCGCAGTTTGCCAGGAGGTGAGGTGTGACATGCGGAGCCAAATCTAGGACTGCTTCCGTATCTCTTGATCCAGTTTTTTCATCAGGCTTTCTCTTAATTCCTGACCTACCGACACTCTTTTATCAAGCTCCGCTTTCGTTACGACGCCTTTCTCGATTAACAACTCGGCTAAGGCCGAGGACTCAGCAAGAGCCTGTGTCGCAAACTTCATCGTATCGGCCAGCACGGGGATCAGCGCGGCGAACTCGCCGCTAATAGGCTTGTTTACGTGCATTGCTACATTCTCCTTCGGTGGTGCTCTATGACGGGTGCATGAAGTCTATTACCAGGACAACTGGCGCGCTATCCCGATTTGCAAAGTTCACACAGACGACGGATGCTTTATGGGCACGATCGCTATGAATGCTGTGTTTCAGGTGCTCCGGTACGTGGGAGGCGAGTCCAAGAACATTGCCCTGCTGCACAACGGTTGCAACCGGAAAACATGCCTGTCCTGCGAGCTGGGCATGACGCTTGGGGAAATGATTTCTTACTGCCTCGGCGAACTTTGATTCGGCGCACTCCGGATAGTGATCTCGGTCACTGCTTTTTTTGACTCGACATGGTCGCGTAAATGATAGGGAGTTAGTTGGTACGCTTCCGAGTACGGTGGACCCGGAGAAGATTGAGGCCAATTACGTCCATGGTGTACTGGCGATTCAGATGCCAAAACGCGCCGAAGCTAGGCCAAAACAAATCAAGGTGAATGTGACTAAGGCACTGAAGGCCGCGTAGTCAGCATACGTGGTCTTGGCTGGAGGATGCAGTTCTTAATTGCGGCCCTGGAATGACTGATGTCTGAGGGGTCGCTGCACCGGTGGAGCCTGCAGAGGATTTTTGTGGGAGGTCGATATGGCAACCACCAAGGATAGACTTCAGGTTTTGAGGAATGAGTTGCAGTTCTTGGACAGAGGTGGCTACTGCTCTCCAATCCAATGGAGATCGGCTCGAATCTTCGAGGACTCGCCGACCTGTCCCAAGGATCAGTGGTCCGCTTGCCCGCATGGCGACTGCGTGTTGTTGGATTTTGTCCCGAAGCAGAGCCGTCACGAAGCGATTCCGTGCCGCCACATTCCCCTAAATGAAAGCGGCGAGACCCTAGACACTCTGTACCGCACGGGTACCAACGAGGAGATTCAAAAGACACTTCGAGAATGGCTGCTGAAGACCATTGCGGGACTCGAACAAATAACCCAACCTGAAATGCGGCGATGGGACGAAAAGGCTGGTCAGCGGGACTTAGGATAGGTTTGGAGCACAAGTGTCCCAAATGCGGAAAGACGTTTTTACCGGTCGCTGGGTAATCATGGCTGAGGCCACGACGGTACGGCCCTCCGATTTTCATTTCAAGAAATTCGTCAGGGAGACGACATTCTGCCCATTCTGCGAAACCAACGAAGCCTCCACGCCGCCGGAAGTCTTCGCAATTCGCCGTCCGAACTCGTCCGCGAACGGGCCGGGCTGGTCCGTTCACGTGGTACCCAACTCCGACCCACGATTACGGATCGAAGGCGAATTGGGACGGCGTGCCGAAGGGTTCCACGATCTAATGAACGGGGTGGGCGCACACGAGATAATTGCCGAGACGCCTCGCCACGACCGTAGCCTCCACGAATTCGAAATCCACGAAATCCGTGACGTAATCCGAGCGTACGTGGCGCGCATGGTCGATCTGGAGGGCGATAAGCGGATGCGCTACGTGCTGATCTTCAAGAACCATGGCGAAGAAGCTGGCGCTCACACCATTAGTCATTCGATCTCGCAATTGATGGCCCTCTCGGTAACCCCGCGCACAGTTAAGACCAAGCTTATAACTGCTCGCGACTATTTTGCTTTGAAGGAACGATGCATCTACTGCGATGTGCTCGAACAAGAGCTAAAGCAGCGGCAGCGATTGATCGCGGAGAACGAGGATTTTGTTGCGTTTGCTCCTTTCGCTTCGCGTTTTCCGTTCGAGATGGCAGTATTTCCCAAAGCTCACAACAGCGCCTTCAGCCGCATCAGCCCAGGGCAGGTTGAAAGTCTAGCCGGGATCCTGCGCGAGGTCTTGCAGAAGTTAGATCACACTCTGGGGGGGCCGCCCTACAACTTATCGCTGCAAGACAGACCCTTCCTGCGACCAAGAGCAGGGTATTGGAACTCCATCGAAGACGACTTCCACTGGCACATGGAGATACTGCCGCAGATTGCCCGTATCACAGGATTCGAATGGGCGTCCGGGTTTTTCTACAATCCAGTTCCGCCGGAAGTTGCTGCTCGATGTCTCTCGCCTGTTGCAGATGCGTGATCCTTCTTGCCTTCGCGCGCGAGCGATTGACAGATAGTTACGGCGAAACTGGCCGACCGATCGATCCGGAGCTTCATGCCCGCTCGACGGTGGTGCAGTAAGGGGCGTCACAAGGACGTGGGACAGTTGGAAGCCTACCGAACCTATCGCTTGTACCCAATCTTGCGCAACAGGTCATGCCGCCATGCGATATCAGCTTGTCCCTCGATGCCTTTTGGCGAACTGCCGTCAATCACACCCAAAACTCCCCGGCCTTGCTCACTCTGGGCAACAATGATTTGGGCCGGGTTGGCGGTGGCGCAGAAAATGGAACAAACCTCGGGGACGTTGCGGATGACGTGCAAGACATTGATGGGATAAGCATTCTGCATAACTACAACAAACGTATGGCCTGCACCCAAGGCCTGGGCATTGCGCACAGCGCAATCCCGGAGGTCCTGGTCGTTGCCCTCCGAACGAGTCAGACACGCGCCCGAGCTTTCATTGAAGGCGAGGCCAAACCGAGCCTGCGGCACAGTCGTGCTCAGCGCTTCGTAAAGGTCTTCGACTGTCTTGATAAAGTGTGCTTGACCAACAATGATATTGGCTTCCGCTGGGAGTTCCATCGGGACGGCCTTGATCTCCAGCATGGTCACCCTCCGCACGGCGCACAAAATCTGTTTCTCACGCGATCCGCTTACGATCACTGTGGACCCGTTCGAGATAGCGGCCCGTCCGGAGATCGACGCGCACCCATTCCTCCGGCGCAATGAACAAGGGAACGCGAATCGAAATGCCGTTTTCGAGCGTCGCTTCTTTCCAGGCACTGTCTTGTTGGGAGTGTGCGGGTGGCGCGGTATGAACTACTCGAGCTTCCACGATATCGGGCAACACCGCACTAATGGGCTTCCCTTCAAAGAATTCCAGGGGTACGGTCGTTCCCGATTGTAAGAAGTTCACTGCGAGTCCAAGAAGTTCGCCCGGAACTTCGACCTGTTCGAAAGTTCCGGGGTCCATGAAAGTGGATGTCTCGCCTTCACGGAAAAGAAATTCCATATTCCGCCGCTCGACTTGCAAATCTTCTACATGCTCCTGGGGTCGGAAGCGAGCTTCCCACAGGCGACCGGTAACCACATTGCTTAATTCAGCCTTCACGACGCCGCCCAGTTTCGCGGCTGCCGCCTTGGATTCGACCTTCAAGACTCTATAGATCTTTCCTTCGACTCGGATGACCATTCCGTCCGTTAGTTCTGAAGCAGTCGCCATCTAGGTCTCCGGGAAGGCAACAGTCTTTGCACCTTCGACTTCGCCCGTTGCGGGAGAAATATGCCGCCTGGAATAAGAAGACTAGGGCAGGGCGCACAAGGACAGCCCGGCCCGACATCACGCTGCTGCACGACGTGCCTTATCTTCCGGCGTTTCGATATCCTCCAGTTCCTGCTTGCGATGCAGAAAAACATAGGCCGCGAGAAGCGACAATATCAACAATGCGAGGATCATCACCAGCAGAGCGAAAGCGGTCATGTTGCGAACCGGACCGGTGACCTCTCTGGCTTCCTGGCTGGCCAGTACAATCCAAGGCAGATTCGGATAGGCCTCCTTCAAACCTGTATCAGCGAAACCGATGAGGTATGACTCGCCATTCGAAAGCGTGGCGAAGATGTAGCCGGCTTCGCGGCCTCGCAAGCTTCCGAGGGCGTCACGAATGGCCGTGTACTCTTCCGACTTGACCTTCATCGAAGGAGTGACCCCCGGCGCCTCAATCACGGTCCCGTTCTCCCGCACCAGGAACAATCGACCGGTGCGGCCGATCTGCTGGCGGTTGAGTTGAGCAAACAGCGGCGAGACGTCGACCGTAGCCGTCACGGCACCGACAAATCTCCCGGTTCCCTCTTGCAGGACGGGGTAGGCGATGCTGATGTAGTAAAGATGGCTCTGATCGTCATAGCGCAGATCCGACACGTTGATTGCACCACTCCCCCCGGAGGACAGCACGCGCCAGGATTCCCGGTCCGTCTGAGAGTAATGTGCCGGTCGATCGGTCGCAGCAACGGTCGCTCCCGCGACATCAGCGATCGTGATCTTCAGCAGCGTGGGATTGAGCTCACGCACACGCCGTAACTGGTGGGCCAAGTCAGAGGTGAGGATCTTCGCGGACAATCCATCCGTGTCCGAACGTTCCCAAGCTTGGTCAATGGCATCAATCTTAGCCCGAACCGCTTCCTCCGAAAGGCGCTCATATTGGCGGTTCGCCGAGGTAACGGCATCTACCGGACCGGGGGTGTTGGCGATCACACTGACATCCCTCACACATCTGGCAATGAATTCAGACGTCGATTCTGCCGCGGTGAATGTGAGCGAGCGAAAGTTCTCACCGTTCGCCTGCCGTATGTGACTGTCTCCTTGCATTGCCACGTAGAAGCCAAAAACGGTGAGAGGAACAAGAATCAAAATGAGCCCGACGAGCAATTTCTGAAGAGATGTACGGAATTCCAAGCTATCGAGAGGCATGGGATTACCTCCTCTTCTTGCCGTGAAGGACGATCACGGCGCGATGGCGCCCAAGGAGGGAGCCGGTGCATAAACAGAAGAATATTAACGAGCAGGATAAAGCTACTTCTCCAGGGTCTCCCCGTCTGTGACGGGCCGCACAGCGCTCCGTGCGTCTGTCCGTGTCCGGGTTGGAACGGTGGAACGGTGGAATCCTGCCACAGCACCTACTGACGGTGCGGCAGGCGGGTCGACATTCTCTCCATCGTGCGCTGGGACTGGTCCGTCCTGGCCTACGGATACTGACGGGCCTTCAGACGATCAACGTCGCAAATAGAATCGAACTCGGTGCTTGGTGTCACAGACAGCGATCTGCCAGGTGCGCAAACATGAAAGTGGCAGGATCGATGCGGAAAACACCCAACTTCGACCCAGGGGGTACATATGAGGAAAATCATCCTCTGCACTCTGCTGGTCCTCTTCCTCTCGTCTGGGTCAGTAGAAGGTTTGGCACAGGAGAAGTCCTACATCACGGTAGAAGGAAATAAGGTTAGCAACGGCGTGGTGGTCGTGGACATCTTGAAAGCAGGCAAGACTTTCGCGCTGCAGTGCAACCAGGGGGCACCTGACTGTGCGGCCCTGAACAACGGTAAATATCAGATGGTTGAACTTCCTGAGAATCTCGGAATGTACGATTGTAAAGATGTCGAAGTTTATCCGGAGCAGACTAACAGTCCACAGAACAAACTCGGAGAGTACTGCCTGATAGAAAAGTAAAAGTAATGAGCAGGCAGCGATTAAGGCTGGGGCCGTACTGCCGTTACGCGGCGATGTGTTTGAGAACACGAGAGCTTGGTTTCTCCGAAGCTATGTTCTTCATGCGGTTTCGACCGGAGCACGACGCTACTCCCTTTCAAACCTGCCACGGCAGGGGAAACGGCAGCAGGGGCGATGATACTCCAAGGGGAGGCCCCCTGTGCTTTCTTTTGAAACCGGAGGCTGGCCATGGGGAAATGTGACCCTCAAAATCCGAATCCCAGAGAATGGAGAGTCCTCTATCGGAAAACGATTCTCGAGACAAGCAGGTCCACAATTGCGAAGGAACTCTCTGACGCGGAGAACGCGATCGTTGGTCGCAGGCGTCACCTCTTTCAGGACAGCGGAGCTGAAGTTGAACAAGAGAGAGGCTCTGAATGACGCCTTGTATGCTGTGGAAGCGCTCAGAATCGCCCTGGAGCTGAAGACCCGTGCGGCCTGAGATACTTACGCTCCGAGTGGGTGGGCCCTGAAAGCCGTCGCCGAGACATTCGACTCCCAAGAAGAGCAATGCCACGTCACTGACTCTGAGCCTTGCGCAGATTATTCCTTTAGATCCACGTGCTGCACGTCTTCAATCGTATGCCCCAGAAATCGCTCGCCCAGCCGGCGAAACTTCTCCACCGAATCAGTGGCGAAGAACTTGAGTCGCGGAAGCGCGCGTCGTTCTTCGGCGTCTCCGGTCGCGGGCACCAGCTGCTGCAGGCGCGAAGCCACGGCGCGGGCGGTAGATTCAGCCGAGTCCACGACGCTCACATGTCCCGGCGTTATGCGATGCAGCAGCGGCTTAAGCAACGGATAGTGTGTGCAGCCTAAAACAAGGGTATCGGCATCGTGGAATCCGTCCGCGAAGGCCTCTGCAAGATAAATCCTTGCCACCTGCTCGGTGACGGCGTGATCCACCCATCCTTCTTCGACCAGCGGAACCAGCAGAGGACACGCCTTCTCCCGAGCGCTCAGGCCGCGAGCCTCGAGCGCTCGGCGGTAGGCGTGGCTGCTGACCGTAGCCTCCGTTCCAATCACCACAATTTTCTGATTCTTGGTAGCAGCGGCTGCGGCCTCCGCGCCCGGCTCAATCACTCCGACCACTGGGACATGAGCCGCCGACGTAATGCGATCCAGCGCCAGCGCCGTCGCTGTATTGCAGGCGATCACCAGCATCTGCGCGCCATGCGATTCGAGATAGTGCGCCGCTTCCACGGCGTAGCGGGCCACGGTTTCGACCGATTTCGATCCGTAGGGCAGGCGCGCCGTATCGCCGAAGTAGGCGTAATCCGATCGCGGGATTAGCTCAAGTAAAGCTTTAAGGACAGTCAGCCCGCCAAACCCGGAGTCGAATACGCCAATGGTCGGACGACGTCGCGAACTTGGATCTCCCGCGCCGTGTTCAGCGCTCATTCAGCTCTTCCCGAGTGAACTTACGACCAGGGCTCACAGTCTCTCTTAGCTTGGGAATCGGATGTTCCGCGCAGCATGGTCCCGGCGGAATCCGTGCCCCGTGCGGGCAAGTCCTCGGATGCCCGAGGAATGTGCAGATCTTGTCGGTCGCCTCCGGCGAAAGAATGTGCTCGAACTTGCAGGCCTGCTGCTCGATCTCCGATTCGCTGTCCATCGCCAGGCTGTCGGTAAAGAGCCGCTCGGCCAGCCGATGCCGGCGGATGATGCTACCCGCGCGCTCCCGCCCGCGTGGCGTGAGTTCGACAATCAGAGTGCCGTCGCCCAAAGACGCGGCCACCGGTTTCAGTGCCTCGTGGCAGGGATTCACGAACGGC
The DNA here is from genome assembly GCA_963707205.1 of uncultured Acidobacteriaceae bacterium. GTDB lineage: Bacteria > Acidobacteriota > Terriglobia > Terriglobales > Acidobacteriaceae > Sulfotelmatobacter. The sequence goes on from CAVPQE010000035.1 coordinate 32,485, forward strand.
TTGTGATCATGCGGCTGCGGCGGGTGGGGAGCCGAGACCACCAGCCCCATCTCGATCATCTTTTCAATGGCCAGGCTGACCGGCAGCGCGCCGTGTACTTCCATGCGCTCGACTTCGGCGATCTCTTTATGCTCCTCCAGCACCCACAGCTCTTCCAGAACCTCGTCCAGTTGCTCCTCGTCGGCCATGGAGAACACTTCCTGCGACGCGATCTTGCCATGATGCAACTCGATCCGCCGGTCGGCCAGCCGCGCCACCACCGGATCGTGCGTGACCATCACAATGGTGCGTCCCTGCTGATGAAATTCGCGCAGCAGCCGCAACACGATTTCCTCATTCAGTGCGTCCAGGTTCCCAGTGGGCTCGTCGGCCAGAATGATGCGCGGATCATTAATCAGCGCGCGGGCAATGCACACCCGTTGCTGCTCCCCGCCGGACAACTGAGAAGGCAGGTGCTGAGCGCGGTCGCCCAGTCCCACGCGGGCCAGCGCTTCGACCGCTTCTTTTTCGTCGGTCATGCTGTGGAAATACTGCGCGAGCATGACATTCTCGACGGCGGTGAGAAAGGGAATCAGGTGGAATTGCTGGAAGATGAATCCAATTTTTTCCGCGCGCACCCGGTTTAAGTTTGCGGCAGAGATCCCAGCCACATTCTGCCCGTCGAGCCAGATCTCGCCCGACGAAGGCCGATCAAGGCAGCCAATCAGGTTCACCAGCGTCGACTTTCCCGATCCCGACGGCCCCATGATCGACAGCCATTCCCCCTGCGTGACGTGCAGCGAGATATGGTCGAGAGCATGAATGGAGCCGTTGTCTTTGCCCGCCCCTTTCCCGTTTCCCGCTTCTTTGGCGGGGTAGAGCTTGGTGACATCCTTGATCTGAATCATTTCACTCTCCCCTCAGAATCACCGCCGGTTGCACTCGGCGCAGCAGCGAGATTGGGAGGATCGCCGACAACAACGTAACCGCCATGCTACCAGCCAGAACCACCGGCAGGACACTCAAACGCGGCACCACGGGAGCGTGAAAGTTAACCCTCCCGATCCACGCCGCAATGCCGATTCCGACCAGAAAACCGATCAGCGCGCCAGTCGCCCCGAGCACAGCCGCCTCCGCGGCGAAGAATCCGTTCAGCAGCCGTCCTGACGCGCCCAGAGCCTTCATGATGGCGAAGTCGCGTCGCCGGTCGAATACCCATCCCATCAGCGTCGAAAGCACACACAGCGCCGCGGTAAGAATGATCAGCGACGCCGCGGCCAGCAGCGTCGCCCGTGTCTTGCCCAGCACGCGCGCTTCGCCCTCCATAATCTGCCGTACCGGGCGCACATCGCCAGCCGGAATCGCGTGTGCCACTTGGTTCATGATGCCGGCTATTTCTTCGGGAGAGCCGCTCGCCGCAATTTCAATCGTCGACGGTTGCACCCCGGTCCACGCCACGAAATCAGCTAGCGAGATGTAGATGCGGCTGTCTTCGGCCGCCCCCGTCTGCACCGTGCCCGCGGGACTCACGTGCAGAATCCGCCCTTGGAAGCTGAGATCGAATGTCTGACTCTTGGGCGCCACCGCCGGTCGTGCGCGCACGCCGATCAGGGCCTGCTGCGGAGCAGACGGCCAGTTGCTCACCGACCACCAGCGATCGAGTTGACGCACCCGATCAAAGTCCGCGCCCGCCACCACAATTGGCTGTCCGTCACTGGTGCGTGCGACCACCAGCCCAAACGGCGCCGCAATGCCGCGTCCCGCAAGAACAAAATCCACGCTCGCGAGCGCATCCGGGGACAGGGAAGCGCCGTCCCTCCCTACCACGATAATATTCGCTCCATAGTTGCGAAACTCTCGCCGCAGCTTCGCCTGCACATCGACATAAAGATTCAGCATTGCTGTGGCCACCGCCGCCGCCACCACCATGGCGAACAGCGCCGCGGCAGCGCGTCCGCGCCGCAGCACCGCCGCTCGCACCAGCATCCGCAGGAACATCGAGGTATGCGGAGCATGTGCGCGGTTGGCGGCGAGATCTCGTGCGGAGTGTGACATGGGCGCGCTCACAGTTCCCCTCGCAGCGCAAACACCGGATCCAGACCGACGGCGCGGCGAATGGCCGCAGCGCTTCCCGCGAACGTCACGATCACTGCGATCGCTAGGATCACCGGCAGCAGCACCGGTGAAATCGAAATATCCGAATTGAAGATCGAGTGCCCAATCTGGTGGGCGAGCACAGCGCCCACACCAAATCCCGCCAAGCCGCCGATCAACGCCAGCAGCGTGGCCTCCGCGAAAAATATCGACGCGACGGCGAGTTTTCCCGCGCCCAGAGCCTTCATCAGTCCAACCTCGGCCCGGCGTTCAAAAATCGTAGTAGCCATCGCTGCCGACACAGCGAGTGCGGAGGCAAAAAGAGCGGCCAGGGTAATCAGGAATATGAGTCCTTCGATCCGCGTGAGAACCGCGCCCTCGTTTTGCGAAACCTGCCGAATCTGCTCGGCCTGCGAGTGCGGAATCGCCTCCGCCAGCTGAAACGCAATGGATTGCGGGTAAGGCGTGCAATACCAGCGGTCGTAGATCGCCCCCGACAGACTCTTGGGATCGCGACGTCCGAACGCATCTTCCGGCTTGGTCAACGCGCTAACATACACGCGCCGCACCGCGCCCGGCCTGCCTAGAATCTCCTGTGCCAGAGCAAGCGGGGCAACCACCTCATCGTCTTCAGCTCCGCCAGTGGAAAGAATTCCGCTCACCCGCACTCGGCGTCCAACCAGCGTGACTTCATCTCCCGACTTCTCACCCAACCGTGCGGCCAGCCTTTCCCCGAGTAAAACGTCCCGAGACGAATCCTCGGGCCATGCGCCAGAAACTTTCCACCACGGATGCGTGCTGCGTACGCCGGTGGTGAACGCGTCCGTCCCGAAGGAAAGCTGCTTCGCAAAATAGGTCCCCAGCAGCGTGACATCCTGCCGCTTGCCGTTCTGTTCGATTGCCACATTGACGGGAAGCATGGGCGCAAACCCTGTAATGTTGTTGTGCCAGAAAATCCCTTTGATTTTCGGCAGGTCCGATTCGCTGAGAAACGCCCCGTCGGTCGGAGGCTTCAGGTTGACGCCACCAATTTCCAGGTCAAGCGAATCTTCTTGTGGAGTTACAACCAGGTTGGCGCCAATGGTGCGCAGTTCGCGGTTGATCTTGTCGCCGATGTCGGTCGCCACGCCAATCATCGCCGTCGCGACAGTCACGCCCAGCGTAATCGCCGCGCCCGCCAGCAACTTGCGCCGCGTCTGGCGCCGGAAGGATTCGTAAACGAGCCGAACGAACATCGCTTACTGTTGTGCGAACATGCGACCGCCGGCCGCAACGTCCGCCTCCTGGATAATGACCGCGTCTGCCGTCTGCGTGGCCTTGAGCGGCACCGGATTGCAACCCCCGGCCCTGCCCACCGACTGCGGGTTAATCGGCGCGGCGCAATTCTTGCAGACCACTCCATTGGCGCTCTTGTAAAACCCGACCGATCCACAGATTTCGCAGGCGTCGAATACGGTTGCGATCTTACCGTCGGGCTTCTGATACAGCCAGAACCGGATCGCAGTCCCGTTCTCCGTCGCTTGAAAGCGATGCAGGTCGCCATCAGAAATCTGCGCCAGCGGAATACTCACCCGCCCGTTCGTAAACGTTACCTCGGTCGCTGGAGAAAGATTGCTGACGCTCTTGGCATACACAAATTCCGCCGTGATCAGGGCGATGAAGATGAACGAGAACGTGAGCACAGAAATCATCCACATGCGTTCGCGCCGGGCGCTCCACGCGGCCTTGCGGCGCTCCGCAGCCGACGCAGTGGCAAGCACGGGCTGACGCCGCTTGGCCTCGAACAGGATCATCAACGCCGCTAGCGCAAAAATGGTGACAAAGAAGAACCAGTCGTTGCTGACAATCGGGCCAATGATCGCCATCTCGCGCTTGGAAGATGCTATGACGCCGCTTTCCGAAAGCTCGTGCAGACCGGAAATCACCAACTGCGCCGCCACCAGGAACATGATCGCGGTCGTAATGCGGAAGAACTTCTGCAGGTTGATGCGCACGCTGCCCTTGACGAACATCACGCCAAAGGCAATCGCGGCCAGCACGCCCAGCAGGGTGCCCAGAAAACTCATCAGTTCCGTGGAGTTCAAAGACACCGCGGAGAGAATCAGCACCGTCTCCGCGCCTTCCCGCAGCACCATCAGAAAGATGAAGACGAACAGCCCAAACCAGGCGTCGTTGCCCGCCAGCAGCCCGACCTTGCCCTCGATGTCGCCCTTCATCTTGCGCCCCGTCTTCATCATGAAAATCACCATGGTGACGACGAAGAAGGCAGCCACCAGCATGATCCAGCCTTCGAACACATCTTCGTTCAGGTGAGTGCGGGAGATGACCACCGCCACGCCGATGCTGCCGAGGAAAGCTGCGATCAGCGCTGCGTACACGGTCTTGCGCAGTTCCTGCCGCCCGATCTTGGTCAGATACGCCAGGGTGATGCCGACAATGAGCGCGGCCTCAACCCCTTCGCGGAGCGTAATGATGAAAGCCTGGAGCATTTAATGATACCGTATGATTTTGAAAATGAATTTCAATTTCAACTTCAAGGATATCTCCGCCCCGCCAAAGCCGTCAATCCGCCACCTCACAACCGCCTGTGATTAGGATCACACTGTCGGAATACCGCCCTGAAATGCTTCTGGCTGCAGGGAAGGTCTTAAACTGTCGCACGCGCTGCAGTCGGACGTAGGAAGGCCAGGGCTCTGCCAGTTGGATTCGTTCCGAGGTAGCTTAGGGTTGGGGCAGGGCGTTCTTGGGAGCTTTCGCCGTCAACTTCCGGATGACAAACTCTTGCAACAGATTGGCCATGGCAGTTTCGCCAATCTCGATTGCTGCGTTTTCGAACGTCAATCCCACTCCATTGCGATCTTGCGCCGGATAGTAGAGGTTTGAAATTCCGCCCGCCGCCAAGCTCCCGAGGAGATTCGAATAGTTTGCCTGCCAGCGCCCATTGTCTCCCTTACACATCACGGAATTCGCGATCGCATACACAATCCGGGACGGCGTGCTACCGCTTCCTTTGTAAAAATACCGCGGGTCTTGTTTAAGAAGCGATGGCAGTATGGCAGATCCGATGAACGTGCCCGCAACCGTGTCGGCATAACCAGCGCCGAATCGTTTTCCATAACCTTCCGCGCCTTGCCCATATTCTCTGAAATGATTTTGCGCCTGCTCAACTCCCGCCGCGCCTCCGACGAATACAAAGGTGAATGGATCCACCACCGTCTTCCAGGCGAGGTTGAACTTTTGCTTCGAGTTGAGAGGAACTGCATTGGGGATGTAGCTGACATAAAAATTTGGCAGGACGCCGAGCACGCGCTGCTTTTCTTCAATCTTGACCTCCTCTTCTGCCACGTCCGTCTGAGAGACCCCGACTTCTATCTCAGAGACATTGGTAGCCACGGCCAACGCGACCTGCGGGATAACGTCGATCTCCCCCGAGCGCAGGATTCCAGAGGATGTTTGCGATTCGAAGCCCGCCGACATAATGGTGAGCTGAAACGGTCCCGGAGCGATGTTGGCAAAGGAAAATTGCCCATCGCCGCCTGATCGCACCTCTTGGCTTAAGGATTGATCTTCGCTAGCACGAGTGAGCTTCACCTGGGCTCCCGCGATGACAGCTCCACTTTGATCAACGACCGTTCCGCTGATGCTTCCCGACATTGGCGGACTGGGCAGGTGCTCGTTGCTTGAGGCGGCCCCACGCTGTGCCGGACTATCTGTTGAACCAGGCACAGGTATTTCGCGAGGGCTCTGTCCCGGGCAGAACGAAGTCCAGCTCAGAATGACCAGCGCGAAAACTATGAGTTTAGACTTGAACTGGAGGGCCATGAATGAATTAACTCAATCCTCTTTTCGTACTTCATCCAAATTCAGCAAAAGGTGATCCGATCCCGACTCTTCAGCAGACTGAAGGGGTGCAGCGCATCCCCTTCGCTGCCAATCTCAGCATGGCCCCGTTCTATTGTCCGGATTCCGCTCTACGAACTTTGATGCTTGATGTAAGGCGAACACCTTATAACCGCTTCAGAAACGTATTCGCTGCAGCGATGTGGGGGAACAACTTCTCCTCGGCCTGGAACTCCGCCGAGTGTACGCAGCGCCGGCTCCCTCGTAGCTTCACTGGATGCTTTAGATGCAGCATCTCGTGGTAAACGATGTATTCCAGCACATACGGCGGCACGGCGAAGTGGTCAAAGATGCGGCTGATGATGATCGCATTGTGGGCCGGATCATAGTGGCCGAGAATGCGGCGAGTCTTGGTCTGGCTCCAGCTCATCTGCGGACGCGCCAACAGCCCATGAAAGAAGCGCGTATTCAGTTGTTCAAAGATCGCGTCCAGGTCATAAAAGTGCCCGCGGGCCGGGCGCAACCGCTTGCGTCCGCGCATCTGCCGAACCAGGTGCGTCTTGCGCACAATATCGTGGCTGGCGACATACTTGCGATAGCGCGCCGCCTGCCCGCGGTCGATCGGCCGCCGATACATCTTGGCCAGCAGAATATGCGCGATTGCCCGCAGGACTGCGTCCGGCGCTCCTTCCAGCAAATCCGAAAGCCGCACCAGCAGCCTGCCCTCCCGCAGCCGAATCGTGTTGTTGACGTTGGCGAAGGCAAAAAATTCGATCTTCAGCTCGGGAACGGCGGAGGCTGGGCGGAGTTCTTTGTATGTTTCCTGGAAGATTTCGAGCAGCCCTTCGCGCACGGTGAACCTAGGTTAGCATGGGGCAGGTCTTAGGTCTGAGGTCTTTGGTTTTAGGTCTTGAACGCGGCCGCAAATGCACTTGTGAATTCGTGATCCAACTCCTAACACTCAACATTAAGACCTAGCACCCAACACCTGCCTCACTCCGGCTTCCCCCCATTCTTTGCACTCGAATTGGAATTCAACTTCTTATGTTTGGCCGCGTCTTCCTGATCGGCCAGCAGCTTGCGATGATCCTCCGCCGAACTGTCCACTGTCTCGAGCACATTGGTCAAAACGAACTCGTACTGATGAGATTCTTCCGCTGGAATATCGGCGGCATCCTTCAGCGCGCGCAACTTCGCCTGAAACTCTGTGTCGGCCTCGATGATGACCTTCAGCGGTTTGCGGATGTCGTCTTTGCGATCGACGTAGGTGTCGATATTGTCGTTGAGTTCGTCGTAAAGCAACTGGAAATCATCGAGCAAGTCATGCGTCTGCCGCGGCCGATCCTTGGTCTTCGGATCGCTCCGCATCTGCTCTAATTTGACCAGTCGCGCCCGGGCGAACTGCACGTAGAGCGTAAGGCGTTGTCTCGGCTCCCAACTGGCATCGCGGATCTGATCGATCTCAGGTTGCGTAAGCGGTTCGCGATGGCGCTGCGCCTGCACCCAGGAACCTCCAGCCAGTAACAGAGCTATGCACAAACAAGATCGCTGCCGGAAAGCAATCATTTCGCTCCTTTCGGAAACATGGCGGAGAGCAGATCATCGCGCACTCGTTGCAGACGGTTGATGGCATCCCGCACCGGCGCCTGATCGTCATGACCGAGCGAGTGGAGCAGATCGGTAAGCTTGCGCGTCATCGAGCGGGCCGCAATCTCGGTTTGCTTCTGATATTTGTGCGATTGGATCGAATAGTCACGGGCCAATTCCGAAAAAGCCACAACGTCGGTCAACGCGGCCTGGCCCTTGTCGAATTCAGAAGCCGCATAGAGTTTGTCGACCTCTCCCAGTTCCTTCTGAGCAATCTGCACACAGAGATGGGGTCGGTCCCCGATACTCGTCGAAGAAAGCCGGGCCTTCAGTTGCTCGACCGTAGGTTCGCTGCTGGGCGCCGCACGAGCCATCACTGCCGCAGTGAGCGCGAACAGTGTGACTGTTCCCCACAACTGAAATAAGCAACGTATCCGACGCATGATCCCAGTCCCGCGGCGAATTACTTTTTCGGCTCGATGGCAATGAGCCGATGCTTCGCCTGCCACTCCTGATCAGGATACTTCCCGTTGGCCGTATTAAGGAAGAGGTGATAATTCACCGCCGCTTGCTTGAAGTCTCGGAGATGATCGTAGGCCGACGCCCGCAGGAAGTAGGTGATCGGTTCCTCCGGCAGGAATTTCGCCCGCGTGTCCAAGGCCTTGATGGCCAGCGGATAATTTTTGTTCTCGCCCGCGGCGAACGCCAGGTCACCGTAGGCCGTTCCCAGGTCCGGCTTGAGTTTCACCGCCTCCAGGAATTCCTTCTGCGCGTCAGTGAATTTCTTTTGTTCCAGCAGCGCTTTGCCGAGGCTCTGGTGAAGCCCGGCGTCGTTGGGATTTGCGGCCAGAAGTGCCCGATACGCCGTCTCGGCCTGATCGTTTTTTTTGGCAAGGACGTACAGGTCGGCGAGATCGCGCTGCAGCGAAACATCGGCCGGCGCCAGCTTCGCTCCAGCCTGCAGTTCGGCGATCGCCTCCTCGTTCTTGCCCTCAGCCGCCAACACTCGCCCCAGTTGAATCCGCGCCGTGGCCTCCCCGGGATGAGCTGCGATCAGCTTGCGCAGTTCCGCCTCAGCCTCGGGAAAGCGGCGGCCACGCATGTAAATGTTGGCCAGCCCCGTTACCGCATCGAAGGCCGAAGGATCGACCGCTAAAGCCTGTTTATATTCGTGCTCCGCATCCGAGAATTTCTCTTGTTTTTCCAACAGAAGTCCAGCGGCCAAATGAGGTTCTGGATCTTTCGGCTGCAACACCGCAGCCTGCCGGTACGCTGCCATGGCTTCTTCGGGCTTCGTCGCTTCGAGCACATGCGCCAGGGAAAGCCACGCCCGCGCTTGGCCCTCTGCAACGTGGCTTGTGGGCTTGAGTTGCGTGGCAGCCCGCAAGAATTGTTCGGCATCCGCTTGGCCAGACTTGGCGAGTTGCAATCCCAGATTCAGGTTCGACTCAAAAACATCCGGCTTCGCCGCTACCGATTTGCGATACGCGGCAATCGAGTCGTCCACCTTGCCTAGCGCATTCTCTGCAAAGCCGAGATCAAACCATGCTTCGTAATTCGCCGGATCGCCGTCCACCACCTTGCGCAGCAACGGCTCGGCCGAAGCGTAATCCTTTTTCTGAATCAACTCCTCAGCCTTGGTGAGCTCGGGCGGCGGCCCGACTTCCTCGGCAACTTTTGTGTGATGCCCAGAATTCGCTCCCGTCTTGCGATGAGTGCTGGACGACGAGTCGCCCGTCTGCGCTTGCGAATCTGTCTGGGTCGAAGGCGAAGCTGGATTCGCCGCTTGCGCGCCCGCGAATGCGCCGGTCACCCAAGCCACAAGCACAGCCACCGCCAGTCTACGAGCGACCATTGGAACGCGATGTGCCATTGCCATTCAGGATACGCGCCAGATACTTTCCAGTATAAGAACCCGCCAGCTTGGCGATGGCTTCCGGCGGTCCGGCGCCGATCACCTTGCCACCACGACTCCCGCCTTCCGGCCCGAGATCGATAACCCAGTCCGCGGTCTTGATGACTTCCAGATTGTGTTCGATGACGACGATCGATCCCCCCGCTTCAATCAGACGGCGAAAGGCGGCCAGAAGCTTGCTGACGTCGTCAAAATGCAGTCCAGTCGTTGGCTCATCGAAAATGTAGAGCAGCCGCCGCTTGAGCCGCCCCTCACTCCCGGACGCGCTCCGGCCTATTTCGCGCGAGGCCGGCTGCAGATGTGCCGCCAGCTTCATGCGCTGCGCTTCGCCGCCGGACAGCGTCGTCGCGGACTGCCCTAGTCGCAGGTATCCGAGGCCGACTTCCTCCAGTGATCGCAGCTTCTCGGTGATCTTGGGCGCCTCGGCAAAGAACTTCAGCGCCTCCTTCACCGTCAGGTTCAGAACTTCGTGAATGTTTTTGCCGCGATAGCGCACCTCAAGCACCGTCGGCTTGTACCGCGTGCCCTTGCACTCCTCGCAAATCAGTTCGACGTCGGCCAGAAACTGCATCTCCACCGTGACCGTGCCGTCTCCCTGACAGGTTTCGCACCGCCCTCCCGGGATGTTGAATGAAAAATGTCCCGCGCCGAATCCACGCTTCTTCGCTTCCGGCAGAGAAGCGAACAGGTCGCGAATCGCATCGAACGCCTTGATATACGTAACCGGATTCGACCGCGGCGTGCGCCCAATCGGCGACTGATCAACCAACACCACTTCCTCGATAAACTGATCGCCCTCCAGGCTCTCCCAACTCGCCGCCGGCCCCGTCGTTCCATCCCCTGATTGCTGCTTCGCTTGCGCCAGCGCCCGATACAGCACCTGATGTAGCAGAGTCGACTTGCCCGATCCCGAAACGCCGGTAATCGCCACGATCATGCCCAGCGGAATGCTGATGTCCACACCCTTCAGATTGTTGGCGCGAACGCCGCGAATCTTGATCTGCTGCGCCCCCGGCTTGCGCCGTAGCACCGGCGGCTGAATCCGCAAGTCCTCCGAAAGATAACGCCCGGTCAACGAAACCGGATTGTGCAGAATCTCGTCGTATGTCCCCTCCGCGACGAGTTTGCCGCCATTCTCGCCGGCCCCAGGCCCAAGGTCGAGAATCCGGTCCGCCGCGCGCATGATGTCGGCATCGTGCTCCACCACCAGGATTGTGTTCCCCAGATCGCGCAGCCCGTAAAGAATCTTGATCAGCCGGTGCGTATCCCGGGGATGCAGCCCAATCGACGGCTCATCCAACACATACAGCGTGCCTACCAGCCGCGATCCCAGCGAAGTCGCCAACTGAATCCGCTGCGCCTCGCCGCCCGACAGCGTGGAAGAAAGCCGGTCGAGCGTCAGATACTCAAGCCCCACATCATTCAGAAATCGCAGCCGCTCACGAATCTCCTGCAGCAGTTTGTCCGCGATCTCGGCTTCCTGTGCGGTCAACTCGACTTGCTCAAAGAATCGCAGCGCATCTTCCACGGTGAGCCCGCAAATCTCGCAGAGATTCCGCCCGTTGATCTTGACCTGCCGCGCTTCCAGCCGCAGCCGCGACCCCTTGCAATCCGGGCACAGCGAATAGCCGCGATAGCGGCTAAGAAACACCCGCACGTGTAGCTTGTATTTCTTGCGCTCCAGATAACTGAAGAATCCCCGAACTCCCAGAAATTTTCCCTCGCCGCTGAGTACCAGGTTCCTGTGTTCGTCCTCCAGATCCGCCCACGGCACATCGAGCGGAATCCCCGCCTGCTTGGCATAACGCTTCAGATCGGTAAACAGCGGACGATACTTCGGCTTCGTCCACGGCTCAATCGCGCCCTCGGCCAAGCTCTTGATCTTGTCCGGAACGACGAGGTCCAGATCGAAATCGATCGTGTTCCCAAACCCCTGGCACCGCGGGCAAGCCCCGTAAGGATTGTTAAAAGAAAAAAGTCTCGGCTCCGGTTCCTCGTAACGCAAGTTACATTCCTTGCACTCAAACCGCTGCGCGAACCGCAGTGTGGGGCGGACACTCCTGTCCGCCGCCTTTGCTTGGGAATTATTCTCTGGACCGCCGGATTCCGGAATCTCAAAAATGACTTCGCCCGATTCTCGGTAAGCAGTCTCAATCGCGTCGACCACGCGCGTCCGAGCCTCAGCCGAAACGACAAGCCGGTCCACCAGCACGAACACCGGTTCCGCAAAGTCAATATCGAGCAGCGACTCCGGCGTCGAGAACTCGAAAATCTCTCCTCGTTGATAAAGCCGATTGAACCCAGACTTGCGCAGATCAAACAACCGCGTCTTCAGCGCCTCGGTCAATTGCCCAGCGGGTGCCCCATTTCTCGCGTTCTTTGCGAGAAGTGGGGCCTTTATCGCGGCCTTCCGTGCTTTCGATGCCCCCGCAGCCTTAGCCGCCGTTTCCTGCACTCCCGCTCCCGGCCGCTGCAGCGGAAACAACACCTGCAGCCGCGTTTCCGGATCAAGCGCCAGAATCGCGTCGGCGACTTCGTCGACGGTATCCTTCTTTACCTCGCGCCCGCAGTTCGCGCAATACGTCCGCCCTAGCCGCGCAAACAGCAGCCGCAGATAATCGTAGATTTCGGTCGCCGTCGCCACCGTCGACCGCGGATTCCGCGTCGTATTCTTCTGCCGGATCGCCACCGCCGGGGCAATCCCATCAATCGTGTCCGCATCCGGCTTCTCAATCCGCTCCAGAAATTGCCGCGCATAGGCCGACAGGGACTCCACGTACCGGCGCTGTCCCTCGGCATAAATCGTGTCAAACGCCAGCGAGGACTTGCCAGAACCGGAGACCCCAGTCACTACCGTCAACGTATTGTGCGGGACCTCAAAGTCAATGTTCTTGAGGTTATGGACGCGGGCACCGCGTACAACAATGCTTTCCTTGGGAGTCGAGACAGTGTGCGTTAAGTCAGAAGACATCGGGTAAAGGCCGCGATAGCCCACGCTCGCCCCGAGCGCATGCGCTCAGAGCCTTCCGCGAGGGTTACCGAATCTTTCTATTATAAAGCAGGAAGGTGATCGTCGCCCCGGTCGTCGAAAAGTCGCTTGCTACGTCTCTGCCCGCGGCATTCCGAATGGATAGAAAACGACGTTGCAAGCAAAGTCTCTACAACAAGTGGTATGGTTTATCGAGAGGTGTCGTCATTCTCGCGGTCGCGCCTTTTTCCGTAACGAACCGCGAAGCCGAACCCCAGTACCATGATGCCGAGGGGCGGCGCCAGCATGACAAAGATCGCGCGATTGAGCGCGCGCTGAGCTTCCTTAGGCGTGGCCTTCGCGTTTGCGTAACACATGGCGCAGCCTTGCGCAAATGCCGGCGCCGCCCAAAGCGCGACCAGCAACAGCAGGAAAGCCACACGAAATTTCCCGGCAAGCTTCATGGCCGTTTCAGTGCACCCCGAGTCTCAGGATCCGCCCGGCATCGGGGAAGAAGAAGAAATACATGATGATGAAGCACCCGACCACGGCGCTCAGCAGCATCCACCGCATCAACGCAGTCTCGAACTTCAAGTGCATGAAGTAGCCAATAATCAGCGCCGACTTGATGATCGACAGAACCAGCAGCGCCTCCAGCATCCGCACCGGCTCGAAGATCTGCTTGTACCCCAGCACAACCTCCACGGCGGTCAGTGCCAGCAATGCTCCCCACACCCAGAAATACTGCCCTTTGCTGTCAGCGTGCGTTGCTGCGTCGTGCATCGTTTGGTCCTCGCTTCGCTTTTGGGCGGTGGCCCACGCTCTGGAACGTTATGTGATTTTGGTCGACATCAAATACACCAACGGGAAGATGAACATCCACACCAGATCGACGAAGTGCCAGTAAAGACCCGAAACTTCCACATCATGCGCATCGTAGTCTTTCGGTTTCAGAAACAAAATCACCGCCGCGACGACCAATCCAATCAGCAGCACGTGGATGCCATAATGGAAGACATTATCCGACGGAATCAATAAATATCCGGCAATCCAGAGCACGCCCAGAACCGGCAGGAACCACTTGCGGAATGCGACCACTCCCAGATAAATCACGCCAATTGTCACGTGCAGCATGTGCATCGCAGTGAGACCGAAGAACGTCGCAGGAAACTGCGGCACATTTCTCGATACGTCCGCCAACTCTCCTGCTGCCGCGCTCGCCGGTTTGGGAAATCCCGGGATGGTCAGCCCCTCCCCGATCAGTTTGCTCCACTCCATGCCGTGCAGCACGATGAAAGCCGTGCCAAACACCATGGTGGCCAGCAGCCAGTTGCGGGTCCAGGCCCGGTCGCCGCGCTGTGCCGCAAACACCGCCATTACCATCGTCAGCGAACTCGACAGCAGGCAGGCCGTCATGATCGTGGCGTTCGCGATGCTCGCCGCATGAAATGGCGTGGGCCACGCGGTATAAATCCGGTTGTAGCTGAAGGCGAATAGCAGCGCTCCGAAGGTTAGCGAGTCTGAGGCCAGGAACAGCCACATCCCCACCTTCTTCGAATAAGCTCCAAACAGAGGAGCCTCATAAGCTCCGGGCAGCCCATGTTGAACGGCAGCATGCTCCAGCGTGGCGTTAGCCATTCCTCAAATTCCCCTTTCCTATCTCGCAAATCCCAACAGAGCGAACACGTAAATCCACAGCACCGCCATGAAATGCCAGTACCATGCCGTGATGTCGACCACGATGCGGCGCGCTTCCACCGGCTTGTGCAGCAGGGAAGCGCTCGCCGCCCAAAGCAGCGCAATCATGCCTCCGCAAAGGTGCACCGCGTGCGCGATCGTCAGTAGAAACACAAACGAGCTGTTGGGATTCGTATTCACGAAGAACCCGCGAGCGTGCAACTCGCCCCATGCCAGCCATTGCCCCGCCAGAAATCCGATCCCCAGCAAAACCGTGATTTCCAGCCACGGAAATGATTTCTCATCTCCCAGCGAGATTCCAGGAATCGACTTCACCGGAGCCAGCGCCGCCTCCCGCGCCGCCTGTCGCCGCGCCAACTCCATGGTCGCGCTGCTGACCAGAAGCACCGCTGTATTAATCGCCAGCAGCAGCCACGGCAAGTCCACCCGGCCCCAATCGCGCACGTAACTATTCGAGGCCCCGTCGAACGTCGGCAGCCCCTGCCGCACGATGTACGCGCTGGTCAGCGAGATGAACACCATGCAGACGGTGGCAATCCCGCAGATCAGTCCCAGCCGCGCCCGCCGCAGCCTCGCCCCATAATTCGGAACGTCGCCGCCACCGCGCCCATCATCGCCCCCACCCGCAGGTGGCGCGGGCGGTTTGTGGCCGTGACCAATGTGATCAATCGGAGTGCTTGGAGTATAGGTCGCCATACCTACTTAGTGCGTCAATGTGCCGTACTGGTTGCCGGGTCCGTCTGCATGACATAATCGCGCGCCGCGCCGGGCACACCGTACTCATACGGTCCATGGTTCACCACCGGGGTCACGCCGCCAAAGTTGTCGTGCGGCGGCGGAGTCGCGGTCGTCCACTCCAGTGTGGTCGCTTCCCACGGATTGTCGCTGGCCTTCGGTCCCTTGAACATGCTCCAGAAGAGATTGATCACGAAAATGAACTGCGCCGCAATCGTGATGAACGCCGCATAGGTCATGAACGTCTGCAGCGGAATCAGCTTGGTCTGATAAGCCACTTCGGTGAACTGCGAGTAACGCCGCGTCTGCCCCGCCATCCCTAGATAATGCATCGGCATAAAAATGGCATACGTTCCCGCCAGCGTAATGAAGAAGTGCAACTTGCCCAGAGACTCATTCATCATCCGCCCGAACATCTTGGGGAACCAGTAGTACGTCGCCGCGAAAATGCCGAAGATAGCCGCCACGCCCATGATCAGGTGAAAGTGCCCGACCACAAAATACGTATCGTGCAACTGGATGTCGAGCACCGGCTGTGCCAGGAACGGCCCGCTCAATCCGCCGGAAACAAATAGCGAGACGAACCCGATGGCATACAGCATCGGAGTATGAAAGCGAATGCGCCCCTTGTACATCGTCCCCAGCCAGTTAAACGTCTTGATGGCCGAGGGCACGCCAATGCACATGGTCAGAATCGAAAACGCAAACGCCGAGTAAGGGCTCATCCCGCTCATGAACATGTGATGGCCCCACACCATGAATCCTAAAAAGCCGATCGACAACATGGCGTACACCATCGCCCGGTAGCCGAAAATCGGCTTGCGCGAAAACGTCGAAAGAATCTGCGACGTCACACCCATGCCCGGCAGGATGGCGATGTATACCTCGGGATGTCCGAAGAACCAGAACAGATGCTGCCACAGCAGCGGCGACCCCCCCTTGTGGCCCATCACCACGCCGTTCACCACAACCAGCGGCACGTAAAAGCTGGTGCCGAGATTGCGATCCATCAGGAGCAGGATGCCTGCCGAGAGCAGGACGCCAAACGCCAGCAGTCCGAGAATGGCGGTGATGAACCACGACCACACGGTCAACGGCATCCGCATCATGGTCATGCCCTTGGCCCGCATATCGAGCGTGGTCGTGAGGAAATTCAACGCGCCCATCAGCGAGGCTACGCAAAAAATCGCAATGCTCGTAATCCAGAGATCGGCGCCCAATTGTTCCCCGGGTCCGGCCGACGGCAGTGCGCTGAGCGGGGCGTATCCCGTCCACCCGTGCAGCGGCGCGCCTCCCGTCACGAAGAAGGCACAGATAATCACGACGAATCCCACAAACGTAGTCCAGAACGAAAGCATGTTCAGGACCGGGAACGCCATATCCGGTGCGCCGATTTGAATGGGCAGGAAGTAGTTTCCGAACCCGCCTTGCGGCGCCGTGGTCAGCACGAAAAACACCATGATGGTGCCGTGCATGGTCAGCAGGCTGAGATATGTCTCGGGCTGGATCGTGCCAATCAGGGGCAGCACAGCCGCCGGCCAGATCAAGTGAATGCGCATCAACAGCGACAAAAACATCCCGACAAACACGGCCGTGAGTGCCAGGAAAAAATACTGCATGCCGATGACTTTGTGATCCAGGCTGAAAATGTATTTCCGGATGAAACCCTGAGGAGCGTGCGCGTGTACCGAAGCCGGGGTCGCCATTTTATTGTTTCTCCGCCTCCCGTGCCGCCAGCCACTTATCGAAATCCTCCTGGCTGACGACGTGGACCATGCCGTGCATCTTGTAATGCCCAAGCCCGCAAAGTTCGGCACAGGCAATTTCGTACTCGCCGATCACCGTCGGCTTGAAGTGCATATGAATGTTCAGCCCCGGAACCGCATCCTGCTTGAAGCGCAGCGAGGGCACAAAGAAGCTGTGAATCACATCCACCGCCCGCAGACTGAGATCGACTTCGCGGTTGACCGGGAGAAACATCGTTCCCGTCACCACATCGTCCTTCGAGGCGGCGTCAGAGGTATTCAGTCCCACCGCGGCCTCGCCGCCGGCCGAAGGATCCATCAGCTTCGGACTGGTGGCGCCGTATTTCCCGTCCGGCCCCGGATAGCGGAAGTACCAGGCAAATTGCATCCCGGTGACTTCCACCTGCACCGCGCCCGGCTCGGCTGCATCGAAGCGCTGGCTCGCCCACACGTTGCTGCCCATCAGATTCAGCCCGATGAACAGAATCGCGGTGAGCACCGTCCAAACGATTTCCAGGGTCGTATTTCCGTGAGAATAGGTAACGGGGAGAGAAGAGGGACTCTCGCGATACCTCCACACAATGTATCCGAGCGAGAGTTGTGCCGTGAGGAACACAATCCCCATGATCACGAAGGTCAGCGCGAATTGGTGGTCGATCCAACCCGCGGCCGCGGATGCACCCGCCGGCAGCCACCATGTCTTGGCGACAAAAAAATACGTACTGGCCAGAGTGATCAGCCAGATCAAGAACAGTAACGCGAGGCCCATTCCCCAGCCCTCCTGAACCCTAAGGACGATACGAAAAGAATTTCCCCACGGCCGTTGTCACGCCCCACAGCGCAAGCAACAGTCGGCCGCGAGTGTATCACAGCCACGCGTGGAAATATCAAGCGACTTCGCGAGAAAAGTTGCGAACGTATGTACGCTGATGAAAAATCAAACAGAACTACACATGCAAATCCACGAAAGAATCTCGAATCCCCGTGAACCTCTGTGTCCTCTGTGCTTAAACTTCTTCTTGTCGCGTGTCGCTACTGCTCCTGCCACTCGGGCACCCGTCCGGGAGTCCAAGGCGCCCCCGCCGCCTCCATGTCTTTCTCCAGTTTGCTCATGTCGACTTCCACCAGCGTATGCAGCTTAGCCAGTTGCTCCCTAAACTCCGCCGCCGCGATGTTGTAGGAGTCAATATGCGATTGTGTAGGCTTCGCCAGCGAGAACCGTTCGCCCTCCATGACGGAGTTCACTCGCTCGTTGATAGACGACGGCACATTCTCGCTCCGCTTGGCCATCTCGACGTCGCCGCGCAGCGCCCGCCGGATCTCGCGATCCCTCTGCTCGAGCCCATCCGCGACGGCTCCCAGTTGCTTCTCGGCGGCCGGCGTCTCCCGTAGCGCCTGGCGAATCGCCTTCAATCGCGACTCCACTTCGTCGGAAGTATGCAACGCACCCGAAACCGCCCGATACAGACGCGTGACCTTCCGCAGGAATTCCTCCTGCGCCGTGCGGTCCGCCGCATTCATCCCCGCCGCCCCTTCGGTCACAACTTTGAACGATTGCGGTCCCGCGAGTTCGGTCACCACGCCGCCGACCTTCTCGAACAGCCGCACCGAGTAATTCCCCGCAAGCACCAGCGGCCCCTGATTCGCCGCATCCGGAAAGTCTTCTTCGCTGTCCGCGGAATGCTCCTTGACCTGCGCCGCCGGGTAGCGCAAGTCCCACGCCACCCGCTGGAACCCAGCTTCCGAGTTGCCATCCACCCGCCGGATCGCCGCTCCACTCTCGTCGTACACCACAAAATAAGCTTCCGGCTTCGCCTCCTCCGCCTCAGCCCGCAGTTCGTCATTCGTCGGATAGGGAAGCGTTTGATTCTTCTTGGCCGCGTCCTTTTCCGCCTCCTGCCGCTTTTCTTTCTTCGTCTTGATCTTCTCCTTCATGTACGCCGTAAACACAGCTCCGTACGGCGGATTCTCCGCCGTATAAAAGCCGTCACCCTGGAAGCCTTTCTTCGGTCCGCCCAGCGGATGCCGCTCCACATAAAGCAACGCATCCTTCACCGGAAACACCGCCACAGCCTGCTCCGTCGATTCCACCTTCATCTGCCGCAAAGGCGTGATGTCATCCAGCACGTAAAATCCGCGCCCAAACGTCGCAATCACCAGATCGCCCTCTCGCGCCTGAATTACCATGTCTCGCACGGCAATCGTCGGCAGCCCGCCTTTCAGCCGCACCCAATGCTGCCCGCCATCGATCGAAAAGAACGCGCCAAACTCCGTCCCCGCAAACAGCAAATTCGGACTCACCGTATCTTCCGCGAACGCCAGCACCGGCCCGTTCTCCGGCAGATCGCCCACAATCGAAGTCCAGGTCTTTCCCTCATCAGCGGACTTCATCAAGTAAGGCTTGAAGTCCTCGTTCTTATGATTGTCAAAGGCCGCGTAAACCGTATTCTCGTCGTGATTCGACGCCGCCAGCCGGCTCACATAAGTCATCTCCGGAACGCCCGCAAACTTCTCATACTTCGTCCAATTCGCGCCGCCATCGCTCGTCACCTGAATCAGCCCATCGTCCGTGCCCACATAAATCAGCCCTTCTTTCTTCGGAGACTCCGCCAGCGCCACAATATTCCCGTAAAACGATGTCGACTGATTCTTCGCCACCGCATCCGGCCCCCACACCTTGCCCATCACCGGCAACTTGTTTCGATCAATCTGCCGCGTCAGATCTCCGCTGATCGCCTTCCAGGTATCGCCCCGATCGTCGCTGCGAAATAATTTATTCGCCGCAAAATAAAGCCGCGTATGCGAATGTGGACTCACAATAATTGGCGAATCCCAATTCCACCGCAGCGGAGGCTCGCCCTTGCCCTCCAGCGGCTGCAACACCAGTTCCTGCCCAGTAGGCTTGTCATACCGAACCAGCACCCCATACTGCGACTCGGAATACACCGTGTTCGGATCGACCGGATCCACCTGCGACCGAAACCCATCGCCCCCGGTCGTCACGTACCAGTCGGAATTCACGATCCCGTTCAGATCGCGCGTCCGCGCCGGTCCACACCACGAAAAATTATCCTGCGTCCCCCCGCATACGTGGTAAAACGGCGTCGCATTGTCCACTGCGACGTCATAAAACTGCACCGTGGGCAAATTTGCCTTAAACTCCCAGCTCATCGCGTCGTCGTGAGTCTCATACATTCCACCATCCGAGCCGAACAGCCAGTGTTTGGTATCGTCCGGATCGATCCACATGGCGTGATTGTCGCCGTGATGATTCACCTCATTAACTTTGTGCAAAGTCTTGCCGCCGTCCAGCGATTCGCGCAAGGAAACATTCATCACAAAAATGCGGTCCACATTTTTCGGATCGGCCACCACCCGCGCGTAGTACATCGCCCCCTGATCGAATTCGTTCCGCCGCTCCCATGTCGCGCCTTTGTCGCTCGACCTGAAAATCCCGCCCTTGCCCTCGGCCGCTTCAATCGTTGCGTAAACCACATTCGGATCCGCCGGTGAAACCGCCAGTCCGATTCGCCCCATGTCCACCGTAGGCAATCCCGAAGTCAACTTCTTCCACGTAGCGCCCGCGTCCGTCGATTTATAAATCGCGCTCTCCGGTCCGCCATCAATCAACGTGAACACATGCCGCCGCCGCTGATAAGCCGCCGCGTACACAACATCCGGATTCGCTGGATCGAGTTGCACATCGACCACGCCCGTGTTTTCGCTGATCGTCAGCAGCGCTTTCCAATTCTTCCCGCTATCCGTGGTCTTGTAGAGTCCCCGATCACCGCCCGGCCCCCACAAAGGCCCCTCGGCCGCCACATATACGACTTTCGAATCCCGCGGATCGACCACCACCCGCCCAATGTGCTCCGACTTCTTCAGCCCCAGATTCTGCCAACTCTTGCCCCCATCATCCGACCGGTAAATTCCATCGCCGTAGCTGACGCTGCGCTGGCCGTTGCTCTCGCCCGATCCCACCCACACCACGGACGAATCGTTCGGATCCACCGTGACCCACCCGATCGAGTACGATCCCTCGCCATCGAACACCGGAGTCCACGTCGTTCCGTCGTTTGCCGTCTTCCAAACTCCACCCGACGCCACGCCCACGTAGTACTCGTTCTTGTTCTTCGGATTCACCGCCATCGACATCACGCGCCCCGAAGCCACAGCCGGCCCAATCAGTCGAAACTTCAGCCCAGAGAACGTGTCGGCGGTCATCCCGCCTTTCTTCTCTTCCTTTTTTGGCTCCTCTTTCTGCTCCTGCTTCTTTTGATCTTTCTTCAGCGCTTTCGCCACCGGCGGATTTTTCTTGTCGCCGTCCTTGTCGGTCGAAACCGGTGCCGCAGTCTGTGCCGCAAGTGAAAGGTGGAACAACGAAAGCGCAACGAGAAGAATGCTGAGACTTGATTTCAAGCGAAGCTCCATTCCAGGCCGCGCACCCGCAGATTGCACTCTGCACAACTCGGCGCTCGCTGCGTCCTCGGCAATGAAAAGATTTGCAAAACCGATATGTATACAGGATTTCCCTCCAACCAAGAAGGAATTTCCCCGCGCCCGCCCACAAATCCTCTGTGTTCCCCCGTGCCCTCTGTGGTTATCCGGGTTTTTGGGCTATCAGGTTAGAATCCTTCCCATGCCACGAAAACCTCAAGCTCACGGCCACGACACCCGCTACGTCCAACTGCAGAAGAACTACTGCTTCGTCTGCGGCATGAACAATCCCGACGGCATGCGCCTCAAGTTCACTCTCGACGAAGAACGCCAGGCCTTCGTTTGCAAATTCCGCCTGAGCAACCGCTACACCGGACCCCCTGGCCACTGCCACGGCGGCATCATCGCCAGCATCCTCGACGACGCCATGGGCAAAGTAAACAAGCTGCGCCACGTAATCGCCCTGACCAAGGAAATGACCGTCGAGTACCTCAAGCCCGTTCCCCTCCACAAACCGCTCCGCGTCGAAGGCCGCGAACTCAGCGTCCACGGCCGCCAGCACATCAACATGGCCGAAATCCTCAACGAGAAAAATGAAGTGCTCGCGCGCAGCAAAGGCATCTTCATCGCCATCGACCCCGAAAAAATGTTCGCGAAATTCGTGGAGCGCTAGACCAGCTGTCAGCCATCAGCTATCAGCCCCGCACCTCGACAAATGTGAGGACAGCCGCCCTCGGCTGTCCGCCGGGCGCAGCTTGGCAGCTCTTGCTAAGGCTGATAGCTGATAGCTGACAGCTGCCTTCCGGGGTTCCGCATTTCCTCCCCCCGCTGTAGAATGAATCAGCGGCGAAAACCCACCAGGCAGCATCATCCCAAGGGGTTAGCTGATAGCTGACAGCTGAACGCTGACAGCAGCTTTTCGGAGCTCACCATGTCGAAAAACAACGGTACCAACACCAGTCTCCGCCTCAAAACCGGCCTGGCCGAAATGCTCAAAGGCGGCGTCATCATGGACGTCACCAACGCCGAGCAGGCCACCATTGCCGAACGAGCCGGCGCCGTCGCCGTCATGGCGCTCGAACGCGTCCCTGCGCAAATCCGCGCCGAAGGCGGCGTCGCCCGCATGGCTTCACCCAAAAAGATTCGCGAGATCATGGAGGCCGTCTCGATCCCGGTCATGGCCAAGTGCCGCATCGGCCATTTCGCCGAAGCCCAAATTCTCGAAGAACTCGGGGTCGACTACATCGACGAATCCGAAGTCCTCACCCCCGCCGACGAGGCCCACCACGTCGACAAGCACGCTTTCAAAGTCCCATTCGTCTGCGGCGCCCGCAATCTCGGCGAGGCCCTCCGCCGCATCGCCGAAGGCGCCGCCATGATCCGCACCAAGGGTGAAGCCGGCACCGGCGACGTCGTCCACGCCGTTAAGCACATCCGTCAGATCGTTCAGGAGATGAAGATCCTCACCGTCCTCAGCGAAGAAGAACTCTACGCCAAAGCCAAAGAGCATCAGGCCCCGTATGAACTGATCCGCATCGTCGCCAAAGCAGGCAAGCTCCCCGTCCCGAATTTCTCCGCCGGAGGCATAGCCACTCCCGCCGACGCATCGCTGGTAATGCAACTCGGCGCCGAAGCCGTATTCGTCGGCTCTGGAATCTTCATGAAAGATTCCACCACCTTCGCCGACCCAGCAGAAGCCGAGAAGCGCGCGCGAGCAATTGTGAAAGCCGCCACCCACTTCAACGACCCTAAAGTATTACTTGAAGTCAGCGAAGATCTCACCGGCGCAATGAAAGGCCTCGCAATAGCTGGCATCGACCAAGCCAACATGCTGCAAACCAGGGGTTGGTAGGTTTCCGAAAGGGTTAACCGGCCCCCGGTTTGGTGTGATCATGCCTGAAGCCGATATTGCTGGGGGCTGGCCCAGCCTATCCTGCACCCCTACTCCCTCGGTGCCCCGTCCAAGCTCTGCTTGGGCGGGGGTTTTCTGCCTGACCTCCTTGAACGACCTTCATAAACTGTCATATTATGAAGCCATGGCCATGAC
Organism: uncultured Acidobacteriaceae bacterium; assembly: GCA_963707205.1. Taxonomy (GTDB): domain Bacteria; phylum Acidobacteriota; class Terriglobia; order Terriglobales; family Acidobacteriaceae; genus Sulfotelmatobacter. The sequence continues at coordinate 55,530 of CAVPQE010000035.1, forward strand.
TTCGTTAAACATCTCGCTCCCCGAAGCCCTGAAAGAATACGTCGAAGGACAGGTTGCTTCCGGCGATTGGGGCACGCCCAGCGAGTACGTCCGCGAACTCATCCGTCAGGACAAAGAGCGCCGTCTCGGCGATCTCGAGCAAGAACTCATCGCCGCCGCCAAGGGACCGAAAATCGAAATCCCGTTGGCCGAAATCCGCCGCAAAGGCCTGATCCCCGCCCTCCGCGAGCGCGCCCGCCGCCGGTGAAAAAACCTCGCCTTGTCCTCTCCGACTCGGCCATCGCCGACATCCTAGAGCAGGCCGACTGGTACCTTGGACAGTCTGGGCGGCCTCTGGCGCGGCGCTGGGAGAAGGCCGTCACGTCTGCCATCTCGTACGTGGTCACCCATCCCGCCGCCGGACCACTCTGCACATTCAAGTCCCCCGAACTCCGCGGCGTACGACGAACGGCGATTCCGGGATTTCCTAAGCATCTCCTCTTCTATCGGTTCGACGAAGCAGAAGTATTCGTCCTCCGCGTCGTGCACGGCGCGCGTGACTTAGAACGTCTTTTGTAGGCTGGGTAGACCTAACTATCCCGCACCACTCCTGAGGGCACTTCAGGCTGGTGGCCCAAACTCTCGCGGGTGCCCCGCTCAAGCTCCGCCTGGGCGGGGATTTTCTGCCGCCGAGGCTGGTAAAATCACGGCCATGCCGCGACACAATTCAGCCCCATCGTTAGTCCGCGCGTTTTTGTTCTTCAGCATCGCATTCCTCCAAGTGGCGACAGCTGCCAGCGCACCGGCACTGCAAGCCGAAAACAAACCAGCCGCTGAGACACCAGGCGCCAATCCACACCCCGTTCTCGTTGAGTTGTTCACTTCTGAAGGGCTGCTCCAGCTGTCCTCCTGCCGACATCCTTCTCAAGAAGTGGGACGCCGGCCAACCCATTCCTGGCGCCCGGTTGATCGTCCTCAGTGAGCACGTGACTTATTGGGACCATGATGGTTGGAAAGATCCAAACTCCTCGTCTTCGCTGACCGACCGCCAGAGTTCTTATGAAAGTGCTCTGGGCGTGAAGACTCTCTACACTCCCCAAATGATTGTGGATGGAACCCAGGAAATGCGCCTGAGCGATCCGCAGCAGATCAAGGATTCCTTGGAGAAAGCCGCGGCCACACCCAAGGTTCTCGTGCGTATCGGCGAGGTAACGGTTGATCCCGGAAATCCCACCGTGCTGCGAGCGCGCATTGAAACGGATGTGAACTTTGAAAAACACAACGCCGACATGTACGTCGCTGTCGCGCTCGATCACGTGGAGTCGCAAGTCTTGCGCGGAGAAAATGGGGGCAAACACCTGGTGCACGTTGCGGTTGTGCAGGAGCTTGCCAAGGTAGGAAAGCTACCCAAGGGGAAGAGTTTTGCCCAGGACGTTCAGCTGAAACTCAAGCCCGGCACGGATCCAAAGAACATTCGACTCGTTGCCTTGGTGCAAGAGTCCGGCCCCGGCAAAGTACTGGGAGCAGCCCTCTGGACCCCGTAGGTTTGCGACTCGAAGCTGGCGACGAAATTTACTTCAACAACGGCTCCCACAACAACCTGCGAATCACTTTCGGTCCCATTCTCAGGTTTTGATAAATCCCCCATCAGCTTCTGACGAACGCCCGTCAGGTTCCTGATAAAGCCTTGTCATCCCAAGCGAAGAAGATGGTTCGCGAAGCGAACGATCTGCGTAGTCGAGGGATCTGCTCTTGCGTGCATCGCCTCGCTGTTCCTAAGCTCTTCGTTTCCGCTTTGCCACTTTCGCGCCCTGTTTCCCGAGCGTCGTTCGCGTCTCTTTGGAAAGATGCGAGATCGTCCGTTTCTTTTTCGCAGCCGCAGCCGCCTTTTTGATATTTTTTCTCGCAGCCGTTCGTTGCTGCGCGCTGGGTATTTCCTGGGCCTCCGGGCCCTGCTAATAGATGTAAATGCGACCAGCAAGGTAACTAGAAAACTTGACGAACGAGTGAACACCGCGCGCTCCGTGACACGCTAAATTATCAGGTAATATCAAGTCGGACGCATGCGATGACCCAAGACCTGACACCTAAGATCGAAGACCCAAACTGAACCGAACCGCATGAGAATCGGAGTCCTAGCCCTGCAGGGCGATTTCGACGCCCACCGCCGCCGGCTCGAAGAGCTCGGCGCCGAAGTTGTGTTCGTCAAAAAGCCTGAGCAACTCGACGACATCGACGGCCTGGTTATCCCCGGCGGCGAATCCGGCACATTCCTGAAACTGCTGGGCGACGCCGGATTCGCAAAGCTAAAACAGTTCGTCCACCTCAAGCCCACCTTCGGCACCTGCGCCGGCGCAATCCTGCTGGCCACAGAAGTCGAGAATCCCAAGCAGGCCGGCCTGGGCGCGCTCAATATCCGTATCCGCCGCAACGCCTACGGACGCCAGATCGATAGCTCCATTCGCCAAGGCCTGCTAGGAAACTCTCCGTTGGAAATGGTCTTCATCCGCGCCCCCAAGATCGAGCACGTCGGCCCCGGCGTCGAAGTCATCGCGACTGAAGGTGCCCAGCCGGTCGCCGTCCGCCAGGGAACCGCCATGGCCGCCACCTTCCACCCCGAACTCTCCGACGATACACGGATTCACCGCGCCTTCCTCGATCTGGTTTCGAACGGCAAGAAGAAGCCTTAACTTCAAGAAAGTGTCGTGAAGGCGTCAAATCCCGAGTGCCGCATCCTTTGTGTTCTTTGCAAGGGTGGGATTCCACGGAACTCAATCCCCGGTCGATTCTCTCCGACTTGCTTGCGAACTCCCCGGCCCAGTGAGACGATGATCTCGCACCCGGAGGCCCCGCATGGTCAACGGCGCCCACATCGTTCTCTATACCAGAGATCCGGAAGCGGACCGCGCCTTCTTTCGCGACGTGCTCAAGTTCTCCTCCGTGGACGCCGGCCACGGCTGGCTAATCTTCGCCCTGCCTCCCGCCGAAGCCGCCTTCCATGATTTAGAAAAGCATGGTCTGGAGCACAACGACGTCGCACCCAAGGATTCCCAGGATGCCGATGCCAAGCAAAACGCCCACCACGAACTTTTCCTGATGTGCGACGACATCGCCGCAACCTTGCGCGAGCTCAAATCGAAGCAGGTGCCAGTCTCCGACGTAAGCGAACAGCGTTGGGGAAAACTCGCCACCGTCACTCTCCCGGGCGGCAGCAAACTAGGCATCTACCAGCCCAAACATCCCAGTCCACCGCACAATAAGCGCTAAGCCACGACTTACCGCACACCATTTCCCTTGGTCATTCCGAACCCGTTCTTTGGGTGAGGAATCTGCTTTTGACTGCATCTCGTCGAACTTCCAGTTCGAGAGGTCACGTTAACCACACGATGCGTCTATCCGGAGGCAGTTCCCGGTGCGGCGTTGCCAGTGTTTATCGGCAAAACAATCGATGTCGTCAGGGATCACATAGACAGGTGATCGATGAAATCGCAAGGGACGCGTTGCCCGGGCGCCCCATCTTTTGTTCTGTGCAAAAGGTGGAATTCCACGAACATAGATCCCCTAGGATTTCGATTTCCTCCGACATCGACAATCCCGCAGAACCCGTGCCGGAAGCCGGATTCGGAGCAAATCGACCCTGGAATTTCTTCCACTTTCGGTTCATAATGACCCCTGGAAACGAAGATGCCCGGAGGCCCGTATGCGTCTCGGTAGCCTGTTCTGCTTGTTGTTTCTCCTGGTTGGAATCACTGCCGCACAAGACACGAACTTTCCCGTGGGTCCGCAATACCTGGTGACCTTCGGTTCGCCCATGTTCGCTCGGCCCATCGCCACGCCGACTCTTTGGCTGGACGTCCCGCTCCCCCCGATTCCGAGCCTTCCCGAAGTCGGACCGGTGATCGGCAATCAACCCTACATCGAGAATCCCGAACTCCAGCACGAGGTCGATCTGTTCCCGATCTACTACGGCTACCCGATGCCCAGCGTGGTCGAGCTTACCTCGGCCGAGCCGCCCCGCGAACTGCCCGCGAGCATCGTCGATGTGGGCGTGGCGGGGATAACCAATGCGCAATCTCTGCGCGAACAGGGATACGGAGTCCCGCTCGGAGACACTGCCTCATTCTGGAAAGCTCACAAGCCCCACGCCCCTCGCGTCTATACCAATGCCGACGTCGAGCGCCTGCACGGGAGTTAGCTTTTGCACAGGGCTGGTGTGACGTCTAACCTTGCCATCCGCAGGCAAGTAAGCAGATGATCGTCAAGGCGGAGGCGGTAGACGCCGCAAACGTGAAACAGGGCATAAGTTCTTTGTTGTCAAGATTTTGACCTCTAAGTCATTTGCCCTCAAGATTTTGCAGGGCATTTTTGCAAACCCCGCGCCAGTCAAGGCATTCAGAGGGGGGGTGGGGGAGGGGGATACCCTCGAACCCTGGGGTCTTCCCGAAATGGACTTCCTCAAAACCCTCCTCTTCAAACCTCTCCTTGAAGTATTTTTCTCGGAAATTTCCACAGCGCGAATCGAGTCCAGTCCACTTCCCGCATCCGTCCCGCCTCGCGTGATAGCCTGAATCCATCTCACTCCGCACGGAGATTCATGCACGACTCCAATCCTTCTCATCTCGACCTGCAGGCCACCGCAAAAGAAATCATGCAGCAACACGGCTTCGAGCCAGATTTTCCTCCCCAGGTTCCGCAGCAACTTGCCGACCTGAAGGCTCATCCGCCGCAAATCGCCGCGGGAGGCGATGTGTGCGACCTGCGCAATTTGCTGTGGTCCTCCATTGATAACGACACTTCGCGCGACCTCGATCAAATTGAAGTCGCCAAACGCGCCTCGAATGGCGACGTGAAGATCATGATTGGCATTGCGGACGTGGATGCGTTCGTCCCCAAGCAGACTGCGATTGACCAGCACGCCGCGCGCGAGACGACGACGGTTTACGCCGGAGTCCGCAACTTTCCCATGCTGCCCGAAGAGCTTTCCACCGGAGCCAGCTCTCTGCTCGAAAACCAGGATCGGCTCAGCGTCGTGATTGAATTCGTGGTCGATTCCAGCGGAGGCCTGAACTCGCCCAGCGTCTATCGCGCGGTGGTCCGCAACAAGGCTCAACTGCAATACAACTCCGTCGGGGCGTGGTTGGAAGGGAAGTCTGCCGCTCCCCCGAAGGTCATGGCTTCCAGCGATTTGCAAGCGCAACTCAAACTGCAGGATGAGGTCGCGCAGAAGCTAAAAGACCAGCGCTTCCAGCACGGAGCGCTCAACCTGCAGACCGACGAAGTTCAACCCCTGCTGCTCAACGATCAGGTCATCGACGTCGTGAAACAGCAAAAGAACCGCGCGACGGAACTCATCGAAGACTTTATGGTTGCAGCGAACGGCGTGGTCGCCCGCCAGCTAGAGAAGGTTTCATCTCTGCGCCGCATCGTGCGCACTCCTGAGCGCTGGGATCGCATCGTGCAACTGGCTGCCACCAAAGGCGAGAAACTTCCGGCGCAGCCGGATTCGAAAGCGTTGAACGATTTCCTGCTGCGGCGCAAGGCCGCCGATCCCGATCACTTCGCCGATCTTTCCCTCGCCGTGATCAAGCTCATCGGTCCCGGCGAATATGTTCTGGAGCGCGCAGGCGATGTTGCTCCCGGACACTTCGGTCTGGCGGTTCAGGATTACACTCACTCCACCGCCCCTAACCGCCGCTTCGCCGATGTCGTCACGCAGCGATTGCTCAAGGCCATGCTCGCTGGTCAGAACAATCCCTACTCCGACAGCGAACTAACCGTCATCGCAGCCAACTGCACGCAAAAAGAAGACGCCGCCAGAAAGGTCGAGCGTGAAATGTCGAAGCGGCTGGCTGCAGTTGCCTTGCAACACAGAATTGGCGAAGTCTTCGATGCGATCGTGAGTGGCGTGACCGAGCACGGAACCTTCGTCCGCGTTTTCCAGCCGCACATCGAGGGACTCCTTGCCCAAGGTCAGCAGGGACTCGATGTGGGCGACAAGTTGCGCGTCCAGCTCATGCGCACCAACGTGCAAAAAGGATACATCGACTTCGCTCGCGCCTAGCCTGTCTTCAGCGCTTACTCTGTAACGACCGCCTTCACCAGATTTCGCGGATGATCTACGTCGTATCCCTTGTTCACCGCGACATGATAGGCAAACAGTTGCAGAGGAATCACTTCGACAATGGGCAACAGCAGCTCCGGAGCCCCAGGAACGTAGAATACGTGATCAGCGATGGCCGCGACTTCCTTGTCTCCGTCCGTCGCGACCGCGACCAGCGGACCGCGGCGTGATTTCACTTCCTTCATTACCTCCAGCGTTCGCTTATAGCGCAACACCGAATCCGGATCGCGATGGTCGCAGGTAGCGAGCACCACGACTGGAAGTGTTTCGTCGACCAGTGCATTGGGTCCATGTTTGAGCTCGCCTGCGGGGTATCCTTCGGCATGCGCGTAGGAGATTTCCTTGAGCTTGAGCGCGCCTTCGCGCGCGATCGCGTAATGCACTCCGCGGCCGAGATAAAGGAACTTTTCCGCCTTGAAGTGCACCGCGCCGAATTCTTCAGCGAGAGTGTCCCAAGTGGCGAGCTGTCGTTCGATCGCGTCGGGAAGGCGCATCAGCCGCTGCAGATACGACCGCGTCACTTCCGACGTCATCCGTCCCCGCTTGCGCGCGAGGAATAGGGCCATCAGATAGAGAATCGTGAGTTGGGTGGTAAAACTCTTCGTGGCAGGGATCGACAGTTCGGGCCCAGCGCCCGAGATCAAGGCCGCGCTGGCTTCGCGCACAATGGTTGTGTCCGGAACATTCGAAATCGCAATAGTCTTGACCCCGCGCGTCAGGGCTTCGCGTTGCGCCGCGATCGTGTCCGCGGTCTCCCCCGATTGCGTAATCACCATCACAATTGGCTCCACTGCCATCGCATGAGTTGAGCGGTAGCAGTATTCGCTGGCGTATTCGACGTCAACCGCCACGCCCGAAAGATCTTCGATCATGATTTCGCCCGCCAGGCCTGCGTGTCGGCTCGATCCGCTGGCGGCAATGATCAATTTCTCGAAGGTGAGGAGCGCCCCTTCGATGGCATGCAGTTCTCCGGGAAAGAGGATGTCGTCTTTGAGGTGCTTCTCGACGGTCTTTGCGATGGCCGCGGGCTGCTCGTAGATTTCCCGCCGCATGGCGTGCGAATATTTCTGGTTGATGGCGCTCTTGTTTTCTTTGGCAGGAGTCATTGGGACTGGGCTGAGAGTAAATCATTTTCCGGGCAACGGGCAACCGCGCAGACGACGAAGCGAAGTTGCAGCGCCGCCGAGATACAGCGCTACGATTGAACCGCGCTACTTTCCGACGGTCGCGCCTTCGAAGTGGGCTTCAATTTCTTCCAGGGTCTTTCCTTTGGTCTCGGGTAAGAACCATGTGGCCGTAATGAAATAGATTACGGTGCAGGCTGCGAAGCCGAAGAACATGGTCGAGTATCCATACTTGCCCACGGTGGGCAGGAAGATCGCCGCGATCGTGGTAGAGACTGCCTGGTTGAGTACTAACGCGATGCTCATCCCGTTGGAGCGGATGCGCGTGGGCATCAACTCTGACAGCGCCAGCCAAACGCACACGCCGGGACCGACAGCGTAAAAGGCCATGAATACAAACAGAGTGATAGCCACCATCCAGCCATTGCGCGGCAGCGGGACTGGCGTGATCAGCGCGTTCTCGATTCTTAGCGGGGCTTCGCGTAAGGCAGCCTAGCGATTGCCGAACGGATTGGAGAAAAACGCCACGACCTTATTGGCGGGTACACACCTTTCGCGCGTGATTTCGATCGGCTTCGCGGCCGGATCGTCGGAACGCACCACCTGGCTTGCGGCACGGAAGTCTCCGTACGAATAAATGACAACCAGCGACGTCGGACTTTCGCTTCTTGGACCGAGCGACGCCGGGGTTGCATGCAAGAGCCTTGCGGCCAACGGTTCCTGTTGTAGAGCAATGTGAGTCGTTGATCTGGAGTGACCATGGATTGGACATGCACCTTTGGCATCCACGCGGTGGACTTCGGTCCTGAGGAAGAGCACTCCCGTACAAATCAGCGACACGATAATTCCCGCAGTGCCGATTCCTAAGAGGAACTTTCGACCTTTACGATCGACGAGCACGACGCCGCCGAAGGTCACGGCGAAGTTGATGATGGTAGAATATGACGTAACCCCAGTGCGCCGCAGAGGTCCGAGAGTCCGCTCTGCAGGAGAATATTGGTGTTGTAAGCGATGATCGAGTTAATGCCGGTGGCCTGATTGAAGGCGAGAATAATGCAAGCGAGCACGAACGGGATTACGTACTTGCGCCGCAGGAGCGACTCCTTAACCTTCGTCCCACCCGAGTTTTTCCCCTGTTCGGCGGCGGTGACTTCCTGCATCTCCCTGAGTTCAAGATCCGCCTGCTCGGTGGTGCGCGAGCGCAGAAGCGCCGTATAGGCCGCTTCTTTCTTGCCGCGACGCAAAAGCCAGCGAGGGGATTCCGCGACCATAAAACTGCCGATGACGAATAAAATTCCCGGGGGCAACGAGACCCAGAAAATGCCGCGCCACGCCGTATCCTTGAATGCTAGGAGCCTGGCTGCATCCCCGAGCTTGGCCACTTGATCTACGCGGAAGCTGAAGTAAACGCCGACGAACGCCGCGGTCACAATGCCCAGCGTCAGCAGCCATTGGAAGATGCCGGTGCCTTTGCCCCGGCTCGATGCCGTCAAACACTCCGCAAGATAAAGAGGAACCACGACGCCGATTAACCCCGCGCTGATGCCCTGCAACAGCCGGCCGAAGACGAGTGGTCCATAACCGTGCGACAAGGCGATCATCGGAATGCTGATGACGAACATGACTCCGCTCAGCGCCATCAGGGACTTGCGTCCCATCCAATCCGCGAGCAATCCCGCAAACAGCGTGGAGATCACGCTGCCCAGCAGAACCGCGGCAACCACAATGGAGAGTTGACCGGCATTCAGGCCGGAGGTCGCTTCCAGATAGGGCAAAGCGCCGGCAATGATGCCGACGTCCACGCCGTAGAGCAGTCCACCCAGCCCAGCCACTATTAAGAGGAAACGGTTATAGAAAATCTTTTTGTCATCGAGCAAGGAAGGAGTGCCGGTTGCGATCTCAGCAGTCATAGAATGATTTGCACCTAAATGTTCCGGAAATGCACCTGAATTGTAGCGTAGGTCGGAGAGCAATCTAGCAAGATTGCTTCGCTATTCAGGTTCACGAGGTGCTGGTAGAGACGTAGCAGCTACTTCTCTACGAGGTGGCCGCCGCGGCCGCGGCCTCAAGCCGGTCACTACTGCCAGGCTGACAGTCAGCTACAATACCCAAGCCGCCCACGTTTTCGTCGCACGCGCTGATAACAATTCCGGATGCGATACGGATTCATCATCGACAACCGCAAGTGCATCGGCTGTCACGCCTGCACGGTGGCATGCAAGACGGAAAACCATGTTCCGCTCACAGTGAATCGCACCTGGGTAAAGTACGTGGAGAAGGGAACATTTCCTAACACCCGCCGCGTCTTTCAAGTGACCCGCTGCAACCACTGCGAGAATCCGCCTTGCGTGACCATCTGTCCCGTGACGGCGATGTACCAGCGCAAGGACGGCATCGTCGATTTCAGTTCTGAGCGCTGCATCGGCTGCAAGGCGTGCATGCAGGCTTGCCCTTACGATTCCATTTACATTGATCCGGACGAAGGCACAGCGGCGAAGTGCCACTTCTGCGCGCATCGCACCGAAGTTGGGCTGGAGCCTTCGTGCGTGGTGGTGTGCCCGGAGCACGCCATCATTGCCGGCGACCTTGATGCCGGCGATGGAGAAATCGCGCAACTGCTGGCCCGCGAACCGGTGCGCGTGCGCAAGCCAGAGCAGGGCACGCGGCCCAAGCTCTATTACATCGACGGAGACGAGAGCGCGATCGTGCCCACGGCGGCCCGCCACGAGTCGATCTACATGTGGTCGCAGCGCAACGAGAGCCTGCACGGTGGCGGAGCCCTCTATCCTCCGGACAGTCCGCTGCTGCAGAAAGATGCTTTGGCAGCCTATGACGTTTCGCACGCGCGTCCGTGGGGCTGGCAGGTTCCGGCGTACTGCTGGACGAAGTCGATCGGCTCGGGCGCGCTGGCGATCCCGGCGATTGCCATGCTGCTCGGGCGTTTGGGAGTAGATCGCTTGCGGGATGTGGCGCTCTCCACTATCGCGTTGCTGTTTACTGCGCTGACGACGCTGCTGTTGGTTTGGGATCTCGAGCACAAGACGCGCTTCCTGCGGGTAGTATTCACGCCGCAGAGCAAATCATGGCTGGCGCGCGGAGCGTTCATTCTGCTCGCGTACAGTGGTCTGAGTGGGCTGTTCTGGCTGGCGTCAGTGCTGGGTCTTTCGGCGGTGGCATCCGCGCTGTTGTGGCCCACGGTGCTGGTTGGGTTCTTCGCTGCCATGTACACTGCATTTCTTTTCGGACAGTGCGAAGGACGCGATCTGTGGCAGACTCCGCTATTGCCGGTGCATCTGATTGTGCAAGCGCTCATGTGCGGCGCTGCCGTTTTGGCTTTGCTCCCTTCCGCAGTTGGAGGTTCGACACAGGTTCTGGTGGTCGCGAAGGAGGCTCTCGGATTCACGCTCATTTTGCATTTGCTGATTGTCGCGGCTGAATTCATGATGCCGCATGCCACCGACAACTCAGCTTATGCGGCGCGATTGATTACGCATGGATCTTTCAGGAACTGGTTCTGGGGAGGCGCGGTGGTGCTGGGCGGAATCCTGCCGTTGTCTCTTTTGTGGCTGGTTCCTGTTGAGTTTTATAACGTGATGTTCGCGGGAGTGCTGGCTCTCGCGGGGTTGCTGATCTTTGAGTGGTGTTTCGTCATGGCTGGGCAGAGCGCGCCCAACAGCTAGGGTCGCCGTATTAAACAAAGCCGAGCTTTGCTCGGCGGACAGCTGAGGGCGGCTGTCCCCACATTGTGGCACTCAACGATATGGAGATTCAGAATGAGTCATGAGTTCAAACGGGACGGAAGTCATCTCGCATATTGTCCGCCGGTGGAGAAGTGGGATGACTGGGTTGAGCTCGATCCCGAGGCGTGGCCGCGGCGCGTCGAGAAGCATTATTCGCTGGTTCCGACAGTCTGTTTCAATTGCGAATCGGCGTGCGGGCTGCTGGCATACGTCGACAAAGAAACCGGGCAGGTCGCGAAGTTCGAGGGCAATCCGATGCATCCGGCGAGCCGAGGGCGGCTTTGTGCCAAGGGGCCGGCGACTATCAATCAGATTCACGATCCGGATCGCGTGCTTTATCCGATGAAGCGCAGCGGGGCGCGCGGAGCAGGGAAGTGGACGCGCACTTCTTGGGAGGAAGTGCTGGAGACGTTCGGCACACGGATTCGCAAGGCGTTTCAGCAAGGGCGTGGAGAAGAAGTCATGTACCATGTGGGACGCCCGGGCCACGACTTCATCATGGAGCGGACGCTGCAGGCGTGGGGGATCGACGGGCACAACTCGCATACCAACGTTTGTTCGTCGTCCGCGCGTCTCGGATATTTGCTGTGGCACTATGCAGACCGGCCATCGCCTGATCACGCGAACGCGCGCTTCATTCTTTTACTTTCGGCGCATCTGGAGTCGGGACATTATTTCAATCCGCACGCGCAGCGGATCATCGATGGAAAAATGGCCGGGGCAAAACTCGCCGTGATGGATCCGCGGCTCTCGAACACGGCGAGCATGGCCGACTACTGGATGCCGACTTATCCCGGAACGGAAGCGGCCGTTCTGCTTGCGATGGCGAGGGTGATTCTCGACGAGAACCGTTTCGACGCCACGTTCGTGAGGAACTGGACGAACTGGGAAGAATTGGAGGTCGATGGCTTCAAGGCGAAGGGCCAGAGTTTTGAGGCGCTCATCGAAGCCTTGAAGAAACACTACGCGCGGTTCACACCGCAGTTTGCCGAGAAGGAAAGCGGAGTCAAAGCGGACATCATCGTCAAGACCGCGCGCGAGATCGCGACCGCGGGAAGCCGCTTTGCGTCGCACCTTTGGCGCGGGAGCGCTTCTGGCAATTTGGGGGGATGGCAGCCGGCGCGGGCCTTGATGCTGTTACACGTGCTGACCGCGTCGGTGGGCACCGAAGGCGGACACAATCTGAACGCGTGGAATAAGTTTGTGCCGAAGACATTTAAGGTTCCGCCGCCGCAGAAGCGTTGGAATGAATTGCTCTATCCGCGGGAGTGGCCCTTGTGCACGCACGAAATGTCGTTCCTGCTGCCGCATTTTCTGAAGGAAGGGCGAGGGCGCATCGAGGCGTACTTCACGCGCGTGTTCAATCCGGTGTGGACTTATCCGGATGGCTTTTCCTGGATCGAGATGCTGCGCGACGAAGAAAAAGTCGGGCTGCACGCGGCCCTGACTCCGACTTGGAGCGAGACCGCGTGGTTCGCCGACTACGTTTTGCCCATGGGCTTCAGTTCCGAGCGTCACGATTTGATGAGCCAGGAATCGTATGCCGGGAAGTGGATTGGGTTTCGACAGCCGGTGAATCGTGTGCTGCGCGAAAGGAGCGGAGAGAAATTCGAGTACACGTATCAGGCGAATCCCGGCGAGGTGTGGGAAGAGGATGAGTTTTGGATCAACTTGTCATGGGCAATTGATCCCGATGGTGCGATGGGCATTCGGGAGTATTTCGAATCGCCCTACCAGCCAGGGCAGAAGCTCACGGTGGACGAATACTACGGGTGGATGTTCGAGAACTCTGTCCCCGGCCTGCCCGAAACCGCCGCGAAAGAAGGGCTCACGCCATTGCAGTACATGCGCAAATATGGGGCCTTCGAGGTGACGCGGGACGTGTACAAGCAGAATGAGAAGCCGGTGGCGGCGGCCGATCTGGTGGGCTCCACAGTCGAGCCGAACGGAGTCGTCACGAAAGAAGGGAAGCCGGTTGGCGTGATGGTCGAAGACCAGCCGGTCGTCGGCTACAACACTCCGTCGCGCAAGCTGGAGCTGTTTTCGAAAACCATGGCTGACTGGAAGTGGCCAGAGTTCACACTGCCGGAATACTACCGCAGCCACATTCATCGGTCGGCGCAGGCGGCTTCGTTGGGACAACCCGAGGAAGATTTCGATCCGAAATACACGCCGGTCGTCGAGTGGCCGAAGGATGCGCGTGGCGAGGTTTACACGCTGCTGCCGATTTTTCGCTTGCCGAATCTTATTCATACACGCTCGGGCAATGCCAAGTTTCTGTACGAGATTTCCCACAAGAATCCTCTGTGGGTGAATCCGGTGGACACGAAGAAACTGGGCGGAGTACGTACCGGCGATCTCATGAAAGTTCACACTGAGATTGGCTACTTCGTACTCCACGCCTGGGTGACCGAAGGGCTGACGCCGGGGGTCGTCGCTTGCTCTCACCATCTCGGGCGTTGGCGCATTAATAAAGAGGATCAGGTGGAGCGCATGTCGAGCGCGTGGGTCGATCTGAAGGAAGTCGGCAAAGGGCAGTGGAAGATGCGGCAACTCGAAGGCGTCTCGCCCTACGAGAGCGCCGATCCGGAGACGAAGCGCGTGTGGTGGAGCGATGCTGGCGTGCATCAGGACATCACGTTCCCGGTGCACCCTGACCCGATCAGCGGCATGCACTGCTGGCATCAGATGGTGCGCGTGGAAAGAGCTGGGCCGGACGACCGATATGGCGACATTTTTGTGGACACGAATCTTTCGTTTGCGGTTTATCAGAGGTGGAAGGCGTTGACGCGTCCCGCACCGGGACCCGGTGGGTTACGGCGGCCGCTGTGGATTCCGCGGGTGGTACGGCCCGAAGAAGCTGCGTACTACATCAAGAAGCCGTAAGTAGCACGGCGTTGTGCCCGCGCTGCGTGGGTGGCGGTGAGACGCCGCCACGACAGCTGCCGGGACGGCGGCGCTACTTCCGAGATTCCTTGTCGAGCGGCAGGCTGAACGAGAATACTGAGCCGCTGCCTAATTGGCTGACCACACCGATCGTGCCGCCGTGGGCTTCCACGATTACTTTTGCGATGGCCAGGCCCATGCCCGTGCCAGGCGCCGAGTAACGCTGGTGTTGGCCGCGATAGAATTTTTCGAAGATCAGCGACTGCTCGAACGAATCGATGCCGGGTCCGCGGTCGGCAACACTGGTCACGAGACGGTCGCCCTTTACCTCGCTGGTCACTTTGATCGGCACGCCAGGGCCGGAATACTTCCCGGCATTTTCCAGAAGGTGCATCAGCACTTCACGAATGCGCGGCAGATCCATGCGCGCTTTCGGCAGGTCGGCAGCGACCATAACCTCTACGGGATGATTTTCCAGCGAGGCTTTCGCGTCCTGCAGAGCCAGTTCGAGCGCCTCCCCGATCGAATGAGGCTGCAAATCGAGCTTAAACATTCCGGAATCAAGTTGCGCCATCTCCGCGGCTTCGCCTACCAGACGGTTGAGGCGGTCAGTCTCTTCGTCGATGACGGTCAGCAATTCGCGTCTGCCTTGGTCGTCGAGGGTAGCGCCCGACAATAAAGTCGTAACGCTGGCCTTGACGGAGGTCAGTGGAGTACGGAATTCATGCGTGACGGAATCGAGCAAGGCGCTTCGCAGGCGCTCATGTTCCTGTTCGGCGCGGTTCTTGCTGAGCGCTTCCAAGGCGCGGGCGCGCTCGATGGCCAGACCCGCCAGGCTTCCCAGAGCATCGAGAGTCTCTCTCGAAAGCGCATCTCCCGTGACGCTCAAAGCTCCTACCGTGCGCATTCCGAGGCGCAGAGGTACGTACGATACGCCTCCCTGCGTGATGGGTTCACCGCGCAAGAGGGTGGAGCGCAGTACGCTTTCTTCGAATTTGGCATCGAGCGATGAGCGGTAGACGGTTGGGTGGTCCGCGGCCATGACGGCGACGCTGCCCACAGAAAACGTTTCTTGGACATAGGCCGGGAGAGCATTCAGCAGTTCGAGAACGTTCTCTGAAGCCAACAACCGCTGGCTCAGGGCGAAAAGTCGCTCCACTTCGCGGCGGCGTTGTTTCGCTCCTTCTGCCTCGCGACGGGCGCGTTCCGCCAGGTTGCTGGCCACGAGCGCGGTCACCAGGAAGGCAAACAGCGCAACCCAATTCTGCGGGTCGGCAATGGTGAACGTTCCGATCGGAGGCAGGAAGAAAAAATTGAAGGCCGCAGTGGCGCCCACAGCCATCACCACCGCGTAGCGCAATCCCCAGTAGGCCGAGGTCAGCAGCACCATCACCAGGAACATCAACGCAACGGTCGTGTGATTGACGTGCAGCTTGAAATCGACTGCCGTGATCACGCCGATAGCGGCAATTACAAGTGCATAGCGTACCGCCTGCGTCCGAGGCCCGGTTTTCACACAGGCATTGTACGATGGACGTGACAATTCCGACGCGGGGAAAGAGAATAGCTGCGATGACCAAGACTCCCGAGGAGTGGCTGAACGAGGTTTCGTCGGAAAAGCCGCGTGGAATCTTCAAGCTCTTTCTCGGCTACGCGCCCGGGGTTGGCAAGACGTACAACATGCTGAGCGAGGCCATCCGCCGTGCCAGCCGCGGAGAAGACGTGGTCGTTGGCGTAGTGGAGAGCCATGGCCGCAAGGCGACCGCCGAACTGACCGGCAAACTCGAACGCGTACCGCCCCGGAAGCTCGAATACAAAGGCACAACTTTTGAAGAAATGGATGTGGACGCGATTCTTGCCCGCAAACCGGCGGTCGTGGTGGTCGACGAGTTGGCCCATACCAACATCGAGGGCAGCAAGCACGCCAAGCGGTATGAGGACGTCATGGAGCTGTTGGAGGCCAAGATCGATGTGCTCTCCACCATGAACGTGCAGCACGTCGAGAGCGTCGGGCCGACCGTGCAGCAGATCACGGGCGTGCAGGTTCGAGAAACAGTTCCCGACTGGGTGATGCAGCGGGTGGACGAAATCGTTCTCGCCGATTTGACGCCTCAGGCGCTGCAGAAACGTATGCAGCGCGGCGATATTTATCCCGTAGACCGCGCTCAGCGCGCGCTCTCGCATTTCTTTCGGCCCGGCAATCTGATCGCATTGCGCGAACTGGCGCTGCGGCAGGTCACGGGAGTCGTTGACCGCAGTCTCGATGCATTTCTGGAAAAGGACGGGACGCAGCCGGCGCATACGGTGCGCGAGCGCATCGGCGTTTGTGTCAGTTCGAATCCCGCGGCACAGTATCTGATCGCCCGTGGCTCGCGCATGGCCGAGGCTATGGGCGGCGAGTTCTACGTTTTCTATGTTGATGTCGGCCGCGATACACGTCCGGAGGATCAGAAGACCTTGGCGGAGAACATTCGCTTCGCGGAGAATCTTGGGGCACGAGTGGTGCGCGGCTCCGGTCGTAGCATCGCAGATGGTCTTGCCCAACTGGTGCGCGAACACCACATAACGCAGGTAATCTTCGGGCGATCCGCGCGCACCGGCTGGCAACGATATCTATATTTATCGGCCATCCAGCGGTTTCTCCGCGAATCTCCCTCCGTCGATGTCCACATCGTTACCCAGGAGGCACACTGATGGCGGACCGGCCTCACATTCTCGTGGTGGATGACGAGCCGCAGATCACGCGCGTGCTGCGTACCAGTTTGTCGGCGCAAGGGTATGACATCCGCATCGCAAACAGCGGTGAAATGGCGCTGGAGATTATGAAGGACTGGTCGCCCAACTTGATCATCACGGATTTGTCGATGCCATCGATTGATGGCATCCAACTCTGCCGGATGGTCCGTGCGATGTCACAGGTTCCCATCGTCGTGCTTTCGGTTCGCGACAAGGAGCAGCAGAAGGTGGAAGCGCTCGATGCCGGTGCCGATGATTATGTCACCAAGCCGTTCGGCATGAATGAGCTGTTGGCACGGGTCCGGGCTAATCTGCGACGTGTTCCTACGGAGAGCGAAGCTGCTGACGCCGTGATTGAGATTGGTGATTTTCGTATCGACACAGCCGCACACAAGGTCACCGTTCGCCGCGGCGAAGTGCGGCTGACTCCGAAAGAGTTCGACCTGCTGGTCTTCCTGGCGCGCCGTCCCGGCAAGGTCGTGAACCACCGCACTTTGTTAGGCGCAATCTGGGGTGGACAAAGCACCGAGCAAGTAGAGTATCTCCGCGTTTTCGTGGGCCAGTTGCGCAAGAAGCTGGAACCGGACGCCTCCTCGCCGCGCTACATCGTCACCGAACCCTGGGTTGGATATCGGTTCGAACCCGGAGAGTAAGCCATTCCTCACCGCCCAAGCCAACAGACTCCCAGTCTTTTTACGAACATTCTACGAACCATTTATTCAATCTTTACGCCTTTCGTCATCAAATCTCTCGAGTGCGGAAGGGACGAAAGTAGTCCTGCGCAAATAAAAGACATGCTTCTACTGCTATTGGGATTCCTGATCAGACTGCGCAAAAGAGAAGGCGCAAACATCGGTCGTCCGAAGTCCAGTCTGGCAGTCGGGCATTTTACCGAACCACAGAAAGGCTAAGAGCTCATGTCAACGATTCAGGACGTCTCTGCAGAACATCTGGCGAAACTTTTCCATCACTATCGGGAAGCTTTGGCGCATAACGGCGAGTGTCATGGCACCGAGGAAGAAACCTCTTCCTGGGATCGCGCTCCCCAGAACGAGCGTAAATTGATGGTGGCCGCAGCGCGTTTGGCGCTCCTGGAATTGGCGACCGCCCCCGCGGAAGCCACACCGAGCCGCAAGTATTATGCCAAGCCGGGCGAAGCGGATTGGGGCTGCTGAACCTTGGTCGCCGGCGTGTGGCGTTCGGTGGGTCTCCGAAATAACTCGCACGACATCCCTTACGAATTTTTTATGAACTTTTGATCCCGATCTTACGCGCGGAGTTGTCCAATGGCGTGGAGAAGGTTTCCACTGACAGGTGTGCCGGGGGCGTTATGAGAATTGCACTGGCAATGCTGTGTATCGGCGCGGTGATATTTCTACTGCGCGTCCTGGCCGCTCTCGTGAAAGAAGCAGAGAGTATGCCTGGCAGCACCGTGGTTCACTTTGCGAAATTCAGACCGTCCCGGCGAGGACAGCTCGTAAAAATGAATATTGAAGTTCAGAAACGAAACGCTCCAACGCGAAGTAGCGAGCGGATGGCCCTCTGACCGCGGCATCACGAAATTAGCCGAGGAGATCACTTATGCAGGATATTTTGTGGATCGCTGTCACGATTGTATTTTTCGCCGTATCCGTCGCGTACGTGCGTTTCTGCGATCGCATGAAGTAGGAGGAAGTCATGGACGTACAGTCTTTCATCATGCTCATCATCAGCGCGCTGGTGACCGTGTACCTGTTCTACGCGCTTTTAAGTCCGGAGAAGTTCTGACCGGAAGGGCTCTGAAATGACTATCAATGGCTGGCTGCAGATTTTCATATTCCTGGGACTGATCTTCGCGGTCACGAAACCGCTCGGCGTCTTCATGACGCGCGTGTTCGCCCGGGAGCGCACCTTCCTCGATCCGGTGCTGCGGCCCATCGAGCGCCTGCTTTACCGCGTTACCGGCGTTGATGAATCGCACGAGATGCGCTGGACCGAGTACGCGACCACCATGCTGGTGTTCAGCGCGGTGTCGATGCTGGTCCTCTATCTCATCCAGCGCATACAAGGTGTGCTGCCGTTCAATCCGCAGCACTTCGGGGCAGTGACCCCGGAGCACCTGGCTTTCAATACGGCCGCGTCGTTCACCACCAACACCAACTGGCAGGCCTATTCGGGCGAGACGACCATGAGCTACTTCACGCAAATGGCTGGCCTCGCGTTTCACAATTTTGCGTCGGCGGCGACCGGCATCGTGCTGGCAATCGCCTTCATTCGCGGGATTGCTCGTCGGCAGATGAATACCCTGGGAAATTTCTGGGTCGACTTCGTGCGCTGCTGCTTGTGGGTTCTTCTGCCGTTTTGCATTGTGGGATCTCTGTTCCTGGTCTCGCAAGGAGTGGTGCAGAACCTGAAGCCCTACGACACGGTGAAACTGGTCGAGCCGCAACAGGTGCAACGGGTGGGCGCTGACGGCAAGGCTGTCGTAGATGCAAGCGGAAAACCCGTGATGGACACAGTCACCACGCAGACCATCGCACAGGGCCCGGTGGCTTCGCAGGAGATCATCAAAGAATACGGCACGAACGGGGGCGGATTCTTTAACGCGAATAGCGCGCACCCGTTCGAGAATCCGACGCCGCTTACCAATCTGTTCGAAATGTTTTGCATCTTCGCCATCGGGGCCGGTCTCACGTACACGCTCGGTCGCATGACCGGCTCTCCAGCTCACGGATGGGCGGTCTGGTCGGCGATGGCAATCTTGTTTCTCGCCGGCGTGACTGTTGCCTATTGGGCGGAGGCGCAAGGCAATCCGCTCTACCCCTCCACTGTCGCGCAGCACACTTCGAACTTACAACCGGGCGGCAACATGGAGGGTAAAGAAGTTCGCTTCGGCATTGCCAACTCGGCCCTGTTTGCCACGGTCACGACCGACGCCAGTTGCGGCGCCATCAACGGCTGGCATGATTCCTACACACCGCTGGGCGGCATGGTGCCGCTCGTAAACATCATGCTGAGCGAAGTGATCTTTGGCGGGGTAGGATCGGGGATGTACGGCATTCTGGTCTACATCGTCCTTGCCGTGTTCATCGCGGGACTCATGGTCGGCCGCACGCCGGAATATCTGGGCAAGAAGATCGAAGCCTACGACGTCAAGATGGCGATGCTGGTCTCACTGGTTTTCCCACTGATCATTCTTACCCTGACCGGAATCTCCGTGGTCAAGGGCTTCGGGACCGCAGGCATCACGAATCCCGGCCCGCACGGCCTCAGCCAGATTCTCTACGCGTTTACATCCTCCGCCGGAAACAACGGCTCCGCTTTCGCAGGACTTATCCCCAACACGCTCTGGTATGACACGGCGACGGGAATCACGACCCTGGTGGGCCGCTTTTTCATGATGATTCCAATGCTGGCCATTGCCGGCAACCTGGCGCAGAAGAAAGTATGTTCCCCCGTCGCTCGGCACATTTCCGGTTACGACGCCGCTGTTCACGCTGCTGTTGATCAGCGTCATCTTGATTCTGGGCGCACTCACGTTCTTCCCGGCTCTGAGCCTGGGGCCGATTCTCGAGCACCTTCTCATGCACGTTGGAAAGACTTTCTAGGAACCTATGGCAAGCCATCGCAAATCAGTTTGGGATGTGAATCTTGTTCGCAGCGCCGCGTGGAGTTCGCTGCTCAAGCTAAACCCGCGCAACATGATGGGGAATCCCGTCATGTTCGTGGTCGAAATCGGCAGCGTGATCACGTCCGTGCTTTTGATTCTCCATCCTCACGAGGCCTTTCGCTTCAACCTTCAGATCACCTTGTGGTTATGGTTCACCGTTTTATTTGCCAACTTCGCCGAGGCCATGGCCGAAGGCCGCGGAAAAGCCCAGGCGGAAACGCTGCGGCGGGCTCGCTCGGAAACCATCGCGAAGCGCGTTGGCCCCGGCGGGAAGATCGAAGAAATTCCAAGCGCGAAGTTGCGCGCCGGCGATCTGGTTTCCGTCTCTGCCGGAGAACTCATCCCCGGAGACGGAGAGATCGTCGAGGGCGTAGCATCGGTCGACGAGTCTGCCATCACTGGCGAGTCTGCGCCGGTGATTCGCGAAGCCGGCGGCGATCGCTCGGCGGTCACCGGAGGCACGCGAGTTCTGAGCGATTTCATCAAAGTGAAGATCACTTCGAACCCCGGCGAGACTTTTCTGGACCGCATGATCGCGCTGGTGGAAGGCGCGGCGCGCCAGAAGACGCCCAACGAAATTGCTCTGAATATATTGCTCGCGGGACTGACCATCATCTTCTTGCTGGCGGTGGTCACGCTACAGCCGTTCGCGATCTATTCCGGATCGCCGCAGACTGTTTTCGTGCTGGTCTCACTGCTGGTCTGCCTCATTCCTACCACGATTGGCGGCCTGCTATCGGCCATCGGCATTGCCGGCATGGATCGTTTGGTCCAGCACAATGTGCTCGCGATGTCGGGACGGGCTGTGGAGGCGGCGGGAGACGTGAACACGCTCCTGCTCGATAAGACCGGCACAATTACTTTCGGCAACCGCCAAGCCACGGAATTTCTGCCCGCTCCGGGAGTGACCGAAGCCGATATGGCGGATGCAGCGCAGCTCTCCTCGCTGGCTGATGAAACACCGGAGGGGCGATCTATCGTCGTGCTCGCCAAGGAGAAGTACAAACTGCGCGGACGCGATTTCGCCACCCACGAAGCAGAATTCATCCCCTTCACCGCGCAGACGCGCATGTCTGGGGTTAACCTAGATGGCCGTCAGATCCGCAAAGGCGCTGCCGACTCCATTGCGAATCATCTCGAACAGAACAATTCGTCCATGCCCCAGGAAGTGCGCGCCGCCGTCGAGCGAATCGCATCTTCTGGCGGCACACCGCTCGTGGTCTCGGAGAATCGGCGCGCCATGGGCGTCATTCATCTGAAAGACGTCGTCAAGGGCGGGATCCGCGATCGCTTCGCGCAGCTGCGCGCCATGGGCATTCGCACCGTGATGATTACCGGCGACAATCCGCTGACCGCTGCTGCTATTGCGCGAGAGGCGGGAGTCGACGACTTTCTTGCACAAGCTACGCCCGAGGACAAACTGAAGCTCATCCGCAGCGAGCAGGCAGGTGGAAAGCTCGTCGCCATGACTGGCGACGGGACCAACGATGCTCCCGCGCTGGCCCAGGCTGATGTCGGCGTCGCTATGAACACGGGGACGCAAGCCGCGAAAGAAGCCGGAAACATGGTCGATCTCGACTCCAATCCCACCAAGCTGATTGAAGTCGTCGAAATCGGAAAACAGCTGCTGATGACGCGAGGCGCGCTCACCACCTTTTCCATCGCAAACGACGTGGCCAAGTATTTCGCAATCATCCCAGCCATGTTTGCCGGTACATTCCCCGTGCTCAACGCGCTCAACATTATGCATCTTAAGACCCCGGAGTCGGCCGTGCTGTCGGCAGTCATCTTCAACGCGCTGATCATTATCGCGCTCATCCCGTTGGCGCTGCGGGGCGTGAAATATCGCGCCATGAATGCCGAGGCCTTGCTGCGCCGCAACCTCTTTATCTATGGAGTGGGCGGATTAATCGCGCCCTTCGTAGGCATCAAGCTCATCGATATGCTGATTACGGCTGCGCATCTGGCTTAAGGACTTCCATGAAAAAGCATCTCATTACCGCATTCCTGATGACCATCGCCACCACGATTCTGCTGGGCGTGATTTATCCGCTGGTGATCACCGGACTGGCTCAGGTTCTCTTCAAAGACAAGGCGAATGGCCAGATCCGCTATCGCAACGGCGAAGCTATCGGTTCGCGCATCATTGGACAGCCTTTCACCACGGCGAAGTATTTTCACTCGCGGCCGTCTGCGGCCGGGAATGGATATGACGCCGCCAACTCCGGGGGCACGAACTATGCGCCCACCAACCAGAAATTGATTGACCGCGTTCGCTCGGATGCCAGCAGTCTGCATCAGGAGAATTCCGCTCAACCCATTCCCGTGGATCTCATCACGACTTCCGCGTCGGGCCTGGATCCCGAAATTTCTCCAGCCGCTGCGGAGTTTCAGATCTCGCGCATTGCTCGGGAGCGAGCTATGCCCGAATCCGCGATACGCGACCTCGTCCAGAAGCACACTTCCCAGAGAGATTTGGGTCTCTTCGGCGAACCTAGAGTGAATGTTCTGGAACTGAATCTGGCTCTCGACGATCTCGCTGTAGCGCATCGTTGAGGAGTCTCCCAGCCTTCTGGCCGAGTTCGGTGCCAGGAACATCTATCTGTTTAGACTCACCACAGCCACCTTATTCACTCCGCTGCATGCCAGATACAGCCGCCCATCGGGAGTTGCCACCATATTGCGAACCACTCCACCGCCGGATGGGATCGGCTTCGTACTGAAGCTCTCCGCCTTAGGATCGAACTGAACCACGGTATTGGGCTTCACTCCCGACTCGCTATACCAGACCTCGCCATCGTTCATGATCGCGATGCCGTAGGGTTTTGACTCTGCGCCACCCGGCGACATCCATTCTTTCAGCAAGGTTCCTGAAGATGGATCGAAATGCCCCAGATAGCCGCGCGCGTAATCGGTGTAATAAATTGTCCCGTCGGGGGCCAGTGCGATCCGCCGCGGGTGAGCTCCCGAAGCCGGCAAAGTGTATTCGCGAATTTTCATCGTCTGCGGATCAATACTAGCCAGCTTGTTGGTGCCGAACTCGCAAAACAAAGGCGTGTTGTTCTGCAGGATCACGATGCCGTAAGGCACAGCGTGCGGAGTAGGTACTTTGGTCAGAGTCATCTTTCCGGTTTTCGGATCGAGACGCCCGATATAGTTGGTCTGCTCGTTGGTAAACCACAGAATGCCATCGTGGTCGAATACGGGCGTGTGCGGATCGATCTCGGCGCCATTGTCGGGACGATACTCCGCGATCTCGCCCGTCTTGGGATTCAGCTTGCCCACATAACCGCCCGAAATTGCGGTGAACCAAATGTTTCCATCCTTGTCGGCGACCAGCCCGTGCGGCCCGGAGTTTGGCGTCTTCAGGGCATATTCCTTAAACTCCCCAGTCTTCGGATCGAGACGGCCGAGCTTATTCGCGCCCTGACCTGTGTACCAGAGCGAGCCGTCCGGGGCGAGCGCCGGATCGTGCGGCCGTGACTTCGGCGTCGGTACTTCGTATTCTTGAATCTGCACGTTCAGCGTTCCCACCGCCGGGGAAGCAGCAAGCGTGGCGGCTAGCGTGAACAAGAACAGTTTGCTCAGATACATGGTCGCTCTCCTTACCGGCGAATTTTAAGCGGGCTTGGCCAACTCCCCCGGGCTGCTCTGCGTGGCACGCCACTCTGGCTTACGCTCTCTGCTGGCCTGAGACAGCGCGCGTCGGACACCCTCGGTGTCGAAGTCCTTTGCGTAAACCGGAGTGCCAGGTTGCTGCCTCCAGGATTCATCCAGACCACCGGCATCCACGCCGTCGAATCCCAACTCATCCACCAGCCGCAGCACGACGGCTTTCGCGGCCTGGTCATCCCCTGCGACCGGCAAGGCTATGCGCTGCGGCGCGCCTGCGGGCTGACCGAGATCCATCAGGTGTTGCGCGTAGATGTTATTGAAGGCCTTGATCACCGGATGGCCCAGCTGCTGCTCAACCCATCGGCTCTCTGGCATACCTTTTTCAATCGCATCGATGCGGCCGTCCCGTTGTTGCGGATAGTAGTTGCAGGTATCGACGACAACGACTCGATCGGCCACGCCTTTGAATAAATCACGAGGCAGTTTGGGGAGATTCTTCATGGGAATCGTCACGACAACCACCTCTCCGCTGTGAGCCGCTTCTTTGACGGTGACTGCCTTCGCGCCCGTCTCTGCAGCCAAATCGTGGAGCGTTTCCGGTCCTCGAGAGTTTGCCACGAAAACCTTGTGTCCGAGTGCGGTGAGCCGCCGTGTCAGAGTTCCGCCTATATGTCCTGCTCCAATGATTCCGATATTCATGTGTGTGCTCCTTTGCTTCTTGTGCTCTAACTAAATCTTCATAGGAACAGATTCAAGAAACGGATTAGAGGCTTCCTGTTTTTTATTCGATCGGCTGGCAAATAAGTTCGGCTTGCGGGTCGATCAGCGTTCGACGATGCTTCGGTTTGATCGTATGACGGATGTTGATCGAGGAATTTCAGCGCTTTGTGCAAAAAGGCCAGCCTCCCGGGCGTTCACTTGGACGAATGTTCCCGACCCTGAATTTCTTGCCTCCGATTCTTTCGAAAAGCGGCTCTGCTGAATCCCAACAAGTCCGTAACTCTCTGTCAGAGTCGGGTTTGCGCGGTTTCGGTCGATTGGTAACCTAATTGCAGTTATTGTTCGTGTTTTTCGCCTGTTACTCCCGTAGTCCGCAAGGAGGACCATGCTATGACAGGCTCCACCCACTTCATGTCGCGACAAACCATCGTCTGCTGCATCTGCACCGTCCCCCTACCGCTCGAAACCAGCAGGACCGACGAACGCGGACAAGGTGTTCATGAGGAATGCTACGTCCGTAAGACGATTTCGGCGTTCAGAGCAGCCAGCACAATTCAACTCCCCGAGAATTGGTTCAATTCAATCCTTGTGCGCTTCCAACGCAAATTCGGCGTAACCGATAACTGCTGA
>CAVPQE010000036.1:0-45043 GCA_963707205.1 uncultured Acidobacteriaceae bacterium
CGAACCCAGTTTTGAAGATTGAGAATCTTCCGTCCTAACCCCTAGACGATAGCGCCACGGAAGCGAGCCTAAATTATAACAAAGCATCGTCTTTATTTCGGGGCATGGTCCCTCTTCTGCCCTCGTCGTGTCGGTGCTTCTCTTGCTTCATTTTCGGAACTCCGCACAGCCTCATCGTATTTTGTGTGGACCTTACTCCCTTCCACAGGCCGGTAAAGGATATCTTCCTGATACAAGTCCTCACCCGAAAACTGATCGCATCCACGAACTCACAAGGTCAACTTGTATGTTGTTCATTCATCCACAAATCCAATTATTCCTAAACTTAAGCATGTAAGGAGTATCCAATGATGGCTAAACCAAGATTCCCCCAAAAACAGCCCTAACGTGAAAGAAAGCGACTCCACCCCAGCAGCCCTCCCTCGTTGTCTGACACTAGGTCCCGACCCTGGCGTCGATTCGCGGGAGCACCGCCGGCCACCGCCGTAACAGAAACCAGAAAGACGGAAACCAGACAGGCCGCGAAAAAGCCGAAAATTGTGAAAACCGAAACTCGCGCCAATCTCGTTCCCATCAACGAAGAGGACAAAGTCCGCCGCCTCGCCTACTTGCTCTCTGAGCGCCGCGGATTTGAACCAGGCCACGAAGCTGAAGACTGGCTGGCTGCGGAGCGCGAGATTCGCCAGCGCTACCGCCAGCAAAGCGCGTAGAGCCAACTCCTTAAAACCGCCTGGCGGCCGAGCCCCGCCGCCGGTCTTGGCGGACATGTGTCTTGCAGCCTGCCACCCCGCCGTCGCTTTTGCACTTCGTCCCGGTTGCCTCTACCCGCGGTTTCTGAAAAAATACATTGGGGTTTTCCCACATGGCGCAAATTGGTAGTTTTGCCTTGCTCCTCGCATTGGCGTTGAGCGTCTATTCGTTCGGAGTTGGCCTTGTGGCCCTCTTCTTTCAAGGCGACCCGAACTGGAGCGCCTGGGCGAGACCGCTCGCCGCGCCGGCGTCGTTGTTTTCGGAGCCGTCGTTCTCGCCGCCATTGCCCTCGTCGTCGCTGCCTTCCGCGACGATTTCACCATCGCTTACATCTTTCACCACAGCAATCGTGATCTCCCAGCTCCTTACAAGTTTGCTACCCTGTGGTCCGGCCAGAAGGCTCGTTGCTGTTCGGGTCGCTGCTGCTCGCCGGATACGGCTTCGTCCTGCGCCTGCGATATAAGACCGATCCGCGGCTGTTCGCCTACGCGTCGGTGGTTCTCGCCGCCGCAGAACTTCGCGCTGGTGGATTTCGCCGCGAATCCCTTCGGTCTGCTCGAGGGCCCGCTGCGCGCCGATGGAAGCTCTGAATCCTCTGCTGCAATATCCCGAGATGGTCATCCACCCGCCCATGCTGTACCTGGGCTACGTGGGATTCACCGTCCCCTTCGCCTTCGCGCTCGGTGCGCTCATCATGAAGTATCCGGCCAAAAACTGATTCACATCACCCGCCGCTGGACCATGGTCACTTGGGAATTCCTGACCTACGGAATCTTCCTCGGCGCACACTGGGCCTATGCCGTGCTGGGCTGGGGCGGCTACTGGGGATGGGATCCGGTCGAAAACGCGTCGCTGATGCCCTGGCTCGTCGGCACCGCCTTCCTGCATTCCGTCATGATGCAGGAGAAGCGCGGCATGCTGAAAGTCTGGAACATGTGGCTGGTCTTCGCCACGTTCTGGCTGGCAATTCTCGGAACCTTCCTCACCCGCAGCGGCATCATCAGCTCCGTCCACGCTTTCGCGCAGTCGTCGATCGGCAGCTGGTTTGCCTGGTTTCTGTCCATCAGCTTCGCAGTCTTCGTTTTTTTCTTTTTCAAAAACAAAGACCACCTGCGCAGCGAGCACAAGCTCGAGTCGCTGATCTCCCGCGAGTCGAGCTTCCTGTTCAACAACCTTCTCTTCGTGCTGCTCTGCTTCACCGTGCTGTGGGGAACCTGGTTCCCGAAGATTTCCGAACTGGTCCAAGGTAACAAGGTCACCGTGGGCGCGCCTTTTTATAACCGGGTCGCGATCCCGGTCGCGCTGCTGCTTCTGATCCTGACCGCCGTCGGCCCACTACTGGCCTGGCGCAAGACTTCCTTCGAAAGTCTCAAGCGAAATTTCATGTGGCCCACCATTGGCGCGCTCGCGGCAATGGCCTTCCTCATGATCGCGCCCTCAAGCTGGGGATCGCCCTTCGGCATGCGCCCCTGGCAAGACGTCGCCTACTTCTATTCGCTGATGGCCATCGGGCTGTCCGTGCTGGTCACGCTCACCATCGCCAGCGAATACTACCGGGGCGGCAAGGTGATTGCCGGACACACTGGCCAAGGCATGTTCGCGTCGATGGTGCAACTCACACACCGCAACACGCGCCGTTACGGTGGCTACATCGTCCACTTCGGCGTCGTGGTCGTGATCATAGGTTTCGCCGGCTCCGCCTTCAACCAGGACAAAGAGCAGGAAATGGGTTACGGCGACAAGATGACGATTGGCAGCTACACGCTGGTCTGCCGGTCGTATACCGATGAGGATTTTCCCAACTATTCCGGCGAGTGGGCCGTGCTCGATGTCTTCAAAGGCGGCAAGCAGATTGACACTCTGACGCCCGAGCGCCGCTTCTACAAGGCGAGCCGCCAGACCTCGACCATGCCCTTCATTCGCTCGACACTGAACGAAGATCTCTACCTGGTGTACGAAGGCCTGAATCAGGACACAGGTCGCCCGATTCTGAAGGCGCACCTCAACCCGCTGGTGATGTGGATCTGGTTAGGCGTGTGGATCATCCTAGGCGGCACGGTACTGGCGCTGA
This sequence comes from uncultured Acidobacteriaceae bacterium, assembly GCA_963707205.1. GTDB lineage: Bacteria > Acidobacteriota > Terriglobia > Terriglobales > Acidobacteriaceae > Sulfotelmatobacter. The sequence continues at coordinate 2,822 of CAVPQE010000036.1, forward strand.
TCCCGAACGCCCCGGCCCCAGTGCGAGTGCCGGCGGCCAGACTGGTGGAGCACGCGGCTCCGGCCGTCACAGGGGTTTAGCTTTTGGATGGAGGAACAGATTAGCTCTTTAAATGTGGGGACAGCCACCCTCCGCTGTCCGCCGGGCGCAGCGCGGCGGCTTTTGATTGCAGCGAGAAGATTATGGGCGGCGGCACACAAGTCCAAGCCGCGGAGAACGAGCCGCGAGGCGGCCGAAGATGCAGGCGTGATGCAAGATCCAGCCCCGCAGGGGCAGCATGTGAAAGCCCGGCACTGAAGTGCCGGAAAGGCTAGAAAGTGATCAACGAGTCCCGCAGGGACGGCGTCAACTCGCCCGAACCGGAATATCAAATGATGACGAGACCAAAACAAATTTTCCGCCGCCTGCTGCACTGCGGCCTACTCTGTCTCGCCGTCTTCGCCCTCACCGGCGCCGGCGATCCGGCGACGCGCTTCAACGAACTCGGCCACCAGATGATGTGCATCTGCGGCTGCGGCCAGATTCTTCTCGAATGCAATCACGTCGGCTGCCCCGACTCCGACGGCATGCGCAACGAACTGATGACCGCCGTCAGCCGCGGCGACAGCGACAGCCTGGTCGAGCAATCCTTTGTGCAGAAATATGGACCCACCGTGCTGGCCGCACCGACCACAAAGGGTTTTGATCGCACCGCGTGGATCGTGCCCTTCGTCGCGCTGGCGCTGGGGCTCAGCATCGTGGTCCTGGTGATTCGAGCGTGGAAGAATCGCCCCGCGCCCGCCATCGCCGACGGCCTGCGCCCCGTCCGCGGCGCCGAACTCGAACAATTCCGCGACCAGGCGCGCAAGGAGACCGACTTATGAGTTTCGAACTGGCCTGCTGCCTTCTAGCGACAGTTGCCGCGCTCTTTTACGTTTTCTCCCCAGGCAAGTTCTACGTGGGCCCGGAGAAAACCCGCGCCTCATATCTGCGCGAGCGCAAGGACGCCGTCTACGAAAATCTCCGCGACCTGAACTTCGAGTTCAAAGCCGGCAAAATGCCCGACGCCGACTACCAGTCGCTGAAAGCTTCTATGCAAGACGAAGCCGCGACACTCCTGGCCGAAATCGCGCGCCTCGAAGCCAAAGCCGCACCGTCGCCGCGAAGAACCAGGGGCTGAGCTGATGCTCCGGAGGGGCGGCTGAGAATAGCCCGGCGTTTCAACGCCGGGAAAAGCGCGAAGGCAGAATCCGTCCCGGAGAGCCCCTGAGCGTAGTCGAAGGGGACGGCTGAAATGGATGTTACATCCTGAAAGGACCGCAACTTTGAAGCTCCCGTCCACCACACTCGCAAAGCGCCCTCTATTCGCGCTGATCACCATCCTCCTGCTGTCTGCCTTCGCTTCCGCCCAGACCCTGACTGGAACGGTAAAGAATTCCACTACCGGCAAGCCCGCGGCAGGCGACGACGTCGTCCTGCTCAGCCTCGGGCAAGGCATGGAAGAAGCGGGCCGCACCAAGACCGACGCCAAAGGCAAATTCAGTTTCAAGCTCGACGCGCAGGGCCCCCATCTCGTCCGCGTAATCCATCAGGAAGTCACGTATCACCGTATGGCCCCTCCGGGAACAACGTCGGTCGAGGTCGAAGTCTACGACGTGAGCAAGAAAGTGGAAGGCATCGAAGTCGTCGCCGACATCATGCGCTTTCAGGCCGCTCAGGGACAACTCCAGGTCGAGCGCACGTTCGCGGTGAACAACAACTCCAAGCCGCCGCGCACCCAGATGAACGAGCACAACCTGGAGTTCTACGTGCCCGATGGCGCAACCGTCAGCGAGGGCCAGGCCATGACCGCCGGCGGCCAGCCCGTGAAGTCCGCCCCCGTTCCTGAGGACAATGCCAAGAACCGATATGCCTTTCTCTTTCCGCTTCGTCCCGGCGAGACGCGATTCAATGTGGTTTATACGGTTCCCTACACCGGCAGTGCGAATATCGATCCCAAGAGCGTGTATCCGTTGGAACACTTCGTCGCCATCGCGCCCAAATCGATGGAATTCTCCGCCGCCCCCGGAACCAGTTATCAGGTCGCGCCGTTTCCTGGTCAACCAGACGCCAACGTAGAAGTGGCCTCCAACTCGCAACTGGGCCAGCCCATGGCGTTCAAGCTATCCGGGGAAGGCACTCTGGCGGCGCCTGCCGATGCAGACGGCCAGCAGAGCCAAGGCTCCCCCGCCGCGCAAAACGAAAGTCGTCCTGGCGGCGGTCTTGGACCGCCCATCGATGCTCCCGATCCCTTGCAGAAATATCGCTGGTACATCCTGGGCGGCTTTGCCACGTTCCTCGTCGTCGGCGGAGTCTACGTAGCGTCGCGACAGCAAGCAACCAGTCGCGCCGCCCGTGCCAAAGGAAAAACACTCCCGTCCCTGGATGAGGATGGAGACTATGAAGCAGCGGAACTCACCGCAGCGCGCGAGATCCGTAGCAGCGAAGCTCGTCTCAGCGCGACCCCTCCGCAGCCAATCGCTCCGCGTCGCTCCTCTTCCATGCTGCTCGAAGCCTTGAAAGAAGAAATCTTTGAACTCGAAGTCGAACACAAACAGGGCCTCGTCTCGCAGCAGGAATATGAAAGCGCCAAGTCCGCCCTGGATCAAACTCTGCAGCGCGCCCTAAAACGCGAAGCGCAAAAAGCGTAAGCTGACTCGTCTTCGTGGTGGCAGCCGCAAACGGTTAAGCGCAGACGCATTCGTAGGAGGCTATCTTCACTCTTGTCATTCCGAAGCCGCGTTACCGCTGAGGAATCTGCTGTCCTGGCAGCAGCCAAGGTCCACGCCTCGGGCGCTTCCCGAGAACAGCCCGGCGTTTCAACGCCGGGTCCGTTGTCAGACTCGCGCCCCGTCCTGTAACGACGACTGAACCACGGCATGTGACCCCAGTCCTTGACGTCCATAGCCCCAGCGATGAATGATGAGGTCGTACAGCAAGGGGCCATGAGGGACCTAAACCCCTATTTTGCAAGATTTTACCCATAACTCGTTGTACCCCTGAGATTTTCGGACATTGATGGACGAATTTCTCGTTATGTCGATGATTCCAAGAGACCGGGCGGGAGGGGGCCCCCGGATTTCACCCGATTTCCCAAATTGCGACCTCATGCATCTCCGCGGTCGGCGTAACATCCAATGGATATAGTTTCAACAAAATTATGGGAAATATATTTAAGACCGCGTTCCTGCTAACCGCGCTCACGCTGCTTCTGATGTTCATTGGCCGAGCCTTCGGCGGGCAGAACGGGATGTTCCTGGCACTGGCCATCGCCGTCGTCATGAACTTCGTCTCGTACTTCTATTCCGACAAGATCGCACTGGCCATGTACCGAGCGCAGCCTGTTACGCGCGAAGAACTGCCACGCGCCTACGCTGCCGTCGAACGCCTCACGCAGAAAATCGGCATTCCGATGCCGAAGATTTACGTGATTCCCAGCGAGTCGCCCAACGCGTTTGCCACTGGACGCAATCCGAGTCACGCCTCGGTCGCGGTAACTCACGGAATTCTCGGCCTGTTGACCGACGAAGAACTGGAAGGCGTTCTCGCGCACGAACTCGGGCACGTCAACAACCGCGACATCCTCATCAGTTCGGTTGCCGCCACTCTCGCGGGCGCAATCACCATGCTCGCCAGCATGGGACGCTGGGCTATGCTCTTCGGCGGCTTTGGAGGCGGCAACCGCGACCGCCGCGACGGCGGAGGCTTGGCCGCGCTCTTGATGCTGATCGTGGCCCCAATTGCCGCCAGCTTGATTCAGCTTGCCGTCTCGCGCTCGCGCGAATATCAGGCCGACGCCACCGGCGCGCACTTTACCGGCAATCCCTACGCCCTGGCCAGTGCTCTGCAGAAACTCGACGCCTACTCGCGCCGTCTGCCCCTGCAAGCGAGCCCGTCGACCGCGCACCTTTTCATCATTCAGCCATTTCTGGGAATGAATTTCGGCAACTTGTTCTCGACCCATCCCCCGATCGCAAAGCGCATCGAGCGGCTGACGGGACGGCCCGCGGAGTTTTTGCAGTAAGCAAGCTTCTAGCTCCTGGCTTCTAGCTCTTGAATCTTCGCTGCTGGTCGTCATCGTAAGACTCCGAGCCGCAAGTTCTTGAATGTCGGGCATTCTTACTGCGTGGGTAGGGTTAGAAGCAAATGCAAATGCAGTAGCGAGAGGCTGGGAGCTAGAATCTGAAAGCTGCATGACGTAGGTAACTCCGCCCCCCACGATGCCCAATAGTAGAATCGAAACAATGCCGCCCGAGACCGCCATCGCTGTTTCTCACAAAGCCGCCGAACTCGAAAAGGCCTTGCGCCGCGTGATTCGCGGCAAGGATGACGTGGTCCGCCTTGCGCTGGTCAGCATTTTTGCCCGTGGGCATTTGCTGATTGAAGGTGTTCCCGGCGTTGGCAAGACGACGCTGGGTCAGGCACTCGCGCGCGCTATCGACTGCACTTTTCAACGCGTGCAGTTTACCAGCGACATGCTGCCCTCCGACGTTCTAGGTATCTCGGTGTATTCGGCCCTGGAGCAGGTGTTCGAATTCAAGCGCGGGCCGGTTTTCACCAACGTTCTGCTGGCGGACGAGATCAACCGCACCACGCCCAAGACGCAGTCCGCCCTGCTGGAGGCTATGAACGAAGGCCAGGTTACGGTCGACGCGCATTCTTACGAGTTGCCGCAGCCGTTTCTGGTGATCGCGACGCAAAATCCGGTCGAGCATCACGGAACCTATCCTTTGCCCGAGTCGCAACTCGATCGCTTCCTGATGCGCGTGCGCATGGGATATCCCGACGCCCAGGCCGAGCGCCAAATTCTGCGCTCGGAAGCAGGCGCCGCGCACCTCGATGACATCCGCGCCGTTCTCACCGCCGCTGACGTGCTCGAAATGCAGCAGGCGGTGAAGCAGATTCGCGTGGACGAATCGCTGGTGAGCTACGCGCTGGAAATTGTGCGTCGCACGCGCGAGTCGGAATTTCTCTCGCTGGGCGTTTCCCCGCGCGGATCGCAGGCTCTCTATCGCGCCGCGCAAGCCATGGCGTTCCTTGAGGGCCGCACGTTCTGCACTCCCGAAGATTTCAAGCCGCTCGTCGTTCCCGTCTTCGCCCACCGTGTAGTGGTGAACGGCCTCTATGCCTCGACGCTAAAGAAGTCTGAGCAATCCGATCAAGTTCTGAAGGAAATCATCGAGAACGTTGCGGTACCGGTGTAAACGCAGCTCTCAGCTGTCGGTTTCGGCTCTCATCCTCTTCCTCTGTGCTCCTCAGTGTCCTCTGGGGTTAGCTTTCTGATCCCACCATGAGACTATAATTCTCCCGCCATGTCCTTCCTTCGCTTTCTGATGCTGCTCTCGCTCGTTGCCTGGATTGGCGGGCTGATTTTCTTTGCGTTTGTGCTTGCGCCCACGGCATTTCAGGTTCTGCCGAATTCGCATCTCGCCGGAAACGTGGTTGGACGCGCGCTGGGCAAACTGCACTGGATCGCCATCGTTTCCGGGTTCGTCTTTCTAGCCAGTTCCCTGCTTTACAGCCGACTCACGGAAGGCACCGCGCATGTCTTTGCCATGCGGCACGTGCTGATTTGCCTGATGCTTGGGCTTACGTTGCTCTCGCAATTCTGGATCATCCCCCGCATGGACACGTTGCGCGCCTCGGTCGGCGACTTCGCAGCGGTTCCACTGGATAATCCCGCGCGTGTGCAATTCGACGCACTGCATGTGTGGTCGACGCGCGTGGAAGGCGCTGTGCTGCTGCTGGGATTGCTGACCATATATCTAACCGCAGCCGTCTTTAAAAGCCCGCGCTGATTGCGTCGCAGAATTGTACGCGGACTTAATGCCGGCTTCGCGCTTCCAGCACTTCGCGGATTTTAAGGGCAAGAGAATCCAACTCGAAGGGCTTCTGCAGGAGCGTGGTTCCAGGCCCGCCGTCCTCGCCAGGGGCTGCGCCGAATTCGCCTTCGGTGTAGCCCGACATAAAAATGACTCTCATGTCGGGACGCGACGCGGAAAGCTGGCGCGCAACCTCGGAGCCGCGGATACGTGGCATCACAACGTCGGTCAGCAGGACGTCGATCGTGCCTTTGTATTGCTCCGCCAATGCCACCGCATCGCCACCGTCTTTAGCTTCCAGCACGGAGTAGCCGAGTTCCTGCAGGAACTGGCAGATCATCCAGCGCAAGTCGGGCTGATCTTCCGCCACCAGAATCGTTTCCTTGCCGGTACGCGCAGTCTTGGCTGGAGCCTCGACCGGCTGCGGTTGCGGCAGCATGGCGACGCGCGGGAAGTAGACTCGAAGCGCTGATCCCCGTCCCGGCTCGCTGCTCACCCGAACGTGACCGCCGCATGACCGGACAATGTTGTAGACCACCGACAGACCGAGACCAGTTCCCTCATCCTTCCGCTTGGTGGTGAAGAACGGTTCGAAGATTCTGCTTTGCGTGTCGATGTCCATGCCTATGCCCGTGTCGGTCACGGCCAGCATCACAAAATCTCCGCGCGGCACACCCGAGGGCCGGTGCGCGCGAACCACATCCGCAGCAATGTGAGCGGTCTCTAACGTGAGCTTGCCGCCCTGCGGCATAGCATCGCGGGCGTTGACCACGAGATTCATGATGACCTGTTCAACCTGGCCGGGATCGGCGCTGATGCAACAGGCGTCTGGGTCGAGCTTGACCACGAATTCCATTTCGTCGCGCAACACCCCGAGGAGCATCTCGCTCATCTGGTTGACCAGTGCGTTGAGGTCGAGCACCTGCGGGCTGAACACGTGCTTGCGGCTGAAGGAGAGCAACTGGTGCGTCAGGCTGGCTGCGCTTTCGGTGGTGCGGACAATGGTTTCAACACTCTTGCGGACAGTACGGCTGGCGCCGTCTTCTTCCAGCACAATTTCCGCGTATCCGCGGATGACCATGAGTAGGTTGTTGAAGTCGTGAGCAATGCCGCCAGCCAGGCGTCCGACCGCCTCCATCTTCTGCGATTGCCGGACCTGTTCTTCGAGTCCGCGCCGGCCGGTGACATCGCGCGAGGTCACCACGATGCCGCCCACGGCTACATCATTGAGCAAATTGTTGCCCACCGATTCCAGCCAGACCCACGAGCCATCCTTGCGACGAAAACGATACTCAGGAGGGGCGGCGCTTCCTACCTTGAGCGTGACGCGTTCCAGCGCCGCCCGCACCGCAGGCTCGTCCTCGGGATGAATCAAAGCCAGAAGACTCTTTCCCAAAAGGTCAGACGGCTTGTATCCCGCTACGCGTTCAATCGAAGGACTGTGGTAAAGCATGGTCCCGTCGACAGCGACGATGGTGATCACATCCGAGAGGTTCTGAATGAGATAGCTAAACCGATCCTCGCTGCGTTGCAGGATGGCGGCCGCTTCCAGGCGATCCCGGATATCGCGAAAGATTCCAAGAACGGCCGGTTTTCCACTCAACTCGGTTTCGCTGGCACTGACCTCGACCGGGACCAACGTTCCGTCGCCTCGCAGCAGTTTCAGTTCGCGGCTGCGCGTTTGCCCGTCGGCATTCGGGGTCAGGAAGTGGGGGCGTGTTTTGTCGCCGTCAGTGGGATAAAGCTGAGATTCCGGTTTGCCTACGAGTTGTTGCTCGGGGATGCCCAGCATCTCGCAAGCCTTGTTGTTGGCTTCGAGAATCAGCCGGGTCCCGGCATCGATGACGAGAATGGCGTCATTTGCGGTGTTGATCAGATTGCGATATTTCTCTTCGGAGTTGCGAATCTGCTTCAGCACGGCTGAGGACAGGCCAATGCCGATCAACAGCAACACTCCGCTGGCCACAAGGGTCGCGAGGGACAACACACGGTTAATCCAGCGAGCCCCCTGACCCAGCGTCGATGAAAACTCATTCTCGAGCGGAGTAACACGGGCATCGACAGCAGCCACTTGATCGGCGATCTCCTGGATCTTTTGCGCGTCAGGGTGAGCGGAGTTGATCTCGCGATGGAGATCGTCCGCCAGAGAGCGAAGTTGGTCGATGTAGCGATCACCCTCGGTCCAAACCGCGATGGCTCGCGCCATATAGCCAACGTGTCCAAAGCGCCGGAAGAGCATGGACATACTGTCCACATCTTCGGGACTGTTGCGGCCTTGGAGGAAGCCCTGCCGAACCACTGCCATGTCGGGCGAGGCATTCTGCAGTTGCAACCGGGCATGTTTGTCGCCGGTGGGAACCGCGATTTCCGAGAGGTACTGCCGGTAGTCGCTTTCCGCGTGGCTGGTCGCGTACTTGGTCAGACTGAGGACGGCTCGCTTTTCTGCCTTCGACCAGAGACCTTCGCCGCCTACGTAAGCGCGGACTCCACTAAGGATCTCCGAACGGAGCACACCCAGAAAAAAGACGCAGATCACAATGGCGACGAAAACGCCTACGATGACCAGCAATTTACGGGCTATGGGAAGGCGGTGGAACATTTTTCCTGCAATTGCATGCTGGAGTCCGAAGTCCGGAAACCGGCAGCTGGCGGAACACTCAACTCCCACGTCCGCACGGCGGAAGGTCAGTTTGTAGCGGCGCAGTTACGATATGCCTGATAGCACCTACTATGAATCGGCTGCATTTCAGGCGTCCCTTAAATAATGTTTACAAGAATATCGTGCTCCGGGGACGAGCCGTCAAGGCAAATTGATTCGGAAATAAACCTTGGAGTCACCGTGTGGTTACCGGAGGGAAAGCACTCGCTGTGTCAGCCAAAACGCGAGAGCGGAAGCAGTCTACCACGTGATCGTTGACCATTCCCACCGCTTGCATGAAGGCATAGCAGATCGTGGATCCGACAAAGTTGAACCCGCGCCGCTTGAGGTCTTTGCTCATCGCATCGGAGTCCGGCGTTCGCGCGGGGACCTGCTGGAGTGACTTGGGCGAATTCAGTCGCGGCTTGCCTTCTACGAACTGCCAGACGTAGCGGTCGAAGCTGCCGAATTCTTCCTGCACGCGAAGAAACGCCTTCGCGTTCGCGATGGCAGAGGCAATCTTGAGTTTGTTGCGGACGATGCCGGGATCGCGCAAGAGTTGTTCAATTTTGCGACGATCGTAGCGCGCCACCCGCTTGGGATCGAACCCTGCGAAGGCCTGGCGATAATTGTCGCGCTTGTTAAGAATTGTGCTCCAACTCAGGCCCGCTTGCGCGCCTTCGAGAATGAGGAATTCAAAGAGCGTGCGGTCATCGTGCACCGGCACGCCCCATTCTTCATCGTGATAACGAATCGAGAGCTCGCCTGTCGCCCAGCTGCAGCGAACCGGCTGCCGATTGTTGGTCTCAACCGCCGTCATTTGATCTTTTGACGACCCGCTTCATCCAAAGGAACCAACCCCTTTAGCCACAGAGGACACTCAGTCTCACAGAGGATTCGACGGCAACTCGTCCTGGCCGATCCCTACTCCAGCGACTTGGGGTCCGACTTGTTGATGGGCGATTTGGAATCGAGCAACGAAACCAGCTGATGGGCGGATGCCGGGATGCCGACTTTGCCTTCACGAATGATTTCTTTGGCGGTCAACTTCCTGCCATAGAGCTTTTCATTTGCGCTGCCATCGGAACGCAGAGTCGAGCCTTCCAGAGAAACCCCGGCGAACAGGCCTTTGTTGCGTGAGTAGGAGAGGATCTCGGCGTTCATGACGATATCGGTTGCGCCTTCAGCCGTGCGGCCTTTCGGGCCGGCAGCGGCCGAGGCATCCGCGCCCAGCTTCACTTTGCTGTAGAGCAGCGATTCCGCGCCTCTGGGATTCATGACCAGGAGCACAAAGTCGGTGGCCTGCCCCCCCAGCTGGAATCCGATACTGACGCCTTCGAGCGCGTACAGCGCCGGGGCTCCCCATTTGCCTTTGTAGTGTTCGCCGCTGCGGCACACCATCACGCCGCGTCCGTAGCTGCCGCCGATGCCAAAGGCTCCCTTCTTCACAGACGGCAGAATGATGAGGCACTCGGCCTTATCGAGCAGATCCTGCGGGATGTCATCGGGAATATTCAAAATCTCTTTGAGCACGATACCGGCGTCCTTGACGCGATCTTCTTCGCGCTCGTCATTGGCGGCGAAAGCAGTAACCCCCGACATCAACACGACAATGAAACAGACAATGCATCTCTTCACGAATCCCTCCAAAGGGAGATTTTAAGGAAAAACTGTCTCAGCTGTGCCACTATGTTACCCCCTGAATCCGATTCGCTAATAGGGAGCATAAACGCGGAAGTTCGTGGCCGGGGGTAGCGAATGGGCAGTTTTGTGCCATGACCATCCGTGTGCTCCTTTTGTAACTTGGCATATTGGCGGCGGCGCTCCTAAAGTCAATCAGATAGCGACCTGCGGTGGGGACAGTATTCGGCATCAAGCGTGCATCCAATAGCTTGGGAGTGTGCCAGAACGCGGGTTTAGAGTGAAAAATTTGGATTTTATCGGCATGAAGTACACGAACTGGATTTTTCGCCTTGGGACGCTTTTCCTGGCAACCTTTTTGTGGGTCGCCCCATCACGGGCCCAGTCCGCCTATGTGTCGGGGTCCCCCAGCCTAAGCGCCTATAACACGGCGAACGCGGCTGACAGTGCTGACGACCCGCAGAGTGCGATGATCACGCTCCATGCCCGGGTGAATGAAGTTAATGTGCTCTTTATCGCGACCGACAAGCACGGCAAGTTTGTGCGCGATTTGAATCAAAACGATTTCAGTATTCTTGACGACCACAAGCCGCCGCAGGCAATTCTTAACTTCCGCCGCGAAACCGATCTGCCGCTGCATATGGGGCTGTTGATCGACGTCAGCGGTTCGGTGGATAGCCGGTTTGATTTCGAACAAGAGGCGGCCACGAGTTTCCTGGAGCACACGCTTCGCGCCGGCTTCGACAAGGCGTTCATCGTCGGCTTCAATACTCACAGCCAGATGGCGCAGGATTTCACCGACAACGTGCAGTTGCTTTCGGCGGGCGTGCGCAGGTTGCACGATGGGGGTGGAACCGCCATCTACGACGCTGTCTACCACGCGTGCAAAGAGAAATTTCTGAAGGATCGGCCGGACCGTCCAGTGCGAAAGGCAATCGTGATTGTCAGTGATGGAGAAGACAATCAGAGCGAGTTTTCGAAAGCGCAGGCCATTGAGATGGCGCAGCGGGCCGAGGTAATCATCTACGCGATCTCTACCGACGATAGCGGCCTGGTGATGCGCGGCGACAAGGTGCTCGAACAATTGGCCGACGCCACCGGGGGACGCGCATTCTTCCCTTTCAAGATGAAGGACATTACCCACTCGTTTGCCGCGATCGAAGACGAGTTGCGCAGCCAGTACGTGGTCTCTTATAAGCCTGCCAATTTTGACGCGGATGGGCGATACCGCTCGATTGAAATTTCCTCGCTGAAGAAGGATCTGCAAGTGCGGGCGCGCAAGGGATATTTCGCGCCACAGCAGTAGAGGGAATCAGTTCTCAGTTCTCAGCCTCAGTTCTCAGCCTCAGATATCATCGTCCCCTCTTCTTCATTTTCTTGCAAAGTCGCTATAGCGCAATGCAAAGGCGTACCCTGGTTCGCGTTTGCGAGAGGGCTGCCGGTATGGTACCGTCCCATTGATTTCCAGTTCATCCTTCAGACTTCAGACTACTGAGGAGAGGCTCATGATTGGCATCATCTTCCTGATAATTCTGGCTGTCATCGCCGTGGTGCTCATCGGCATGTACAACAGCCTGGTGCAACTGCGGGTGCGCTGCGATTCGGCCTGGTCCGACATCGATGTGCAGCTCAAGCGGCGACACGATCTGATTCCGAACCTGGTGGAAACGGTGAAGGGATACGCCGCGCACGAGAAGGGGACATTTGAGAACATCGCCAAGTTCCGGTCGCAGGCCATGCAGGCGACCACGCCGGCCGACAAGGCTGTTGCGGAAAATCAATTGACCGGCGCGTTAAAGAGTCTTTTCGCGGTGGCGGAGAATTATCCCGAGCTCAAGGCTTCGGAAGAGTTCACCCAGCTACAGGGATCGCTGAGCCAGACCGAAGATTCCATTCAGAACGCGCGACGCTATTACAACGCGGTGGTGCGCGACCTGAACACGAAGATTCAATCGTTCCCGACGAACATTCTGGCCGGGATGTTTGGTTTCACGCCGCGGCAGTTCTTCGAGACGACGGAAGCCGACCGCGCGCCGGTGCAGGTGAAGTTTTGAGGAATTGAGTAATTTTGGAATTGGGGAATTTTGTAATTGAAAATCCCAGCAAAGATTTTTCTTCCCGCGCTGCTCTGCTGCGCTCTAACGGGTATCGCCGCGGCCAAATCCTGGCGCGTTACCGACTTTCAGGACAACGTTACGGTCGACCAGGACGGCAGCGCCGTCGTGACCGAACGCATTACATTGAACTTTGTCGGCGAATGGCATGGGATTCATCGGACGATTCCGATTGAGTATCCCGGGCCGAATGGGACGAATTACGAGCTGTTTCTCAAGGTCACGAGCGTTACCGACGACAGCGGCGGCAAACTCAAGTATGAGTCGTCCACTTCCAACGGCGCCCGCGATCTGAAGATCTATATTCCCGACGCCGTGGATGCGACGCGGACAGTCGAGATCACCTACCGGGTGCGCAACGGCACACGCTTCTTCAAGGATTACGACGAGTTCTACTGGAACGTTACGGGCAACGATTGGCCGGTGCCGATCGATCACGCGTCGGCGACGGTGCGATTCCCGGGCGGTGCCGCAGGTTCGCTGAGAGCGCAGGCATTTACCGGCGTATACGGCTCGACCCAGCGCGACGCGAGTTCCACCGTCGACGACGCCGAGGCGCGGTTCGAGACCAGCAATCCGCTGCCCATGCGCGGCGGATTGACCATTGACGTTTATATTCCCAAAGACATTCTCCAGGAACCGGGCGGGCTGACGAAATTTTTATGGTTCGTTGGCGGCAATCCAATCGTCTTTCTGCCGTTCGCAACGTTCGCCGGGATGTTCGCGCTGTGGTGGTACAAGGGACGCGACCCTGATTCCGGAATTTCGGTTGCGCCCATGTACGAACCGCCATCGGGAATTTCTCCGGCGGAAGCGGGCACGTTGCTCGACGACCAGATTCATCCGCGGGATATTACATCGACCATGGTCGATCTGGCAGTGCGGGGCTACATCAAGATCGAAGAGACCGCGGAAAAGGTTCTGCTCTTCACGCACAAGGACTACGTCTTCCATCTGCTCAAGCCGCGCGAGCAATGGGGCGCTGATCTCGCTCCGCACGAGCGCGTGATGCTGGAAAATGTGTTTGTCGGCGGTGACCAAATTCGCCTTTCCAGCTTGAAGAATCGCTTCTACACGGCCATTCCCGTCATCCGCCAAGATATTATGTCGGCGTTAAAGCGGAAGGGGATTTATCTGCTTGACCCGGAATCGGCGAACGGATACAGCATCGGAGCGGCCGTCGCGATTCTGGTCCCGTTTGCCATCTTCCAGTTCAAGGGATGGGCAAATTTTTTCAACTCCACGGTTTTGCTGATGGTATGCGCGCTGCTCTCGGCGCTGATCTGGTGGCTGTTTGCCCGAGTGATGACCGCCAAGACGGTGAAGGGGGCGCGGACTCGCATCGCGGTGCTCGGATTCCAGGAGTTCATGAATCGCGTGGATGCGGAGCGGCTGAAGATCATGCCTCCGACTACGTTTGAGAAATTTCTGCCGTACGCGATGGCGTTGGGAGTGGAGCACCACTGGGCGCAGGCTTTTGCAGGACTGATCAAGGATCCGCCGCAGTGGTACGTGGGACCGGGGGGAACGTACGCAGCCTTCAACCCGATTTTCTTTTCGAGTTCGATGCACAGCATGGCGAGCGATATGCACCAGGTTTTTGTGTCCGCTCCGCGCGCAAGTTCGGGCGGTTCCGGATTTGGTGGAGGCGGCGGGGGCGGGGGCGGGTTCTCGGGCGGCGGCTTTGGGGGCGGGGGCGGAGGCGCGTTTTGAACGGATCACCGATAAAAGATCACTGCAAAGAAGAAGGGCCGCGGGGTGATCGCGGCCCTCTCTCCATCGAGTGGGCAGATGGTTATTGTTCGCCTGCGGATGCGTTGCTGCCCCACATGGCATTGCTGCCCCACATCGCGTTGCTACCCCACATCGCGTTGCTACCCCACATCGCGTTGCTACCCCACATCGCGTTGCTACCCCACATGGCGTTACTTCCCCACATCGCATTGCTGCCCCACATCGCGTTGCTTCCCCACATGGCGTTGCTGGCAGAGGTTTGACTGCCCGATGTGCTGCCTGACGACGCCGAACTTTGCGACGTGCCAGTGACGAACTGGGATGTTCCCCACACCGTCGAGTAGGACCAGGTGGCAGAAGTGTTCCAAACGGAGGACGAGCTGGCGTTCAGATTGACGCTGTCGGTGGTCCCGTTAAACGTGGCCACCGGAGACATTGCGGTCCCTCTCGCGACGTCGGTGTTGCTGAGAGCGGCCTCCACGTCGATGTATCCGGCGCCGACGGTGAATACGTCATATTGATCGGTGTAGGTGATGCCGGTGGTTGGGTCTGTGGTGCTGCTGAACGCCGGCAGAGACTTCCACGCCGTCTTCATCAGCCGCGCTTTCACCTGATCGGGATTGAGGCTCGGACTCTTTTGCAGCAGGTCGGCAACGACTCCGCTCACCACGCCACTCGCCATGCTCGTGCCGCTCAGCGTGAAGTACGCGGACGATGAGGCGCTGCTCCCGCCGTTCACGTAAAAGCTGTAGGGCACCTGATTGCCGGGATATTCGCTATACAGCGTCGAACCCGGAGCTTCGAGTGACACCAGCAGGTTGCCCGGTGCAACGAGGTCAGGCTTGGCCAAGGCATCGAGCGCGGTCGGCCCCTTCGAACTGTAGCTGGCGATCAAATCGTCGACGCGGGTCGGCGTTCCCATGGGCTTCATCGCGCCAACGGTAATCACGTAAGGATCGTTGCCGGGCGCCGTAATGGTGCCATAGCCATTGGTTGGCTGATAGCGCCCGTTGTTGCCGGCTGCGACCACAACCACGATGCCGTTCTTCCATGCGGATTCAACGGCGTGACACAGAGGGTCCATTTTGTAGCTCTCGTAAATTGGACGTCCCAACGAAAGATTGATCACGCGGATATTGAAAGTGGACTTCAACGAAATTGCCGTGCTGATCGCCGCAATCACCGCACTGTCGGTGCCTTCGCCGTTCTGATCGAGAACTCGCAGGTTGATGATGTTGGCTTGCGGAGCGATGCCTTCGAACGTCTTGGAATATTGTGTGCCGGTGGAGCTAGCGCCATTGCCCGCGATCAGGCCCGCAATATGCGTGCCGTGACCATACTGATCGTTGGCGCTGGCATTGCCCGGAACGAAGCTCTGGTTCCAGACCACGCGCGACGCTCCCCAAGACCCGCCATTCAAATCAGGATGGCTGCTGACTCCACTGTCCACCAGCGCCACTCCGACGCCGGCGCCAGTGTAGCCGGATTGCCAGGCCGCAAACGCATTCACCGCCGGGGCCGCGTTGCTGAGAGTGGGCGTCAGCGGCCGGTCCAGGCTGATGTATACGACATTCGACTGGTTCGACAGGTTCACGATGCCGTTGCCATCAAGCACCGCAACTAGACCGTTGACCAGAGGCAAGTCCGACAGGATCGTGCCCCCAAGTTTCAGAACATCGTTGACTAGGCAACCCAGCAGGCCCAGCAAACCGCTGCAATTCACCTGCGTTCCCGGCGCGTACTGCACGATGACCTGCGCCTTCTGGTTCGCGGGATAGTTTTGTAGGTCTGGCGATATTTTCGAGTTGTCGGCGTGCGCCAACGTAACCGCAAGAATCAATAGTATCGGCAAGAACTTCTTCATTGGTCCCCCCAAATTGCCCCAAAAACGAAAGCGCTCACAGGCGCGTAACCGTCCTAAGTGACCTTCATGTGTGCAGGTGGCGGTCCAAAGGGGTACCCGAGTTACCCTTCGTTATCAGTGGGTTAGGGGAGGCTGTTGTGAAACTCAACGGGCACTTTGTCCCACGCCCGGGGCGGGGGCCAACTTGTCTCACGCGCGTGCTGAGTTCCGTTACTGTTGTCGGAGCCTACTATCGCTGTAAGTAACTGATTTCTCGAAAACCAAGGTAATCAAGGAGTTCCTTTTTGGGCGGACACAGCCCCGCGCTTTGTTGAGAATTTAAGCACCCCTCATGTCGTGGACCCGCTCCATTGGCGCACGCGCGTTCATCGTCGGGATGGCTCTGACGGGAAGCTTCTGCTTTGTGCTGGCATTCTCGCACTGGCAGTCGAATGATCCCGTCAAGTTCGCTTGCTATCTGACTGCGGCCTTGTTGGCATCCTCGCTAAAGGTCACGCTCCCGGGCCTTGATGCAACGCTCTCAGTCAACTTCCTGTTCACTCTGCTGGGAATTCTGGAACTCGGCATGCCTGAGACGCTGCTGATCGTCCTGGCCAGCACGGTGGGCCAGGCTTATATGCGGCGAAGGCACCGGGTGAAGTTGGTGCAATTCGTCTTCAACTGGTCGCAGCTGACGGTGTCAAGTAGTGTGGCCTACGGCGCCTACGTTTTGGTGGTGGCGCGCGTCCTGCACGCGCCGGGACCGCTTGCTCTGCTGGTGGCGGCGATCACTCACTTCGGCTGCAACACGGCGGCCATGTCGACCATCATTGGGCTCACTGAAGATAAGCCCATCCCCAAGGTCTGGAATGACAGCTATCTATGGTCGTTCCCCTACTACATGGTGGGAGCCGCTGTGGCAGGGCTGGTTCACTTTTTGAACGGGCATATCGGATGGCAGTCGTCTCTGCTGATTCTGCCCCCGATTTATCTTATGTACCGGTCGTATCGTCTTTATCTCGGCAAACTGGAGACGGAGAAGCGGCATGCCGAACAGGTCTCCAGCCTGCACTTGAGGACCATCGAAACGCTCGCGCTGGCCATCGAAGCCAAGGATCAAACTACGGGCGAACACTTGCAGCGGGTGCGGGTGTACGCCATGGAACTGGCGAAGGAGTTGGGCTTGAGCGAGGACGAAACCGAAGCGCTGCGGGCGGCATCGGTGTTGCACGACATCGGAAAGCTGGCCGTGCCGGAGCACATCATTTCCAAGCCAGGGAAATTGACGCCTGAAGAATTCGAGAAGATGAAAATCCATCCTACCGTGGGAGCGGAGATTCTGGAGCAGGTCGACTTTCCGTATCCGGTGGCGCCAATCGTGCGCGCCCATCACGAAAAATGGGATGGCAGCGGGTACCCGAACGGCCTGGCCGGAGAGGCGATTCCGATTGGCGCGCGCATTCTCGCGGCGGTCGATTGCCTGGATGCTCTGGCTTCGGACCGGCAATACCGGAAGGCGCTGCCGCTCGACGAGGCCATGGCCAAGGTGGTTGCGGATGCGAACAAGAGTTTCGATCCGCGGGTGGTTGCGATTCTGCAGCGCCGCTACATCGAACTTGAGAAGCTAGCGAATGTGCAGCCGCTGCAGGCTCCGCCGAAATTGTCCACGGATATCAAGGTGGAGCGAGGCTTGGCGCCCGACGCGGGGTTCGCCGAGTCTGTGGAATCACGCGCCAGCGTGGCGGGAACGACCAACGATGCGCTGATTTCCTCGGCCCGGACACAAGGCCAGCAGATTGTTGAGTTGAACCGGCAGGCACGGGCTGGCTTGAGCCCCGAAGACATTTTTTCTCTGCTGGCGGTGCGGTTGAAACGCCTGGCTCCTCACGACTCGATGGCCGTGTACTGCCCGAAGAACGGAGCGCTCACCGCGGAATTTGTAAGTGGAGAAAATTTCCGGCTGTTCTCGTCCTTAAAGATTCCGCATGGGGAAGGGCTGTCGGGGTGGGTTGCGGAAAACCACAGGGCTATCCTGAACGGCAATCCGTCGGTCGAACCGGGCTATCTGAACGACGCAACGAAGCACAGTACGTTGCGTTCGGCGCTGGCCGTGCCCATGGAAGGCGCCTCCGGAGTTGCCGCGGTGCTGGCCTTGTATCGCGCGGGGCAGGATGCGTTCACGGCAGACGACCTTCGAGTTGTGGAGACGATTGTTTCTGGGCTGGGAATCGCTATCGAGAGTTCTGCGAAACCCAAGGTTTCGGCAGTCAGTGCTGGGTCCGCGTAATCGGACCGAAACCAACCAGGAGCGAGCCGTATCGAGCGGAAAACGAACAACCTCACTACCAGGCGCGAGTTCTTCCGGCGGAAGCGGCTCGAAGAATTCACGTCCCACGGCCAGCTTCCCTTTCAAAATGCCGAGGCTTCGGTGGCTCTTGCGGGCTCTGATCCGAACCAATCGAACGACAGGATCTTTGCCGCGCGCAAGAATGATCTCCTCTCCCATGCATGTTTTTTCAATCAGGCGCGAGAGGTTGGCTTTGGCTTCTTGAATGCCGACGATTTTCATGCATTATTCCATCTCGAAGCTCACATACAGCAGGCCGCCGTCGCGCTCGACCTGCAGCACAACTGCTTCTCCGGCCTTGACGGCGCCAACGGCGCCGCGAAGCCCCTCCATGGAATCGATGGACGTTGTGTTGAGTTGGTGGATTATGTCGCCTGCCTGGAGGCCAGTATCAGGCAGGATCAGATCGGCGGCCCGTCCCACGACTACCACTCCCGATGGAATTCGAAGCGAGGAACCTAAACGAGAGCGCAGGTCGGGGCTGAGATCGATCGCCAGCACGCCCAGGCGTGAAATCAGGCTATTTTCGGGATTGACCGCGTCCAGAAGTTCGTCCATGTGATCGCGCTGCTCGATCGCGGGAACGTACAGGATTTTCTTCTCGTTGCCGCGGAGAATCTCCAACTTCACCACTTGGTCGAGACGGTGCAGATACAAAGCCGCCGAAAGGGACGGTAGAGTTTCGATGCGCCGGTCATCCGCGGTCAGGATAATGTCCTGAATTTGCAGGCCGGCGGCAGCTGCGGGGCCATCCGGTTTCACGTCGTCCACTACCACGCCCCAACTCCGCGGCAGGTGCAAGCCTTCCGCCAGCGTGGGAGTAATCTCCTGCGCGCCGGCGCCAATTTCAACGCGATGCACGTGGCCGTATTTGCGCAGGCTGCGATAAACAAAGTCGACGACGCGCGCAGGAATGGCGAAGCCCAAACCTTCACTGCCTCCGCCTTGCGACAAAATGAAGGTATTGATGCCCAGGACGGAGCCGTACATATCCACCAATGGGCCTCCGCTGTTTCCGGGATTGATGGGGGCGTCGGTCTGGAGGTAAGTGAGAGCCTTGCTGGGATCCGGCTGGCGAGCGAGCGCACTCACCACTCCCATGGTGACGGAATTCTGCAGACCTTCAGGGCTGCCGATGGCGAATACGAGTTGGCCGACATGGGGGCGCTGCTGGCTGAGAAGTGGCAGGGTCGGCAGATCGGTCTCATCGATCTTGAGCAGCGCGAGATCGGTTTCTTTGTGCTGGCCCACGAGACGCGCTTCAATTATGCGGCGCTTCCCGATCGGCACCTGGCCGGCGGAGTCGCCCATGGGGAGCGGCAAGGCGACGCGAATGCGCTGTGCGCCTTCCACCACGTGAGCGTTAGTCATGATATAGCCGTTGGAGTCTACAATCACTCCCGAGCCCACTGCGTGTTGGCGGACGATGAACGCAGTCTGGGATCGGTCTTCCTCGCGGAGCGGCCCGTATGCGGTGACGAGAATCTGCACCACCGCGGGAGAAACCTTCGCGGCAAGGGTTTCCAGGGCGCCGTTGAGCTGGACCAAAACGCTGGGAGGCTCATTTGGTTTAGCTTCGACAGTTTCAGGACTAACCTTCTTCTGGGCAGGCTCTTGAGCGGCAGGTTTCGGACTGGTTTGTGCCGGAGCGTCTGCGATGGCTGCCAGGCAAATCGCGAGGATTAGAATTGGGAGAGATCGGGCTTTAGCCTTCCCGCTGATCTGAAATCGATTCGCCATATGAATACCTCCGACTATGCAGAGAGATGCGTGAACAAGACACTATCATGGGTGTCCTGCCTCGACGTAAAGGCCGGTGAATCGCGCCGGGTAGGCGGTCGGGCGGGACGTTTGGGCGGGGGGAATCTAGTTGCTACCGTTAACCAACGGGTAATCAGGCTTTTACCCGGGTGCCTTTCGTGATATAACCGCCCGTGAGCAGAAAAGCGGGTCTGCGCCCCGCCAGGAGCTTAGTGTGACGATGTTGGCCTCATTCGCAGACGAGAAACAAAGAACAGGCCAGCCTAGAGGAGGTACCGTGGGCGAAGAAGCACGGACCGGAAAACGGTTCCCGCTAGAATTGCCGATCAAGATACACAAGGGCGAGACCGGCGGAGACTCCGAGGGAGTAACGGGGAATCTCAGCGCGGCTGGCGTGTACATCCGCGCCGACTCCTCGATGGAGATTGGTTCACCCGTGGAATTTGAAATCACGTTGCCCCCGGAGATGACGGGCGGTCCGGAGAATGTGACCATCCAGTGCAAGGGGCGGGTGGTGCGCGCCGACGAAACCGGAACCGGTGGAGAAGGCCGCGGCGTGGCCTGCGTGATCGACTCGTACGAGTTCGTGAGGAAATAGACTTTCGGGGAGCGCTGACAACATGCTCAAACTGATTCTGGCCGATAACCAGGCGATCTTCCGGGCGGGCATTGCCAAAGTGCTGGCCGTCGAAGATGAGATGCGTATCGTGGCCCAAGCCCAGACGCCTGAACAGATGTTCATGGCCCTGGACAAGTTCCGCGCCGCAGTGCTGGTGGTGGCAGCGGGATTCCACAACGACTTTGCCGCGATTGTGCAGGGGGCGAACAAAGCCAAGACCCGCGTGATTGTGCTGGCGGATACAGGCGAGAGCGCGCAGCGGCATATGACGAACGGCGCACACGGCGTGGTCTACCGCAACGTGACCAGCGCCGCACTGGTCGATTGTGTGCGGAAAGTGGCGCGCGGCGAAACCTGGGTGCAGGATGTCGCCGTGCCCAGCGAACTCACTGAGAACGATATGGTCGGATTGCGAGTGCGCGACCGGCTGACCGCTAAAGAACTGCGCATCGTGGCGCTGATCGTGCAGGGCTATAAGAATAAGGAAATCGCCTCGCAGCTGGGCACCACGGAACAGGTGATCAAGAACTATCTGCGCAACGTGTACGACAAGATCGGGGTCTCGGACCGGCTGGAACTGGCGCTGTTCACCATCCATCACCGAATTCTGAATGAGGCTGCCGCCGCGACCACAACCGGCGCGGCGCCGCAACCGCCCGCAGGGGTGATGCCGTAAGAACTATTTTCCGATTGTGAACGCGACCGACGAACAAGGGGGTCTGGGTGCGCCTCAGCCACCTACGTACGTCTGAGCAACCGTTCTCATTCTAAGCGCTAGCATCTCTATTTTTGCTCTTCGGTGTGTTCCATTGCGTGTTGGCCTTCTTTAACGAAATGGTCTTCTTGCCTACTGGTTTCCGTCTGTTCATGATCATCCATCGGGCTTATCCCTAAACATGGTTGCCGAAAACGAAAAAAGGGTTACCCGATTTTTTCGCCGATTGACTTCGCCTGGGTGAACAGATACAGGTAATCCGGGCCGCCAGACTTGGAATCTGTGCCGGACATATTGAAGCCGCCGAAGGGATGCGCGCCCACCATCGCTCCTGTGCACTTGCGGTTGATGTACAAGTTGCCGACGTGAAACTCCTGGATGGCGCGGTCGATCTTGTCCCGCGACTTAGTGTAGACGGAGCCCGTCAGACCGAATTCGGTGTCGTTGGCGATTTCTAGCGCGTGGTCGAAGCCGCTGGCCTTGATCACGGCCAGCACGGGTCCGAAGATTTCTTCCTGTTCGAGTTTCGATTTCGGCAGGATGTCGGCAATCACCGTGGGGCGAATGAAATAGCCTTCGCCGGGAGCGCGCTCGCCACCGGTGATGAGGCGTCCATCTTTCTTGCCTTGCTCGATGTAGTTGAGGATTGTCTTCATCGAGCCTTCGTTGATGACCGCGCCCATCGCGGCATTCTCGGTGACGTCGCCAACTTGAATCTTCTCGACGCGGGCTTTGAGTTGCTCGAGGAACTTGTCGTAGACGCGCTCATCGACAATGGCGCGCGAGCAGGCCGAGCACTTCTGTCCCTGGAAACCGAATGCCGACTGGGCCACGCCTTCGACGGCGGAATCGATGTCAGAGTCGGCATCGACGATGATTGCGTCTTTGCCGCCCATCTCAAGAATGGCGCGCTTGATCCAGATCTGGCCGGGAGCTTGCGTCGCGGCGACTTTGTTGATGTGCAGGCCGACTTCGCGGGATCCGGTAAAAGCGATGAAGCGAGTCTTGGGATGCGCCACGACGGCATCGCCGAAGCTGGCTCCGGCGCCGGGGCAGAAATTCACCACGCCTTCGGGCATGCCGGCTTCTTCGAGCAACTCAACAAACTTCGCGGCGATGGTGGGCGAATCGCTCGACGGCTTCAGAATGACGGTGTTGCCGCTGACGATCGAGGCCAGCGTCATGCCAGCCATGATGGCGCAGGGAAAATTCCACGGTGGGATCACCGCGCCCACGCCCAGCGGAATGTACAGCAGCGTATCGCGCTCGCCGGGCAACTGGATGGGCGTCTGTGCCTTGGAGAAGCGCAGGGCTTCGCGCGCGTAAAACTCGCAGAAATCGATGGTCTCGGAAACGTCGGCGTCGGCCTCAGCCCAATTCTTACTGACTTCGAAGACCAGCCACGCCATGAATTCCATCTTGCGCTGGCGCAGCAGATCGCCGACGCGGAAGACGAGGCTGGTGCGTTCTTCGACCGTGGTGCGGCTCCAGGATTCGAAAGCTGCGAGCGCGGCCTTCATCGCGGGCTCGACCTGTTCCTTGCCCGCCTTCTGGTGGATGCCCACAATCTGGGACGGCTGCGAAGGATTCAGAGATTTGATCTTGTCGGCGGTTTTGACCCGCTTGCCGCCGATGATGAGGTCGTATTCACGGCCCAACTGTCCGCGAACCTTGGCGACGGCGGCGCGCATGCGGCGGGCATTATCTTCGTTGCGGAAATCAAAGAAGGGCTCGGTGACAAATGGTCCCTGGTGCAAAGTCGTGCGTGGCCGGACGGGGGCTTCTAGCGTTGCCATGGGAGGATTCCTTTCGAAGCAGACAGATCCGATATGACTTGGATTAGTTTACACCCCATAAAGACACGAGAAGTGGCGTGAGTGAACCGGCCTGAGGAGGGCTGTTCCAAAGCTTCGGCGTGCGCAACGACGGTGGAGAGGTATCTTAAATTTTTTTGATGTGTCCCGCCAAAATCTTTGTTTCCAGTGACTTGCGGCGCAAGATATGCGGGAAGGTCGACAAAATATTGAGACGCAAGGACTTATAGTCAAAATATTGCGGAACAAGGACTTAGCTTGTGTGTTCGCGGTCGGCCATGTGGGGCTGAAATCGTTGGTGGATCCCTGGCGCATATTCTCGATTCTCCTCTTCCCTGAATTCCGGGTAAAGGTTGTTCGTCACAGATGTGGGCTGTGGAAGGCTGTGGGAAAAGTCAGGTCGTGGGTGGCGGTAGTGTCCTAACACTACTCTTAGGACACTACCTGGGTGGCACGGCCTTGTGGGACGATCTGCTGATAAAGCGCGAAGGGACTTAAGATGCCCGTCCAAGCTTAGCTTGGGCGGGCTTTCTCTCGCTGGCCGAAGAAGGTCAAAATCCCCACCCCAACGTCGCAAAATGCGCGACGTTAGGATGGGGCACCCTTTAGCTCTGTTGTGACCCACAGGCACCAGCGCTATTTTGACGGAGCGATCACGGCGGTGGTGATAGAGCCGGGGTATACTGCCGTGTTCAAGGAGCATCCGGGTGATGCGAATCCTCTCCGCTTCGTCTTCGAACCCTTCGTCTGTTCCCGTCCTCCTAACTTTGATCGCCGCTATCTGCTGCGCCGCGACAGCGCAGGATACCGGCGTTTTGTCGGGCACGCTGAACCCAACTCCGCTGATCACGCAAGCTGTTGATGCGACACAGGTCACGATTCTCAAAGGCAACACGCATCCTTTGGCGCGGCTGCAGTTCGACCGAGGCGCAGCGCCTGCCAACCTGCCCATGCAACGCATGCTGTTGGTGCTGAAGCGCAGCCCCGAACAGGAATCCGCGCTGCGCAAGTTGGTCGACGAGCAGCAGGACAAGGCGTCTCCCAATTATCACAAGTGGCTGACTCCCGAACAGTTCGGCAAGCGATTTGGCCCCACGGACAGCGATCTGCAAACTGTTTCGACGTGGCTGCAATCTTTCGGATTCCAAGTTGCAGGGATCTCTAAAGGGCGAACCGTGATCGAGTTCTCCGGCTCCGCAAGCCAAGTGCGAGAAGCGTTCCACACGGCGATCCACAAATATGAAATTCATGGCGAAGCACATTGGGCCAACGCCAGCGATCCCTCGATTCCGGCGGCGCTCGCGGCGGTGGTCAAGGGCGTGGTCTCGCTGCATAATTTTCCCAGGCATCCACACTCGACGGTGCATGGTACGCCAGTGCGGGCCACGCCGCGTCAAACGGCGCTTCTGCCCTGGTTCACCTTCACGCCGCAGCAAACCACTTACTACGGTCTCGGTCCCACGGACTTCGCTACGATTTACAACGTGCTGCCGCTGTGGAATGCAGGCATCGACGGCACCGGACAAACCATCGCCATCGTGGGTGAATCGAACATCAACATCACGGACATCGAGGCCTTCCGCAGTCTGTTCGGCTTGCCCGCAAGGGATCCCCAAATTATCGTGAACGGAACCGACCCAGGACTTACCGGCGACGAACCCGAAGCGGTGCTTGACGTTTCGTGGTCGGGGGCCGTGGCCAAGAATGCCACGATCGACTTGGTCGTTTCCGCGAGCACGGACACGGCGCTGGGCGTCGACCTTTCCGCACTCTACATCGTGGACAACAACCTCGCACCGGTGATGAGTGAAAGTTACGGTGAGTGCGAAGCCACACTGGGGAATGCAGGCAACGCTTTCTACAATGCGCTGTGGCAGCAGGCTGCAGCCCAGGGCATTACGGTGCTGATCTCGGCGGGCGATAGCGGCTCCGCGGGGTGCGATAACTTTAACAGCCGAATCAGCCGCCGTAGACGGACTGGCGGTCAGCGGATTCGCTTCCACTCCGTATAACGTTGCGGTGGGTGGCACCGATTTCAATCAGAACCCATCTACTTTCCCCACTTACTGGAGCGCCACCAATGACGCGATTACGGGTGTCTCCGCCAAGTCTTACATCCCGGAAACCTCGTGGAACGATTCGTGCGCCGGGCTGAGCGCCGACCAGTGCACCTACGGCAGCAACTCTTTGAACATCGTCGCCGGCAGCGGTGGCCCCAGCAGTTGCTCCACCCAGGACAGCTCGGGCACATGCCTCTCGGGCTACAGCAAGCCCTCATGGCAGACGGGAACCGGAGTGCCGCTGGACGGAGTGCGCGACTTGCCGGATGTCTCGCTCTTCGCGAGCAATGGCTTCAACAACAGCTTTTACATTATCTGCGAGGCGGACGCGGGCTTTTTTGGCTTCTCCGAGCCCTGCAGTTTGACGAACTTTAGCTTCCTGGGAATTGGTGGGACATCGGCTTCGGCCCCGGCCTTCGCCGGCATCATGGCGCTGGCCAATCAAAAAATGGCGGCGCTGGGATTGAGCGAGCGCCAGGGCAATCCCAACTACATTCTCTACAAGCTGGCAGCGCAGAATGGCGCGAGTTGCAACTCGTCGACGGCATCCGTGAGCGGAAATTCCTGCATCTTTTACGACATTACGCAGGGCAACAACTCGGTGCCGTGCTATCTCAACACGCCGAACTGTAGCCCGGCTGCGGCTGGAGCTGACTTTGGAGTTCTGATCGATCCCAACAATCCCGCAAATCCTGCGTGGCTCACCACGCCTGGCTATGACACGGCAACCGGCTTGGGGTCGGTGAATGCCAACAACCTGATCAACCAGTGGAGCACAGCGACCTACACGCCGAGCACGACGACGCTTACCAATCTCTCTCCGGCCAGCGTCACGCATGGCCAGCCGGTGAGCGTCAGCATAACGGTGTCTCCGCAATCCGGATCGGGGACGCCCACCGGAGCAGTCGCACTGATGGCGACGCCCGCCGGTCAAAACCTCGGCCTTGGCGACTTCCCTCTCAACAACGGCGTGGCTAGCGGCACGACGAGCCTGCTTCCCGGTGGAACCTACAATGTAACCGCTCACTATGCGGGCGATCCCGTCTTCGGAGCGAGCGACTCGGCGCCGGTTCAGGTGACCGTGGGCAAGGAAAACAGCCAGACCAAAGCGGCGCTGGCGCTGTACAACTTCACGACCCAGACCTTTTCGCAGACCAGCGCGGTGCCCTACGGTTCGGTATTTTTCGTGCGCGGCGATGTTAGCAACTCGGCTGGCATTCCGTGCGCCCCCAATCCCCAGGAGACCCAAACTCCCTGTCCGACGGGGAGTGTGAGCTTCACGAACAATAGTCAGACTCTCGATAAAGGAACCTACGCTCTTAACACAGAGGGCTTCACCGAAGATCAATCGCCATATCCTAACTTCACAAGTCTGGGAAACTACTCGATTCAGGCGCAGTACAGCGGTGACAGCAGTTTCAATCCGAGCGCCACCACGCTGAACGCGACCGTTACCCAGGCGCCGACTTTTTTCGACGTTTTTGACCTTCCCGGAGTGTGCTGCGGGGGGAACGCAACCATGTATTCCGGGGAGTCGTTTCAGATCAACGCCGCGGCCAGAGACCAGAGTATTTTCCAGGCTCCCAGCGGAACCATTTCGATTCTGCAGAACGGCAGCCCGGCCCCCGGCACGCTTCAGCCGTTCTCGTTGAACGGAAGCTATAACCCATTAGGCTTCGGCTATCTCTTTGAATCTCTGACCACTGCGATCGATGCTCCCGGCACTTATACCTTCACCGCATCCTATTCTGGAGATGCCTACTACAGCGGATCGCAGAGCATGTGGCCGATCACGGTCACGGTTGTCGACACGACTTTCAACATGTCCACGCCCATACCGAATGTGACCATCGCCTCAGCCGGGCAGTCCGGCACGGCGACGGTCACTCTGGTTGGGACTGACAACTTCTTTGGGCCGATCAACGTGAGTTGCGCACTGCCTGCCGCCATGTTGGAAGCCACTTGCCCGACTGTGACCGCGACCATGTATGGCAGCAGTGTTACGGCGCAACTCGCGATCACCACCACCGCTCCGCATCCGGTCACAGCGGACCGGCGCGCCCGCATGGGACTGTCTGGCTTTGGAGTGCTGGCAGGCATCTTCCTCTTTGCGATCCCTGAAATTCGACGACGGAAGCTCGGCATGGCGTTAATTCTTTGGGGATGCATTGCGTTGATTGCCAGTTGTGGTGGTGGGAGCAGCAGCGTACCTCCGCCAGCAACGGACCCCGGAACGCCCGCGGGGGTCTACCTCGTGAATGTGACCGCAACTTCGTCGGGAATCACGCGCACCGGCAGTTTCAACGTCACTGTAAAGTGACCGTTGGCGAACGGCGACTCGCAAACACTGTTTCTGAACCTAGGAACTCAAAGAGCGTGTGGCCGCCGCCACGGGCACCGGTTCCAGGTGCGCGGTGAAGTGCCGGAGGAACGGCGCTTCGTAGGTCAGGCGCATGCCGGGGATTTGGCTGCGGTGCTTCCAGACTTCCAGAATTATCTCGACCACGTAGTCAATGTGGCTCTGGGTGTAGACGCGGCGGGGGATGGCTAGGCGGACCAGGTCCATCTGCGCGGCGGAGGCGAACATCAGTGTGCCGATTTCGACGGAGCGAATTCCGCCCTCGAGGTAGAGTTCGGCGGCTAGAGCTACGCCGGGGAATTGATCCGCGGGAACGTGCGGCAGGAACGCGCGGGCGTCGAGATAGATGGCGTGGCCGCCCGGCGGCTGGACGATGGGCACTCCCTGGGACAGCAATGTGATTGCCCAGATATGCGGTCGAGGCGATGCGGTAACGGAGGTAGTCTTCTTCGAGTGCTTCCTGCACGCCCACAGCGATGGCCTCGAGATCGCGTCCGGCGAGACCGCCGTAGGTGGGATAGCCCTCGGTGAGAATCAGCAGATCTTTCTCCTGCTGGGCCAGCAGATCGTCGTTGGTGCACAGGAAGCCGCCGATGTTGGCCATGCCGTCTTTCTTGGCTGACATGGTGCAGCCGTCGCCATAGCGGAACATTTCCTGCGCGATCTGTTTCGGCGTTTTGGATTCGTATCCCTTCTCGCGAAGCTTGATGAACCAGGCGTTTTCGGCGAAGCGGCAGGCGTCGAAGTAGAGCGGGATACTGTGGCGCTTGCACACGGCGCTTACCTGGCGGACATTTTCCATCGAAACCGGCTGACCTCCGCCGGAGTTGTTGGTGACGGTGAGCATGACCAGCGGAATGCGTTCGCGGCCTACGCGCTGGATCAGAGCTTCGAGTCCGGGCACGTCCATGTTGCCTTTGAAGGGATGCGACAGAGCGGGCTGGTGGCCTTCGGCAATGAGTAGATCGACCGCTTCGGCGCCGACGAACTCCACATTTGCGCGCGTGGTGTCGAAGTGCGTGTTGTTGGGGACGACGTCGCCTTTCTTGCAGGCCACGCCAAACAGGATGCGCTCGGCGGCGCGGCCCTGGTGCGTGGGGATGACATGCCTGTAGCCGAAGATTTCCTGGATGGAATTGCGGAAGCGGTCAAAGCTGCGGCTGCCGGCGTAGCTTTCGTCGCCTTCCATGATTGCGGCCCACTGGTGGGTGGACATGGCGCCGGTGCCGGAGTCGGTGAGCAAGTCAATCAAGACATCGTCGGCGGGCAGAAGAAACAGGTTGTAGTACGCGGCTTCGAGCAGTTGCTCGCGCTGCTTGCGGGTGGTCCAGCGAAGCGGTTCGACACTTTTAATGCGAAATGGCTCGATGATGGTTTTGACTGACATGAGGACCGTCCATTCAGAACGAATACCGCGGGGATGAAAACCTTCTATGATACGCCCGCATTGGATCACAGCGGCCTGCGGGATCGGGCGTCGTTCCGGCCGCTACAATGCAGCGCTGCCTAGGGGCAGGTCAGCCGCGCGGTACCGTGAACTTGTGGCGTCGTCAGATCCATCTGCGATACGGGGATGTGCGGATCAACTGGCGCGGTGGCTTCGACTGTGAACGTGCCAACCACTGGATTGCACGAGGCCACTCCGCTCGGGCTCACAGTAATCCCTTCTGGCACGACGTCGCTCATGACCCAAGGGTTGCCCTGCGACCACAGCACCGCCAGCGAGGAGACGTTGCTTCCATCCGAATACGCGCCGGTGGCCGTGAATTTCGCCTGGCCGGTGGCCGCGGCCGGGCTGATGCTGATGGATTTAAGCTGGCCGTGGCTGGTTCCGCAGGAGAGAACTGACATTACAGGGAGAAGGAGCGAACCACAGGAAAGGAGGAGCAGGAGTTTGCGCATAGCAGCCTCCAGACGCAAGCAGGAGGCGGTTCACGATGCGGGAGGCACCCCGCCTCCTGACTCATTGTACTCCGGAGCAGTTCGAAAAGTTTCCAGGACGCTGCGCGAGGGAGAAACTGGCGCAGCAGGCGTGAATGAGGCCAATGGTGCAACGGATTTTTGGACAAGGGCAGGCTGCGCACCTTCTCGTGCGAGGGCGTGTTTCATCCAGGTTTCAAAACTCCCGTTCGCAGGCAACGGATACCGGGTGGTAGACTCAAACGTTTTCCCAGGGGCAAAAACGTTATGGATATTCAACGAGTAGGCGTGGTGGGCGCGGGCACGATGGGCAACGGCATCGCGCATGTGTTCGCGCGCAGTGGATACAACGTCGTGCTGTGCGACGTGGAACAGCGTTTTCTGGATCGCGCGCTCGAGACGGTGACCAAGAATCTGGAGCGCGAGGTCGCGAAAAACAGGATTACCGCGGAGGCCAAGGCGGGCGCGTTGAGCCGCATTCGGCCGGTCACGGATCGTGGCGAACTTTCTGACTGCGACTTCGTCATCGAGGCCGCGACTGAGAAATTTGAAATCAAGACCGAAATCTTTCGTGACCTCGACCGCCTGACTCGGACCGAAATTATTTTGGCATCGAATACTTCTTCCATCTCCATTACCAAACTCGCGGCGCAGACCAAGCGGCCAGAGAAAGTCATTGGCATGCACTTTTTCAATCCGGTACCGGTGATGAAGCTGGTGGAAGTCATCCGCGGGCTGGCGACGTCTCAAGAAACTTTTGCCAGCGTGCGCGAGTTATCGGTGAAGCTCGAAAAGACGCCGGTGGAAGTCAACGACGCGCCGGGCTTCGTTTCCAACCGCGTGCTGATGCCTTTGCTGAACGAGGCGATGTACGCTGTGATGGAGGGTGTCGCTACCGCCGAGGCCGTCGACGAAGTATTCAAGCTAGGGATGGCGCATCCCATGGGGCCGCTGACGCTCGCCGATTTCATTGGCCTCGACGTTTGCCTCGACATCATGCGCGTGCTGCACGGCGGGCTGGGCGATCCCAAGTACAGGCCGTGTCCGCTGCTGATCAAGATGGTGGATGCGGGGTGGCTGGGGAGGAAGAGCGGAAGAGGATTTTATACGTATTGATGGTTGTTGATTGTTGAATGAAAACTCCTGAGCAAGTTTCGAGCACGGGGAGCGACGAGTGGTTTTACCTGCTCGCCGCGCTCTGTGGTATCGGCACAGGCTGGGCGGACGTCGCGATCAACGATCTGCTGTTCACGGCGTTGCTCGTGCTGTCGGCCTGCATCCTGCTTGGCTTGCTGAGGCCCCGCTGGCCGTGGCGCTGGGTGCTGGTGGTCGGAGTTTGTATTCCGCTAACCGAACTGGCGGCTTACGTGATTCTCACGGTAAAGCCTACGCGCGCGCAGGTGTACGGATCCTACCTGGCATTTCTCCCGGGAATTGCGGGCGCGTATGGTGGTGCGATTATGCGGCGCGTGATGGATAACTTGAGGCAGGGCAAGTAGGGACGGCATTGGGCTGGGATGAGAGCAGTCGCGTGAACGAGAGCCGCGTTTGGCAGTTCGAACTGAAGGGCAACGAGGGCGCCTTGGTAGCGCCGGCTTCGCCCTGGCTTGGACGGCCGAGGCGGCCGTCGCCACATGGACCGTTTGTCCGCTCGTAGGTATCGGCTAACCAGAAAGTTACTCCCGATCCACAGGGCGGGCGCGTATGCTGCGAGCATGGGTGTGTGCGTCTCGATGCTGGCGAGCGGCAGCCGCGGAAACTGCGCCGTGGTGGCCAGCGCTTGCACCAAGATTCTGGTCGACGCCGGCATCTCCTGCCGCGAGACATTCAAGCGCATGAAGACGCTGGGGGAAGATCCGCATACGCTCTCGGCGATTCTCATCACTCATGAACATTCCGATCATGTTTACGGACTGGCAACGCTGGCCAAGAAGCTGCGCATCCCAGTGTTTATGACCGGGGCCACACACCAGGCGTGGGCGCGGGCCTTGCGTAACGAAAAAGGCGAGCGGCCGCAGCTGGAAAAGTTTGAGCAGTTCGAGTCGGGCCACAGATTTCAAGTGGGCGACATCGAGGTCAAGCCCTTCACCATTCCGCACGATGCCGCGGATCCGGTGGGCTTTACGTTTCGCGCGGAGGGCATCAAAGTCGGGGTTGCGACCGATCTGGGATATCTGCCGGTGAGCGTGCGCGATCACCTGCGCGGCTGCGATGTGCTGGTGATGGAATCGAATCACGACCTGGAGATGCTGCGGGGCGGGCCCTACCCATGGTCAGTCAAGCAGCGGGTGATGAGCCGAGTGGGGCACCTTTCGAACCTGGCTCTCGCCGATTTCCTCACAAACGACTATGATAATAATGCAACGTTTGTGGTGCTGGCGCATCTCTCAGAGCAGAACAATCATCCGGAAATAGCGCGGAGAGAAGCGGAAAAGGCGCTGTCCACGCGGGGTGGTTTGTTCCATAACCGGGTGCTTCTGGCGTCCCAGACGGAGGCCATAGAACCGATTCGCCTGTAGCGGGGCTGATCGATCTTGGCGTGTTTGTGTTCCCCCATGAGTCAGCGGTGCATTGATCCAATCGTAGGCAAGATTCTGGCAGGCTGGCGGTATGATATTTCCGGCCTGGCGCTAGAAATGCGCGGCGACTACGAAAGCCATTTCGCCGGTTGTGAACACTGCCGCAGCCGACAACAAATTCATCGTATTATCGATGTGGGGCTGATCGCGCTGGCCTCGATTTCCGCAGGCGTCTTCCTGCTTGCCTTTGGCGTGATCTGGCACCTCGGCCCGCGCCATGCCTTCTGGCTGGAAATCGCAGCCCTCGCGGGATTCGGTCTTTCTGCTCTGATCTGGCTGGGCGTGGCTGTGGCCACTCCGGCGCCGGTGACGGTTCTCGATGCAGCCAAAGAGGGCGCGCGGCGCGTCCATGACCGGTTGCCAGAGGAGATCCGGCAACGGCTTCCCGAAGAACTTCGCATCAAAATTACCGGTACATAAACTGATACGGCGGACCACCTTATCCATGGTCGCGGTGTTGCCGCTGACCCGCGGGCACCGCAGGAAACGCAAGCGCATGCGCCCCGGGCAAGGCTGCTGCCATTGTGACCAGCTCCGGCGGGATGTCACAGCCGTGGGCCCGCGACTCCGTCCCCTGCGCCGACCAGCTTCCAGTGCTGTGTGAACGGGCACGACGCCACCATTCCGAACGCCTCATTTTCACGTCGTCCCATGGTTGCGCGGCTCTGCAGCTTGAATGCCGACGAGCAACTCGCGCCCGGTCGCCTTTCTGCTATGTTGATAGTTCCTTCCAATGTCTGCCAGGCGCCACTCCGCTGCGCCTCTAGACAACCTTTCAATTCCCTCTCTTCCTTGTCCCGGGCTCTCCATTGCGCGCCCGTGATTGGACGTCGAACCAACTCGCAGCGATGAGGTGCCGCGAGCCGAACGAGAAGCGATGGAGCATCCAGCTCGCGGCGCTCGATTCCCGGTCGACGCGGGCCATCTTTGCGCCTGCTGCCAATTGGACAGCGCAATACAGCATTGGGCGTTTGGAGCATCCCGAAGCGCTGGAACCGGGCAGCCGGTGGCGGCAGACGGCATCCGTGGAATACACCCGGCCCCTGGCATCGGGAAGCTGGGCGACGATGCTGCTCTGGGGACGGGTGCACAAGATCGCGACCGGCACGACTTTGAACAGCTATCTGCTGGAATCCACGTTGAATTTCCGCGAGCGAAACTATACTTTCTCGCGGCTGGAGCTAGTCGACAAGGACGAACTTTTTCCGCAGGCGCCGGTGCACCCTGCCTATCGGATCGGGGCGTACACGTTTGGCGGCGTGCGCGACTTGATCCACGACCGCGCGTGGCAACTAGGGCTGGGCGCGGATGTGACTTTCTACTCCAAGCCAGCCATCCTGGATGTGAGCTACGGGGACCATCCCGTTTCCTTTCAGATATTTCTCCCGATGCGGCCGGGACGATCAAACCAACGTCACCACTAAGACACAGAAAAACATTTTCCTCGGACGGATTCCGCCGTAGAATCGCTGCAATCCTCCCACAGTTCGGAGAGAATATCCTTCCATGATCAGGGCGCTCAAGACACTGCGAGCGGTGCAGTGGGCGATGGTGGCCAGCATCGTGCTCTACGGGATCGTGGGAGAAGTTCTGGGACCGGTGTCGCGGGGTGTCGATCCGACTCTCAGCTACTTATTTGCTACTCTGAGCGTGGCAATCGTGGGCGCGATTTTCGTGGTGCGGCGGACGCTTGTTTTGCGGGCAGCGGAGAGCCTGACAACTCGGCCCGAGGACAGCCTCAGTCTCAATCACTGGAGAACCGGCTACCTTGCGACTTATGCCTTATGCGAGGCACTGGCATTGTTCGGCCTAGTTCTCCGCTTTCGCGGGGGCCCGCTGCAGGCGAGCGTAACTTACTACTTAGGCGGCTTCGTTTTGCTCTTGTTCTTCCGGCCGAGACTCCCTGCCAGCGTTTGATTTTCTCGCCGCAGGATATGATGTTTCTGAGGTGATCCGTGTCTATCAATGAGCCAGAAGAACTAGCGGGGATGCGCGCCGCGGGCACCGTGGTTCGCTTCATGCTGGAAGCCATGAGGTCCGAAGTGCGCCCAGGAATTACCACCGCTGAACTCGACGAAGTCGGCGCGAGCGTGATGAGGCAGCACGGAGCACAATCCGCACCAGCCTTGGTCTATGGATTTCCTGGGGTGAGCTGCATCAGTCTCAACGAGGAAGCGGTCCACGGCATTCCCGGCAAACGCGCGCTGCAGCCAGGCGACCTGATCAAGCTCGATGTCACCATCGAGAAAGATGGGTTTATGGCGGACGCTGCGGTTACAATTCCAGTCGTCGAAGTGACGGAAGAGCGCCGAAATCTGGTGGCATGTGCGGAGCGCGCCTTCGCCAAGGCCATGCTGGTGGCGCGAGCCGGTTTTCGGGTTTGGGAGATCGGACGCGCGGTGGAACGCGAGGTCCGGCGCAGTGGATTCTCGGTGATACGCGATCTGACAGGCCATGGCATTGGGCGAACCATCCATGAAGAACCTCGCGTGCCCAACTATCCCGAAGCGCAAGCCAATCAAATTCTCACGGAAGGCTTAGTCATTACAGTCGAACCCATCATTGCCGCCGGTTCGGGCAGGGCGTTCGTCGCGGCGGATGGATGGACGGTGGTCACTGCCGATCATAGGCCTTCGGCGCATTATGAGCATACGCTGGTGATCACGAAAGGTGCGCCAATGCTGCTAACGGCGGCCTGACCTTCGCGGCGAGAAGACGTTGCCAGCAACGTCGCTACGAGGTGCTGATGTGGCAGCTCGCCAAGCCGCGCTTCTCCAGATACTGCTGGTGGTAGTCTTCTGCGGGATAAAATGTTACGGCCGGAACGATTTGGGTCGCGATCGGCTTCGAATAACGGTGAGCCTTCTCGAGAGATTCTTTCGAGGCCTGGGCTTGCACTTGCTGCTCGGGCGAATGGAAGAAAATCGCGGAGCGGTACTGCGAGCCCCAGTCTGGACCCTGGCGGTTGACTTGCGTTGGATCGTGGTTCTCCCAGAAAACTTTCAGCAGATCGGCATAGCGCACTTTGGCGGGATCGAACTCGACTTCCACAGCTTCCGCGTGGCCAGTGCGATCGGTGCAGACCTCTTTATATGTCGGGTTCTCAGTTTGGCCGCCGGTATAGCCAACCCGCGTTGAGAGAACTCCCGGCATCTGCCGGAAGGTCGCTTCGACTCCCCAAAAGCATCCTGCTGCGAATGTAGCCTTCTCCATTGCGATTGCTCCCCACAAGAACGATTGCGTTCGGTTTTGTATTGTCCTTCATTGGATGACCGAACGCCAGAAAAGTCACAGGCTTGTAAAATCGGGGGATGGATTACCCTCGGGAATTGACGCTCTTCCCGAATCACGATAAAGTCCGGGAAGGGTTTTCCAAGGATTAAGTTGCGTGTTTTTCTCGACGAGCCACTTCCAGATCGGGCAAAGAACTGTACAGAAGCTGGCGCTTCTGGTTTTGCTCGCCATGACCACCACTGCCGCGCTGGCCGTCTCTGGATTCACGCCGCAGGTACGCCTCGGCTACCACACCGGCGATCAATGGGAACCCGCTATAGCCGCCGACAGTCACGGGCGCGTCTACGTTCTCTATCCACAGTATGGTGCCGTTCCCGATTGCCCGACCTGTACGGCCCCGAGCATCGCGCTGATGGTCAGCGATGACAACGGACTCTCTTGGCGGACGTCGCGCGCTCTGCTTCCCTTTCCAACCGGGCAGTTTGATCCGCAGATCGTGGTCGATCCGGTAGACCGGCAAACGGTGTACGCGTCGTGGATGCAGAATAACAAGCGCGACATCATTGTTGCCCGGTCGTTCGACTTCGGCCGAACCTGGTCGTTTTCGTGGGCGGAGCGTGGGCAGGAAGACGCTGACAGGCCGGTGTTGGCGGTTCGCGGAACGGATGTTTACGTGGGGTTCAACCATGAAGAAAGATTCTTTGTGGCCGCCTCGCATGATGCCGGGCAAACCTTCACCGCAGTCCAAGTGAATCCCAACTCTGGTCCCGGATCGTCGCTGGCGGGCGGAGCCACAATCGATCCGGCGGGCAATGTTTATTTCGGCTGGACCGCCTATGCTCGCCACGAAATGCCGACGCGCCCGGTCAGCGTTTACGTCAGCCGCTCTGGCGATGGCGGGCGCACGTGGACCACGTTGCTGCTGGATGTTTCCAGCGCACCTCCAGACTGTGAGGCGCAGAGTTGCGAAACCGGATACTTGGGCCCGCAAATCGCGCTGGCCTCAGATGCCGCAGGCGCACTCTACGCCCTATGGAACGCTGGCGCCGAGAATGGTGGCGCGGAGCGCATTTACTTTTCATCTTCGACCACCGGGGGAGCAAACTGGTCCGAGCGAACCAATGTGTCAAATGCCGCGTCCGGCGTTGAGCATTCCTTCCCTGCAATCGCTGCGGGCTCGTCGGGCGATATTCGCATCGCCTGGATGGATGCGAGAGTCACCGAAGTCGGCCATCCCAATCGCCCGCTATGGAATACCTACTACCGCAGTTCCACCAATGGCGGCGCGACCTGGAACGTCGAGACCCAGCTTTCCGGGCCCGTGCAGGGCTACGACTACATTCTGCCTGGCGGGTTCCGATTCCCCTTCGGAGACTACTTCGGCCTCGCAATCGACAGCGACGGTGCGACGCATGCGGTCTGGGGCGAAGGTCGCAATTACAAGTCCCCCGGTTCGATCTGGTACGCTCAGGGCCGATAGCGGGCGAGACGCAGCAAGCTGCGTCTCTACTGAAAGATTATTCCAGCTGCATTCCGCCGGTGAGATCGGCGAGCCTGGCCACGTGATGTTCGCTGCACCATTCCTGCAACTCATCCACGATTTTCTCGGTGGCGCAAGGATCCCAATAACTGGCCGTGCCGATCTGGACCGCGGTGGCTCCAGCCAGCATAAACTCGACGACGTCTGGGGCGGTTGAGATTCCGCCCATGCCAATCACCGGAATTTTCACAGCGTGCGCGGCGTCATAGACCATGCGCACCGCGATGGGTTTGATCGCCGGGCCGGAAAGACCGGCCGTAACATTGGCGATGCGCGGCTTGCGCGTCTCGGGGTCAATGGCCATGGCCACGAACGTATTGGTGACTGACAGCGCGTCGGCGCCCGCCTCCTGCGCCACGTACGCCATTTGCGCGATGCTAGTCACGTTGGGCGAGAGCTTGACGATCAGCGGTCGCCGCGCCACTCGTTTCGCCGTGGTCACGATCTCATCCAGCGAGCGCGGATCGGTGCCAAACTGCAGCCCGCCCTGCTCGGTGTTGGGACAGGAAACATTCAGTTCATACGCTGCAATCCCCTCGCCCTGGTTGAGAATCTCGATGGTGCGTTCGTAGTCTTCGCGCGTGTAGCCGAAAACATTCGCCATCACGACCGTGTTCTTGATGCCCCGCAGGTGCGGCAACTTCTCATCGAGAAAGGCCTGCGCGCCGATGTTTTGCAGGCCAATGGCATTTAGCATGCCCGCCGCAGTCTCCCATAAGCGCGGAGGAGGATTGCCGATCATCGGTTCCTTCGACAGTCCCTTCACTACAAAACCGCCCAGCTTCCCCAGGTGGACCACATCCTCAAATTCGACCCCGTAGCCGAACGTGCCGCTGGCCGCGATAACGGGATTCTTGAGTTGTATCCCGGCGACGCTCACGCTGAGATCAGGCGTCGACGATCCGGAAGCAGCGGTCATGGCTGGCCTTCTCCCGAGGTCGCGCTGCGGCGCGAGGGCGCGAGGGCTTCGGTCAACACGCGACCGACGGAGTGAGTCGGAGCATTGATTCCGAGCAGCGATGCGAGCGTGGACGCCAGATCAACGGGTTCGCTATTCGTCCTATAGGTTCCCGGCTGGAACGGTAAGCCGTAAAAGGCCAGGGGCACGTGCGTATCGTAGTTGTACGGCGAGGCATGGTCTGTGCCTTTGGCCGGACCCACGGTGTAAATATCGGGGATGCCCATCACGTACCAACTTCCTTCTGGGGAATAGCTGTTCAGGTATTTTCGTCCCAGCGCGGTGTCCGGAACTTCGCCCTCGGCGAGTTGCGACTTGGTGTAATAGCCGCGCAATCCGGCTTGTTTCAAGGCCTCGCCAACCGCCGCTTCGGCATCGTGCTCCCGAATGTGAGAGACGGCGAAGGCATCTTGGTCGAGCCAGGCCAGGGGATAGTCCAGCTTCACATAGGCCGCTGGATGGCTGGGAGAAAGCTTTGCCGTGAGCGCGCTGTTGATCTGCGCCTCGATTTTCTTGCTATCGAGATTTGCTGCCGGAATGCGCAGCTTCTTTACCGTATCGGGCAGGGAGGAAACGCCATGGTCCGCCGAGAGCGCGATCCACACGTTGGCCAGCCCGATCTGATGCCCGAGAAAATTGATGAAGTCGGCCAGTTCGCGGTCGAGATCGAGAGCCATCTGATGCATTTCCGGAGAATCCGGGCCGACCTGGTGGCCAAGAATGTCGTTGGGCGAGAGGCTGATCGAGAGCAAGTCCGTGGCAGGGCCACGGCCAACGTTCTCGTACACCATCAGTTCCTTGGCGAACTCGAATTCGTAATCGTTGGCGAATGCCGTGGGACCGACGACTTCGTAGAAACCGGCTTCGGAGCCGTCTTTGCCCTTGCGATGCGCCGTCGAGCGAAGAACCGTTCCCTGCGCGTCCTTCCACTCCCGATCCCAATATTTCGCAGGGCGAGTGGAGTTGAAATCCTGCACCCACTTGGGGAGATCATCGCGATAGTAAGTGGAAGTTACCCATGCGCCGGTCGCCGGATCAATCCAGTAGGCGGCATCACCCGCAAAGCCGGCGGGAAGGACGGAGGCGCGATCCTTCAACGAGACTCCGAAGACACGGGCCTTGCCTTGCGTGGCCAGCTTCAGTTCATCCCCCAGTGTGTCGGCCAGCAGGTTGTGCGGCGAGGCGCCTGCTTTGTCTCCACTGACGCCCACCAGTTTCGTGTCGTCATCTTCGACCGAAGTCACCATGCGTTTCTTTTTCTGGTCCCACCATTCGTTGTCGGCAATGCCATGGCCATTGCTGTAGGCGCCGGTAAACAACGTGGCGTGTCCGGGAGCCGTGCGCGTATTGACGTAGTTGTAGTTACAGTTCGGGAAGTAGGCGCCGCGGTCGAGAAGGAAGCGGAAGCCCGCGTCTCCGAACTGGTCGCGGTAGCGCTCCAGGTAATCGCCGCGAAACTGGTCAATCACGATCACCACAACCAGCTTGGGATGCCCGTCGTAAGCGGAGGCGAAGCTGCAAACCGACAGGCCGGCGACAGTGGCCAGCACGGCCAACAGTAAGCAAAACTTCACAGCGGCAGATCTGGGGGACGACCTCATCGCGAAAGTAGTTTACACAGTCGGAAAGAATACGCCAAAACTACTCGGCGCTCGGTAGTGGACTAGTTTGGTTTTTTGAGGGCGTCATCCCGATCCCAGCGTGGCGCCTATGGCTGCGCGATCAGCAAGGGCAGGGTCACGGTATCGACGGCGCCGGGATCGTCGCGAAGTTTGATGTAGAGGGCCTTTCCTTTGGGCTGCGGAATTGCCAAGTCATCCTCCACAAAACCTTCCGGAACGGTGACAGAATTGGCAAAATCAGCATCGGTGCTAACCGAATCGAGCAAGAAAAGTTTGTCGCCGTTGAGGGTGCACTGCTTTTCGGGAGCGGACCCGCAATGAATTCCTCTGAGCATGGGAATGCGAACCAGATGGACCAGTGGCTGCCAGTCGCCGTCGGTGCCGTCGGCTGTGACCGGGCGGAACTTGAGACGTCCGAACGCCGAAGGGCCGAGGAGCTTCATGGGATCGAGAACCGCGAAAACTGTCTTAGAATCCTGCAGCGTGAGATTGCCGTCTTTGAAACTCAGCAGCACGCGGAAGGACTCATCGCCAGTGGCAACTTCAATTTTTTCCGTGGAAGGAAAGGTCTCCGGCACTTGAGTTTTGAGGAAGAAATTCAGGCGACCATCCTGTGGCAATTCGTCGTCGCTGCCGAGATGAACGGCGGGGGAAGAGGATGTCGGATCCAGTTGCACACTCTGGTTAAGCAGACTGACCGACGGGCGCGGGGCTTCGACCTCCGATTTGAGATCGAGGACTCGGCCATCTTTGAGAGTCGCGTGGACGATGATCGAGTCTCCGGGATGCAGCTTCGTCCTAGCGGCTGCGTCTGACGTGGTCAGCTTGAGTTCGTCCTGCTGGTGGGCGCGGGTGAGCGTATCGGGAATGAAGCGAAGACCATTCACTTCCAGGCTATCGACGTGATCCAGGCGTGTGCCTTTGAGCACGCCGTCGGCGTCGCCGGCGTGGATGCTGAAACTGTCGAGGCGACCGGCTTCGGCGTAAGTGTGAAGTGGAATCTCGTCGGCGTCGCGCAGTCCAAACTTCTTGATCAACATGGTGACCGAACCCGCATCGGCTTTCTGCAGCGGGACCTTTACCTCGAGTTCGTCGGGCTTCGGGCTCTTCCACTCGGTCTCCAGCAGTTTTCCCTGCTCATCTTTGAGCTTCACATCGCTCACGCAACATGCGTCGGGAGACTGCAGATGGAGCGTGTCTTCGCGACCCACGATCAGCGCACTGGCATCTTTGGAGGCGACAATCCATTGTGCGGGCCGCGAAGTGCGCAGCCGGTAGTGCGGTCCATCGAACGTGTGGAAGCCCCACAATCCGCGAAGAATTCCGGTGACTTCCCCGTCCAGATCAGCCGACTGCAAGGGCTGCGTTTCGATTGAAAATCCACCACGCAGCGGGTCCGGCTTCGCGGGCAGGTCGATACTCGCGCCCGACTTGGCTTCGACGTGGAGAACGAAGTCATGCGCGAGTTCTGTAGCAAAGACCAGCGGAGCGCCCTCGGCGGGAAGCAGAAGTGAGGGCTTGCCCGCGCAAAACACTTGAGTCGCATCGACCGCGCGCAAGGGCGGAACGGGGGAGGGGCGAACGGGGGGCAGACCGATCACGATCACCGACTTAGGGTTGCGAAAGGACGGAGGGTTGTTCAGGCGCAGGTTGAGTTCATCCTGCTTGGGCAAGGCCAGCGCGGGGATGTACTGATACTGCGCGGTATGCGCTGTGCCCAGAATGCGGGCCACATCGACGACCGCTCCGACGTAAGGACTGTAGTAGCCGCTGCGGGCGTTGGGCGTGGAAGTGATCTGCGCCAGCAAGTCGCTGGATGGGCCTGAGGTCAGGGTGGCGACCATAGTCTGGCTGTGCGCATCGTCGAGGACCAACTGATCTGTGTTCTGAGTAAGGCACGGCGCTTGCTGGGCAGTGGGCTTGTCGAAACACTGCTGCTCAAGGCGGATGTTCAGACTGCGCGCCAGCAAAGTTGTGCGCGCTTTCAACTGCTCCGGATCGCTGGCGGAAATTTCGCGAACAGCGTCGAGATATTTTTCGAGACGGGAGCGGTCAAGACTGGCTTGCACCAGATCTTGGGAGGCGCGCACAAAAGCGCCGGGCTTTCCTCGCACCGCAGCACGCAAAGTATTGAAGGCTCCGCCGGTTTCCGGCGCCAGGAAGACGAGAGCTTCCTCGGCCTCTTCCGGCACGTTGACGAAGACGCCCTCGTCGTGGACAGGTTTGCTCCAGGTTTCTACGCGCGTAAACCAGGAATCCGGAGGAGGGTTGGTGGCGCCGCGCAGAAATACCACGACCATCAGATAACGCACCGACTGAGTGTCGGGCAGATCGGGATGGACCCACAGCCGGTCTCCCGCTTGCAGATTGGGAACTTCCGCAATGGGCAGCGTCAGTCCGGCGCGTTGAACCTTAACGTCGACCTTGGGACCAATGAGGTCGAAGGCAGCATTGTCGGCACGGGCAGCGCCCCTCAGGCTCAGCAGAAGGCAGAGGGAAACAACAAGCGGCAGCGCCGTCTGACGCGCGCGCAGGGAAGCTTCATTCCAGGTGAGTGCAGAGTGGCCCAAGAAATTATTTTAACTGATTTGCGGCGGGCGGAGAGCCCGGTGGTGGATTGTAGACACGAATGGGAAAGCTGGATTGCAAAACAAAACGCCCCGGACTCGATTTGAGTCGTGGGACGTTTGTTGATCAGCCCTCCCCCAAGTGCTGCTCAAGAACGAGAATAGGGCTTATCGAGGAAAAGAAGAATGGCCCTTGAGTGCTATGGCTTGGCACGGACGTGCGATATCAACACTGCATGTCTTCCTTGGCGCCGTAGCTGTCCACGGCAGAGAGCACACGATCGTTGAAAAATAGTTGGCGGAAGCGAGTGGGGGTC
>CAVPQE010000037.1:0-80627 GCA_963707205.1 uncultured Acidobacteriaceae bacterium
CTACTGTGAATATCGAAATCGGAAGGAAAAAGACGACACATGACCTAGAAAAAGAGTGCGGGGGCAGTTATTGATGAGGAGGATCGAGACCGGCGAGTTGGCGGGCGCTACGGGTATCGGGGTGATCGGGGCCGAGTGCGTTTTGCAGCTGTTCCGCTGCCGAGCGGGCAGCCGCACCAGCTTCGTCCCTTTTGCCCTGGGCATCGAGGGCACGGGCTAGAGCCAAGTAGGCACGACCCAGATAGCTCGAAAACGTTCCAGGCTCGGCATCAGCCTGCAACTGGCTGAGGGCTTGTGCGGCGTCCGCCGCCGCCTCGTCTCGATGACCGAGTTGCAGTTCGATCTCGGATCGGCGTATGAGGAAGGTGCGCAAGTAAAAGGCGCCAGCGTGGCCGGAATTGACCGATGCTTGCGCGATGGCGACCGCTTGATTTGCCAATTGCAGAGCGCTCCGGCCGTCACCGCGCGCCTGCGCGTTAAGAGCCTGCTGCGACGCTAGGGCCGCGAATGCGATATGCCCGGCCGGAAGCCTCCCTTGCAAGCGCTGCTCGACTTCGGACAGCATCTGGTCCGCGTGCGGGAGGTCGCCTAGGCCGCGATAGATGGATGCCCGCAACAACAGCGCTTGGCTGATCGCCGTGTTGTCGCCCTCCTTGCGAGCCTTCGCGTATCCCCGCTCCGAGTAATCGGCTGCTTCCCTGAGCCGGTCGAGGTCGAACAGGACGCGGCCATAGTTGACGAGCGACATCGGCGACACGGTCTGCTCGCCGTGGTTGTCGCGGCCGATTGCCATCGAGCGGCCAAGGGCCTTTTCCGCCTCAAGTGGTCGCCCATCGACAGTTAGCGCGACGCCCCAATTGTTGAACACCGTACCTGCCCGTTGCGTGTCATCGCGGCCCAGCGCAGCTAGACGCGCCGCCGCTTGCCCGAACGCGGCATTTGCCTCCTGCAAGCGCCCAGCGTCGCTATAGGCACCGGCCAAGGTTATGCTCGTGTTGAGTTCCATCACATCGGACCGGTAGGGCCATTGGTTCAAGAGACGCTCCGCGGCTTGCGCTCGTGCGATGCCCTCGCTTGCGTCACCTCGGTTTTGCGCGATTTCGCTGCCAAACAATAGGCAACCAACTCGATCGACAGCGAACATCGGTTCGTTGGGAAGCTCCCGCATCCCCTGCTGAAAGAGCATCTCGCTGCGTGGGAGATCAGTCCCTCGCGACAGTACCTGCGCCAAACCGCACAACGCCCTGGCACGAATGGATGACTCCGGCAGGGCAAGCGAAAGCCGGTGCGCCTCTTCCAGCAACTCGCGGGCTTTTTCGTATTCGTCCTGAA
This sequence comes from uncultured Acidobacteriaceae bacterium, assembly GCA_963707205.1. Taxonomy (GTDB): domain Bacteria; phylum Acidobacteriota; class Terriglobia; order Terriglobales; family Acidobacteriaceae; genus Sulfotelmatobacter. Next base: position 1,333 of record CAVPQE010000037.1, read on the forward strand.
CCGTGTATTGGCGCCCAATCGAAATGAGCAGTTCCACGCGATCGGCGTCGCTTCCGCCGTGCTGCCGTCCGACTATGTGTTCCGCGCGGGCCAGCAGTTCGTCGACGGTAAAGGGCTTGCCCGAAGGCGCCAAATCGGAGAGGAGGAGAGAATTGAGGTCGTTGATCGCTTCCGCACGGGAAAGTTGGCGGAATGCGAAGTCGCGCTGCCGGCGCGCGGTACGGGCTTGTAACAGGGTACCGGCGACGCCCGCGATCGTCGCCGCGAGAGCTAAGGCCGTGAGCGCCACCGCCGTCCGATTCCGGCGTACGAACTTGGCCGCGCGATACGTGATCGTGTCTGGTCGCGCACTGATCGGTTCATGCCGCAGGTATCGTCGCAGATCATCCGCCAGCGCCGTAACTGACACGTAACGTTCCTGCGGATTCTTCTTCAGCGCTTTGGCCACGATGGTATCGAGGTCTCCGTGCAGTAACCGGTTCAGCTTTTCCGGCGTGGTGGCGCGTCTGGCTGCGTTGGTCGTGGTTTCCTTGGCGTTTGTCCTGGCCGGGATCACAACTCCCGAGGGGCGCGTGGGCTCAGTATCGACGATGGCTTTAACCAAGTCTGCCGGAGAATGGGGGCCGCTGCCGGCTGGGTGCTGTCCCGTCAACAGCACATACAGCAGCACGCCCAGCGCATAGACATCCGTGGCGGTCGTCACCGGCGCGCCGGTCACTTGCTCGGGAGCCGCATATTCCGGCGTCATGGCCCGCCCGCCTTCGACCGTGAGCAGTGTCGCCAATCCCTCCTGGCCTTCTGCTTCGAGCAGCTTGGCAATGCCGAAATCCAGCAGTTTGACCTGTCCGTCCTTGCTCACCAGCACATTCGACGGCTTGATGTCCCGGTGCACAATCAAATTGGCGTGTGCATGCGCAACCGCAACCAATACGTCGAGGAAGAGGCGGACCCGTGCCTCCACATCGAGCATGCGGTCGTCACAATACCGGTCAATGTGGTCGCCCTCGACATACTCCAGAATGAGATACGGCTGCCCGGCGGGAGAAACACCCGCATCCACCAGTTCCGCGATATGCTCATGGGCCAACCGCCCAAGAATGCTGCCTTCACGTTTGAACCGCTGTTCGCCCCCACGGCCGGACAAGGCGACGCTCAAGAACTTCACTGCCACTCGCCGTTCGAAGCGCCCGTCGCTGCGCTCGGCCAGCCAGACGCTTCCCATTCCACCCTGGCCAATCTGGGAGATCAGCGTGTACGGGCCAATGGTCTGGCCCGCCAGTCCTGGCGCATCGGGCAGCGCGGCCGGGCTCTTCTCCAAAAAGCCTTCTTGTGCCAGTATCCGGTGTTCATCGAGAAGTGTTCTCACCTGCGCAGCCAGCGCGGGATCCCGCTCGGCGAGCGAGGACAGCCACGCGGTGCGCTCATCGTCGGTCATGGCGAGCGCCTGGTCCAGATATGGGCTTAACGCCTGCCACTGATCGGGGCGAAGTGTGGACATGGACTCCTCAAAGCGACAAATCAGGGCGAATTTTCCGATGGAGATAAATGCGAGCTTTCTCCCAGTTTCGCTGCACTGTTCGTTCCGATATGTCCCGCATGGCGGCAATTTCCGCGAATGAGAACCCACAGAAGAACTTCAAGTCAACAACCTCAGCGAGGGCAGGCTCGACTTTGACCAGTTCGTCCAATGCTTCGCTGATTTGGACAAGCTCACGGTGGTCGACTGCATTCTCCATCCCTGTAGTGTCGAGCGAAGTAATCTCGAATAGGCCGCCGCGCTTCTGGGCGTGCCGCTCTCGGGCATGGTCGATGACCAGTCCCCGCATGACTCGCGCCGCATAGCCCATGAATCGCGCCCGGTCGGGAAACGATGGGCCATCGCGCACGGCCATGTCCAGATACGCTTCGTGCAGGAGGGTGGTGGCGCTAAGGCTGACGGGTGATCCTTGTCGTGCCAGTTCACGCTTGGCCAGTCGATGCAGTTCGGAATACAGGGCAGCGAACAACGCTTCCGCGGCGGGACGGTCTCCTCGCTCGGCTGCGACAATAAGCGATGAGATTGCCGACCCCACTTCTGCCTCCAGGACAATTGGCCACGGCGCGAATTTGACCCTCAAACGGCGACAGCTTCTCGCAGATCGGAAGGATAGTCAAGCTGCTCGTCAGAGTGATTCGGTTCGATGCCGATGCAGTCATTGACCGCTGATCGAATTCGCTGCTTACAGCCCAGGTACCGTTCGGTAGTCTGCACCGAGACATGCCCCAGCAGGAATTGAATTTGTTCCAGCTCACCTCCCGAAGCGTGACACAACCGGGCGCAAGTCCGGCGAAGATCGTGAGGCGAGAGTTTGGCAACGCTGATGGTCTTTGCCGTTTCTTTCACGATATGCCACACAGCTTTCTCTGTAATTCCGTCTCCCCGCGCCCTCCCAACCTTGTTGACCCTGCGAAACAACTTTCCGCGATCAATAGTGGCTGCAATGAGCCACTCATCCAACTGCCGCTTGACCCAATCTGGGACGGGAACGGTTCGAACATGGCCTGCCTTGCCAAGTCCACCATGGCCCAATGCTCTTCACGCTGTTCAACCGGATCACGCAACGAGCTATCCGGCGCGGAACCTTTCGCAGCGTGAAAGAACTGGTGACCAAGATCGATCAATTCGTCGAAAACGATAACCAGAACGCCCGGCCCTTCGTTTGGACGGCGACCGCAGATTCCATCTTCGCTAAAGTCCAGCGACTATGTGAACGTATTTCCGGGACAGGATACTAGGTGGGAATTACTTAAAAGGGCATTGCTCTACCAACCGAGCTACGCGCCCCCAACCCTTCGGATTTAACACATTGCGCCGATCATAGCCGCGCCCGCAATGGCGTGCGCGAATCTGATTGCGGCGCTCTTACCCGTCCTCGTGCGATTCGCAAACACAAAGGCCGCCTCTGCAGGCGGCCTTGTTCTTGTTGCAAATGTGGGTCGCCCAAGTCTCAGACCCGGACAATTCAAGCAAAGCCTGGCTGCCTCACTCGTCATCCCGGTCTGGCCTAACCGAAATCACGCCAAACGTCCCCGCAAGATTGTTGCTCGGCCCCGCTGTAAAGAATAACTGGTTCACTGCTCCATTTTTGCCGGCCCCGTCACCGAATCCGATTCCCCACAACTGGTCGATGCAGATCACTTTGCCGTCTCTGTCCCGCACCGTGCCCACGAAATCTCCGTTACCAGGATTGAAGGCGTTGATCGTCCCATGATCGGTGTTGTTCGAAATCAACAGGGTGTTGCTCAGCTTTCCAAAACTACTGGGCGCCACCGCAATTCCCCAAGGCTGGTTCAGGGGCAGCCCATGGATCAATGGCTTCGGCATCCCGAGCGCCGGCGTGCCGTCCTCTTTAAATACCTCGACGAATCCGCCGCTTGCCCCGCTAGCGCTGGCAAACGCCACATACACCAGTCCATTGATGTCCTGAACGCCGAACGGCGCAAAGTCCGCCGGCAGCGATGGATCGGTGAACGACTTCACCAGGTTGAAGTTCCCATCGTACATATCTACTTTGTTGTTCGCCATGTCGGCTGCGAACAAGTGGTTCGCCGAAGCATTGTTGGTGATCGCCAGGCCGGTGTACACCGCTGGATGCGGATTTTTATTGGCCGTAGTGTCCACCCCCAAAATCGCTTGGTTAAAGTTCGACTGCGGTGCCCACCCGCTGATCGTTCCATCCAGCGTGGCAAACAGGAAAAGGGACGGCCATCCCTGCACCTGGAATTCTTTCGATCCGTTCCACACAATCCCCGTCGGCGAACCCGGGCCGTTTAACCCGGTCGGCGAATCTGGGCCGTTTCCCGCCGTCGGGATCAATACCTTCAGTCCCGCATTTAGATTTCCCTGGTCATCGTACAGAGTCGACCATCCGGAGAGATTGTCACTGACCCACCACGGCGAGCCGTGAGCATGCACCAGTCCCCAAGCATTCACCAGCAGGGGATCGTCGTGGTGTGCCTGCTTCACCTGATTCGACGACAGATTCGTGAGTTTATATTGCGCCATGGCCGAGCTCGAAACGAACATCAGCGCAAATCCCAGGCCAAGTGTAAGAGTAATTATGCGACGCTGCATGCGGATCTCCTTTGTGATGCCAGATCAGGGCAGGGGGTGACGGTGCAGCTTCTCGCACACAGATCACAATTCTCTGACTGAGCATCCAGATCCTAGGCCACATGCCAGCGCCGGATTGTCAGCGCCGTGTCACGAATTTGTACATTTCCTGCATCACGACGTCTGCCTTTTCCCAGGAACCCGAAAGCGAACATCCCCGGCGCTGCCGCTCTTGATAGAATCATCCCTCATCTGCTCCATGAAAACTCTCATGCGCCTTTCTCTGCTCACCATCGCTGTGGCGTTCTGCTCCTGCACTTGTGCCGCAGCCCAACTTGGCGAAACGCTCAAGAAAACGGACGCGGCTCTCGAGCACCATGACTCCTCCAGCCTCAGCGACGACGAGATTGTTGCCGGTCTCAAGCAGGCGCTCGAAATCGGCACCAGCAAGGCCATCGCGCTCACCGGCAAACCCGACGGATTCCTGGATAACGAAGCCATCCGCATACTGCTCCCTACGAAACTCCAGTCGGTCGGCAAGGCCATGCGCTTGCTCGGCGAGGGCGACACGGTAGACGACCTCGAAATCGGCATGAACCGCGCCGCCGAGCGCGCCACGCCTCAGGCCAAACAAATTTTCCTCGACGCCCTCAAGAAGATGACCATTTCCGGCGCCCGCCGCATCCTCACCGGCGGCGAAACCGCCGCCACCGAATACTTCAAGCAAACTTGCTCCGCCGATCTCACCGCCACTTTCTCTCCGATCGTCCACGGCTCCATGCAACGCATCGGCGTAATCAAGAAGTATGACCATGTCATCAAAACCGCCCCTGGCGGCAGTGCGATCGCGAACGAGTTCGATCTCGACAAGTACGTCGTCGGCAAGACCATCGATGGCATCTTCTACATGCTCGGACAGGAAGAAATAAAAATCCGTATCAATCCCGCCGCCCAAAACACCGCGCTACTGAAAGAGGTTTTCGCCAGAAAATAGTGTGGGATGGACACTCCTGTCCGCCGCCGTACGGTGCGAGTGGGAAACGTTCTAGGAATGCGTGCCCTGACGATATCGAGACAGTTAAGTAGCGGCTCGGTTACAAGCCTTGATCACCGGTCTAGTCGTAACCACTTCTTCTTCAATTCGTCATCGCTCGAAATAGTGCCGTCTGCACGCCTCGCCGCAAGGTTCGATAGGTTCGCCATCACGATAGACATGCCATTTGACAACCTGACGAATATGATGGCTTCATCGGCAGGTGTGAAGAACACTTGATCGATGCCATTCTGCGGCCCATATCCTTGTTGGATCACCGTGAGAACGGCAATCTCTCCGTCAGTCAGAACCCTTCTACGCATAGACACATCCATGCTTACTATAACGCCGCCGTCGATTCCTGCCATACATGGCCGTTGCGCCTACCGGGATGCCCCTCAAGAACCCACCTTTTTCCAAAGCGGAAGTGGTACCGCGCATTCCTGCCCGTGTTCATCTACACTTTTCTGATAGCTCGCGCACAGGGAGGAACGACCTTTGTCTGCCATTCGCGCTATCTTCTGGGATGTCGGCGGTGTGCTGCTGACCAACGCCTGGGACCGCACCGAACGCACTGCAGCGCTCGAACACTTTCAGTTGGACCAGAAAGAATTCCACGACCGTCACGAGATGGTGGTCTCATCGTTCGAACGCGGAAAGATTACTCTCGACGAATATCTGGATCGCACCGTGTTCTATCGCACACGACCGTTCACGCGCCAGGTGTTCTGCGATTACATGTTCGCGCTGTCGCAACCGTTTCCTGAAGTGCTGGAGTTCGCGCAGGCGCTGACGGATTCTGGCAAATACTTCATGGGCACGATCAACAATGAATCGCGCGAACTCAATTATTACCGGATCGAAAAGTACGGACTGCGAAAGATCTTCCGCTTTTTTATAAGCTCCTGCTTCGTTGGATTTCGCAAGCCGGAGCGCGACATTTATCGCCTGGCGCTGGAGACTACGCAGATACCCGCGGAACAATGCTGCTTTATCGACGATCGCGCACTCAACCTGGAATGCGCCGCCAAGTTGGGAATGAAGACCATCCAGATGCAGCAATTGGAGCAGTTGCGGGGAGACTTGGCGAAAATAAGCGTAACTTTGTAGTTGCGGCCTATCGCACGGCAACCAGTCACAGGTTCTTGCGCGGCTGAGAGGTTTTGACTCCCGCACTCTGCGGAACATCGGATTCCAGCGGGGTGAGCGTTAAGTCGCTGGACCAGCAATCGGCGGCCAACTTCCATTCGCCGTTGCTCTGCCGCGCACAAACCCACAGGTACTTGGCGCGTTCTTCGCGGCGCTTGCCGGTTGCGCTGGGAATCAAAGCCTTGCATCGTCCCGCTTCGTAAGCCAGATCGCCGACGACTTCCACGCGCAGAGGTTCGATTTCCACTTCTCCCAGTCCCGCGTCCAGCGCGCCAAAGAAAAACTCGCGAACCGCCGCTGCGCCGCGGATCGGAGGACAGTTGGACCGCAGCACCAGCGCGTCGGCCACATAAAGGTCGAGCAGGTCGTCGAGGTGTTTCGTATTGCAGGCCAGCACCCACTCGTGCGTGACGCGCCGCACCGCGGCCTCGGCGCGGCTCATGTCGCCTCTCAGCGCCGCTGTCGGTCGCAAGTCCCGGGGCGGCTCAACGCGGGCTACATCGCCGCCGGACCGCACGCCCATCCCCTCCGGTCCGCCGGGAAAATAGTGGTGGTGATAATGATGATGGTAATGATGCGTTTCTGGCGCCGAGGTCCGGTTTCGCGGCGGCCTTACTTCGGGCTCTTCCTCTGGAAATGGATTGGGAGGCAGCGCAATGGCGCGCGATGGCGGCCGCTCGCCACTTGCGAGAACTCCAGGTTCTGCTTCTTCCCGTTCGCCGACGGCGACTCCGCACATACCGCAGAATTTGTTCCCTTTACGATTGCCGTATCCACAAACGCTGCAAACGATGGTGGTGGAATCGTTCGTGAGTTCCTCTGCCGTATCATCCGCAGCCTGTTCCGCGTCCGCTTCGGCAGCCAGACGTTGTGCCGCCTCCAGCGCCGCGGCCAAGGCGTCCGGACTGGGCTTGGGACGGCGCATCTCAGGTTGCAGCCCTCGGTACAGGTCTTCCAGTTCGGAGTCGCGCACCTGCGAATCAGAAGGCAAACCTGAAGGTCTAGGATTTCTCTTGTCTTCGTTCACGAATCGAATCACCTTATTGCTGGGGCCATTCTAGCCCAGCGGCTCAGGCGAGTGCTATCGGCTGGAAAACTCGATCTTCCCTTCCGTCTCGGTCGGCACACCGTTGCAAGTTGCAGGACGGTATCTCCACGTGCGCACCGTTTGCAGAACATGGCGATCGCCGGCGAGGCCCGCGCTTTCCAGAATGAGCGGGCTGTGGACGCGCCCATCGATTCCAATAATGAAGCTGACTTTTACTTTCCGGCCGCGGCCCGCCGGAGTGAAAAGCGGATCAGGCGTGGTCAGGGCCTCGGGCGGCTGAATATCTTCGCAAGCACGCCGCAAGCTGATGTGGGGCACGTCGACGAATTGGGAGGCGCGGGTCAGCGTCCTTGAAACCTGGCTTTCGCGCTGCACGAAAGTTTCCGATCGCATACGCGGCGAAGGTGTAGCCACTGCCCAAGCAACCACGGGCAGTACCAACAACAAAATCGCAGGCCAGATGCGAGGACGCATTGTTCTCCTTGTGATCTCGAGTTCGCCTCAGGCTTCGGGTGGCAAATGGAGGACCATCCGCAAGGGGGATATCTCTCTGTTCTAGAACAGCTTACAGGCGATACTTCACAAACGAGATAGCCCCAAGTGAAAGGAATTGCATAACGGGAGATGTGATCTGGGACAACTCCCAGACCACTTCTTCAAGCCGAATGTCAGACTTCCGAATCGAAATTCGGGGCGACTTCCTCTTAGCGGCGTCTCCACCGCCTATCCACTCACAGATCGCCGCAGAGTCAGCAAAGTGATTTCGGGAGGACAATTCATCCGGACTGGAACATTCACTGTGCCTAATCCTGCGTTGGTGTAGAGCGTGAGCCCGCCGATTTTGTGCAAACCCCAAATGTACTTTTCGGCCAAGGGAGGCAAATAAAGAGGGCCGAAGAAAGGTACTAGCACCTGGCCTCCGTGAGAGTGCCCTGACAGTTGGAGATCTACCGGATAACGCGCGACATGGTCGGCATAGTCGGGCTCGTGGGCCAACAGGACCACCGATTCATCAGCGGGAATATTGTGCAAAGTTGAGTTGAGATCGGCGGTCCGTTCCAATACGTCGTCCACGCCGCCGAGCCAGAAGCGCGCTCCATTGCCCTCGATCGGAACCGATTGGTTGACCAGGACCTGAATTCCTTCGGTGCGAAGCGAGCTAATAACTAGATCGGGGTCGGTACGCGCATCGTGGTTTCCCAACACCGCCCACAGACCGTGAGGCGCCTTCATTTGCCGCAACAGGTCGGGCGCAGGGTTCTGCGGCGGACGCGGCCTTTTCGCCACCATGGCCAAAGATGGACTCCGAAACGAAGTCCCCCGTCAGCACGATCAACTCAGGATGCAGCCCGTTCACCATGCTGATTGAGGCTCGAAGCGGATGAACGGAGAAATAAGGATCGTAATGGAAGTCGCTGAGCTGCGCGATGGTGAAGCCATCCAGCCGCTCCGGCCAGCGCCGGAGAGCAATTTCCTTACGAACAATTCGTGGACGGTTAGGTTCCATCAGCGTGGTATCGGCGGCGAGCGCGGCCATACCAGTGGACGCTGCGAGGCGAATGAATTTTCGTCTGGTCGTCGGAAGAAAAGGCAATCGGTTTCGGGCCCTTAGTTTGCAGGATTGCTCAGCATGCACTCTCTACTTCCAGCATAACCCGAATCCTCAAATTCGCGATATCGCTGAGAACAATCCCTGCATCAGAAACTGAATGTGGCTTGCAGTTCGAACTTGCGGTTGGCGGCAGTACCGGGTGAGAACGGACCTCCTTGAACAGCATTGGAAACATCAAACAGTCTGGAGCCCAGAACCGCGTTCGGATTCGCCACGTTCACGTTGTTGAAGACATTGCGGGCATTCAAGCCGAGAGTGAGATTGTAGCGGCGGTCTGAAGTGACTGACGAGAAGTTGGGGCCGCCACCGAACAGACCACCCCGGCCTCCGCCTCGCCGACCGTCCCCCCCACCTTGGCCGGCGCCGGATTTCGCCTTCGGTCCAAATCCGAAGGTTTTGGTAAAACGCAAGTTCATGACAAAGTGTGCGGGGCCAGTACCATAGTTGATGGGAAGAAGTTTTCCGCCGCCCAGGGCGTCGAAAGTACCCAAGGTGGTGCAGAAAATGTTGTTCTGAGGACCCGAGCCTTGCTGCGGGTTAGTCGCACATGTCGCCGTTGAGATCAAGCCCGGACGATCGTTGTAGAGTTGGTCTCCGTTCACGTCAATGGGCGAGGTGATGTTAAAAGGAGAGCCGGAACTGACCACCATGAACGGACTCAGACGAAACAGGTAGGGCAAGGCAATGCTGCCGCCGAGGAAGAACCGATCGCGTACGTCAAACGAAGCTCGGCCATAATCCTGTCGGATGTTGTAGGAATTCGAAGCAAAACTGGAAACACCGGAAGCGTCGCTATTGGCATAGTTCAGGGAGTAATAGCCGAACAACTGGATTTTGGAGCCGATGCGCACATTGGTGTTCATCATCAGCTGGTTTTGTTCGAAATTGGCCTCGGAAACGTAGCGGTAGATGTTGCCTCCCTGAATAGCGGGACAATCCGGAGCGCAAGGTTTTCCCGGATACGGAGCATTGGCGTTGATGAGGGCGAACTGGTCGAAGCCACGTGAATTCAAGTAAATGACGGAAAGGGTCGCCGATTTGGTGAGCTGACGTTCTACACCAATCGCTCCTTGCATGGTGTAGGGTGCGTGCAGTCTGGGGCTGATCTGATAGATGTTGGACTTGCCAGCGACGGGGCCGCAATTGGCAAAGCTGGTGAGCGCCACGTCCACATTAGGAAAGCACGTCGGGTTATCGATAATGAACTGCTGTTGCGTGACGCCGTTCAGACGTTCCGCCTGTAAGATTTGCGTAGTCTGGAAGCGATCATAAAAAATACCATAGCCGCCACGAATCACAACTTTTGGGGGAGCGCTCCTGCCGCCTACGCCCCAGGCAAAGCCGAAACGCGGTGCCCAGTCTGCGTGATCGTGAATGTCGTTTTGGGTCTCGAAACGGAGACCTGAACTAATGGTTAGATTAGGTTTTACCCGCCAATCGTCTTGAATGTAAGGTTCGACATCGTAATAGGTGACTTGCGCGGTTGGGATGCCGGTAGTGTAGGTCAGTTGCGTGGCATAAGGAGTTCCGGCCGCAACGGTCAACTGCTGCTGGGCATAGAGGTAAGAGATGGGACACGGCGGATTTTGGGCGAACGTTGTGCAGTCCGACGGGGTGTTGGTGGATGTGTTCAAAGAAGAAAAAGTAAAAGTGCCGTTAAATCCTGAAGTCGAATAATTCGTCTCTTGGGTGGCGCGCACTCGCCCGCCGAACTTCAGGGAGTGATTGCCGTGGATCAGCGACGTATAGTTCTGCAATTCGTAATTGTTCTGCCGATCATTTTGGTTGCCCGAGGCGTAGCCGCCACCCGTAAAATTGCCGAGCACAGTCACCGTTGGGGTTGTGTTCGTGGGGGTCTGGAGCGAGTCATCGCGGTTGTATTGAAATCGAGTCTCGTTGACGATCTTGGAGCCAATTACCTGAGTGTCGCTGACTTGCACCGTATCCTCTGTAGTTTGCGTGTAATAGGCCTGGGTCGGAAGGTCTAGCGGGTTGCCCAGGTTGTTGGTTTCTGTGTCGCGATAGTACTGATAGCGCACCGTGAGAGTGTTGTTTTTCGTCAGCGCCCAGTCAACTCGCGGGCTGAGGTTGGTGCGCTGGTGCGGATTGGAAATTGACTCGACCAAATTGAACGGCTCTAGGGACCGATCGAGAACGTACGCGTTAGTTGCTGACAGGTCATTGATGTTGCGGCGGTCAATGTTGAAGAAAAAAGACGCGTTCTTATTGATGGGGCCACCGATGTTTCCGTTGTATTGTGTCGAATAGTAAGGAGGCTCCGAGACCAGGAAGGGATTCGATGAATTGAAGGAAGAATCATTGCCTAGCACAAAGAATTGCCCGTGGTATTTGTCGGTCCCGGGCTTGGTGAAAATCTCGATGCGGCCGTAGCCCAGCTTGTCATACTCGGAAGAAAAGGGATTCTGGTTAATACGGATTTCGCGAATGGACGACTTGGGCGGAAGCTGGCCCGCAGTGAATCCGTCGATATACATCTGTCCGCCATTGGGACCCGCCGAAGGCCCTGCAAGTGCTTCCAGATCCGACTGCAACTCATCGGGATCATCGGGCAGGGCTTCGAGTTCTTTACCCGAGATCGTGATCGCACCCGCGTTGTTGGTTGGATTCACATCGATGGTCGGCGCGGTATCAGAAACCTGAACTTTTTGTTGCTCCACTTCAATCGCCATCACAACGCTGAGCCGGAGAGGCTGGTCGGCGATCACGACATTGTCGTTCTCATAGAGCGCGAATCCCGGAGCGGCAACGGTAAGGACGTACTTCCCCGCGGGTAAAGACTTGAACTCATACATCCCCTGGCCATTGCTCTGGACCACTATCGGAGATCCCGTGGCCGGGGTCATAATCACGCTGGCCCCAGAAATGGCAGCGCCGGATGGATCAGTGACCTGTCCGCGGAGAGCTCCCGCGGCGGTTTGCGCTAACATCGCACTTGCTGACAGCAAAAATAAGAACACGACTACCAAAACACAAACGTATCTCTCAACCTTCATTTGATCTTCCCATTCCTTATGACTCACAAGGTATAAAAGCCGCGGAACAATCTTGTTCGAGGCAGGCACTACGATTGACTTGCGTCGCACTACTTATTGACTTGCGTCGCCCGTGGGAGCGCCCCCTAAACTCCAGGGCGCCAGCATCATTGCCTGACTGCCATTGGGAGCCGCCTGCAGGATCGGTTCCACTCCACTGAGCAGCGTGATTGCGGTGCCACCACCGGTCGTCGTGCCCTGGGTCGTGACAATCAGAACCGCATCGCCTTTATGCAAATCGGCGATTGTAACCGCCGGTATGCGGCTCAACATTTGCTGGAAGTCGGGCGCTCCGCCCTGACGCATGCCCCCGCCACCCGTTCCACCTGCGCCTGCGTTCGTCCCCCCAGATTGAGCGCCGGAATGCTGACCGCCAGCCGCTGGCCCGGAAGCGGAGCTTGAACCGCCAGCAGCTCCCGGCGTTCCTGGAGGCATGGATCCTTTCAACCGCATCGCGATACGCTGCGCCATCTCAGGTGGCAGTTTGTGGAGCTGCGATTCTGGTGTGATCTTTACCTGCACTGGCCTCTTGCTCAATAAATCTTGAACGGTGATAGTGCCGGAGCTTGCATCCACCGAATTCACCAAGCCCGCGACATTGCGGAAGCTGCCAGTGACAATTTCTTCCGCCGTCAACTCGGAGCCGTCGGGGTTGCGATCCCCGCGCGCCCGAAGCTGATCGCCCGGCTGGATTTCCTGCAAGGTGCTGGGCTTGGCATCGTCGAACTTCACTGAGTCCGGAGCGTAACGACGAAACAGGGTGGTTTTCGACGTGTGCACGGCGATTTCTTTCTTCCCGCCAAAGCCGGTCACCGAAATCGTTACCGTGCCGGTCGCGGGGTCGACGGCGCTCACCAAACCTCCCATGCCGCGCTTCTGCCAGTCCTGCCGTTCCTGTTCATGCAGCGCCTGGAGGTCGGTATGCGGTATCACGATGACTTCCAGAGCGGCAATCGACGTGCCGTCTGCAGATGCCTGGCCGCGCACGCGGACTCTGTCCCCCACCTGCAAATCCTGTAACTGGACGGGTGCGGCGTTCTTGAGATCCTTCTCACCCGGGGCAATCCGCAAGATGCGGGCATTCGGCTGTACCGTCACCGCGACATCGGGGCCGGAATCCGGCGTCAATGTGATGGCGTTCCCGCTAATCGTCTTGATGGCGCCGATGCGCCTAGCGACCGCCGGTTGGCCAGCCACCTGGGCTTGGCCGATCGCATAGCCGAAACACGCCGGCAGGAACTCCGTACCGGACATGCTGACGATGGTAATGACAAACGTCGCGATGGCTGCTTGTTTAGCGTTCATGCGCTCCACCTTCTAATTTACATCCCCGCGAGCCGCGGAACTCTGTGGTTTACAAAGTTTTACCCAGACAAACGAAGCATTACAAAGGCCCATCTGGAGTGAGCGAAGTCCGGGGGAAATCTGGCCTCAAAGTGCTTTTATCTATTTTACGTTCTTTTCTCTATCGGGTGATGTTGGTGATCGTTCGACGTATTTGCTGGGTCAGAAAGCTCGCTCACGAAGCAGAATAAAAGGAGTCACAGAATTCTTTCGTGCGTATAACCGGCGGATACCAAGGCCGCAAGAAGCTCCGCGATATGATCCGGGCCGCGGGTCTCCATAGTGATGTCGATGGCCGTGTCCCCCAAGTTGACGCCGTGGTAGGCGCGATCGTAGGCGGTCTCGACGATGTTGGCCCGGTGGTCGGCCAGGATTCCGGTGAGCCGGTGCAGCGCTCCAGGATAGTCGGGCAGGTGAACGCGCAAGCGGACGAGGCGTCCATCTTTTACCAGACCGCGTTCAATGATGCGCGACAGTAAGGTAACGTCGATATTGCCGCCACAGACCAGCACGGCTACTCGTTTGCCTTGCAGAGGCAGTTTGCGATTCAGTACGGCAGCGATGGCGGCCGCTCCGGCGCCTTCGGCCAGCGTCTTCTCGCGCTCCAGAAGCAAGAGAATCGCGTTCGCGATTTCTTCTTCCTCCACCGTAACGATGTCATCCACATACTTTTGCACAAGTGGAAGCGTGCGCTCTCCGGCTCGGCGTACCGCAATTCCGTCGGCGATCGTCTTCGCGGACTTCAGCGTGACGGGCTTGCCCTCCGCCACTGCGGCTTTCATCGAAGGAATCCTGGAAGGCTGAACCCCGAAGACCTGCACCGCAGGATTTGTTTCTTTCACGGCGCAGGCGATCCCGCCGATGAGTCCACCGCCACCAATGGGCGCTACGATGACTTCGATGTCGGGATGTTGTTGCAGAATTTCCAGACCCAGAGTTCCCTGCCCCGCGATGACCGCGTCGTCATCAAAGGCATGAATGAGAGTCAGGCCGTCCAGTTCGCTTTGCTCGAGCGCCTTTTCATAAGCTTCGTCGTAGTTGGTGCCGTGCAGCACGACTTCTGCACCGTAGGCACGAGTCGCCGACACTTTGGTGAGCGGTGTGGGAAGCGGCATGACGATGCACGCCTGGATCTTGTGCCGTCCCGCGTGGTACGCGACGCCTTGCGCATGATTCCCGGCGGATGCGGCGATCACGCCGCGGGCACGTTCATCGCGGTTGAGAATGAGCAGTTTATTCAGCGCGCCGCGCTCTTTGAAAGCTCCGGTGCGCTGCTGGTTATCGAGTTTGAGGAAGATCGAATTGTTGGTTAGACCTGAAAACGTTTCTGAGCGAGGGCAGGGAGAGACGCGAATGTCGGCGCGAATTCTTTCGAGAGCGGCCTGGATATCGGAAAGTTGGATCATGAGGCTGGCGCAGCCATCTTACTCTGCTCTATCTTAGCCCGCTCCATCTTGAGCTTGGACCACGGTGGGGTGTGTCCTGCTCATGAAGCGATTTGTCGCGCGGTGGAAGCCAAAGGAACTATCGGCCGGAGCGCGAGCGACTTCAAGTATGCATCGACACAGGCCGCAGCTTTGCGGCCCTCGGAGATCGCCCATACCACAAGCGATTGCCCACGGCGCATATCGCCCGCTGCGAACACTCCGGGAACTGATGACATGTAATTCTGATCGGTCGCCACGTTGCCACGATTGTCGAGTTGAAGTCCCAACTGCTCGATCATTCCATTGCGTACGGGGCCGAGAAAGCCCATGGCGATCAGGACTAAGTCGGCTTCCATCGTAAACTCGGTGCCGACGAGGGGTTCGAACTTCGGGGGAGGGCCGACCCTTACGGCATGAAGTTGCTTCACGTTGCCGTTTTCGTCGCCAGTAAACTTGCTGGTAGCGATGCTCCAGTCGCGCACGCCGCCCTCTTCGTGAGCAGCCTCAGTGCGCAGTTGCATGGGCCACAGCGGCCAGGGCGTTTGCGGCGAACGCTCGTCGGGCGGCTTTGGCATGATTTCAAATTGATGAACAGAAAGCGGCTTCTGCCGGTGGCATGTGCCCAGGCAGTCGGCGCCGGTGTCGCCGCCTCCGATGATGACTACACGCTTGCCGGTTGCAAGAATCTCAACCGTAGGGTCAATCGTGTCGCCGAGGCAACGCTTGTTTTGCTGCGGGAGGAATTCCATTGCATAGTGAATTCCCTTCAGCTCACGTCCGGGCACTTTCAAATCACGCGGGTGCTCGGAACCCCCCGCCAGCACGATGGCATCGCACTCGCGACGTAGATCTTCGACTGCAACGTTTTTGCCGACCTCAGCATTGGTAACGAACTTCACGCCTTCGGCAGACATCTGCTCGAGGCGGCGATCGATGATATGCTTTTCCAGCTTGAACTCAGGGATGCCGTAGCGCAGCAACCCACCGATGCGGTCTGCCTTTTCGTAGACCACGACCGAGTGGCCGGCGCGACACAACTGTTGCGCCGCAGCCAGCCCTGCCGGACCTGAACCGACCACTGCAACTTTCTTCCCGCTGCGAACCTTCGCGGGCTCAGGGCGAATCCAGCCCTCCAGAAATCCTCGCTCCACAATATTTTTTTCGTTTTGCTTGATCGCGACCGGAGGCTGGTTGATACCTAGAACGCACGAGGCTTCGCACGGCGCGGGACAGATGCGACCGGTGAACTCAGGAAAATTGTTGGTGGCGTGTAACTGGCGGACAGCTTCTCTCCAGCGTCCGCGATAGACCAGATCGTTCCAGTCCGGAATCAGGTTGCTGACGGGACATCCCGTTTGGCAGAACGGAACGCCGCAATCCATACAGCGGGCCCCTTGCTTGCGAAGTTTTTCTTCCGGGAAATCCTGGTAGATCTCGAACCAGTCATTGACCCGTTCCGCCACCGGCCGGCGCGGAGCCAGTTCCCGCGAAAAGTCCATGAATCCGGTCGTTTTACCCATGTTGCACCTGCTCATGTTGCATCTGCTCGCGGTCCGCTAGAACGGAAACGGCCTGGCTCGGGATATAGGCCTGCTCGCTGCGGCCCACTCCCAGCACCCGCTTGAATTCATGCGGGAAAACCTTGATGAAGCGCGGGAGCATTTCTCGCCAGTTGTCGAGAATCCACTTTGCGCGCGGGCTTCCGGTCAACTCCATGTGGCGCGTGACGAGATCCCGGACAATCTGTAAATCTGGACCATCGAGCAGCGGCTCGAGATCGACGGAGTCGAGATTGCAGCGTTCCCCCGTAAAATCCATGCGCTCGTCAAAAACATAGGCAATGCCACCGCTCATGCCAGCCGCGAAATTCCTCCCGCAGGAGCCGAGTACCACCACCAAACCGTTCGTCATGTACTCGCACCCGTGGTCACCCACACCTTCCACCACCGCAGTAGCGCCAGAATTGCGGACCGCAAAGCGCTCGCCTGCGACTCCGTTGAAGAATGCCTCCCCACTCGTTGCACCGTACAGCGCCACGTTGCCGATCAGAATATTTTCTTCCGGAGCAAAGCCGGACGCACGCGGCGGATAGACAATGATTCGGCCGCCGGAGAGGCCCTTGCCGACGTAATCGTTGGCCTCGCCTTCGAGCGTGAGCGTGACACCTTTCGCCAGAAAGGCCCCGAGACTCTGTCCTGCAGATCCCGACAGCTGAATTCGCACGGTGTCATCGGGCAGTCCCGCAGAGCCGTAGCGGCGCGCGATTTCGCCGCTCAGCATGCTTCCGACCGAGCGGTGTATGTTGCGTACCGGTAACTTCACCTCAATCGGCGAAAGAGTTTCGAGCGCATCATGCACCTGTCCCAGGATTTTGTGATCGAGGGCCTGTTCCAGGCCATGATCCTGCGCCTGCACGCGCCGCCGGGCAACCCGCGAAGGCACGGGCGGATTGTAGAGAATCGCCGAGAAGTCGAGACCACGCGCCTTCCAGTGATCGACCGCGGGTTCCACGTCGAGCATGTCGACGCGCCCAACCATCTCATCCAGGGTCCGGAATCCCAATTCCGCCATGTACTGTCGAAGCTGTTCGGCGATGAAGAAAAAGAAATTGATCACGTGCTCGGGCTGTCCCTGGAATTGTTTGCGCAGCACCGGGTCTTGCGTGGCGATGCCCACCGAACAGGTGTTGAGATGGCACTTGCGCATCATGATGCAGCCCATCGCAATCAACGGAGTCGTGGCAAAACCGAATTCTTCGGCCCCCAACAGGGCGGCAATGGCCACATCGCGGCCGGTCTGCAGTTTGCCGTCGGTCTGCACGCGGATGCGGCTGCGCAGATCGTTCAACAGCAGAACCTGCTGCGTTTCCGCCAGGCCTAGCTCCCACGGAATGCCGGCATGCTTGATCGAACTCAGCGGCGACGCGCCAGTGCCGCCCGTATCGCCGCTGATCAGAACGACGTCGGCGTGTGCTTTAGCCACGCCCGCAGCGACTGTACCCACGCCGATTTCCGCCACCAACTTCACGGCAATGCGAGCTTGCGGGTTGACGTTCTTCAAGTCGTAGATCAGTTGCGCGAGATCCTCGATCGAATAGATATCGTGATGCGGCGGCGGCGAGATCAGACCAACGCCAGGAATGGAATGCCGCAAACGGGCGATCACTTCGTCCACCTTATGCCCGGGGAGTTGGCCGCCCTCGCCGGGTTTCGCCCCCTGCGCCATCTTGATCTGCAATTCATCGGCGTTCACCAGGTAGTTTGCGGTCACGCCGAAGCGCGCCGAAGCCACCTGCTTGACGGCGCTTCGCCGCAAATCGCCGCTCGCGTCGGGCTTGAACCGCTCTTCGTCTTCTCCTCCCTCGCCGGTGTTGGACTTTCCGCCGATGCGGTTCATAGCGATGGCCAGAGTTTCGTGAGCTTCCTTGCTGATGGATCCGAACGACATGGCGCCAGTAGTGAAGCGCTTCACAATCTCTTTGGCCGGCTCGACTTCTTCGATCGGCACCGGCGTGTCGCTCTTCTTCAACTTCATCAGCCCGCGCAGCGTGCACAGGTTGGCACTCTGCCTGTCGATAAGGTCGGTATATTCCTGAAATGTCTTGAAACTGTCTTGCCGCACCGCCTGCTGCAGTTTGCTGATGGTCAGCGGGTTCAGCAGGTGATATTCGCCGTTGACTCGCTGGTGATAACTGCCACCGACCGAAAGCTCCGTTTCGAACTCGGTCAGCGGACGGAAGGCGTACTCATGTTTCATCTGCGCCTCAGCGGCGAGAACCGAGAGTCCAATTCCTTCCAGGCGCGAGGTTGTGCCAGCAAAATACACATCGATCAATTCTTTGTTCAGCCCGATGGCCTCGAAAACTTGCGCTCCCTGGTAGCTTTGCAGCGTAGAGATGCCCATCTTCGAGAAGGTCTTTAGCAGTCCCTTCTTGATCGCTTTCATGAAGTGCTTAACCGCTACTTCCGGCGTAATCCCATCCCCCAACTCGCCGCGCCAAACCAAGTTTTCAACACTTTCGAGCGCGAGGTAAGGATTGATAGCGCTCGCGCCGTAGCCGCTGAGCAACGCAAAATGCATGACCTCGCGCGGCTCGCCGGATTCGGTGATCAGGGCAACTTGGGTTCGCGTTTCTTCCCGCACCAGTAAATTGTGTACTGCGGCCAGCGCGAGCAAGCAGGGGATGGGCGCGTAGTCCTTGTCTACGCCGCGATCCGAAAGAATCAGCAGAGAATAGCCGGCCTTCACCGCCAGTGAAGCTCGCTGGCACAATTCGTCGAGAGCTCGCTTGAGTCCCGCTTCGCCGTCGCGCGCACGGAATAGAGCAGGCAACGTGGTCGCTAGCAAATCGCGATTCGATACGCGGCGCAACTTCTCCAGTTCGCGATTTGAAAGCAGCGGGTGCGCCAGCTTCAGCATGTGACAGTTCTCAGGCGCTTCTTCCAGGATGTTGCGCTCGCTCCCGATGTAGCTGATCAGCGACATTACCATCTCTTCTCGAATGGGATCGATAGGCGGATTGGTCACCTGCGCGAAGAGTTGCTTGAAGTAGTTGAACAGCGACTGTGGCTTGTCGGAGAGACAGGCCAGAGGCGTGTCGGTGCCCATCGACCCAATCGGCTCTTCGCCCTTCGACGCCATGGGGCCAAGGATCATCCGAACATCTTCGTCGCTGTAACCGAAAGCGCGCTGGCGGCGGAGTAGAGTCTCAGCGTCCGGATAGTGCATGCGCGACGGCTCGGGCAACTGATCGATGGTGATCTGATTCTCTTTCACCCACTGGCCATAGGGCTGCCGCGATGCAAGTTTCTGCTTGATTTCCTTGTCGGAAATGATCCGGCCCTCGATCGTATCGACCAAGAACATCTTCCCGGGCTGCAGGCGGCCCTTCATCTTGACTTGTTCAGGCGCAATGTCGAGCACTCCTGCTTCCGAGGCCATGACGACCAGATCGTCATGCGTCACGACGTATCGCCCAGGCCGCAAACCATTGCGGTCGAGCGTCGCTCCGATGACGCGCCCATCGGTGAAAGCAATCGCCGCCGGTCCGTCCCAGGGTTCCATCAGACAGGCGTGGTACTCATAGAACGCGCGCTTCTCCGGCTTCATGTGAGGATTGCCCGACCAGGCTTCGGGAATCAACATGGCCATGACGTGCGGCAGGCTGCGTCCTGCCTGCAGCAGCAACTCCACAGCATTATCGAAATTCGCCGAGTCACTCCCGTCGGGAGCAATGATGGGATGCAGCTTTTTCAGATCGTCGCCAAACAGTGGCGACTGCAGCAGCGACTGGCGAGCTTGCATCCAGTTAACGTTTCCGCGGAGGGTGTTGATTTCGCCGTTGTGCGCAACATAGCGATAAGGATGCGCTCGCTGCCAACTCGGAAACGTATTCGTCGAGAAGCGCTGGTGCACCAGGCATAAAGCGCTGACCACGTCAGGATCGGAAAGTTCGCGGTAGAAATTCGTGATCTGTGGAGCCAGCAACAACCCCTTGTAGACGATCGTGCGGCAAGATAGCGACGGGATGTAAAACATCTCGGCATCTTCAATACCGGACTCCCGGATTTCATTCTCCGCCCGCTTGCGCACAACGTAGAGCTTGCGCTCGAAGGCGTCTTCCTCCATCCCCGGAATGCATCTCACGAAAATCTGCTGGATGTAAGGTTGCGAAGCCCGCGCCACTCGGCCAATCGCGGAGGCGTATACCGGCGTATCGCGCCACCCAAGCAAGGTCAGACCCTCTTCGCGCACGATGCGCTCCAGAATTCCTTCGCACTGCAAGCGCTGGTGCTTTTCCACCGGCAGGAAGGTCATGCCCACGCCGTACGTCCCGGGCTTGGGCAGCGAGAATCCAAGCTTGTCGCATTCCCGCGCGAAGAATTTGTGCGGAATCTGGATAAGTACGCCCGCGCCGTCGCCGGTCTCAGGATCGCAACCGCAGGCCCCACGATGCGCCAGGTTGAGCAGCACCTGAATCCCCTTGCGGATGATGTCGTGACTCTTATGGCCGCCGACGCTGGCGACAAACCCGATCCCGCAGGCGTCGTGTTCGTGCGCGGGGTTGTAGAGACCCTGGGCAGGAGGCAGACCATCTCTCGGGTTTAGACGCGTCATCATGGACTCCGTCCAGTGGACTGAATTCCTTTCGAATCACTCGTTCTTGGGCAAACCTTGCGAGGGCGGCCGAGCGTCGCACACTTCTGCTCAGGAACAGACGTTGGTATTCTCGTGCCTGGCGGCGAGCAAAGTACAATGCAGAATTTCGATGCAACCCATGCAAATTTCAGGGCATACCCTAAGGCAGGGGATTGCGGGTAATTAACCTCGAACAGCGCCGACTCCGCTATAATTTCGCTCAACCCACAATGGACTTTGATCAGCTCATCACGTTCCTGGAAGTTGCCAGGCAAGGCAGTTTTTCCCGTGCTGGAGAGAAGGTTTTTCGTTCGCAGTCAGCAGTTAGTGCGCAAATCCGCCAACTGGAGCAGGAGTACGGCGACCGCCTGCTCGACCGCTCGGGCAAGACTGTAAAACTGACCCCCGCCGGCCAGGTGTTTTTCGAATATGCCGAGCGCCTGAAGAGTTTACGCGATGAGTCGTTAATGGCGGTGGCGGACCACAGCGGCACCCCGCGTGGCACGCTGCGAGTGGGCGCCAACGAGGCAACCTGTCTTTACGTTCTGCCCGAGGTCTTCGCCGAATACTGCCGGCGCTATCCCCCGGTGCAGATCAGCATCTACCGGAACTTCAGCTACAAAATCGTGGAGAAACTCGAGAACGGTGCAGTGGAGGTGGGCATTCTCACCCTGCCCATCCAGTCTCCCAGCTTAAAGATTCAGCCGATTTTCCGCGACAAGCTGATGCTAATGGTGAGCCCCAAGAATCCGCTGGCCAAATTTAAAGTGGTGCCCGTCAGCGAAATCGTCAAACATCCGCTGCTCTTTCCGAAGACCGGACATACGCGGAGGCTGCTGGACAAGCTCTTTCGCCCTCACAGCGCAGACCTGCAGGTCCGAATGGAGCTTCCCAGCATCGGGATGATCAAGAGCTTCGTCGCGGCCGATCTGGGCGTGTCGCTCATCAGCGCATCCTTCGCCCGCGACGAAGTCGACGCCGGCCGCGTCAAACTAATCGATCTGGAGGACGCGGTCCTATACCGCGAACTTGGACTTGCCTATCGGCGCGATCGCACCCTTTCCGTAGCCTCGACTGCCTTCGTCGGTCTCTTGCGTCAGTTCGCCACCCACATGAAGAAGGCAGACAACTGACATCTTCATCTTTTCTGCCAGGCAGCCTGAGTTGGGCGCAAATTCAGCTGCCCAACTTCGCAGCCTTCGATGCACTCGCCGTCGGCGAACTCGGCAGAGCTTCAATGATGTGCAGGCCGCACTCAGTCTTGGCAAATCCCGGCCAACGCCCGGCCCTCGGATCTTCTCCCGGCCTCACCGCGCGCGTGCAATGCGTGCAACCGATGCTGGGATAGTCTTGGTTATGAAGCTCGTTGTAGGGCACATCGTGGTCGTGGATGTAGCGCCAGACCTGCTTTGACGTCCAGTCGACCATTGGATTGATCTTCACCAAGCCGAACTTAGCATCCCATTCCACTCTGCGTGCACTGGACCGAACCGATGTCTGGTCGCGGCGAATGCTCGTGATCCATGCGCTCAACTCGCTGAGTTTGCGGCGCAGTGGTTCGACTTTGCGCAGGCTGCAGCACAGGTCGGGATCCCGTGTCCACAACGCGGCTCCGTAAGTGCGCTCCTGCTCTTCGGGCGAGTGTAGCGAATACGCTTTTTCGATTCTGATTCCGTACCTTTCTTCAAGCCGATCCATCAATGTGTAGGTCTCGGAAAAAAGGAATTCGGTATCGATGGTGAAAAGCCGGAAGTCTCTACGGACTCGGGAAGCCATATCGATCAGCACCATGCCCTCGGCGCCGAATGCCGAAGAAATCGCCACAGTGTTCCCGAAGGTCTCGAACGCCCAGGTCAGAACTCTCTGCGGAGTCCAATTCTCTGCAGCAGTCTGGACGTTTGCGATCTGCTCTTTGACGTCGTGCTCGATGTGCTCTCTCACGCAAACGGCTCCTTCATTCTGGAGCCCGCGGTCGGCGCAGAAGCCGCCCATGGCGTGGCGCGAATCGCGCGGTCGTTGCCCGCAGAATTAGCCGGCATTTCAAATTCCTGCGCAAGCAAAACAGGATCAGCAAAACGCACGACTTCGCCCACAACCAGCAGCGTGGGAGCGGCAAGTTTCGGCGAGCCAGACAACTCGGCGATCGTTGAACGGTGCGTTCGCTGATGCGGGGTTGTAGCGCGGGAGATGACCGCGCACGGCGTCTCGCCAGCAAGCCCAGCCGCCTTCAGCTTCGCAGCAACGTCGGAGTAGTTCTGTCCGGGCATGTAAATCACCAGCGTCGCCCCGGCGCTCGCCAGCTTGCCCCAGTTCGTGGCCTCGCTCCCCGAGGCTTGATGCGCAGTGACAAACACGAGCGCTGACGATGCGCGGCGATGAGTCAAGGGAATCTGTGCCGCGGCTGCTGCGCCCAATGCGGAAGTGACGCCCGGCACGATTTCGTAAGGGATCCCGGCCCGTCGCAGCGATTCAATTTCTTCCCCAGCTCGACCAAAGATCAGCGGATCGCCGCTCTTCAAGCGGACCACGCACAGTCCGGAATCGGCCAGTGCAATCATCAGAAAGTCGATTTCCTCCTGCACAATGTTTTTCTTCCCGCAGCGCTTGCCGACGTTGTGAACCTGCGCCGTCGACGGAATAAGCTTCAGGATCTCGGATGAGACCAGATCATCGTGCAGCACAGCATCGGCCGTTCTCAGCACACGCAGCGCCTTCAACGTGAGCAACTCCGGGTCACCCGGTCCTGCGCCCACCAAATAGACTTTCCCCTTCATGCTTCCTCTCCCCTTGTGGCTAGTTCGGGCGTTTCGGCCAACGCCGCTTCCAGCGCTTCCCTGCTGGCCAGCGAATGCAACAAATCCAGCTTGCGTTCTTTGTCAAGATCGCTGGCAAGAATCAGCTTTCGAGTCTCGCCAAGTTTTGCTACCCACGCGCCGTATCCGGGACCAAATTGTTTTTCGAGCTGCTGCCGAATTTTCTGGGCCAGCGACGGACTCTGTCCTGAAGTTGAGACGGCAATCTGCAGGTCGCCGCGGCGCACTATCGCGGGATAGAAGAAATCGCAGAGATCGGGAACATCGACCACGTTGCACAGCACGCCGCGCCTCTGCGCTGCGTGATAGACCCGCTCATTCAAGCTGCGCGAATTCGTGGCTACGACCGCCAGGAATGCGCCGTCTAAATCTTCCGCTGAGAAAGCGCGCAACTCGAGCTCGATCTTTCCCGCTCGCGCCCATTCGCGCACCGCAGGACTCGCATCAAGGGCAACCACGCGGATGCGCGCACTCGTCTCAAGCAGGCCACCGATCTTGGGCTCGCCGATTTTTCCAGCGCCCACAACCAGGCATTGCCTGCCTTTCAGCTTCAAAAACATGGGAAACAAGCTAGTCACCGATTCCTCCTGCGGACTGCGCCAGACTCCGAGTTGGGTCCGGCAAATCTCGAGCTTCCGCGGCCAGGGCTTCTCCTGCCAGAAATTCGCGCAACTCCGTATCGGTGTGGCGGACAAAGAATCGGCGCAGATTTTCTCCCGGTTCGCGCTCCGCCAGGTATCTCCCCAACAGCCGCTCGAGCGCGTCCGGCACTTCGGTGGCGGCGCAGCGATATCCGATCGGCCGTGCCGTCGCCTGATGCAAACCTAGAGCTCCGCCTACGCAGAAGTAATAGGCGTCCACCATGCGGTCCTGAACTTTGATCTTCTTGCCTTCGATGCCGACGTCGGCAATCCAGTGTTGTCCGCAACTGTTGGGGCACCCAGTGACGTGCAACTTCACATGCTGGTCGAAACCCGGCAAACGTTCTTCCAGTTCTCCCACCAGCCAGCGCGAGAAGGTCTTGGTTTCGGTGATGGCCAGCTTGCAGAACTCCGTACCACTGCACGCCACCGTGCCGCGCCAGAAGGCAGAGCCGTCGACTTTCAGCCCGATTGCGTCCAACTCTTTCGCCAGCCCTTCAGCGTTGAGCGTGGGCACATTCACAACGAGGAGATTCTGCATGTTGGTGGCGCGCAGTTCGCCGCCGGCAAAACGGTCGGCGAGATCCGCCGCAGCCTGCATCTGTTCCGCAGTGATTCGCCCGCGCAGCGCCACGGCTCCTACGTAAGAGAAACCAGACTGCTTCTGTGCATGAATGCCTACGTGGTCGCGGTAGACATCGTCAGGCGGATGCTCCTCGACCGCGGGATCGAGTTGGAATCCGATGCGTTCCTGCAGTTCGGCAAGAAAACGGTCGGCAGTCCATCCATGCCGCAAGAAGAGAAACTTCAGGCGGGCACGCTCGCGCTGTTCGCGCAAAACGTCGGAGTCGCGGAACAACTCCGCGATTCCCTTGACTACCGGCAAGACCTGGTTCCAGCGAACGAACGCATTCAGTCGCGCTCCGAGATAGGGTTCCGTCGAAAGCCCGCCGGCGACTCGCAACGAGAACCCGACTTCGGGTTTCCCGCCAACCATGCGGGTCAGAGCAGTCAGGCCAATGTCGTTGATTTCCGGATAGGGGCACCACACCCGGCACCCCGTGATCGAGATCTTGAATTTGCGCGGCAGGTTGTAGAAGTCGGAATTCCCCGCCAGCAACTGCGATGCCTCGAGCACTAGAGGCGAGGCATCAACAATTTCGTCGGCATCCACACCCGCGACGGGACATCCTGTCACATTGCGCACCACGTCGCCGCAGGCTCCGGTCGTATTCAGCCCTACCTGCCAGAGGCCCTCGATCACTTCCGGCAGCGACTCGACAGTCACCCAATGCAGTTGAATGTTTTGACGCACAGTGAGGTCGGCGGTTCCGTTGGCGTGTTGGCGAGTGAGGCCGGCAATGGCCCGCAGTTGCCGCGAACTCATCATGCCGTTGGGAATGCGGATACGCACCATAAAGCGCTGCAACGCCCGGCCTTCCCCGCCCTGCCCGCCGGTTACTCCCGCCCCGTCCCCCTGGGTGTAAACACCCCACCAACGGAAATACGTCCCGATCCATTCGGGAGGGATGGATTCGAATCCATCGCGGGCAAAGCGCCGGATTTCCTCTAGCCCCTCCCAGGGATTCATGGCGCGCTTCAGGCGCTCGACCTTTTGTGCTTTGGTTTCTTTCGCTGCGTTTGTCATAAAAAGTTCATGTCTGGAAAACAAAAAACCCACCGCCAGATTCAACTGGCGATGGGTTGATGAGTGCCGGTATTAAGAAAGAATTCTTAGGTCAGCAGCCTCCCCGCGCCAGCGCACACGCATGCACAACAACAACAAGTGCAGCAGCACATCGCGCGAAGATTGCGGGCCTCTGACATTAGATTCTGAATTCTAGATTGAGCAGCTTCCGCCGTCAACAAACTTGCGTAACAACTTCGATTCATAATTTGGATAGAAGGAATCAGAATTTTTGCAGCTCGCGTGCGGACGGCATGACCTAGCTGTAGAATCAGCCACTTAGGATTTCTAACAATTGTTGAGTGATAATCTTTGGTTTCTGCAAAGGCTACCGCGGCAGTTTGAACTCGCTGGAAAGGTGCGTCCTCGATGAAGCGTTCCGCTTTCTTTTTCTTCTTTATATTGCTCCTTATTCTGCACACCGCTTTTGCGGCTTCCAGGAGCTCCAGCGCTCCCGATCCTTACAGGCCGGCGCTCGATCGTCTAGAAGCGCTCACACAACAAGCTGAGCCCGAATGGCGCTTTCACGCTGACGTTCCTCATCCGGAAGATGCCGGGCTGAATGACTCCGACTGGGACACACTCACGGTCAAGAACGTATCGGGGCCGGGCGGACGCAATGCGAACGAGGAGCATTGGACCGGAACCCGCGTCTTCCGTCGCTGGATTCAGATTCCCGAGAAGATCAATGGCTATGCCACACAGGGTTCGCGAGTGTCGATTGATCTGCGATTTGGCAGTCCCGGAAGCTTGCAGATTACCGTCTTCTCGAATGGAGCGATCCTTTATCGCGGCAGCGATGACGACATTCTGCCCATGCTTCTCACCGAGAACGCGCAGCCCGGCCAGAAATTTCTCATCGCGGCGAGGGTGGTCGCCGGGGACGACGTGCAATCCGAATTCTTTCGCAGCGAACTCACGATCCAACCGCCGCACACGCGTCCTGATCCCGCTTTTCTGCGGATGGAACTTCTTTCCGCCCGTCCCATCATCTCAGCCTACGAAGAAGGAAAGTCTGAGCGCCAGCAGCAACTGGATGCCGCGCTCAAAGCGATTGACTTCTCGCCCCTAGAAAAAGGCGATCAGGTCGGCTTCGATGCCTCGCTCAAACAAGCTCAAGCCAAGCTGGAAGCCCTCAAGCCCTGGCTGCAGCAGTTCAACATTCGGATCGTTGGCAATTCGCATATTGACATGGCATGGCTCTGGCCCTGGACTGAAACCGTCGAAGTTGTGCGCAACACATTTCAGAGCGTGCTCGACCTGATGCGCGAGTATCCGGGGTTCAAGTTCACGATGTCTTCCGCCCGCGCCTACGAGTGGATGCAGGAAAAATATCCCGACCTCTTCCAACAGATCGAGCAGCGCGTCAAGGAAGGCCGGTGGGAGATCATCGGCGGCATGTGGGTCGAACCCGATCTGAACATGCCGGACGGCGAATCGCTGGTCCGCCAAATTCTGGTGGGCAAACGTTACTTTCAAAAGAATTTCGGTGTGGACGTGAAAATCGGTTGGAATCCGGATTCGTTCGGATACAACTATCAACTCCCGCAGATCTACAAGAAGTCCGGAATGGATTATTTTGTCACCCAAAAACTTCTCTGGGCGCACGAGTTCACCACGTTTCCCTACAAGTTCTTCTGGTGGCAATCGCCCGACGGCAGCCGGCTGCTAACTTACTTTCCGCACGACTATGCCGGCGGCATCGATGCAGAACCCCTTGCCACAGACCTTTCGATCTGGATGCCCTCAATCTACGGCAACAACATCCCAGACAAACCCGAGATGATGCACCTGTACGGCGTGGGCGATCACGGCGGCGGCCCGACCCGTATCATGCTGGATCATGCCGAGCAACTAATGGCTCCGGACGCGGTGTATCCCAAGCTCGAATTCAGTTTCGCTCGCGACTTCTTCAGCGATATGGAGAAGAAACTTCCCAGCATGCGGGTTCCTACCTGGGATGGCGAACTCTACTTCGCCTATCACCGCGGAGTCTTCACGACCCAAGCCGAAACCAAGCGCAGGATCCGGCGCGCCGAGGAAACCGTCCTCAACGCCGAGAAATTCGCGTCCCTGGCCTCGCTCTATAAGCGCCCGTACCCGCAAGATGGGATGGAGCTGACTTGGAAGAGATTGCTGTTTGATCACTTCCACGACATCATGCCGGGCTCTGGCATCGCGGTGAACTACCTGGATGCCAAGCGCAATTTGGAAAACGTGGATCGCGCCGCGAATGACGTCACCAGGGGATCGCTTCGCGAGATCGCCGCACACGTCAACACGCCAGGCGAGGAAGTGCCTGTAATCATCTTCAATTCCCTCTCCTGGCAGCGAACCGAAGTGACTGAGCTTGAGGCGCAACTGCCCGCCCCGGCCCGTCAGATTGAGGTTGTAGATTCCACCGGAAAACCGGCCGAATC
Source organism: uncultured Acidobacteriaceae bacterium (assembly GCA_963707205.1). GTDB lineage: Bacteria > Acidobacteriota > Terriglobia > Terriglobales > Acidobacteriaceae > Sulfotelmatobacter. Next base: position 29,791 of record CAVPQE010000037.1, read on the forward strand.
TCAACTGCTCTACCTCGATGCAGAAACTCACCGCGCCCGATTCCTGTTGCTGTCGAAGACGCCATCGTTCGGATATCAAACCTATTTCGTGCGCGCAGCGACGACCGCGCCTCCGGTTCATTCAATGTTGAAGGCTTCCTCCGACACGCTGGAGAATGAGTTCCTCCGTGTGAAAATCGATCCCCAAACGGGATGCATGACCAGCCTGTTTGACAAGCGCAGCGGCACGGAATCCCTCGCCCCGGCGGAAACCGACACGGGCGGGCCGAAGACCTCAACCTGCGGCAACCTGTTGCAGACGTTCGTCGACAAGCCCAAGCAGTGGGACGCGTGGAATATTGACGCGGATTTCGAGAAACAACACTGGGATCTCGACAAGGCCGATGAAGTCAAGCTTATAGAGAGCGGCCCCCTACGGGCTATCATCCAAATCAAGAATCATTTTCAGAACTCAACTTTTGTGCGCGACATCACTTTGTACGCGGGGGTGCCTCGCGTCGACGTAAAGATGATGGCGGAATGGCATGAAAAACACATTCTTCTGAAAGTGGCATTCCCCGTCAGCGCGCACAGCGATAAAGCAACCTTCGAAATTCCTTTTGGTTCCGTGGAACGTCCCACCACGCGAAATACTCCGGCGGAGCAGGCGCAGTTTGAAGTTCCGGCGCAGCGCTGGGCCGACATTTCGGATTCCAAGCACGGATTCAGTCTGCTAAACGACTGCAAGTATGGATACGACGCAAAAGGCAACGTGCTTCGTCTTTCTCTGCTGCGGTCTCCGGAGTATCCGGATCCTCACGCCGACGAAGGGCATCACGAGTTCACCTACTCACTGTATCCGCATGGAGGAGGCTGGAAGGATGCGCTCACCATCCGCCGCGGTTACGAACTGAATTACAAATTGATTTCACTGTCCTCCGAGAAACATCAGGGATCGCTCGCGGCGGAGCATTCTTTCCTGCAAGCACAACCGGAGAACATCATCGTGACCGCATTGAAAAAAGCTGAGGATGAGAACGCGCTAGTCTTGCGCTTCTACGAATGGGCCGGCAAGGATGGTGACGTCACGCTGCAACTACCTCCGGGAGCACAATCGGCTACCGAAACCGATCTGATGGAAAAACCGATCGGACCCTTGTCCTTGCATAATGGCGGAGTGATGTTGCATACCAAGCCGTACGAGATCAAGACCATCAAAGTACAGTTTTCCAGCTTGCTGCAACTCGCAACGACGCCGAAACCATGACGGGAAACTCCAAGCGTAGCAGCCCAATTCTTGGCGTCGATATCGGTGGTACCAAGGTCGCCGTTGGACTCGTGGACCGCGACGGCAAGATCGTTGCCCAGGGCCGCAAGCCAATGATGGCAACCGGCTCGGCCGAAGCCGCTCTGCAAGCAGTTACCGCCGCGATTGATTCCTTAATATCTTCTGCGGCCACGGAAGGAATTCAGAGTATAGGGATCTGCGCCCCCGGGCCCTTGGACCCGAAGACCGGTGTAGTCCTCAATCCTCCAAATCTCCCCTGCTGGCGGAATTTCCCGCTGGCAGAGAGGATCGCCTCCATCTATCGAGTCCCCGTGAAAGTGGACAATGACGCGAACGCCGCCGCCCTCGCCGAAACGCGCTGGGGCGCTGCACGCGGATTCCGCTACGTTTTCTATGCCACGATTGGCACTGGAATTGGCACCGGCATTGTTCTGGATGGCCGCATCTACCACGGCAACACCGGCTCCGCTGGCGAAGGCGGCCATGTGAGCATCGACTATCACGGCCCACTTTGCAGCTGCGGCAAACGGGGATGCATCGAAGTGCTAGCGGCCGGTCCGGCGATTGGCGCACGGGCACGAGCCAAGCTCAGCGCGGAACCATCTCCTCATTCCACCATTCTCGATCTTGCGAAAGGGAAAGTGGCTGCCGTTACCAGCGAATTGGTCGGGCAAGCTTATGTCGCTGGCGATGCGTTGGCGCGGGAAATACTTCTAGAGACCGTCGATGTCTTAACGCCCTGGCTCGGGAACATCGTCGATCTGCTCGACCCCGACGTTCTCGTGATGGGCGGCGGCGTGGCCGCGATGCTGCAGCCGTTTTTCAATGAAATCAAAAACCGCCTTCCGGGTTGGTGCGTAAATCCACGCGCCTCCGAGATTCCGCTCTTAATGGCGCACTACGGGGCAGATGCAGGAATTGCTGGAGGCGCAGCCCTGTGCTCTGAGAACCTTTCTTAGCAGTACAAACTCGGTCGCGAACACCAGGGGACTTCAAATGTTCTTCGTGCAACATTTTCGCCGATTCGCATTCACAACTGCCCTCATTCTCTTTTTCAGCACGTCTGTGCTCTTACAGAGTGAGGATCTGCCAAAAGCTCCGCACTCCCAGGTCTTCACTCTCACTCCCACGCCCGGTTATTTCACGGAACCGGGGATCGCAGTGAATCCCACAAATCCTACGCAGGTGGTCGCGGTTTTCCAGGACAATGCGCACGCCGCCTATTCATGGGACGCCGGACGCAGCTGGCAGGTAGCCGAGGGCGTCGATCCCAAGAACTATCGAATCTCCGGCGACGTGTCGGTCGCCTTCGATAATCAGGGCCACGCCTTTATCTGTTACATCGCCTTCGACAAGCTCGGAACTTTCAACTACTGGGCGCATGGCGCAACCCGCAACGGCATCTTCGTGCGCCGCTCGCTCGATAGCGGAAAAACCTGGGAGGTGAACCACATCCCCGTCGCCGAACAAACCAGCTCGCCCGGCATTCCGTTTGAAGACAAACCGTACATCGTCGCGGACAACACGAAAAGCAAGTATGTCGGCAATCTCTACATCGGTTGGACGCGCTGGAGGTTGGCCGACTCCCAGATCGTCCTTTCCCGTTCCACCGACGACGGGAAGACTTGGTCGCAGCCGATTGAGATCGATGCCCATCCCGGCCTGCCGCGCGACGACAACGGCGCCGCTGAGGGCTTCGACGGCGTGGTCGCTCCCGATGGCAAGCTCTACGCCATATGGAGCCAGGATGACGCGATCATGCTCGCTACATCTCGCGACGGCGGCAAGACCTTCTCCCGCGCCCGCCCCGTCATTCATACGGCACCGATCATGTTCGCCATACAGACGCTCGAACGGGCAAACGGATTTCCCCAAATTGCCATCGACCCGAAAAACAAGCGCCTGTACGTGACCTGGAGCGATTACCGCAACGGCGATCTTGATATTTTCATTGCGACCTCCGACAACGGGGGCAAGCGTTGGAGCGCGCCGGTCCGCGTGAACAATGACTCTGTGCACAACGGAGCAGAACAGTTCTTCCAGTGGCTCGCCGTGGACGCGGCCGACAGCTCCATCAATGTCGTCTTTTATGATCGCCGGGGCGATCCGCAGAATCGTAAGCAGATTGTGGTTCTCGCACGCTCCACCGACGGCGGACGCAGCTTCAGCAACTACGCCTGGACCGATAATCCATTCGAAGCCAGCGGCGTTTTCTTCGGCGACTACAGCGGAATTGCGGCTTACGGCGGGCGTGTCTACGGCGTCTGGACGGAGAAACCCGCACCAGAAGTGAAAGACAAGCCTCAAGAGAAGAACAAGCCTGAGGAAGCTAAAGATGCGAAGCCGCAGCCGCGAGGCACGATCGTTAAAGTTGGAACCGCTGATTTCGCGACACCGGAGCGCTCGAAGTGAGGGGGCCGCGACCCACGCTTTGATTTCTCAAAACCACAAAAAAACGAAAAGGCGATCTCCCAAAGAAGATCGCCTTCGCCTAACGGATCTGTTTTACAGCGGCTGGACGTTCTCAGCCTGCCAGCCCTTGGGGCCCTTGGTTACGTCGAATTGCACCGTCTGGCCCTCCTGCAGGCTTTTGAATCCGCCCGCCTGGATCGCTGAGAAGTGCACAAAAACATCTTCGCCATTCTGACGGCTGATAAAGCCATAGCCTTTGGCGTCATTGAACCACTTGACTGTTCCTTGTTCTGCCATGTTGATACTGGTGTTCCTTTCAATCAATTTACGCTGGAGAGACTCGGAGGTACTGCAGGCTGGCTGATTAGGCGAGAACTGCTCACTACCGATTCGGTCTAACGCACAGGCCGATGCTACACTCGGCCCCGCAGGTTAGCAAGCGAATTGCTCTGGCTACCTGGACATCCCGCCTCTATGGTTGGAGCCTTCGCCTTCTTGCGTAGCTTTGGATTCTCGACTTTCCAACTCAGCCTGACGAAGCTCTGTCGCCTCTGCGGGATCAGTGCCCGCCTTCAAGGTGGTTTTCTCGAGAAAATAGCGCCAGCCCTCATGCCGATCCGCGGGGTTTTGGTCGCTTTCGAATTTCTTCAAGGCAGACTCTGCGTTCGTTCGTCCCTTGAGCACCTCGACCACTCCCGCGGACTCATAAGTGCGGACGTTGTGGCGTATGACAACGTAAGAAGCCTTGAATTCGTCGTTTGTCAAATACTCTCCCCTTTGCAGCCTGAAACAAAAACCCTACTTTGAGAGTATGCGCGAACGCCATGATTAGCAAGCTGATTGGAAGCTCGTAGTTTCCCAACGCAACGCCACGAGGATTATTTTTGCGTAGTGAGATTCACGCAAGGTGATTCTTGGAAAAAACTGTCAGGTTTCCAAATTCAGAAGGATGTTCAAATCGGTCTTCACGACCGCGACGCCCGCAAATATCCCCACCAGCTTCCCGGAGGCATGCAGCAGCGCATAGCCATCGCGCAAGCGATCGTCACCAACCCGCGCGCATCCTTCTCCTGGACGAAGCCTTCAGCGCGCTCGATCCCGGCACCCGCAAAGACATGCAACGCCCGATTCGCCAGCTCTGGCCGACATCGACATCACGGTCCTCTTCGTCACCCACAATACCCAGGAAGTGCTCTACCTCGGCACCCGCGTAATTGTCCTCGCCAAGGAATCCCCCGACGGCGGCGCCCAAATCGCCATCGACCTCCCCATTCCGAACCACGCGCAGCGGTAAAGTGACAGTTCCCTGGGTTGGGGTGGTCGATGCGAAGCGAAGCACCCGGCCGCGCGAAATACGTTACAACGTCCGGGTAAAGAGACGGACGGCGCCGCCGCTCATTTGTCTCCACGCCGCTCGTTTCGTTTGAAGCTCCGAACTACGCCATTTATCGGTTGGCCTCCGAAGTGTTTAAACGCGTCACCGGAGAGGGTCATCTGAATGTTCGAATAGGGAACACTGCTTCCTCCGATGATGTCTATTTGTACATTGGAGGATGGGCCAAAGGGCGGCGGGTAGTTTCCGTTCGCCGTAATTATGGCGGTGCCGGTCACCCGAAAACCGCCATTGGAAAGGGGTTCCACGGTGCTATCAACCAAGGTGATGTGGTGGGTATGCGCGTTTCGCGCCGCCGGAGTGTTCAAGTCGCCATTGGTTACCCCCAGATCGGAGTGGACCATGGTCAAAGCCGCCGAAAACTCCACCTTGTCGGACTCACCCTTCAACACCAGGGACCACTCGCCGCCAATCTCCCAGGGTCCAGCGACGCTTGGGGGGGTATTTGCAGGCGTGTAGTCCCTGAACAAACCACGAAATCTCGTGTGGGTCGGAATTTGGGCCAGCGCGCCAATGCTTAGCGCCAGCACTACGACTCCGATGGGTGCCACCTTCCAGAAATCTTTGCTCTTCATGACAGACCTCCCAGTCTGAGTTGCTGCTCCCCGCTTATCGCTCAGTGCCGTGCGGCATGCAATGCAGGTTCTATGAAGGCGGGATAAAGTTTTGCTGAACCCCTAAGTTGCTGAAGCGGTTGCTTCTGGGCAGACTATGGGGCATTATTGCAGCGACGCACGTCAGGGCTTCGCGGAGAATTTACGGCCCAAGAATTCCATTTCGGCGATTTCACACTGGATCAGTCCTGCTATCGGCTCCAACGGGGTGAGCGCCTCTTGCGCCTGGAAAAACTTCCCATGGAGTTGCTCATCCTGCTGGTCCAGCGGCGCGGGGAACTAGTGTCCCGCGAGGAGATCGCGGGTTGCCTTTGGGGCAAGAACGTCTTCCTGGATGTCGATCACAGCATCAATACTGCCATCCGCAAGGTTCGCCTGGCACTGCGAGACGATCCGGAGAAGCCTCGTTTCGTAGAAACGGTGGTGGGGAAGGGGTACCGCTTTGCGGCCCCCGTGGTCTGTAGCAACGGGGATTCCAACCCGCAGGCGCAGCCACTCCCATCGCCAACTCAGGTGGCCAGTGCGGTTCCAGTTGCGGACGAGAGAGTTGTTTCGGTCCGCATGCGGGTACTGCTGGTTGGGGTAGCCGTACTCGCGCTGTTCACCGTCGCTTTGGTGATGAAACGCGGCGGTGGTGCTAGGGGCGCGATGCAACCAGCCGTCAATTCCCTGGCGGTATTGCCTTTGAAAAACCTGTCGGGCGATTCGTCACAGGAATATTTTGCCGACGGCATGACCGAAGCAGTGATCGGCCGACTATCCATGATCCGCGGTCTTCGCGTCATCTCGCGCACATCGGTGATGCATTTCAAAGACACGCGCATGTCCGTGCCGGAGATCGCCAAACTGCTGCACGTCGATGCCATTGTCGAAGGCTCTGTAATACGCGAGGGCAGCCGGGTTCGCGTCACTGTGCAACTGATTCGCGGCGCGACCGACGAGCACATTTGGGCGGACGAATACCAGCGAGAATATCGAAGCATTCTTGCCTTAGAAGAAGAGGTCGCGCGGACCGTCGCCCAGCAGATAAAGATCAGGCTGACACCCCAGGAGCAAGTGGGCCTGGCAGCGGCCCGTGCGGTCGACCCCCAAGTCCACGAAAGCTACCTCAAGGGTCGGTACTATCTCAACGAGCGAACGGAGGACGCGATGAACAAAAGCATCGCGTACTTCCAACAGGCAATCGCCAGAGACCCGAGCTACGCCTTGGCTTATTGCGGCCTTGCCGACGCGTACGCGCTGCTCGGGTTTCGCGGTGGTTTCCCGTCGAAAGACGCCCTGTCGCGAGCGAAGGCAGCAGCGCTCAAAGCCATCGAACTGGATGACACGCTCGCCGAACCTCACGCATCTCTCGCATTTATCGCCGAGACTCATGAGTGGGATTGGGCAACGGCCGAACGGGAATACAAGCGCGCCCTCGAACTCAACCCGGGCGATGCCCGGGCTCATCACTGGTATGCCGGCTATCTGATGTATGTAGGGCGGTTTGAGGAAGGGATTGCCGAGGCCAAGCGTGCCCGCGACCTCGATCCACTTTCCTTGCCGGTCAACAATGCCCTGGCGGGCAGGTTGCTCGTGGCTGGCCGGGTCGACGAGGCGCTGGCGCAATTGCAGCAAACGTTGGAAATGGATCCTCATTTTGCGCCAGCCCACCAGACCCTTGGATGGGCATACCTGAATATGAGAAAAAACCACGAAGCCATTCAAGAGTTTCAACAGGCGCTACAACTCTCCGGAACCGACGATAAGGACATCATGCTGGACCTTGGTTTCGCCTATGCTACCGTGGGCAACCAAGAGAAGGCGCGCGGGATACTGGCCAAACTGAAGAAATTACATGAGCAAGGGCTCATACCATCCGGTTCAATCGCGATTCTCTATGGAGCCTTGGGCGAGTTGGACGAGGCTTTCGCTTGGCTGGAAAAGGCTTATGAGGAGCGTGACCCTGAACTTACGTACCTGCAAGTGCCGGGTCGGAGGTTCGCGCCCCTGCGTCACGATGCGCGGTTTCAACAACTAGTGCACCGTATGGGGTTACCCGAGTAAAGCGCTCCTGCCCTTCTATATTCCGGTGCGGCCTTTGTGAACGCGTATTTGGGAGTCGGCGAGCGCGACCAATCATTTGCCCGGCTTGATCGCGCCTGGCACGTGTTAAGCACACTTTTTGCAATACTTCAGAGTACATCCCTCTTTTGATCCCCTGCGCGACGACCCTCGCTTTGAGGACTGGTCCGCCGCGTCGGACTGAACTAGGCGGAGGCTGCCCATCTTTCGGCCTACCAGGAACAAGGCTGCCCCACCGCACTCGCCATGTGACATCCAACCTTGCCCCAGCCGATCAGAAAGCACATCATAGCCAAGGCGAAAGCGGTACGCGAAGAAGGCTAGAAAAAGACCGCAAGTTGTTTGTTATCAATATTTTGACCGCTAAGTCCTTGGGGCTCAAGATTTTGCAGGCCATTTTTGCAAACCCCGCGCCAGTCAAGGCTTTCAGGGGTAGGGGGGAGGGGGGGTACCCCCACGAACCCAACCTATTCCCAAAATGAAACCGACTCACGCGCGGCGTTGAAGCTGCAGGTTAGAAGAATTTTTTTGGGGTTTATCCACAGGCCGGAAGCACAAAAAAAATCAGGGCACCGTTCACCGCGCCCCGGACCAAAACCAAACCACCAAACTCAGAACTCATACCGCAACCAACGCGAACTGCATGACGCGCCGATCGCCCACTGCCTGCAGTTCCCAAACGCTCCCGGCGCTTGCAAAGGCCTTGAGAATGGTCCTGCCCTCCCTGCGCAGAATGCATCTAAGAAAGGCTTATGCAGAATTTGACTCGTCGAGAACTACTTAGACTCGGAACTGCAGCGGCGGTTGTGGAGTTGGCCTCTTTGGGTTTGCACGGTTGCGGTATTTCGAAGTTGGTTCCTTCCGTTGCTTCCGGTTGCTTCAAGATAACCGACATCGAACATGTGGTGATCTTGACCCAGGAGAACCGATCTTTCGATCATTACTTTGGAAGCTATCGCGGCGTACGAGGATTTTCCGATCAAAGCGCTGCATTCCAGCAACCCGACCCAGCGAACACGACGATCTCTCCGGTGGGGACGCTCTTGCCATTCCACCTGGACACCTCCAAAGCGAATGCAGCCTGCACGCCCGACATTACCCACGATTGGGTGCCGCAACATCAGAGCTGGGACAACGGGAAGATGGACGGTTTTGTGAGTTCGCGTCTACCGATTAATTCCAACGACGCGGTGTTAAGCATGGGCTACTACACTCGCGCCGACCTTCCCTACTACTACGCCCTGGCCGACGCCTTCACGATCTGCGACAACTACTTTTGCTCGGTAATTGGCCCGACCGACCCGAATCGCCTTTACACAATGGCGGCGTCCCTCGACCCGGATGGAAAAAACGGCGGACCGATTTTGCAGACCATCGTCACAAATCGCGCGGCAATGTACGGCCGCCTGACCTATGCGACCATGCCCGAGCAGCTTCAGGCTCGGGGAATCTCCTGGAAGGTTTACTCGTCGCCCGATGAGAATATTCTCGGCGGAATTCTCTCGGACAATGTTCTCTCGTACTTCAAGAATTTCCAGGATCCTTCCTCGGTGCTCCATCAGAATGCGTTCGGACCGCAGTTCCCTGTCGACTTTCTGTCCGATGTAGCTTCGGGGAACTTGCCCCAAGTCTCCTGGCTGATAGGTTCGGTTCTGACTTCGGATCACCCCCCTGCGCCTTCGCTCTTTGGGGAGAATGTTCTTTCCCTCATCGTCAGTGCTTTGATGGCGAACCCGGTGCTGTGGGCGAAGACGGTTTTGTTTGTGAACTACGATGAAAATGGGGGATTTTTTGATCATGTTGCCCCGGTGACGGCGCCTCTCGGCACGCCAGGCGAATATGTGACCGCGCCCGCCGTCCCAGACCCGACCGTGGTCGGCAGTCCGGCGATTACCGGCCCGATTGGGTTGGGTTTTCGCGTTCCCATGCTGATCATTTCGCCGTTCAGTCGTGGCGGGTACGTGTCGTCGGATCTGTTCGATCACACTTCGGTATTGCGATTCCTTGAGACCCTATTCGGGGCGGAAGTGCCCAACTTGAGCGCCTGGCGCCGCGCAACGGTCGGGGACTTAACCAGCGCGTTCAATTTCAAAAATCCTGACCAATCGATTCCGAATCTGCCATCCACACTCCAAGGCGATTCACAAACCATCACGCAGTGTGCGGCGAACCTGGCGGGAACGACCCCCTACGCAGTGCCGGCCACACAAACTCTTCCGACCCAGGAATCCGGAACCCCGACTCGTCCCAGCGGAACATGCTAGCGATGATGGATCACACACAATGGGCGATTGACAGCGGAAAGTTTCTTGGCCAAGCGGTGGTTACTGGAAGGCATATCCAGGTTTGGGGGTACAGCGATATACCCGTCCTCTGTCGAGATTAACGCTGGCATCGCAGCTGGCCCAACTCAAGAAAAGTGTCGGCCCTAGTGGAAAAATGATGGTCTGTCCGTCAAGGTCCGCCTCAATGCTCACACTCTCTGCAGCAGACGGCAGGGTGAAGGAAAGGCTCTCCCCAAAGATCACTGGATAGGACCAGTGTTCCATTTGACTCACCATGGGACGAAAGACCTCGGCCTCAACCAGAAAAGTGGCGGTGTCGGACCAGTCACGGGCCGAGACCGTGATGATCTGGCCGCTCTGCACGGAATGGTCGGCCTCAATTTTTGTGAAGGGACAAGGGCCGGCAATGCACGAGGCGCGGTCGTTGCGAAATTGATTGCCCACACCAGCATCCAAAGTAATGGAACCGACGGCCGCCTTCCATCGACCGTCGGGTGAGCAGGGATGCTGCCCCTGGCAAGGCACGTCTCCCTTATTCTCAATTTCGAAGGTCTTTACTGCACTCCCCACATTCAGGTCAGTCATCGCCTTGATCGTATATCTTATCCGCACGTTGGTTACTTTCACTTGCGGTTGATTCGACGGAGCGATTTTGGTAGACACCGGAACAAGATGGACGATGTAAAGCTTGTTGCCGACAAACTCCTGCATGACAAGGGGATGGTATTGCGGGTGACGAAAATCGAGAACAATGGCGTTGCCCCTGCGAATTGGTTTACGAAGCTTAAGAACGAAGAATCCAGAGGAGTCAGTCGTGGCGTCGGACATACCGAGATCGCCAGCGGAAACTGAAACTCCTCCGATCGGCTGCTGTTTTCGGGGGTCCGAATCCTGGATGAGGACGGCTCCCTGCAGCGAAATCGTCTTTTGTTTCTGCCAGCGGATCAGGGCCAGGCTGCCCGCCGCGACCAGGACGGCAACAAACAGGGCGCTGCAAGCCTCAATTTTGTGTGTACGGGTCATGCCGACCTTTTTTCAACAGCATCTATACGATTACGGGCTGGGCTCGAACATTTGCAACGACGGAAACTTCAGTTGCATCCTTAGATAGATGCCGTAAAACTGAAAATTGCTGTCCTTCCCTTTGTGGGTAGATGTCGTCGAGCCGGTTCCGTCTTTTCAAAGTTAACATGATCAATGGAAACACAAACGCATGAGTGATGCCGAACGAAATCTGCTTTCGCGCCGGCAGATCCTGCGTCAGGTGCTGGGGACGGGTCTTTGCCTACCCTTCGTCGAGGTCCTGGCAGCTTTGGACACCCAGGAGCAACCTACCGCGCCAGCTGACGGTGCTGCCGGGGCTCCCAGTTTATCGGCAGAAGATGATCAGTTTCTGAACGACCTGGAGAAAGCAAGTTTTCTTTTTTTCTGGGAACAGGGGAGCCCCAACACCGGCATGGTCAAGGATCGCTGTAATGTTCACACCAACGATCAAGGAGGCGCGGCCAGCATTGCGGCGACGGGCTTCGGTCTTACGGCGCTCTGCATTGGAGAACAGCGCGGTTTCATCTCCGGCGCAGATGCGCTCCAGCGGGTCTTCGCCACACTGCGATTTCTGTGGAAGAAGTTGCCCAACCACCGCGGGTTTTTCTACCACTTCGCAAATCCCGAAACCGGGGAGCGGATGTTCGACTCCGAGGTGTCATCGGTGGATACGGCTATTCTCCTGTGCGGGATTCTTACCTGCCGCGAGCACTTCCGTCATCCCGCAGTCGCACAACTCGCGAATCTGATCTTCAGCCGCGTGGACTGGAGCTGGCTCTCAGAGGATACGTCCCTGCTAACTCACGGATGGACCCCAGAGGTCGGATTTCTTCCTTCGCGGTGGGATTACTACAGCGAGCTGATGATGATCAATCTTCTGGGGATGGGGTCGTCAGCCCATCCGCTGGCGCAGGAGACCTGGAACGCATGGAAGCGTGTGACGTTTGAATATGATGGCATGCGCTATATCGGGTCGTTTGCGCCGCTTTTTGTGCATCAGTACTCGCAGGCGTGGTTTGATTTTCGTGGCAAGCGCGATAAATATGCAGACTATTTTCAAAATTCGGTGATTGCCACTGAGGTCCATCGGCGTTTTTGTATTGAGTTAGGCAAAGAGTTTGCCGATTACAGCGAGGACCTGTGGGGAATTACCGCTTCCGACTCCCAGCACGGGTATGTCGCCTGGGGTGGGCCTCCTGCGATGGGACCCATTGATGGCTCAGTAGTTCCGAGCGCAGCCGGCGGGTCATTGCCATTCCTGCCTGCAGAAACGATGCGCGTTTTGAAGACGATCCGAAGCCGCTATCCGTCGGCCTGGACCAAGTACGGGTTCGTGAACGCCTTCAATCCGCTCAACAACTGGTATGACCCCGATGTGATTGGCATCGACACTGGAATCATCTTGTTGATGGCCGAGAATCTGCGAACCCGGTTTGTCTGGGACACCTTTATGAAGACCCCGGAGGCGCAACGCGGAATGGAGCGAGCCGGGTTCCATAAAGACTAGCGAAGCATCGCATAAAGTGGTCCCGTCGTGGTTTTCCCGTCGGACCAACCGTAAGGAGTGTTTTTTCATCCAACCCTCGTTCCATAGCTTGGATCAGCTATTATTGTGAGCAAATTGATCGGGCAGGGGATCCGCCACGTCGACTGACACTTGGGTCTCGTCGGTTCAAGCGCCGGAGGCGAATCCCTCTGGCTGCCAAGTCTTGGGGATTGCGTCATGAGCGGGGAACCTGAGTTCATGGGCGGATGGCGGGAGCGCTTCTCAGCGCTCCGCAATGTTCCAGCTGTTCTGCGTTTTGTGTGGGAGTCCGGGCGCGCGGTAGTTGTGTTTGGGCTGATCTCCCGAGTTATTGCCGCTCTTCTCCCTCCTGCGCTGTTCTGGGTGTCGAAGCTCATTATCGATACCATCGTCCACATCGTCACTACACGTCAGCCCGTCGGAGCCAGGCTGTGGTGGTTAGTCGCCGCGGAATTTGCCTTGGCTGTGGCGGCCGGTGTACTCGGCCGTGTGATCGACTACCTGGATGCTCTGCTTGCGGGCAAGTACACGCACCACATAAGCGTTCGCGTGATGGAGCATGCCGCCGGGTTAGATCTGATGGCCTACGAAGATCCTGCGTTCTATGACCGCTTGGAGCGGGCCCGGGTTCAGGCTACGGACCGGCTGTACATGATCCAGGCGATTGGGCGCCTCATCCAGCAGGTGATTACGACGATTACGTTATCGATCTCGATCATGCTGTTTTCGCCTTGGCTTTTGCTGCTGCTGATCGTCGGAGTTATTCCAGCCTTCGTGGGAGAAACTCACTTTGCGTTCCTGGGATACGCCAAGAATTTTCGTCAAACTCCCGTACGTCGCCAGCTTGACTACCTTCGCATTCTGGGCGGCAGCAAGGAGGCAGCCAAGGAATTGAAGCTGTTCGGCCTGAAAGACTTCCTTACCGCCAGGTTTAACGGACTTTCAACCCAGGTTTACGAAGAGGACGTGGCCCTGGCGCGCCGTAAGGTGACGCTGGGCTCGGTTCTTTCCGCGATCGGTACTGCCGGTTACTACACGGCCTACGTATTCGCGGTTTGGAAGACCGTCATAGGCGTGTTTAGTCTCGGCACGCTAACTTTCTTGGCGAGCGCCATTCGTGATGCAAGCTCGAACCTGCAGCAAACCTTTTCAACGCTGTCGACGATTGCTGATCAGGCGTTATTTTTGACGGACCTCGTCGCATTCTTCGAGATGCGTCCCACGATCGAATCGAAGCCGAACGCGCTACCGGCGCCGCGCCCCATCCAGAGCGGATTTGAATTTCGTAATGTTTCTTTCCGATATCCCGGAAGCTCACGCCTGGTGCTAAATGGATTGAATTTTCATTTGCGGCCCGGCGAGCGGGTGGCGCTGATCGGTGAAAACGGAGAAGGCAAAACCACCATCGTCAAGCTGCTGACTCGCCTCTACGACCCGGCGGAAGGACAAGTGTTGCTGGACGGAGTGGATTTGCGCGAGTATAGCCTGGAAGATCTTTATCGCGAGATTGGCGTCATCTTTCAGGACTTTATGCGCTACGAGATGACCGCACGAGAAAACATCGCGGTCGGCCGGATTGAGCAGATCGATAACCTGGAATTGCTGCAGCAGTCTGCTCAGAAAAGTATGGCAGACGACGTTGTGGGCAAACTTCCCTCCGGATATGCGCAGATGCTGGGCAGGCGCTTCGATGGCGGAGTCGATCTCTCTGGCGGCGAATGGCAGAAGGTTGCCCTGGCTCGAGCCTATCTGCGTGATGCGCAGGTACTCATCCTCGATGAGCCCACCTCAGCGCTGGACGCGCGCAGCGAGTATGAAGTGTTTCAGCGCTTTGCTGAGTTGACCGCTGGGAAAATGGCTTTATTCATCTCGCACCGATTTTCGACTGTGCGGATGGCCGATCGAATCGTAGTGCTAGAAAACGGACGCATCGCGGAAGAAGGAGACCATGATGCTTTGACGCAACTCGGCGGCCGCTACGCAGAAATGTTCGAGCTCCAGGCCGCCAGTTACCGGTAAAGGCGCACAGATTCAAGATGAGCAGATGGAGGTTCTGAGCAAGAATAGACTTATTAGTATGGTTCCCAGGACTCAAACCCGCAGCATGATCGACGAAGACGAGCAGTCGCATTGCTCCACCAGCGATGAGGCAAAGCTTCGGACGTTGCGCGTCGCGGGGATAGAACTTGCCGCGCGGGTGGGTTGGCTGCCTGGCGCTTCGTCGGATACATTCTCGGTACGTTGCCGAAAAGTTGCGGCCGATTTAAAAACCATATTCGCAGGCGTGGATGCGGCTTTTGCGAAGGCTCCCAGTTCGGAAGATCTGCTCTGGCTGCGGGACAACGCGCAGCAACTATCCTCAGAAATGCGCGCGGTTGCGAACGACCTTGGGCCGCTGACCAGGATTCCCCATGTCTCCACCAAGGAGGAACTTCTGCCTCGGGTATTGGTCATAGCACAAGCCTTTTTCGACGAGACCGATGCCACTTTTTTCGAAACGAAGTTCACAGAATTTTGTCTGGGCTTTGAAGAGTCTGCGCCTCTCGAATTTCACGAAGTCGGCGCGCTCGTACCGGCGCTGAAGCTTGTTTTGCTCGAAAAGATTGCAGCCCAGGGCGTCCGTCTTGTGAACGATCCGACGATTACGGACGGCGAACGCATTACCAAGTACATCCGCACTTTAGAGACCGTTAGCCAAACTTCCTGGAAGGACGTGCTGGAGCATCTCATTTCTTTCGATAGTATCCTGCGCCAGGATCCGGTTGGATTCTACGCAGCAATGGACGTTGAGAGCCGTAATACGTATCGCGAAAAAGTGGCGAAGATTGCTCAGCGCTCCGATCGAACAGAGTTGGAAGTTGCGGAGGAGGCGCTCGCTCTGGCGAGGCAGGCCCAGGGTAGAAGATTCAGCGATGCCCGGATTCAATTGCGGGAATCTCATATTGGCTACTATCTCGTCGGCGAAGGAGCCACGATTCTCCGGCAGAGAGTCGGCTCGCACCCCAAGTTTGGGGAACGCTTGCGGATACTTTTAAGACAGCATCCGGCTGAATTCCTTCTTTTGGGAATTGCGGTCCTGACCTTCGTCATTACCACTGCAGCCGTCTGGCTTTTGACTGCTGCCAGTACTCCGCTGCTGCTCGTTCTGCTTTCGATGTTGTTTCTGTTGCTGCCAGGTTCTCAGGCGGCGGTTCAGGTGATGAACTATTTGACCACCAACCTGCTGCCGGCAGCTTCGCTCTCCAAGCTCGATTTTTCGGACGGCATTCCCGACGATTGCATGACCTTGGTTGCCATTCCGACGCTCCTGCTGAATGAGAACCAGGTGCGCCGCCTCGTGGAAAAACTCGAGGTACGTTTTCTTGGCAACCATGACCCCAATTTGCACTTTGCGCTCGTCTCAGATCTGCCGGATTCACCGAAACCCGCGCCGGAAGACGATGCGCTGGTGGACCTGAGCGCGAAACTGATCCGCGAACTGAATGAACGATACGCGGCGAAAAATATAGGCTCTTTTTTCCTTCTCCATCGCCATCGGGTTTACAACCCGCGGGAGAGAGGATGGATGGGATGGGAGCGCAAGCGCGGGAAGCTGCTTGATCTAAATCGGCTCATGCGGGGGCAATTCGACAGCTTCCCGGTGAAGATCGGGGATCTTGCGATCCTTCGCAAGATCCGATACGTCATCACTCTCGACTCCGACACTGAACTACCTCGCGGATCGGCGCATCGCATGGTGGGAGCGATTGCACATCCGTTAAATCAGGCGATCATTGATCCCGTCAACAATGTCGTGGTTGCCGGATACGGCATTTTGCAGCCGCGCGTCGATGTTAGTGTGCAAAGCACGGCGCGCTCGCGACTGGCGGCCATCTTCGCTGGCGAGAGCGGCCTTGACCCTTACACCCGCGCCGTCTCCGATGTCTATCAGGATCTGTTCGGCGAAGGCACCTTCACCGGTAAAGGGATTTACGAAGTGGATACGGTGGCGCGCGTTCTGTCGCGGCGTTTTCCTCGGAATGCTCTGCTCAGTCATGACCTGATCGAGGGCGCGTACGCACGGGCCGGACTGGCCACCGACATTGTGGTGATCGAGGACTATCCCTCACACTACAGCGCGTACAGCCGCCGGAAACACCGCTGGCTTCGCGGTGACTGGCAGATTGTGGAATGGCTAACCGACCATGTGCCGGATGAATCGGGCGCGCGCGTTCCCAATCCGATCTCTTTGATTTCACGCTGGAAAATTCTCGACAACCTGCGCCGTAGCCTGGTCGAACCGGCAACGTTTGCGCTGTTTTTGTTTGGCTGGTTCGTGATGGACCATCCTTTTTTCTGGACTATCGCCGCGATTTGCATTTTGTTCGTTCCCGCGTGGGTCGAGTTTAGCTTCGGGCTGACGCGCGCAGTCCTAGCGCGCCGAGCGAGAATCGCTCGCGACGCTTTGAGCAACCTCTTTGCAACCAACTTTACTGTCTCACTGACTTTGACACTTCTGGCACACCAGATGCTGTTGTCGCTCGACGCGGTATGGCGGGCGTCGGTCCGGCGTCTGGTGACGCGTGAGCGCCTGCTCGAGTGGGAAACGGCCGCCGAAGCGGAACTCGGAGAACGCCGCACTCAGGTTGACCGCTACATCGACTGGATGCCCTTACTGGCAATCGGCCTGGGCGCGTTGATTTGGTTGACCCGCCCCCATTCGTTACTGGCCGCGGCTCCGGTTCTTGCACTGTGGGCCTGCAGCAAGGGTTTAGTTCTCTGGCTCAATGCGTCCCCGATGGAATCGGTACCCGAGACTACCCGCGGGGATGAATGGATGCTTCGCAAGTCTGCCTTGCATATTTGGCGATACTTTGCCGAGTTCTCTAACGAAGAGCACAACTGGCTGGTGCCAGATAACGTAGAGGACGAACCGCGCAAGGTAGCAGACAGCGTATCTCCCACGAACGTCGGGCTTCTTATGAACGCGAGGCAGGTCGCGAACCAACTCGGCTATATCACGGTCCCGGAGTTGGTGGAACTGACGCAGAAAACCTTGGCGACGATCGTTCGCCTTCCCAAGTACCGCGGCCACCTGATGAACTGGTATGAAACCCGCACACTCAAACCAAAGCCGCCGTTTTTCATTTCTTCGGTCGACAGCGGGAATCTAGTAGCGTCTCTTTGGACATTGGACCACGGGTGCCTGGATGTTTTGCGTCGGCCGCTTGCTTCAAGAACCTTGGCCGAGGGCATGCTGGACCATCTCGGAGTCCTCGTTAAGCTGCGGTCGCTTTCGAAGCGGGCATTGTCGCGCTGCGAGGCAGACTTCCAGAGCGAGGACTGGTTGACCTCCCTCTTGAATTTCACGGAGGAAGTTCTGAACCCAAAAAAATCACGGCCAGAGGGCGAACTCTCGCCCCATATTGCGTGGTACCGCCAGCAAGCGCGCCTGCGAGTGCGAAAGGTCCACGAACTGGTGAGAGCGTATATGCCCTGGAAGCTCCCTGAATTCGCGGCACTTCGAAATGAGCTGGCGGGCGGCGGAGCACCCATTGACGACGTACCGTTGCAGCGCCTGCCCGACTTGATGCTGGAGCTTGAGAGACGGCTCGATCTCAGCCTTCAATCGGTTCGAAATGAAATCGGGGCGGCAGAGCGCCTCATGCCCCTGCTGGCGGAAGCGCGGCGGAATACGCTCCGTCTGATCGAAGACCTGCAGCAAGTAAGCAAACAGGCACGCAGCTTAGCGAATGCCATGGACTTTTCTTTCCTATTGGATAAGCAGCGTCTGCTACTGTCGGTGGGCTTCGACGCCCAGAGCGAGGAGCTGCAACCCTACTGTTACAACTTGCTGGCCACCGAACCGCGAACGGCGGTTTTCATCGCCATCGCGAAAGAAGACATCCCACAGGATTGCTGGTTCCGGCTTGACCGGCCGTACGCGCGCGATCGCGGCCATACAGTTTTGCTCTCGTGGACAGGAACCATGTTCGAGTATCTGATGCCTTCAATATGGATGCGGTGTTATCCCAACACATTGCTCGACCGAGCGAGCGTGGCCGCGGTGCGATCGCAACAGGATTACGCAGCCAGCAAGGGTATTCTCTGGGGCATTTCTGAATCGGCATGCTCGAAGCGCAATGAGGCGGGAGACTATCACTATGAAGCGTTCGGGGTGCCAAACCTTTCGCTGAGAAAAAACGGATCGGAGCCGATGGTGGTTTCACCGTATTCTACTTTTCTGGCCTTGAATGTGGATCGGCAGGGCGCACTTGCAAATCTGCGCCGGATGGATGCTCTTGGCTGGTTCGGCCCCTACGGGTTTTATGAAGCTGCAGACTATACTCGCCCTCGCAGGCGCTTCGGGGCCCGGTACGAACTCGTCCTATCCTGGATGGTTCATCATCAGGGAATGAGCCTGCTCTCGTTGGCCAACTTTCTTTGCGACAACGTCGTGCAGGGCTGGTTTCACTCCGACCGGCGAGTGCAGGCCACAGAACTCCTCTTGCAGGAGAAACCCGTCGCCCAGATGCGCTCCGCGTAGTCTGTTACAACGAATTGCTTTTCGCAATTTTTCCCAGCATGGTAGCGCTAGGCTTCACGGTGCGCTTTTGGGTCTCGTGATCTACTGCAACCAACCCGAACTTCGGACCGTAAGTCATGGATTCAACCTCAACTGGGCTTCTGTCGTCTGATCACTTCACTTCAAAGTTGTAAGAACCAGAACCGATCCGAACCACGTAGGAGCCGCCTTCCGGCTGAGTCTCCAGCGGACCGCCATTTTCCGTTAGGTGCGCTCCCACGATTGCAGGCAAGAAAACTTTTGCCGAAGTGTTCGCGGGAATTTCCACTTTCAAAGAAAATGGCCCTGCGGAAGTTCCATTCCAATCGCTGATGATCTTGCCGTAGATCGATTCATATTCCAAGCGTGCCGAAGTCATCTGCGGATCAAGATGGGGATGAACCAGGATTTCCTTGAAGGCTGGGGAATCCGGCGTCGTGTCAATCCCAGCTGCATAACGGTAGACCCATGCCATGACGGAACCGAACGCGTAATGGTTGTAGGAGTTCATGGCAGGGTCGCCTGTGTCTCCATTCCACCGCTCCCACCACGTGGTAGCGCCTTTCGAGAGCATGTAACCCCACGACGGATAGGTATCGTTCAGCAGCAGACGATAGGCAACATCGGTGCGTCCGTGATCGGCAAGCGTGAAAAGCAGGAAGGGAGTTCCAAGGAATCCGGTCGAAAGATGCCAGTTGCGAGCTTCGATATCTTTGACAAGTTTATCGACCAGCACCGATTCAAGAGTTGCGGGAGCCATCTTGGTGTAGAGCGCGACGACGTAGGAAGTTTGCGTCCCGGTTCCCACCTCTCCGTCGTCTTTGATGTAGGCTTTCTGGAAGGCCGCGCGGATGTTCTGCACGACATCGTCATAACGCTTCGCGTCGGAATCCTTGCCGACGGCGTGCGCCATTTGTGACATCATGTTCGCGATCAGGGCCCAGTACGCGGTCGCGAGCAGATCCTTGTTCGTGTTTTCGTCAGGGGCCAGCCAGTCTGCGAAGTTAGGTCCAACTCCGTTCTTGCGCAGGAAGTCGGGATTCCGGCTTTGGATGAATTCCATCCAGCGCTGCATCGCATCCCAGTTTTCTTCAATGACGGCCTGGTCTCCATACTGCACCCACGTCGTCCACGGAACGATCACTCCGGCATCACCCCAGCCTGGGGCGCCCACTCTATCGCTCCATGGGGCAGGTTCCTCGGATTCATCGGCACTGGAAGGCAGCGTGTTCGGGGACACATTAGTAAACGCGCCTTGTCGATTTTGTGCATCGGTGATGTCCTGAATGAATTTCTGGGAGAATGCCGCGATGTCGAAGTTATAGCTTCCGGTGCGCCAGAAAACTTCGGCATCTCCCATCCAACCCAGACGTTCATCGCGCTGCGGACAATCGGTGGGGATGCTCAGGAAATTCCCTCGTTGACCCCAGATGCCAATCGACCACATTCGATTGACCAGATCGCTTGAAGTCGCCAGTTTGGCTACGGGGTCGCCGCTGACACTGCTGACGACGTCTCCCTTGATCGCATCGAGAGGCGGCGTTCCGGGATAGCCAGTCACCTCGACGTAGCGAAAGCCGTGAAATGTAAAATGCGGGGCAAAGTTCTCTTCCTCCCCACCTCGCAAAATATAGACATCAGTGGCGTCTGCATTTCGCAGATTTGCGGTGTAGATCGTTCCGTCCGGATTCAGGATCTCGGCGAATCGCAGCCGGACTTTGGTGCCGGGCTCACCCTTTACTTTCAGGGTTGCCCATCCCACCATGTTCTGGCCCATGTCGAAGATGTAGGCTCCGTTCGCGATGGGAGTCACACTCTTGGATTTCAACGTAGCAATAACTCGCGCGGGCGCGGTGATCTGGCTGGACACTGCAATGGTGGGCGCGTCCGCGATCACCGCCGGCTTCCACTTGGAATCGTCGAAACCAGGCTTCCCCCATCCCGCCTGTTCCAAGCGTGCGTCGTAGAATTCCCCGCCATAGATATCCGACCAAACGATCGCGGAGGCCGCCGCCTTCCACGACTCATCTGTCATGACTGTGTCATGACTGCCGTCTGCGTAATCGAGTTCGAGTTGTGCCACAAAACGGTCCGGAGGAGGAAAGAAATGCATTCCGACCCACGTCAAACCGCTGCCGTACCAGCCGTCACCCAGCAGGGCACTGATTACGTTGTTGCCTTTGGCCAATAAGCTGGTCACATCGTAAGCCTGATACAGAACGCGTTTGCGATAGTCGGTAAAATCAGGCGTAAGGACGTTGTCTCCGACCCGGCTACCATTCAAAAATACGCGGTAACTACCGAGAGCAGTTACGTAGAGTCTCGCGCTCTTTACGTTCTTCGATAGTGCAAGCGTTCGCCGCAGGTAAGCGGCCGGCTGCGGCAGTTCTCCCGGATCGCCCAGTCGTTTGTCGGTCAAGTCGGCTACGACGTGGGCTGATTGCCAATGCGGTGTCTTTTCGAGTTTCGCCTTCCAGTGCTGATTCGTTGGAAAGCGCATCGTTGAGCCGTTCGAGCGCGTAATCTTTACTAAAGCTGCCAGTGCGGCTGTCGTAGTTTTGGCTCCTGCGTTTGGTCCGAACTCCGCTGACTCAGGAGCAGTAACGGTCACTTCAATAGAATTGGTTCCCACGACCAGCTGATCAGAAATATCCCTTCGATCGAACGTGGTCCACCTGCTCTTAGCATCGACTTCATGACCGTTCACCTTCGCGACGAAGTTTCCTCGTGTCGCGAGTAGCAGGACCGCCTCTTCCGCTTTCTCAGAAAGATTGACGGTGACACGAAAAGTCGCGACCGTATTGGGCACCACCGCCAGCGCGTCTTGCCCCGGTAACCAAATCCAGCGAATCCCCTTACGGTCGGCGTCATCCTCGGGATTTTTCCAGCGAATCCATTTTGCCTTCCAGTCCGGCGCGTGGAGAAGGCCCATCTCCCACCAAGCTCCTTCCTCCGACTCCGAGGTTTGCCCACTCGCATCCCATACCCGAACTTTCCAGTAGTATCGCTTGCGCGATTCCAGCGCTGGGCCGTGATAGACGATTCCAATCGACTCCGCAGAACTGACCCTGCCGCTGTCCCAGATGTCGGCCTTGCCGGCCCGCAAACTCTCATTACTGCTGGCCACCAATACTTCGTAAGCCGCCTGTCTCCAATTGCGCTCGGTATTGTCGCTCTGCCAAGACAAGTGAGGAGTGGCCGCGTCGATACCCAGGGGATTCTCCAGATATTCGCAGCGGAGGTGGACCGGCGTGGCGAAAGCGAGTGATGCCAGGATGACAACTGCGATGACCACACTCAATAATTTGGGACACTCCACCTGATCCTCCTGGGATGGGACTCGCAGCCTGCGCGGATCGACCCACAATAAGGTTTTTCTTATGCCCCGCAACGATATGCTGAAAACCGGCTGGCTGACAACCCAAACCCTTATCCGGGCCTCGCTCAGGCATTTTACTTTCAGAGTGTTATGCTGCGTTCTGCTATGCGAGACTACAAGTGGCCCAGAATTGTTGACCCTGCGCAGGAATGATCGTAACCTTCTTTCGAAAAGAGGCCCCCAATGGACGCCCGCAAGAGTGAGAAGATTTTTAATACGCTTGAGTCCTTCCGCATCGAACTGCCGTCCTGGGGCTTCGCCAACACCGGCACTCGCTTCGGAAAATTTATTCAGGCGGCGGCGGCCACTACTACCGAAGAGAAGTTCAGCGACGCCGGACAGGTACACCTGCTCACAGGCGTCTGCCCCACCGTAGCTTTGCACGTCCTGTGGGATTGTCCTGATGGCGTAGACAGTACCAATGACATCAAGAAGTTCGCTGAGCGTTATCGAGTTCTGCCGGGTTCGATCAATCCGAATCTTTTTCAGGACCAGGAATACAAATACGGTTCCTTCGGCAATCCTGACCCCGCGGTTCGCCAGCGTGCCTTGCAGCATACGAAGGACAGCATTGAGATTGCCCGGCGGTTGCACAGCAGAGATATTTCCATGTGGTTTGCGGATGGCTCCAACTATCCCGGCACAGCCAATATCCGGCAACGCAAGCAATGGTTCACGGAGGTGCTCAAAGAGTCGCATAGCGATTTGTCTCCCGGGCAGCGACTTCTGGTGGAGTACAAGCCATTTGAACCCGCCTTCTACCACACCGACATCGCCGATTGGGGCATGTCTCTGCTTCTCTCTCGCGCCGCCGGGCCGCAAGCGAAAGTCTTGGTCGATACGGGACATCACTATGCAGCACAGAATATCGAGCAAATTGTGGCGTGGCTGTTGTCAGAAAACATGCTGGGCGGCTTCCACTTTAACGACCGCCGCTATGCCGACGACGACTTGACCCTGGGCTCCATCGATCCTTATCAGGTCTTTCGGATTTTTCACGAGATTCGCTACTTCGAGTGGGAAACCGGCAAGCAGGCCGACATCGCGTACATGGTCGACCAGAGCCACAATCTCAAGGGAAAAATTGAGGCCATGATTCAGACCGTGAACATGGCACAGGAACTGTTTTCCAAGGCGGCTCTGGTCGATGGTCGAGAACTTGCCACGGCGCAGAAGAATTGCGATCTGGTTCGGGCTGAATCTTTTCTGCAGGACGCATTCGCCACCGACGTCCGCCCCGTGATCCGGGAGTGGCGTGAGTCTAAAGGTCTGCCCAAGAATCCTCTGGAGGCATTCCGCCAAAGCGGCTACCTGGAGCACATCACCAAGGAACGCGCTGCCCGCAATTCACGGAACGTCTCCTCCTATGCCTAAGAGCAAGCCGTATCTCGCGTTCGATTTTGGCGCCGAGAGCGGACGGGCGATTCTAGCGCATTTACAGTCCGGAATTCTCACGACGGAAGAAGTGCATCGTTTCGCCAATGAACCAGTTGAATACGGCGGATCGCTCCACTGGGATGTGGCAAGGCTCTGGTCCGAAGTGCGGAAAGGCTTCGCGCAATTGGGCGAGGTGGAGTTGGCAGGCATCGGCGTCGACGCCTGGGGCGTGGACTACGCTCTCCTGGGCGAACACGGTGAGTTGCTTGAAAATCCTTACCACTACCGCGACCGCCGGACCGAGGGGGTCATGGAGGAAGTCGTCAGGAAAGTTGGCAAGGAAGAGATCTACAAAGCGACTGGCATTCAGTTCATGCCCATCAACACGCTGTATCAACTCTTCGCCGCTCGACGTCAAACTCCCCAGCTTCTTGCAGCGGCGAAACATTTGCTCACGATCCCAGATCTGTTCAACTATTGGCTCACCGGAAACGCAGTCTGCGAATTTACCAACGCAACCACCACCCAGTTGGTGGATCCACAGCAGCGCGCCTGGGCAACGGGCTTGATGCAGCGCTTGGAACTGCCGGGTCATTTGCTGGCACCGATCGTAGAACCGGGCTCGATCATTGGAACACTCCTGCCGAACATCGCAGGTCATTCCTCTCTTGCAGGCACCACCGTGATCGCTCCCGCGTGTCACGACACCGGGTCGGCGGTCGCTGCAATCTCGGCTCGCGATGGCACGGCGTTTCTCAGTTCCGGAACCTGGTCGCTGCTGGGCACCGAACTGGATTCCCCTGTGATCACACCCAATGCGTTGCGGCTGAACTTCACCAACGAAGGTGGCGTGAATCGAACGACGAGACTGCTGAAGAACGTCATGGGTCTGTGGATGCTGCAGGGCTGCCGGCAGTCCTGGGCCGCGCAAGGACTCTGTTCCGACTATCGCGAATTGATCGAACTGGCAACTCGTGAGGCCTCGTTTCGTCACCTGGTTGATCCCGATGATGAGTCCTTCTTGCGGCCTCCGAATATGCTCACGGCCATCAACCAGTTCTGCACCCGGACCCATCAGCCAATTCCGCAGAAACCTGGCGCATACGTACGAGCAGTGCTGGAAAGCCTCGCGTTTAAATACCGCATGGTTCTTCGAAATCTGGAACATGTGAGTGGAAAGCATATCGAGCAGATTCGTATCATTGGGGGCGGATCGAAAAACCGGCTCCTGAACCAGCTCACGGCAGATGCGACCGGTAGAAGAGTGTTAGCCGGACCGGCCGAAGCCACGGCGCTCGGCAACGTCGCGGTACAAATTTTGGCGACCGGAGGCGCGGCATCCCTCCAGGAAGTCCGCGCCATTGTAGATCGGTCTTTCCCAACCGCAGTGTTCGATCCGCTTGACACCGACAAGTGGGATCAGCACGCGGAGCGATTTGAGCAATATTGCGGGAGCATTTATGCCTGAAATCAAAGAGACGACTCACCTGAAGGATTTGTGGAACGAAGCCGAAGCTCAGAAGCTGGCCGGTAATCAGCTGGCGCTGTTGCGTTACCGATCAAACATGCTCGGCGCCGATTTGCGCATCACCAATTTCGGCGGCGGCAACACTAGCTCCAAGCTGGAACTGCCCGATCCATTTACTGGCCGGCCCGTCCGCGTGCTGGCCGTAAAAGGCAGTGGCGGGGATCTCGGGTCCATCACCGATGCCGGATTTGCTCTGCTCTACTTGGATCGTCTGAAGCAACTCAAAGAGCTATACCGCGGCGAAGCACACGAAGATGAGATGGTTCGCTACTACCCGCTCTCGGCATTTGGAGAGAATCGCGTGGCGGCGTCAATCGACACTCCGCTACACGCGTTCCTTCCCTTCTGCCATGTGGACCATCTGCACCCGGACTGGGCGATCGCTTTGGCGGCGAGCGCAAATGGGAACCGCAAACTGGATGAGTTCAACAAAGAATTTGATCGCAAGATCGTGTGGGTGCCCTGGCAGCGGCCCGGGTTCGAACTGGCACTCCTGATTGAACGGGCCGTCAAAGACAATCCTGGTGCGGAGGGACTCATTCTTGGTGGACACGGACTGTTCACTTGGGGAATGACGCAGCGCGATTGCTACTTGAACAGCATTCACACCATTGATCAGATGGGTGAATTCATTTTGAAGCATCAATCGAAAAAGGGTTCCTTATTCGGAGGAGTCGAGCATGGTCCGGCTCTGGATCGCAAGAACATAGCAACCCAAATCCTGCCCGCGCTCCGGGGCGTCGTGTCGTCGAATCGCCGTGTGATAGCACACTATGCCGACGATGATGACGCTTTGACGTTTGCCGGATCGAAGTGGGCGAAGGAATTAGGCTCGCTCGGCACCAGTTGTCCGGACCATTTTCTGCGAACCAGGGTCTGTCCCTTATTTCTTCCTTGGGATTCTGCGAAAGAGGATATCGGAGTTCTGAAGGCGCGCATCCAGACCCAGGCTGTCGAGTATCGAGCCACCTACAAGAAATATTACGACGCGTGGGCAACATGTGACTCACCCAAGCTGCGGGATTCCAATCCGTCCGTCGTTGTCGTTCCGGGCTTGGGCCTGTTCGGCTTCGGAAAGAATAAGAAAGAAGCGCGGATCACAACCGAGTTCTTCATCAACGCCATTCACGTGATGGCCGGCGCGAACGCTTTAGAAGATGGAGAAGTCTCTCATCCTCTGCCGCAGGCCCGCCACGCCGAACCGTCGCAGCAGTTCTCGCAGTTCCATAACTATGTCGCGCTTCCCAGGTCAGAAGCGTTTCGGATCGAGTATTGGGCTCTCGAAGAAGCCAAGCTGCAACGCATGCCCGCCGAAGCGGAATTCAGCCGCAAGATTGCTCTCATCATTGGAGGCGCCAGCGGAATCGGTCGCGAAGTCGCCCTACTGCTCGCGCGCAAGGGCGCCCACATTGTCGTGGCCGATTTTGATCAGCAGGGCGCCAAAAGAGTCGCCGATGAGGCCGGCGTGATTTCATCTCCTGAGCTTGTCGCGCACGCCCGGGTCGACCTCAGCTCAGCTGCCTCCCTTGCAGAGGCGGCGAATTTCACGATTTCTCAGTTTGGCGGCGTCGATATCATCGTCAACACGGCGGCGATCTATCCCGTGCCCGACGCTGATGGCGAACTCGCCGACGCGCAATGGGCGCAAACATTTCTGGTCAATGTCACCGGCAACTATCTTCTTGCCCGCCAAACGGAGTGGATATTCAAAGACCAGGGCTTGGCCGCCGCCATGGTTCTTACGAGCTCCGCCAACGCTGTAGTGCCTAAGAAAGGCAGCGAGGCTTACGACACTAGCAAGACAGCTCTCAATCACTTGATCCGAGAGTTGTCCATTAAATTCAGTCCACATGTTCGCGTCAACGGCATTGCGCCCGCGACCGTGGTTGCCGGGTCCACCATGTTCCCTCGCGATCGCGTGATTCAATCTTTGCAAAAGTACAAGATCGAGTTCACGGACTCGGAGTCGACCGAGGAACTGCGCACCAAGCTCGCCGATTTTTATGCGCAGCGCACGCTGACGAAGCGGCCCATCCTCCCCCAGGATTGTGCGGCGGCGATCGTGTGGCTGGCCGGTGATCAGAGCGCGAAAACGACCGGGCATGTCATTCCCGTGGACGGCGGTCTCCCCGAGGCCTTCCTGCGTTAAGGAGCGAATATGCAGCGTGTCTGCTTTGTGTTGCAGGTCAAGCCGGAGCGGCTTGAGGAATATAAAAAGCGCCATCGCAGCGTGTGGCCCGAGATGCAGGCCGCCTTGCGTGAAACCGGATGGGGCAACTACTCGCTGTTTCTGAGGGACGATGGCCTTCTCGTCGGCTATCTGGAGACGGAAGACTTTGAACGCGCCCGAGCCAGGATGGCCAGGCGCGAAGTCAACGAGCGTTGGCAGCGCGAGATGGGTGACTTTTTCGTTCAGCCCGACGGCGTGCTGCCCGATCGTGCCATGCAACCGTTGCAAGAAGTCTTTCACTTGTAATTCAGACACGAGGATTCCATGAACCCTGCCCTAGGGGTGTTTTTTCACTGGCTCGGCGGTCTCGCTTCCGCCAGCTTCTACGTCCCCTATCGCGGGGTGAAGAACTGGGCATGGGAAACCTATTGGCTGGTTGGCGGATTCTTCAGTTGGATCATCGCCCCATGGTTCCTCGCATTGACGATGACGCGCGACCTGTTGCCGGTGCTGCATGAAGCTCCGGCCAGCAGCCTTTTCTGGGCGTATGTATTTGGAGTCTTGTGGGGACTCGGCGGCCTCACCTTCGGCCTGACCATGCGCTATCTGGGGATGTCGCTCGGAATGGCCGTGGCGCTAGGCTACACCGCTGCATTCGGCACATTGATGCCTCCGATGTTCCGGGGAGTGTTCGCGTCCGAAGTTCTCGGCACTCACTCTGGGCTGATCATTCTGGGCGGAGTCGCGGTCTGTTTGCTCGGTATCGCTTTCGCGGGCGCAGCCGGAGTTTCCAAAGAGCACGAGATGTCGACCGAGCAGAAGCGTGCTTCGATCAAGGAATTCGACCTGAAGAAGGGATTGCTCGTCGCGACTTTCTCGGGTGTGATGAGCGCCTGCTTCGCCTACGGACTTGCGGCCGGAGATCCCATCAAGGCCATCACGATCCAACACGGCACGCCGTTGTTGTGGCAGGGGCTCCCCGTGCTCGTCGTAGTGCTCGCCGGCGGCTTCACCACCAACTTTGTCTGGTGCCTCATCCTGAACATTCGCAACCACACGGGTTACCAATACTTCGAGTCTGAAATTTGCGGCAGAGTTCCCGCCCGCAACGAGGAGCACATCCTTGAAACCGTCACCGATGCCCCGGCGGAGGAGATGGCGGTAGCCGTCGCCGTCCCACAAGACACGGCTGTCATGGCTCCCATGCTTGCCAACTACTTGTTCTCGGCGCTCGCGGGCACGACCTGGTACATGCAATTTTTCTTTTACACCATGGGCGAAACCCAGATGGGGCGATACAAGTTCTCCAGTTGGACGCTACACATGGCCAGCATCATCATCTTCAGCACCTTGTGGGGTATCGCGCTGAAGGAGTGGAACGGCGCTGGAGGCAGGACCAAGCTGCTGGTGGCGTTCAGCCTGCTAGTTCTTGTGAGTTCGACTGTCATTGTAGGATACGGCAATTACGTTGGCCGGGCACGCTGACGCTCAGTCCGCCTAATTAGAGCGTTTTCTGTCAAGCGAGGTTCGCGCTCAGGCCAGACATGGAGGCAGGTTTCCGTATGCAAGATGGCATTTTCACGGGCAAAGTCGTGCTCCTTCTTGTTCTGTTTGCCTGGTTCGCGCCAGCTCCCCGAGCCGCGGCACAGCAGGACGAAAAGCTGACGGCTCTAGAAAAGTCATTTGCGAATCCACCAGATGACTGCCGAATCATGATGCGGTGGTGGTGGTTTGGCCCCGCAGTCACGAAGCCCGAGTTGCAGCGGGAACTGGAACAGATGAAAGCAGAAGGGATTGGCGGAGTCGAAATCGCCACACTGTATCCGCTTGCGCTCGATGATCCTAAGACCGGCTTTCACAATCAGCGATTTCTATCAGATGAACATCTCGACGCGATTCGTTTCGCCGTCACCGCAGCCAGGAAACTTGGTTTACGCGTTGACATCACGTTAGGAAGCGGCTGGCCCTTTGGAGGTCCGCATATACCGGTAACTCAAGCGGCAGGAGAGCTGCGCGTCGAAACGATCGCAGTTCCGCCGGGCACAGGCTCGATCGCTGTCCCCGACATTGATACGGGTGAGCAGCTGATCGCCGCTTTTCTAGCTCCCGTCAGAGAGGGAAAGGTTTCGTTGCAGAATGCGAAGCAACTTTCGACAATCGCAAATGGCCGTCTGCAAATATCTCCGCCGCCAGAGGTCGCGAACGACGCGATTTTCTTCATATCAAGTCGTACTGGGATGACGGTGAAGCGACCGGCGATCGGCGCCGAAGGTTTCGTGCTCGACCACTATGATCGAAACGCGATCGAAACTCATCTCCACGCGGTGGGGGACCGGTTGATGGAGGCCTTTGGCAATCAGCTTCCGTACGCAGTCTTCAGCGACAGCTTAGAGGATTACGGCTCGAACTGGAGCGGCGACTTGATGGAGCAGTTTCGTGCACGACGCGGCTACGATCTCACTCCCTATTTGCCAGCGCTGATCGGTAATGTTGGCACGCTCACTGCATCCATTCGGCACGATTGGGGAAGAACGCTCACCGAATTGGCGAATGAGCGTTTTCTTGAGCCGCTGCATGCCTGGGCGCAAGAGCATCACACATTATTCCGCTCGCAGACTTATGGATATCCACCGGTCACACTCTCGAGCAACCGGTATGCGGATCTTCCCGAAGGCGAGGGTAAGGGATCCTTGCGGATGTGGCG
This sequence comes from uncultured Acidobacteriaceae bacterium, assembly GCA_963707205.1. Lineage (GTDB taxonomy): Bacteria > Acidobacteriota > Terriglobia > Terriglobales > Acidobacteriaceae > Sulfotelmatobacter. Next base: position 60,097 of record CAVPQE010000037.1, read on the forward strand.
AGAATTCTCCGATGTGCGATGGGCAGCATCGGCAGGACATCTCTTTGGCAGGCCCGTGATCTCCTCGGAAACCTGGACGTGGTTGCATTCCCCCGCATTTCGCGCCACGCCTCTGGACCTGAAGGCCGAAGCCGATCTGCACTTCTTACAAGGCATCAATCAGTTGGTCGGGCACGGTTGGCCGTATTCGCCCAAAGAGGAAGGAGAGCCGGGATGGCGAATGTACGCGGCGGCCGCTCTCAATACTCACAACCCATGGTCGTTTGTAATGCCGGATCTGGCTCTCTACCTGCAACGGGTCAGCTTCGCGCTTCGCCAAGGAAAGCCCGCCAACGATGTGGCGTTGCTCCTGCCCAATGACGACATCTGGTCAACGTTCGCGGTGAAAAGCGATTCCACCAATCCCGTGGTCAGCCAAGCCGGCTTCAACACCGCGGGCTCGAATTTCAGCATCGATGAATCTATGGACAGTAATTCATTGGTAAGCAGGCTGATTCCACAGGTTCTCGACTCGGGGTTTGATATTGACTTTATCGACGCAGACGCCATCGATACCGTGGGCATCCCCTATGCGGTCTTGATTCTGCCTGGCATTGACCGGTTGCCACTCGCGACCCATCAAAAAATAGAAGAATATGCACGGCACGGCGGAATTGTGATTGCCGCGCATAGCATGCCGTCTACGGCACCAGGGTTGCTTGAGCCGGAATCTGATGGTCGGCAGATTCGAGAAATCTCGCAACGCTTGTTCCGCGCGAGCGATGGGGCAGGACATTTTGTTTCTGATGAGACGCAAGTCGGAACTGCGCTCGCGACTTATCTGCCCCCCGATGTCCTGTTTTCTCCCAAGACTCCACGAATCGGGTTCATCCACCGCAAGCTCGAAAACGGAGATTTGTATTTCATTGCCAACACCAGCAATCAGGCGCACCACGTTCAGGCAACCTTTCGTCATCCTGCAAAACGTGCGGAATGGTGGGATCCGTTCACAGGTGCGGTATCTCCAGTGGAGAACCCCTCGGCCCCGGATCTCGACTTGCAGCCTTACGAGTCTCGACTGATCCTGCTCACGGATTCTGCGACGCAGTCGGAGAAAGGACCGGCGGTTGCGCGTGCTCCATCAAAAACAATCGACCTCACAACGGATTGGAAGATTACCTTCAACGAGACGAATCAAACTGTCCTCATGCCCAAGCTTCATTCCTGGAGCGAGGATCCAGCTTTCAAATACTATTCGGGCCAGGTTAGCTACTTGAAGACCTTCGATCTCTCGGCCCAGGACCTGAGTTCCGGAACGAATGGCGTGCTGGATTTCGGACCGGGTACTGCGATTGAGGAACCGAACCCGCTGCCGCAGTTCAGCATGAAGGCATATTTTGAAGGACCGATTCGAGAAGCGGCGGAGGTTTATGTCAACGGGGAGCGCGCAGGTTTCGTGTGGCGTCCGCCGTATACGCTTGACATCACCAGATTGCTGACTGTCGGGAAAAACAGTCTGCGCATTCTTGTCGGGAATACGGCGATCAACTTGTTGGCTGGGCGCGCGCGTCCTAATTACCGTTTGCTTAATGAGAGATATGGCGAACGGTTCACTCCTCAGGATATGGGGAACCTGCAGGCCCTGCCGTCCGGAATTCTGGGAAGTGTGCAGCTGAAGTTGGTGCGGCGGGTTCACGCTCCGTGACGAAGAAGGTATCTCGGATCGGTTGTCGCCACAGCCGCGTTTCCTAAAACCAACACTCCCTCCGATACCACGGGGTCAACGAACGTTCACTCCGTGCAGCCCGGGTCTCACTTTCGAGGGTATTTTTCGACTCGGCTTGGTCACACATTAGGATTCGACGGCTCTCACTTCATATAAACTTGCGTATTGGCCTGCTCTGCCGACCGGTATGGGAGTGCTCTAGGAGAAAGCGCTTTGCCACTCAATACGGATGCCCTTTGGTACAAGGACGCGATCATCTATCAAGTGCACGTCCGCACTTTCCACGACAGCAACGGGGATGGCATTGGTGATTTCCAAGGGCTTGAACAAAAGCTCGATTACTTCCAGGAACTCGGGGTGAGCGCCATATGGCTCATGCCATTCTTCCCCTCGCCTCTGCGCGACGATGGCTACGACATCGCAGATTACAACTCAGTTCATCCAAGCTACGGAACGTTAGAGGATTTCCGCAAACTGCTCGAGTCGGCCCACGAGCGAGGAATCCGCGTCATCATCGAAATGGTATTGAACCACACATCCGATCAGCACCCGTGGTTTCAAGAGGCGCGTAGCTCGCGGGACGATTTTCGCCGCGATTGGTACGTCTGGAGTGACACCGATGCACGGTACAAGGGAGCTCGCATCATCTTTCTCGACACCGAAGCGTCTAACTGGGCATGGGATCCGATTTCGAAATCGTTCTATTGGCATCGCTTCTTTAGTCACCAGCCCGATCTCAACTACGACAATCCTGCCGTTCGGGAACAGATGTGGAATGTGATGAAATTCTGGCTGGAGATGGGCGTGGATGCCTTCCGGCTGGACGCCGTGCCGTATCTAGTGGAGCGGGAGGGCACAAATTGTGAGAACTTGCCAGAGACCCACAATATTCTAAAGGACCTGCGGCGAAAGCTCGATGAACAATTCACCGGCAGGATGCTGTTAGCGGAGGCTAATCAGTGGCCTGCTGATCTTCGCCCATATTTTGGGGACGGAGATGAATTCCATATGGCGTTTCATTTTCCGCTGATGCCCAGGATGTTCATGGGACTGAAGCTGGAAGACCGCAAGCCCATCACTGAAATTTTGCAGCAGACTCCGGAAATCCCGTCTTCCTGCCAGTGGTCCTTATTCCTGCGCAACCATGACGAGCTGACCCTTGAAATGGTGACCGACGTGGAACGCGACTACATGTATGACACTTACGCCGCAAGCAAGACAATGCGGTTGAACCTCGGAATTCGAAGGCGGCTCGCTCCCTTGTTGAACAACGATCGCCGGCGGATCGAGTTGATGAACGGGATGCTGATGTCGTTACCGGGCACTCCTATCATCTATTACGGCGATGAAATCGGAATGGGCGATAACATTCTCTTAGGGGACCGCAACGGAGTGCGGACTCCGATGCAGTGGAGTGGTGGATGGAACGCCGGCTTTTCGATCGCGGAGCCAGAACGCTTGTACGCTCCGCTGATTCAGGATCCTGTGTATGGTTATCCCGCCGTGAACGTCTTGTCTCAAAGAGAAAGCGAACACTCGCTCCTCCATTGGATGCAACGCATCATATCGGTACGCAGATCGACCGGCGTGTTTGGCAGGGGATCAATTGAGTTTCTGTATCCAGCCAATCACAGAATACTGGCCTATTTGCGGCGACTGGGCAAGGAGACCGTGCTGGTGGTCAACAATCTTTCGAGCACTGCGCAGGCTGTCGAACTGGATCTGCGGCGCTATAAGGGAAACATCCTGATCGAGATGTTCGGCAACAATATATTTCCGCGGGTGGGCGACCTGCCCTATCTGTTAACGCTGGGACCTTACCAATTTTATTGGTTCCGGCTGCGACGGGTGTGACCAAATGTAGATAATGGAAACGATGTCCTATGGCGCGTCTGGCACAGAGTTGAAATTGGAAGATGAAACTTTTCTTTCGGATGATTTTCTTCGCCAACTGATCAACGTCGGCGAAGTAGATATCCTTGTCGGCCTGCCCACTCACAATAATGCGAAGACTGTCGGTTCGATCGTGGGCGCGATTCGAAGTGGCATTCTCCGGGGCTTTCCCCGCGAGCGAGCCGTAATCATCAATGCCGATGGGGGATCGCGCGACGGCACTCCCGAACTGGTCACGGGCATTTCCATCGACGACGTGCGCCCAGCCTCCAATCTTTACGCACTTCGCACCCTGCACTCAATAAGCACGACGTATGCCAGCAGCCCGGGGAGCGGAGTTGCGTTGCGAACAATCTTGGCTGCGGCCGAACTGCTCCGCGCCAAGGCTTGTATCGTGATGTCACCCGAGTCCGCGAACCTCCAACCCGAATGGATTTCAAATCTTCTGCGCCCCATTTATCGCGACGGATTTGATCTGGTGTCCCCCACATATCGCAGACACAAGTTTGATGGGCTGCTGATGACGAACTTGTTGTACCCGATGGTCCGCGCAGTTTACGGGGTAAGAATCCGTGAGGCATACATGCCTGAGTTCGGATTCTCCAGCCGTCTCGGAAGCCAATTCTTGGGCCAAAACGGCTGGAATGATGGAAACGGGGGGGCCGGTGTCGAACTCCGCCTCACACTGGCTGCGATCACGGGAGGATACCGTATCTGCCAAGCCTTCCTTGGAGAAAAGGATCACGTCGAGCGCCGCGCCGCGGATCTGGTACCGACACTCCGACAAACTGTGGGCGCCCTGTTCTCTGCGTTAGAGTCAGACTTTCCCGTTTGGAGTACCGTAGCCGGTTCGAAGCCGGTTCCTACCACAGGGAGCGAACAGGAGTTGCTGCTGGATCCAATCCGGGTAAATCGGAAACGACTGCGCGAGATGTTCTCGACCGGAGTTGCCGAATTGGAGTCAGTCTTTCAGTCAATTCTCTCTCCTTCCACCCTGGCAGAACTTCAGCGAATTGCCCGACTAGGTGAAGAGGAATTTCGTTACCCTGCGGAATTGTGGGTCAGGACGGTTTACGAGTTTGCCGCGTCGCATCAGAAATCTGTGATCAATCGGGACCATATTATCCAGGCTCTGGCACCGCTTTTCCGAGGGAGAGTGTTCACCTTCCTGATCGAGAACCGTAACGCTTCTGCCAACGAGGTCGAGAACAATATCGAAGGCTTGTGCCTTGAGTTCGAGCGATTGAAACCATATCTGGTGGAGATGTGGAAATCGAGAGAGTGAGGCAACTATGCGGGAAATGATTGTAAGCGAACTGACTCAGGCAGTGCATGAGCTTGCGAGAGGTTTCGCACACTACCTTCCTCGTCTGATCGTAATGCTGATCCTCGCATTTGTGGGCTGGGTGATCGCGTACGCTGTAAAAGTGGTTCTGCGCGGCATTCTGCAGCTCATCAAGTTCGATAAGCTTTCAGAAAACACCGGCGCCTCTCAACTGCTCGCCAAAGCTGCCCTCCCTACGGCGACGGAGATGTTGAGCCGCTTCGTCTTCTGGGTGACTTGGCTCGGCTTCATTCTGCTGGGTGTGAGTGTGCTCGGGATCCTAGGCCTGCAGGTGCAAATCGCAAGATTTTTTCTCTTCTTGCCGCGTCTATTCGTAGCGATGTTTATCCTCTTTTTTGGACTGCTGGCAGCCAGCTTCTTTTCTCGTGCTGCTCTGTTGGCTGCAGTGAATGCGAATATGCCTTCGGCTCGAATTGTTAGCCTTGCCGTCCGCAGCATCATCATTGTGTTCGTATTTTCGATTGTCTTTGAAGAACTGGGTCTGGCTGAACAAACCATGCTGGTTGCTTTCGGAATTGCTTTTGGAGCCTTGATGCTTGGGTTGGCAATCGCATTCGGCTTTGGGGGCCGAGACTTGGCGCAGCGTTTTCTGGAGGAGAAGTTTGTTCGCGGGAGGAAAAAAGAGGAGAACGAAGACGAATTGTCGCCCCTCTAGCCCCGCTGCGGCTAAAGACTGGCATCTGCGGTCTAGAGGCATTGCATCGCGTCGGACCGCTTCAGAACCGTGCGTCTTAATGCCATTACAACTTTGACGAAGGCCAGACGCTACGACAGTCAGCGATCGTACAGGAGTGTTAGTTCTCGCAGTTGTTCACTCATTTCCTTCGTCAAAGCCTCCGGTTTGTAACGCCATTTCCAGTTGCCGCTTATTGTTCCCGGTAAATTCATTCGAGCGTCGCTGCCAAGACCCAATACGTCTTGCAAGGGAATGATGGCGATGTTGGCCACGGACGCCAAGACGGTGCGCATGAAAACCCAATTGACGGGCTCGTTCTGAAACCCTAAGTATGCCCGTGTGAAATCGCGTTCCTTGCGAATGTCTTCTGCGGTTCGAGTGCTTTCCCCTATACCCGAACTGGTCCACCACCCAACCGTGGTGTCATTGTCGTGTCCGCCGGTGTAGGCCACAAGTTCGCGAGAATAATTGTGCGGGCGGAAGCTGGGCCCTTGTGGGTCGTTTCCGAATGCAAACTGGAGCAGGCTCATGCCAGGGAAGCCAAACTCTTTGCGAAGAGCTTCTACTTCGGGAGTGATCACCCCGAGGTTCTCGGCAACAAATGGCAGTTCTTTCAATTCAGTCTGCAAGGTTCGAAAAAAATCCGCACCAGGACCCTTTATCCACTTGCCTCCGGCCGCCGTCACGGCACCGGCTGGAATCTCCCAGTAAGCCTCGAAACCGCGAAAATGATCCAGTCGCACGAGGTCGAACAGTTTGAGCGATCCTCGGACGCGGTCAATCCACCACCGGTGACCGGACTTGGCCGATACATCCCATCGATAAAGAGGATTTCCCCAGAGTTGACCCGTTGCGCTGAAATAGTCCGGTGGAACGCCTGAAACGGCGCTGGGTTTGCCTTGCTCATCCAAACGAAACAACTCAGGATGAGCCCATACATCAGCGCTGTCGTGAGCGACGTAGATCGGAATGTCGCCCATAATCCTTACACCGCGACGACTGCAGTGAGCTCTGAGCTTCTCCCATTGACGGAAGAATTCGAACTGCGCAAATTTGTGAATCTCTGTCTCGGAAGACAATCGGTTCCGCCATTCTCTTAGCACGGCGGAGTCCCGTTGTCGTATTCCCGCGTCCCAATGCACCCACGCCACGTCCTTGTGGACTCTCTTGCACGCCATGAAGAGCGCGTAATCGTCCAGCCAATCGCTGTTAGTTTGGCAAAAAGTGTCGAAAGCGCCACGGTCACAAGAGGCGCCGTCCGCAAGAAACGCATGAGCGGCTTTGCGAAGCAGACCCTGTTTGAAGTCGATCACGCGATCGTATTCGACGTGCTCCTCAGAAAAGCTCGGTGCACTGGCTAAGTCCTCTCCGGACAGAACACCTTGCTCACGAAGAGTTTTCAAATCGATGAATAGGGGATTGCCGGCGAATGCCGAAAAACACTGGTATGGGGAATCGCCGTATCCCGTGGGACTCAATGGCAACACTTGCCAGATTTTCTGTCCTGACTCGACCAGAAACTCCACAAATTCGTGAGCCGAATTCCCGAGATCGCCAATACCGTGGCCACCGGGCAAAGATGTTACGTGGAGAAGGATTCCACTACACCGAGGAAAGATCACCCGATTAACGTTATGCTCCTCAGGGCAGCCAGGCAAGAGGGAATCCCCTCCTCCGGGAGTGGGTTCCCCGGCAACGACCGGTGGCGGGCTATTCTCAGGGAATCGCTTGCGGCCGGGTGGCCCAACAATGTAGCGGTCTGGCCAAGAGCACCTTTTTCCCCCATGCAAAAGCTCCGACTTCCTGGAATCTTCGGAATAAGATTTTTTTGTCGGCTGTCGATTTAGACGTCGGCCGTTCGACTTACTACGGGAGGACATGGAATGAAATACGAACTCCTGTGGCGTTCCTGCTTTTTGATGGAGACAACAGATGATGCGGACACTCACAAGGCGCTCGTGTTTTGTGAAGAACACGGTCGGGTATTCGGAATTAACTCGAATCTTTCCGCGTCCGCGGTGAATCAAATTCCATCATCGAATGTGGGGTGGAACCGCAGTTTCAATTTTGTATCTAAGTAAATGAAGTCGGCGACGGAGGTTGCCCTATCGCAAACGCAAACCTGTCGCCCGATTTTTCAACAGCTGGTGGACGACTGTGGGGTCCCGGTTGAGGGTTTGCTACTCGTCGCCGGTCAATGAATGCAAAGCGATGCTATGCCAACAACGCAAACTCGTTTGCTGGCTGTGCCAATCGCGGGAAAAAACATTCTGCTCCTAGCCTAAAGGGGAAGTCATGGCGAAAAGAATGATTCTGATGTTGGGTGTAACGGTAGTACTGCTCACGGGCCTGGGTTTCATGAAGTTCAAGCAGGTTGAGACGGCCATGCAGGTCGGCGCGTCGTTTCAACCTCCTCCGGAAGCCGTGACGAGCATCGTGGCGCAACGCGAGCAGTGGCCGGCATCCATGGACGTAATTGGCACCATGGAAGCCGTCCACGGTGTCACGGTCAGTGCGGACCTTCCGGGGGTCGTCGAACGAATCTCGTTTGACTCGGGGCAGTCGGTGCACACAGGAGACGTGCTCGTCGTGCTCGATACACGGCAAGAACGGGCCCAGTTGGCTTCACTTGAGGCGCAGAGCGAGCTCGCGCGTGTGAACTTCGGCCGGATGCAGCAACTGGTGAATGCAGGCGTGATCTCTCGGATGGAGTACGACCAGGCCACGGCCCAGCAAAAGGCCACCGAAGCCAATGTCGCGGAGATTCGTGCCACCATTGAGCGGAAGACGATTCGAGCGCCGTTCTCGGGCATTCTCGGGATCCGCAAGGTCAACCTCGGGCAGTACCTTTCCGCGGGCAGCCCGGTGGTCCCGCTCCAGTCTCTCAACCCGATTTATGTGAACTTCGGCGTGCCCCAGCAATCTGCCCGACAAGTACGAGTGGGCGGCAATTTGCGCGTCACTTCGGAAGATCTCGCTGGCCATGTGTTCACCGGCCACGTCACCGCTCTCGATTCGGTGGTTGACGAAACAACCCGGAACATTCAAGTACAAGCGACTCTCCCCAATCCCGAAGGGAGATTGCGACCCGGCATGTTCGTTCAGGTGGACGTGGGCCTGGGAGCAAGCCGCTCGGTAATTACACTGCCGGCATCCGCTATCAGTTATGCCCCGTATGGCGATTCGGTCTTTGTCATTACCGATCTCAAGGACCCAAAAGGCAAAGCCTACCGCGGTGTGCGGCAACAGTTTGTCAAAGTCGAAGGATCGCGCGGCGATCAGGTGGCGGTTATCTCGGGCGTAAATCCCGGGGATCAAGTGGTGACCTCGGGTGTATTCAAGCTGCGCAATGGCGCCGCGGTCGAAGTCAACAATAAAGTCCAGCCCGGAAATAATCCGGCTCCCAAACCCGAGGACAGCTAAATGAAATTCACTGACCTGTTTATCAAACGGCCGGTCCTCGCGATCGTCGTCAACCTGGTCATACTGATCGCTGGCTTGCAGGCTATCCGCTCGCTGAGCGTGCGGCAGTACCCGCGCAGCGACATCGCGGTGGTGCAGGTCTCAACGACGTACGTTGGCGCCAATGCGGATCTGGTTCGCGGATTTATCACCACGCCGCTGGAGCGCGTGATTGCGAGTGCCGACGGCATCGACTACATGGAATCGTCGAGCGCTCAGGGACTCAGCACGATCACCGTGCACCTGAAGCTCAACTACGATACCAATGCGGCGCTCACGCAAATTCAAGCGAAGGTGGCGCAGGTACGGAATGATCTGCCACCTGACGCCCTGGCGCCGGTCATCGATCTGGAGACAGCGGACAACCAGTTTGCCGCGATGTACCTTGGCTTCTCCTCCAGCGATCTCGATCAGAACCAGATTACCGATTACCTGACGCGCGTCGTCCAGCCAAAGCTGAGCGCCATCAGTGGAGTCCAGCGCGCCGACATCCTCGGTGACCGCACGTTCGCGATGCGGATTTGGCTAAAGCCCGACAAGATGGCGGCGCTAGGTATTTCGCCAGCTGCGGTCCACGACGCATTGGCGAAAAACAATTACCTCTCAGCGCTCGGAAGCACTAAGGGATCGATGGTTTCGGTCAACCTGGTCGCCAACACCAACCTAACCACGGCGGAAGAATTCCGCCAACTTGTAGTGAAGCAGGAGAACGGAGTCGTCGTTCGACTGGGAGAGATTGCGGATGTCGTGCTCGGCGCCCAGGATTACGACTCGGAAGTCCGTTTCAATGGCGAGGGTGCCACCTTTATGGGAGTCTGGGTGCTTCCGACCGCCAACTCGCTGGAAGTGATCAAGAACGTACGCGAGGCAATCCCAGGCATTCAGGCCCAGCTGCCCGTGGGGATGAAGGTCGGCATCCCGTATGACTCCACCGCGTACATCCAGGACGCGATCAACGAGGTGCTCAGGACTCTCACCGAGACCTTGCTGATTGTAATCGTGGTGATTTTTCTCTTCCTGGGCTCGTTCCGCTCGGTGCTCATTCCGGTCGTTGCCATTCCGATTTCTCTCATTGGCGCTGTCTTCCTAATGCTCGTGGCCGGCTTCACCATCAACTTGTTGACCCTGCTTGCGATCGTGTTGTCGGTCGGCCTGGTCGTGGATGACGCCATCGTCATGGTAGAGAACGTCGAGCGGCACATTCATATGGGGAGTCCTCCGGTACGGGCAGCGATCGATGCTGCCCGCGAGTTGGTGGGCCCGATTATCTCGATGACCATCACGCTCGCCGCGGTATATGCGCCCATCGGAATTCAGGGCGGCCTGACCGGGGCGTTGTTCCGCGAGTTTGCATTCACTCTTGCCGGTGCGGTCATCGTGTCCGGAATCGTGGCGCTGACACTTTCTCCGATGATGGGATCGAAGCTGCTGCGCGAGGGCGCGACCGAGCGCGGCTTCGCCGGCATGGTCAATCGTCACTTTGAGCGCGTGCGCCAGTGGTACACGCAAAACCTCGCCGGGACGCTGCGCTACCGGCCGGTTGTTCTCACACTGTGGGCGATTGTTGTGCTGCTGGTAATTCCGTTCTACATGTTCTCGCAGCGGGAACTGGCGCCAGCCGAAGACCAGGGAGTGGTGTTTGGAGTCATCCAAGCTTCTCCCAACTCGACGATCGATCAGACCAACCTGTACACGCAGCAAGTGTACGACGTCTATCATGCCTTTCCAGAGAGCCAAAGCATCTTTCAGATCACGTCCCCGACGGGCGGCTTCGGTGGCATGGTAACCAAACCCTGGAGCGAGCGGAAAAAGACGGCGCAGCAGCTTCTGCTCGAATCCACCGCTCCGTTGTCGAAGATTGCGGGCATCCGCGTCATCCCGTTGACTCCGCCTCCATTGCCCGGCGGCGGAGACTTCCCGGTTGATTTCGTGATCGCCTCTCCAGCCGAGCCACAGCAACTGGTCGAATTCGCCAAGCAGCTCGTGGGGAAGGCCATGGCTAGTGGTCTGTTCATCTATGCCGACTCCGATTTGAAGTTCGACCAACCGCAGGCTGAGGTCGTCTTCGATCGCGACAAGCTCCGCTCTCAAGGGGTTGATTTGAGTCAGGCCGGCCAGGATCTTTCCACCTTGCTTGGTGGGAACTACGTCAACCGCTTCAGCATCCAGGGGCGGAGCTACAAGGTCATTCCCCAGGTCAAGCGCGCGGAGCGATTAACCCCGGAACAACTTTCGCAGATCTACATCACGGGGTCGCAGAACAAACTTGTGCCGTTGTCTACCTTTGCCAGCCTGCGCACGACCACTGAGCCGCGCGACCTGAAGAAGTTTCAGCAGCTCAACGCGGTGCGCATTCAGGGTGTGATTCCGCCTGGAGTACCGCTGGACCGGGCGCTGCGGATGCTCGAAGACGAAGCCAAGGCCATCCTGCCGCAGGGTTTCACGGTTGACTATGCGGGCGAGTCGCGCCAGCTCCGGGTCGAGGGAAGCAAGTTTCTCGGTACCTTCCTCTTGTCTGGAATCCTGATTTACCTTGTGCTGGCGGCGCAGTTCGAAAGCTTCCGCGATCCATTCATCATTCTGGCAGGTTCAGTACCGCTAGCGATTTCGGGAGCGTTGCTGTTCTCGTTCCTGGGCCTGACGACGCTCAACATATACAGCCAGGTGGGACTGATCACGCTGGTCGGTTTGGTGTCAAAGAACGGCATCCTGATCGTGGAGTTTGCGAACGAGCTGCAGGAGGAAGGGATTGACAAGCTTGCCGCGATTATTGAGGCGGCGGGCACGCGGCTGCGACCCATCCTGATGACGACGGCCGCTACCGTGATTGGTCATTTTCCGTTGGTACTGGCCAAGGGCCCAGGAGCTGGAGCGCGAAACAGCATTGGCATCATGCTGGTGAGCGGCATGATCATCGGGACGGCCTTTACTCTGTTCGTGGTGCCGTCCATCTACATGCTCGTGGCTAAGACACGGGTGCCGGCCCTAGCGTCCGGGACCAACAACGAGAATGCGTTCCCCGAACCAGAAGAGGCTGTAGCGTAGCCAGTCTGATCGTCGCGGGATCTCGAACGATGCTGTTCACGATGCCGACAACTGGACGTCCGCCAGCCGCCGCTCGAGAAATCTACGCTCGCTGTCATTGGTGACCAGGGTCAGCGCTCGCCGGTAGCTCTGCGCGGCTTCTTCCAGGGACCCGATTCGTCGCAGCAGATCGGCGCGGGCGGCATGCAGCAGGTGATAGTGGTCGAGATCGCCAGTTGCGGCAAGTGCATCCATGAGCGCGAGCGCGGGACGAGGCCCTTCCGCCATCGCGACTGCCACCGCGCGGTTCAGCGATACGACCGGAGATGGTTCCAAGCGCTCGAGCAGATCGTAGAGGCGTACGATCTGAATCCAGTCCGTATCTTTGGTGCTCGCGGACCGGCAATGCTGGGCCGCGATCGCCGCTTGCACAGCATACGGCCCGGGTCCGCTACGAAAAGCTTCTTCGACCAGCGGCAGGGCCTCAGCAATCTGGCGGTTATCCCACCGGCTGCGATCCTGCTCTTCAAGAATGACGAGGTCCCCCGCCTCATCGATGCGGGCATTGCGCCGTGCATCGTGAAGAAGCATCAGGGCGACGAGAGCGGTCGACTCCGCCGGAGGGTGCGATCCCATCAGCGATCTCACCAAACGTCCCATGCGGATCGCCTCCGCGCACAGATCTGTCCTCACCAGTGGTCCCTCTCGGGTGGCCGCGTAGCCTTCGTTGAAGACGAGATAGATTACGGTCAGAACGGCGTCGAGCCTGGTCGCCATGTCCTTCGTCTCGGGGACTAGGTACGGGATGCCGGCATCGCGGATCTTGTGCTTTGCCCTCACCAGGCGTTGCGCCATCGTCGACGGTGGCACTAGAAACGCTCGTGCAATCTCGTCGGTCTCGAGGCCACACAGCGTACGCAGGGTCAGCGCTACCTGCGCCTCGAGAGCAAGCGCTGGGTGGCAGCAAGTGAAGATGAGCCGCAGCCGGTCGTCGGGAATCTCGCTGGTGTCGTAATCTGGCTCTTCGCTGGTGCGGACCAAGCCGCTTTTGACGTACGATTCCAGCTTTTCCTCGAACCGCGTCTTGCGCCGAATGCGGTCGATTGCTTTATGCCGAGCCGTCTGGATGATCCATGCGCGTGGGAATTCCGGAACACCGGAAACACGCCATTGATCCACAGCGGCCGTAAAGGCTTCCTGCGCAGCCTCTTCGGCGAGATCGAAGTCGCCGACCAGCCCAATCAGGGCGGCCACAATGCGGCCCCAATCGGAGCGGTAGACTGCTTCGACGGCGCTAGCAGCGTCCATAGACATGCTCGATTGTAGAGATTTCTTGCCTTGGGTGTCGATTGAGGCGCTCGTCGTTCGATCTACGGATAGAAAGTCAGAAGATCTCTTCAAGTTAGTTCAAGAGGGCTGGAGGTAGGCAGCCCGGACAAACAAGCGGCTAGGAAGTATCGTGACTGTTTTAAATTTATCGGATTGAGATATCGATTTAGACATCTACCATTCGATCTACCAATGGAGGCGCGAGAATGAAATACATGTTGCTGATTTACGCCGACGAGCAGGTTTGGACCGAGGCCGAGCGGCAGCAGTGTTACGGAGAGTCGACCCAGCTGGCGCATACGCTCCAGTCGAAGGGGCAGTATCTGGCCGCCAACCCGCTGCAGTCTGTAACGACGGCGACCAGCATCCAAGTACGCAATGGTAAGCGGCTCGTGACCGACGGTCCGTTCGCCGAGACCCGCGAACAACTCGGCGGCTACTTCCTGGTGGAGGCCAAGAATCTCGACGAGGCCATCGAAATTGCAGGACAGATCCCAGCCGCCCGCAAGGGTACTGTCGAAATCCGGCCCCTGGTCGAGATTCCGGGTCTGCCGGCACAGTAGCCGCGTATCAGCAGGTGCAAAACGGGTTCGGGCATAACGCAAATGAAGGGAGATCCAACATAACAACTATCACGATGGAACAATACAGCAGCAGAGTGCGTGGTAGGGCTCCTGGCGGCGTTTGTCGCGTTCGGGCGCTGGTCTCGCCTCGCGACGGCCTGAGTTGGTTCTTAACTAAAGGATTCCGGAAGAAAGAACAAGGAGATCTGCATGCAGAAAATCACCCCATTCTTGTGGTTCGACGACAAAGCCGAAGAGGCAATGAATTTCTACGTTTCCATCTTCAAGAACTCAAAGGTTGGCAAGGTTACTCGATACCCAGAAGGAGGTCCAGGACCAAAGGGGACCGTAATGTCCGTTACCTTCCAACTCAATGGACAGGAATTCTACGCACTCAATGGGGGCCCGCTGTTCACCTTCACGCCAGCCATCTCATTCTTCGTAAACTGCGAGACGCAGCAAGAAGTTGACGAGTTGTGGGAGAAACTTTCCGCAGGCGGAGAAGAATCAAGGTGCGGCTGGCTGAAAGACAAATATGGCCTGTCGTGGCAAATCATTCCGTCTGTCTTAGGCAAACTGTTGCAAGACAAGGATGCTGAGAAAGCAAAGAGGGTCATGAATGCAATGATGCAAATGGGTAAGATCGACATAAACCGCTTGCAGCAGGCATACGACGGAGAATAGCGCAACACGGTCAAATTATGTGCCAATCTGAGGTGTCAATCATGCAACAATCAAAGAGGTACAATATTTCTCGATTATGCGCACGGTTTTCGACATCTTCGCGCAAATCTTCCGCAACCTGTGGGCGCACAAGCTACGCTCGTTCCTGACCATGTTCGGTATTGCCTGGGGCGTGGGATCGTTACTTCTACTGGTGGGCGTGGGCGAAGGCTTTCGTTCGGGCAACAAGCGCGAGTTGGCCGAGTTCGGCAGGAACATCATGTTTATCTTTCCGGGGCGCGCACCCGCGGTAAAAGGCAGCATGAACTCCGCCCGTCCCTATTTGCTCACCTACCAGGATTACGTGGATATTCGTACGCGAGCCCCACACGTCGGCAATGCCTGCCCTATTCTTTCTCGCACCGACCTGCATGAGGTGAGCGAATTCGCCAGTGCAGGGGTTGAAATCCTGGGCGCGGAGCCTCAGCTGAATGAGATCAGTTATCTTCCCCTCAAGGAGGGACGCTGGCTCAATGAAATGGACGAAGCGCAGAGACGCAATGTGATTGTCCTCGGCAACGAACTGCTGAAAACGCTTTTCCCCGGCCGCCCCGCGGTGGGCGCATTCGTCCTGCTAAACGGCCTCCGGTTCGAGGTCATTGGCAGCATGCCGCACCTTGGTCGCGGCGACAACACCTGGCTGAATATGCGTGGCTACATCCCTTTCTCAGTGATGGCCACGTACTTCCCGCTGAAGGGAGAAAACCACCAGAACTCCATTTCCTTTGTTGAATATCAGCCTCGCGTGACCGCGGAGCACCGGCTCGCGGAGGAGGATGTCCACAAAATCGTTGCCCGCAATCACGGATTCGATGCCAGCGATGAAAACGCCTTTGACGGCTGGGATTCGATCCAGGAATCAAAAATGGTGGGAA
Source organism: uncultured Acidobacteriaceae bacterium (assembly GCA_963707205.1). Lineage (GTDB taxonomy): Bacteria > Acidobacteriota > Terriglobia > Terriglobales > Acidobacteriaceae > Sulfotelmatobacter. The sequence goes on from CAVPQE010000037.1 coordinate 75,692, forward strand.
CCATTTTCGACGTCATGAACATGTTCCTGGGAGCGGTGGGAATGGTCACGTTGGCGCTGGGGGCCATCGGCGTCATCAATATCATGCTGGTCGCAGTCAGCGAACGCACCCATGAAATCGGATTACGGAAGGCCCTGGGCGCCACCAATCGCAGCATTCTATTTCATTTTTTTCTGGAGGGACTGCTTCTCACACTGAGTAGTGGGCTGATCGGCATGGGAATGGCGACAGGCTTGATGGCGATGATGGGATCGGTGCGGGGGCCAGGCGGATTTGATCCGCCCAAATTGGTGCCGATGTCGGCCTTGCTGGCGATTGGCAGCCTGACGCTGGCCGGAGTGGTCGCCGGTCTTTATCCCGCGCGCAAAGCGGCCATGCTGCAGCCGGTGGAAGCCCTCCGGCAGGAGTGATGCCAGAGGTACTGCGATATGTTCCGGGATCTGCTCCAGGAAGCCTACGGCGCCATGCGGCACAATCGCCGCCGCACCGCACTCACCATGCTGGGCATGGCCTGGGGCATTGCCACGGTAGTCATGCTACTCGCGTATGGCAATGGTTTTGGCCAGGCCTGCGCCAACATCTTTGCCAATTTCGGCACTAAGCTCGTTATCGTGGTTCCGGGCCGTACTTCCATGCAGGCCGGCGGTCAGAAAGCGGGAGTCCTCGTCCGCTTTACGCAGGATGATGTAGAGACGCTTACCACCAACCTTCCCCAAATCACCCATATCACGCCCGAAGTCAGCAAGCAGGCCAGCGTCCAGTACGACACCAGAGTTTTCACCTGGGCGGTCAGCGGCAATTATCCCAACGTGATTGACGTCCGCGCCCTCAAACTCAGGCAGGGTCGCTTCTACAACCCAGAAGACGAGATCCAGCGCGCCCACGTAGCGGTGATCGGTTCGGAAGCGAAGGAAAAATTGTTTTCCGGACGCAACGCGCTGGGAGAGCACATCCGGCTTGACGGCCTCAGCTTCGAAGTCATCGGCGTCTTGAGCGCCAAAATGCAGGAGGGCAATGACGATATAAACCGCGTGATATACGTCCCCTTCAGCACGATGAGCGAACTGAAGAATACACATTACCTGGACACCATCTGGTTCACGTACCAGACGCCTCAGTACGAGAGCCTGGAACAAACGGTCCGCACCATCCTGGCGACGGAACACAAGTTCAACCAGACGGACCACCAGGCTGTGGAGGTGTTCAACCTGATGACTCAAGTCCATCAGTTCGAAATCATTACGCTCGGGTTGAAGATCCTGATGGGTTTCATTGGCACGCTTACGCTCGGCATCGGCGGCGTCGGCCTGATGAATATCATGCTGGTTTCGGTCACGCAGCGCACGCGTGAGATTGGCGTGCAGAAGGCGCTGGGCGCGCCACGGCGGTACATCCTGCTGCAGTTCCTTGCCGAAGCTCTGACCATTACCTTCATCGGTGGGGTGCTTGGGGTGATACTGGCCTACGCGGTCGCGCTGTCCGTGGGAAGGCTCACGTTGTACAGTGCCTTTGCCAAGAACGGAGAAGCCGGCGACATCCGCCTGATCATCGCTCCCGGAACGCTGATCGCGTCCACGCTCATTCTCGGCGCCGTGGGACTGGTCAGTGGCATGGTCCCGGCCTTCCGCGCCTCGCGCCTGGATCCGATCGAGGCTTTACGGCATGAATAGCCCGTTTAACGTGAAATAAGAAATTGCACTTCCTGTTCAATTTCCGAGATCGCGATCGGAGCAAGACTTCCTTCGCGCAATTTCTGATTCAGCTGCGGCAATTTTATTTGCTTGAAGGCGGTCCACTGCACAATCCCTGCTTTGACCTGCTGGCTGGATTCTTTATAGACGGCAATTGCTTGGGAAGGCACGGCGCGATCCCCGCCTTCGACAACACGCAGTGCTGAGGTCAGTTCAATGTAGCCGTCTTGTAGTCCTCCAGATTGTTGTGGGGTGATCTCTTTGTTAGTAAGAATCTTTGCGATTTCCGTTTGAGCATCTGCTAGAGCCGACTTGAGACCTTGATTCTTCTCGCCAAGGTTCTGCTCAACGTCCGCCAGTTGCTTCCTTACCGAACCGATCTCGGCGAGGGCGCGCCGTGCTTCCATGGCTTCGGCGAAGATTTCTTGACCGAGTCGCAGCTGCTGCTGAAGTATCTCGGGAGTCGCGAGCGAGCGCGGATCCATGATGATTTTTATGGACTGACTTTGGGTCCGTCCGTCTACCGTCAGGCGGACTTGATAGATTCCCGGGACAGCTTTTGGACCGCTGGGGCTGCGGTATTCGGATTCTTCATGCGCCGCGGGTCCTCCGGAACTGCCCCAAGTAAGATTCCAGACGAAGCGATGCATTCCTGGAGTTGTCTGGAGAAATTCGGGCTTGGGAAACCAGCGCTCCGCGATGGCAGCTGACGTATGCTTCTCCGCGTGCTTATCTTCCGACGAGAATTTGCGCACGAGATTCTTTTGCGCGTCGAAAACCTCCAGCGTGACATTGCTGGCTGGAGACTTGAGGAAGTAATCGATCATGGCGCCAGCCGGAGGGTTCTCGGCGGTTGGCTCCTCGGGCGGAAGTGGTGTGCCCACGAAGGTATCGTTATCGATGCGAACGGCTGGCGCGGGATGGTAGAGCCAGAATGCATTCGCTTTCGCTGCTTCGGCCGCCTGGCGCAGGGGTGTAATGTTGTCGAGAATCCAGAAGGATCGGCCGTGCGTAGCAATCACGAGATCTTCACCGTGAATCGCTAGATCGCGAACGGAGGTGACGGGAAGATTGAGTTGCAAGGATTGCCAGTCGTCGCCATCGTCGAATGATATGTAAACTCCCAGTTCGGTTCCGGCGAAGAGCAGCGACTTACTCTCGTTGTCTTCCCGAATGCCGTGCAGGAAAGAATCGGCCGCAATGCCATTCGTAATCAGTTGCCACGTCGCGCCATAGTCGCGCGTTCGATAGAGATAGGGCGTGCGATCGTCGAGCCGGCTGCGATCCACCGCGGCATAAGCAACCGCAGGGTCAAAGCGCGAAGCTTCGATGAACGAGATCTTGCTCCAGGCGCTGAGGCCCTGGGGCGTTACATCCTTCCAGGTTTTTCCACCATCCCGAGTGAGGTGAATTAACCCCGTGTCGCTTCCTGCCCAGATCAGTTCACGGTTTAGAGCCGATGGCGCAATCGTGAACACCACGCCGTAGCCTCGCTGTTTCGCATTCTCGATTGTGGGCGGTCCTTGAGATTTGTCATCTCCCACCGGTTGCGTCGAGCCGGTGAGATCAGGACTGATGGTCTGCCAGTGCAGGCCCCCGTCGGCTGTCTTCATCACATATTGCGTCCCGAGATAAAGCGTAGTCGAGTCAGCGGGGGAAAAGAGCAGGACCGGAGTCCAAGGATCTCTATATTTACGCTGGTTAATTTCAGAACCAAACGTTAGCGCTGGCCATGGAGTAATGTCCTGGCTGAGTCCGGTTCGTTTGTTGAAGCGGCTAACGCTGCCGTAGGTTCCACTCAGATAGATAATGTTGGGATCCTTGGGATCGGGCGCCATGTATCCGCTCTCGCTCCCGCCTGCGGGAAACCAATCGCGGGGCGTGATCTCTCCATGGTCGGTGCGGCTTAGAACAGCAGCGCTTCCGCTATCTTGTTGGGCGCCGTACACCACATAAGGAAATTGGTTGTCGGTGATCACATGATACAGCTGTGCCGTGGGCTGGTTGTACCATGAACTCCAGGTCTGGCCGCGGTCGAGGCTGATCGTGGCGCCCTGATCCGTTCCGAGAACCATGCTGGCAGAATTCTTGGGATCGATCCAAATCTGGTGATAATCGTCACCTCCGGGCGCGCCGCGAACGATGGAGATAGTCTTCCCTCCATCTTCGGATCGGTAGAGAGCAACGTTTGGGATGTAGATCACGTCGGGATTTTGTGCGTCAATGGTGATGCCGTTGAAATACCAGGCGCGACTGGTGAGCCGCGGGTCTGCGTTTTCAAGAATCCACGTGCTGCCGCCGTCGTCAGAACGATACAGGCCAGCCTTCTTTGCTTGTATGAGTGCGTAGACACGTTTGCCGTCCAGCGCAACGTCAACGCCAATGCGTCCCCAATCGCCTTCCGGCAATCCGCTGCCGTTGAGGCGGGACCACGTCTTGCCCGCATCTTGAGAGCGGTAGAGCCCACCGCCGGGTCCATCGATGGGAGCATAAGTGCTCCAAGGAGGACGATGCGTATTCCATGTGCCGGCAAACAAAATCTGCGGGTTGCCGGAACAGACCGCCAGATCTGAAACGCCAATTTCAGAGCCCGCATCGAGAGCCTTAGACCAATGTATTCCTCCATCGACGGATTTGTAGACGCCACGTTGTTCGTTTGGGCCATAAGCATGACCGAGTGCCCCGACGTAGACGACGTTCGGATTCTGCGGATCAACCACGATGCGGCTGATCTGGCGCGTGTCCTCCAGGCCGATATGGGTCCAGGTAGAGCCGCCATCAGTGGATTTGTAGACGCCGTTGCCGGAAGACAGATCGGAACGAATGTCGGACTCGCCGGTTCCGGCGTAGATGGTCTTGGGGTCGGAGGGTGCCACCGCGATCGCGCCGATGGAACCGACAGGTTGGCTACCAAAAATCGGGACCCACACCGTGCCGCTATCGCTAGTTTTCCAGATGCCACCATTGACCGCGCCAAAATAAAAGTTCGTAGAGTCGCCAGGCACGCCTGTCACCGCAACCACGCGGCCGCCACGAAAGGGTCCAATCAGGCGCCATTTAAGCCCTTTGACCAGTTCCGACGGCACAGACTGGGCAATCGCTGCCGCGGCAAGCAAGAGGAGAAAGAGCGCGATAATGATACTGCGGTGGAAACACGATCTGAGTTTTTGCAAGTGGTCATCCCTCGTTGGATAGTCAGTCTACTGGAATAGGGTGGCATTCTTTAAGTGGTAGTATCTTTGAGC